>CALFWZ010000181.1 GCA_937928405.1 uncultured Saprospiraceae bacterium
TCTTAAAAGGTGAGTGGGACCAGTTTAGTGGGGGGTAAAGTTGGTCCCATCGCTCACTTTTTTAAATAAAAATTCTTAATAAAATATTGTAGAACAGATCTTTTGTAGAACCTCCCCCGAGAATCCCCCCGAGTGCAATGTGATGATTAGTACTGGTAATGATATAGGGAAATTATACAAAGATCTTTAGTACCAGCAATGGTGCTAATGGGTGAGTGGGACCACTTTATTGGGGGGTAAAATTGGTCCTAACTCACCTTAATTTTTTTTAAATAAAAAAGCCTGTTTCGACATTATAGTCGAAACAGGCTTTTTGCGTTTTAGGTGCATTATAAATCTACGAATCAAAAAATCCGCACATCAAAAAATCGAAAAATCCACTAATCCGCACATCCACACATCCGCACATCCAACATCCGCACATCCACACATCCACTAATCCACCTTAATGCGTTCCGCTCGATTAGCTAATTCCCACGCCGTATAAAATACCAGCCTTCCAATTTTTTCCATTTTCTCGAAATTAATTTTTTCTACCGTATCACTTGGTCGATGATAATCATCGTGTGTACCATTAAAATAGAAGATAGCAGGAATTCCTTTTTCGGCAAAATTATAATGATCAGAACGATAATAATATCGATTAGGATCATCTTCTGCGTTATAAGTATAATCTAGTTTTAGGTTGGTATATTTTTCGTTCATTTCTTCATTGATCTCATGCAACTCGGAGCTAAGGCGATTAGAGCCAATCACATAAATATAATTTGGCGTTTCTTTATATCGATCATCTACGCGTCCCACCATGTCTACATTGACGTCCGCAATGGTGTTTTCTAAAGGGAAAATAGGTCGTTCGGCGTAATATTTAGAGCCCAATAATCCCTTTTCTTCTCCAGTCATCATGAGCACCAATACACTGCGTTTGGGGCCTTGTCCATTCCTTTTAGCAATCGCCATCGCTTCGGCAACTTCCAGGACCGTCGTGGTTCCTGAACCGTTATCATCCGCACCATTGTAGATGACAGAGCCTTGTTTGCCGAGATGATCATAGTGGGCAGAAACCACGACAATCTCTTTTTTTAATTGTGGATCACTACCTTCAATATAACCCAAGACATTGCGACCAATCAACTTGCGTTCGTCTTTTCCTTGATGGAGTATTAACTTTGCGGGTAGCGCAATACTTTTTGCCTTCCCTCTTTTTTGAATTTTTTTCCGGGCCTTAATCACTTTTTTATAGCGATCACCCATGATCTCTTTGGCCATGTCTGTAGAGATAAAAGCACTATTGGCAAAATTAGTTTTTGGATCATCCATTTGGCCTAATGTAATCTGCGAACCGATCAGAAATTTGAGCGATTCGGTCAACATTTTTTTTATTTCGTGATCAATAATTAAGACCGCTTTTGCACCTTTTTGATGAGCGGTGCGAAGTTTTTTAGACCAATCCGTAGACCATTCGGATAACTCTTTAGAACCGGTAATTCTAGATTTTCCATTTTTTTTCAGTGGCTCATTATTATAAATCAACAAGACTTTTCCAGTCACATCAACACCTTTATAATCACTGTACCGTTCGTCATCTATTCCATATCCTAAAAATAAAATTTCGTCTGTAGTCAAATTTGGTAGATCACTGTTTCGAGTAGGAAAACTGATAAAGTCTTTCTTGTGTCGGTAGGCCTGACCATTTATATTCATCTTTAAATTTCGCCAGGAATTCCACGTAAAGGTGACATTCTGAAAATATGAATTATCATCGCCAACTTTGGGTAAGCCCATTCCGATAAACTGATTGGCCAGATATTGTGCGGCTAGATCATTACCTGGTGTACCCGTTTCCCGACCCTCAAACTCATCAGAAGCGATAATCGTCAGATGGCGACGCATATCTTCTTTGGTAATCGTAGCTGCAAAAGCTTCTACGGTACTGAGATCCTCCTCCACTTTAGGTTTAAAACGGATAACCTGATCTTGTGCTAATGAGAAACTCCAACTTGATAGTATTAATAGAATGGGAAGTAGTAAACGGATCATTATAAAGTGTTTTAGGATAAAGTCTAAAAAAATTAAACTTTGATTGTTTGTACGAACAATCAGTGGTCGCTGATTCATTCTAAACAAACTTATTATGTAAATATAATAAAAACGAAAATATTTCCCTGGTAGATTCCAGAGAAATATTTAGATAACCTTTAAGAGCAACTAATTAGTGGAAGTTTTTAAACAAGCTCTTTCTGTTATAATAATTGACGAGTGTGTGTAGAGATATATTAAACCGGAATTTTGTCAACTCGGCGTGCGTGTCGACCTCCTTCAAATTCAGTTTCTAAAAAAATTTTTACCATTCGCAATGCTAATTGAGGCGTTACGAAACGAGCAGGAATCGAGAGTACATTCGCATTATTGTGTTTTCTAGCGAGGGCGGCTAGTTCTTCCGTCCAGCAAAGTGCTGCTCGAATTCCCGTATGTTTATTAGCTGCAATGGCAATGCCGTTACCGCTGCCACAAAGGGTAATTCCTAGTGGTGATTTTCCTGCTTCGATCCAACGGGCGAGTGGATGTGCAAAATCCGGATAGTCTACAGAGTCGGCCGAATGCGTTCCAACATCTTCTACGGTATAACCCATTTCTTCTAAAAACTGTATGATTCTACTTTTATAAGCAAATCCAGCATGATCTCCACCGATGACAATTGACTTTTCGTTCATTAGTTAGGCACTTTATTACCAGCAAATTTACTAAACATTGTATTAAATTTGTCCATTAGTTCTTGATCCTTCTGGCTGGCAACGATCCGTTTTAATTCTTCCATGATTCCTCGATAAGTACCATAGTCTTCGTTAAATCCTTTTCTAATCATATCTGGATCCATACTGAACATATAGTAATCTAGACGTTCTACCGTTTCATTGGCCAAGGTCTCGATATAAGGTTTCGCTTGTTGATAGCCACCAGCTTGAATCATATTTTGTAATAAAAACATGGTATAGCGATCAAAAGTGAAATTCATGTGTGGAAAGTTCTTAAAGTAAGTATCCACTAGTTGCACAGCTTGTTCTTTTTTACCTTCGTTGATCATCGCTTCGCTGGCGCGCATAACACCTACCTGCATCGTCTGCACACTTGGTCCGTAACTACGATCGACAAATAAATCCATCTTATCAAAATTTCCAAAACGGAAGTCTTCGGTAAAGTGTTTATAGAAAGCGTCTGTGTTGACTCGACCTTTCCCAACCATTCCATAGCGATTGTCTCCTTCAGATTTGATGGGTACAAGTCTTAGGGATAGCCCTTCTAACTGTAAATATTTATCTAACCCTAAAAGAGAAGATGGTCGACAAGTAACGGCAAAATATACGGGACGTTTAAACGCATTAGCGGCGATAATATCCAATAGCGCTAACTCTCCTTTTTGAATATAATTATTACGGGGGAAAGTAAAATCTACTCGGTTGGCAATTTGACTTGCTAGTTCCGGCTTTACCGTTCCATTAGCAACCACTTGTTGTTTATCAACTGGAATAAAATATTTTCTAGTAGGAACAAAGCTTTCTAATGTTCGACCTTGCACGGCACGTGGATTATCTTTACCCATAAAATCTATGGCTCTTTTGAGCGGCATTTCTGGATTCTCGGCAGAAAGGAAAAATAGCTGTTGCCGTTTTTTACCTCGATAGGCTTCCGCAGGAATGGTCATCTCAATTGCGGGTGAATCATTTACTTTACGACGCAACTGATTGATATACCAATCTACGGCAATCAAACTTAGATTGACTACCCGTACATCTGTCCGTATCCCTTCTACCTCTTGTGCGTACCACAGTGGATAAGTATCGTTATCGCCGTAGGTGAAAATAATAGAATTCGGTTCACAAGAGTTAAGGAAATTACTTGCGTAATCTCTACTTGCGGTATGGTGCCGACGGGAATGATCGTCAAAGTTTTGGAACCCCATTAGTAATGGAGCAATGATTACTACTGCACTAGCAACGCCCGCTGCCATCGTCTGCGACATTTTATCTCGTAGTAGACTAAATAGTGCGAGCACGCCCATTCCAATCCATATAGCGTAAGTAAAGAAAGAACCAACAAGTACATAATCCCGTTCACGCGGTTCGTTTGGAGGCTGGTTGGAATAGACGATGATACCGATTCCGGTAATGATAAAAAGGGTGAGTAGGGCCAGAAAATCCTTGTTCCGATTTTTGGCGTGGAAATACATACCCAGTAAGCCAAATAAAAATGGCAACATAAAATAGGCGTTACGACCTTCGTTGGAATCTCCCATTGAGTCAGGCAAATTATCTGCGGTGGGTAAACCTAGAATCCCGGTATCAATAAAATCAATGCCTGTAATCCAATTACCACTCTTTTTATCCCAATCATAGAAACCCTGTTCGCCATTTTGTCGGCCTGAAAAATTCCACATAAAATACCGCCAGTACATCCAGCGTATTTGATAACGGAAGAAGAAAGCAATATTATCTCCCATCGTTGGGTTGGATTTTTTACCATTCATCCAGCGCTTATATAATTCTTTTCTCGCTTCATCTTGATGTCCCATCCGTGGAAATAGCATTTCGTCGCGACTATCGTATTCGTAAGAGGCTTTTAGCTCTACATTTTCGTAACGACCATTGACGAGTCCAAGTCGATCTTCGGTGTTGACTTTAGAAATAGGAGCATTAAAGTGAGGACCTTTTAGTAAGGGTCTTTCTCCGTATTGTTCACGATTAAGGTAGGGTAGGAGTCGCATCGCATCACTTGGATCGTTCATGTTGATCGGCGTATTTGCATTGGCACGAATTACAACAATTCCGATGGTAGAAAAAGCCATGACGACAAGGGCAAAGGCAACAAATAGTTGTTGTAGTAAACCATTGTTCTTTTTATGGGCGTATTTCAAACCGCTAAATATGACACCGAATAAGATTAATAATAGTGGAATAAGTCCAGTGTGGACAGGCATCCCCAACCCATTGACCATCATATAATCGAGCATACTCCATAGTTTTGGAATACCTGTAATGACGAAGGTTTGAATGACAGCAACGAATACCACTCCGATCGTAGCGGCGGCAGCCATTCCGAGGAGGTTATGGTTTTTATATTTTTTAAAATAATAGAATAAGGCTAAGGCTGGGAAAGTTAGCAAACTCAAAAGGTGAACTCCCATAGAGAGGCCTGCGGCATAAACCGAAAAAACGAGCCAACGATCGTGTTCTGCTTCGTTGGGTAGGCTGTACCATTTAATGGCCGCCCAAAGGGTAAGGGCTGTAAAAAAAGTAGACATGGCGTATACCTCTCCTTCTACAGCAGAAAACCAGATAGAAGTACAAAAAGCAGTGGTCAATCCTGCTACCGCACCTGCGCCCATCAATGCGATAGTTTCGCTATCGGTAGGATCATTTTCTCGACCCACTAGGGTTAGTTTACCTAAAATAGTCGTTACCCAGCAAACAAAAGTAGCGGCAAACGCACTACAAATACCAGAGAGCATGTTTACCGCAAAGGAAATATCTTCTGGATTACTAGAGAAAATTTCGGCGAGAAAGGTAAACATTCGGCCAATTAAGAGAAAAATAGGTGCTCCCGGTGGGTGAACTACCTGAAGTTTGTAGGCTCCGGTGATAAATTCACCACAATCCCAAAGGCTACCTACCCGTTCAGCGGAAAAATAATAAACGATAAGGGCTATTGCGAAAACTGCCCAGCCGGTGATATTATTAATTTTTTTGTAATTCATTGATTGTATATTAAATAGCTATAGACTCATAACTAAAATTAAGGCCACAAAGGTAAGAAAAATACCCAAATTGAATAGTATGTTCTACTCATATGAAAAGAACCTATCTTTCCTCTCTACACCAGAAATAACGGATGGTTCGCTTAATTTAGCAACAAAAGTTTATTTTTGTTAAAAACCCACGTAATGAAATTGATTTTTTGGTTGGTTATTGGATTTTTAGGATATCGTTTTTGGTATGTGCCTCGTCAATTAAAGGAAGCAAAGGAAGAAGAATTGCCGCAAGAACCAGACAGTGGCGAATTTACAGATTATGAAGAATTGGATGATTGATAATAGGGATAATGAATAATGCACGTTAGCGTGTACAACTAAACCAATGGCATTATTCATTTCTAATAACTTTAGAGAAAACCACAGCCAACTATGCAAATTTCAGATCAGATTATTTATAAAAATAATCAGCTTTTAGCTTTTAATAAACCAGGAGGTATTCCAGTACAACCGGACAAAACTGGCGATAAGTCGCTTACGGACTTGGCGAGTATCTATGCTAAAATTCCCATTTTTGCCACCCATCGTATTGATCGTCCAGCAAGTGGGATTGTTTTATTTGCTAAAAATAAAAAGAGTCTGGCTACGCTTAATGAACAGTTTAAAAATCGAACGATTGACAAGATTTATTTGGCAGTAGTTAAAAAATTACCTGCCCAATCGTCTGGCGAATTGATTCACCATATCTATGTGCAAAAAAACAATAAATCGGTAGCATTAGATAAACCAGGCAAAACAACCAAAGAAGCTCGCATGAATTATAAGCTGCTTGCTTCTAGTGAGCATTATCATCTTCTCGAAGTCGAACTCTTGACAGGCCGGCAACACCAGATCCGTGCACAGCTCGCTGCCATCGGCTCTCCCATCAAAGGCGATGTAAAATATGGTGCTCGCCGTGGCAATAAAGACCGCTCCATCCAACTGCATAGCTGGAAAATGGCCTTTGATCATCCCGTGACTGGGGAGCGCGTAACCTTGCAGGCGCCGATTCCCGAAGGTGGGGTGTGGGAGGCGTTTCGGGAAGTGACGAAATAATTTATTGGAGGAAGTCTAGCGCTTATATTTTATTTTGAGATGAAATAATTTTATGTTTTTCCTCACCCCAACAACCGCCTCACCGTCCCCAACACCATCTCCGCTCGTCTTTTGTCCAAGACATCATCAGTGGTCTCTTTGTTCTCAATAGCCACGGAACCACTACTCGCTAGTTCCATCATTTTACGTCGTTCAGGATCACTAAAGACGGCAAAGGTACGTCTTAATAATGGCAGCAGTTCCATAAAAATATCCATCGGAATTTCCCGAATCCAATTATCAATAATCTGCCATAATCGCGGGTTGTGAATCAGCAATAATCCACTTCCATAACAAAATCCTTCCAAGGCTGCGGCTGCGTTTTCACGAGATTGACCTGTTGACAACGTATAGTGTAGCCAATTGCCAACTGTTTCAATGTTTAAAATTTCTTTATCAAATAAAATGCGCGTGGTCGCTCCTTGTAGTAGTGGATTGGTCTGATCATTTTGCTGAATGGTTAGCAATGTTGTTAACCATAAATTGATCATGGCCGGATCATTAATGATAAAAAGATTGCGATTGGTAGCATTGATGCGTTTAAACATTTCTGCGGTTGCTGCCTCGTCCAAATTAATACATTCACCGGGCAAGGCAATCGTAATTCGAGGAATAAATTGATCGATCAATTGACTCAGGTCATGAGTGTTTAGACCGCGAGTACTACCATATCGCAATGCATTTACTAGCGGCGTCAGCGCATCCATTAGCTGAGCTACATCGTAGATGTTAACGGAAATGTCACTAATTTTTTCCAGCAGTTCAGCTACGACATCTGGGAGGTCAGCATTAAGCACAGATTCAATCAATTGCGTTAGATCAGATAATACGGATAACGTTTTCATGTCGTGGCGAACCTTGTTGGCCGCGGCTGCCGATACGGTATTTCCCCACATTCCAGCTTCGATTATTTTAAGCAAAAACTCTGGTTGCCATTCCAATTCCCATGTTTCACTAAAGGCACCTGCATTGCTTCCTTTGGCAATTTTTATTAGTGCTCCCCAAGCAATATTGAGTATCAGCATTCGATGTAATAAATGACTGGCTTTTAATTGCGTTGGCTTCCGTAGATCTAACGTCTTTTCTTGACTCGAAGCCACCATCCAGATTTTGCCAAAGCGAACAGAACGAATTGATTTTTCTAAATCTATCTGTAAAGGTATTTTAGGAATACTAGCAGGAACACTCCCCATCGTTTCGCCTATAATCATTTTATTTTCTACCAGCTTTAATTGGGCTTCGTCACCATTACAAAAAATAGCAATGGCCGCTGCTCGCAATTCTGCAATCCCTGTTATCTGTTGGTCGCTGACTGCTGCTAAAGTTTCTGCTAAATTAACGGCCTCAATCGCATGGGCTGGAGAACCGTCCATATCTTCTTCTCGAAATAAACGACTTAGTTTACTCATCCATCGGAGGACGGCTTCTTCCGGATTGTTGAATAAAAGTTGATACCACGCTGGTGCGGTAACTCCAGCACTATAACCTTGGTGAGTAGCCAGCCGACTATACGTCCAGGGAATCCAAGTAGCGCTAATTTTAATTTTTTTTAATCCTTTCAGGAGGCGATTATCATCCGCTGATTTATAGTGATCCAATTGGTGTAAAGCAGGTGCATGCCAAGCCCCACAAACGACGGCCATTCGCTCCGTTCCTTCTTTGATGACTCCGCGCATGGTCTTACGCATCCAAGCTTCGCGAAGTAGCGTATTAGAAGATATATGGTCTTGACTAGCTTCCCGAAGGCTCGTCATTAATTCTAGTAAGGCTGGGAAAATTTTTGTATCCTCAAACTGCTCTTCGAAAGTAGCTTCCCACCAGCGTTCACTGTCGCTATATCCAGCTAGTTCTGCCAAGTATTTTAAGGGGTCAGTGACATATTGGGGCAGCGGTTGGTTTGGATTTTTTTTAGCATTTGGAATACTGGTCTGGTTTTTTTCATTCCCTCTATTGACAAAAGAAATACCCTGTGGCAAGTCCATGAATTTTATTGGAATACCTTTGCCTAGTGCATATTTTATGGCCTGCCATTCGGGAGAAAATTCTGCAAAAGGATAATAACTAGCCCTTGATAAGTCGCTCTTGTCATAAAGTAGCATCGCCACGGGTGGAATCAAATCTGGTAGAGACATACTATCTAGTAGAACCGCTGCATCAGCGGGAGCTTCCACGAGCAAAACATCAGGATCTAAAGCCTCCAATGCCTTGAGGAGACGTCTAGCAGAACCAGGACCATGATGACGAATACCGAAAACCTGAATCATATATTAATCAGTTGAAAATCAAAGGTAAGTAACTTTGACTAAAACCTGACGGCATAAATAAGCTCCTGCTAAATCATTCCTTCGACTTTCGTATCTTTGTGCTTCCAAATAAAGCCACTACATTAACATACTTGTTTTTATCTCAACTTTTTAGAAATGAAAGTCACAGAATACTTTGAAAAAGCGAACGGCAAAACATTGATCTCATTTGAAGTTCTTCCACCTTTGAAAGGTGGAGGCATGAAAGCAATATTTGATGTATTGGATCCTTTGATGGAATTTAAACCTCCTTTCATTGACGTAACATATCACCGCGAGGAATTTATTTACAATAAAAGAGAAAGTGGATATTACGAAAAAATAGCTATTCGTAAACGACCTGGAACGGTAGGAATTTGTGCCTCTATCATGCATCGTTATGGAGTCGATGCAGTGCCCCATCTGATTTGTGGTGGGTTTACAAAAGAGGATACCGAAAATGCACTCATCGATCTAAACTTTCTAAATATTAATAACGTATTGGCCCTTCGAGGGGATGCCCGTAAGTTTGATGGGAAATTTATTCCAGAACCGGACGGACATCACTACGCGCTGGATTTGGTAAAACAAATTAATGTGATGAATCAGGGAGTTTATTTGGATTCAAATATTGAGAACGGCGAAAAAATGGATTTCTGTATTGGTATTGCGGGTTACCCCGAAAAACATATTGAAGCACCAAGCATGAAAGCTGACTTGGCCCGAACGAAAGAAAAAATTGATGCGGGGGCAGATTATATCGTTACTCAGATGTTTTTTGATAATCAAAAATATTTCGATTACGTAGATGCTTGTCGTGCTATAGGTATCAACGTTCCCATCGTTCCAGGACTGAAACCACTCACCAAGCGGTACCAGTTAAATTCTTTACCTCGGCTATTTTTTATAAATTTACCAGACGACCTTGTCAGTGCTGCGATGGATGCTAATAATACGGCTGCTATCAAAGAAATCGGAATCGAATGGTGTATCGCCCAGTCCAAAGAACTGAAAGCAAAAGGTGCTCCTTGCTTACACTATTATACCATGGGTGATACCGAAACCATCCGTAGGATTGCTGAAGCGGTTTACTAGAACAGACTAAAGGCCAGAACAGACACCAAATTACGAATGATGTTTTTGGTTGTTTACACAAACAAAATTACTGTGTACTATTTCTTTAGAGTAAAAAAACATTTGGAACGAATCTTCATGTCAAAATTTAGAACATGCTACTAAAAAAAATTGCTGGAATAGGAATACTATTTTTTTTGCTAACTAATTTTTTGCCTGCGCAAAATCGTCTATTATCTCCTGAAGAATTTCTTCCTTCATCCTACGGAAAGCATTTTACACCACACCATTTATTGGTAGATTATTATGAACATGTAGCAGCCAATAGCGAACAAGTAAAAGTGCAAACTTATGGAAGAACTAATCAGCGCCGCCCCTTACTCTACACCATTGTTACTAGCAAAGAAAATTTTGATCGGTTAGAAGAAATTAGACAAAATAATCTCCGTCGTACGGGACTTGAAGCAGGAGGTGTAACCAAAGATGATGTGGCCATCGTATGGCTCAGTTTTGGAGTTCATGGTAATGAAGCGGGTGCTTCTGAAAGTGCCCTAGCAACACTTTACGATCTAGCCAGACCCAACAATACTACCGCTCAAAAATGGTTGGAAAATACGGTTATTATTATCGATCCTGCCATTAATCCTGATGGATTTTCCCGATATACACACTGGAACTGGAATATTGGTAACCACTTACCCAATCCATTGACGGAAGCAGCGGAACATCACGAGCCTTGGCCTGGTGGTCGGGTCAACCATTATCTTTTTGATCTGAATCGAGACTGGGCTTGGCAAACGCAGGTAGAATCACAGCAGCGACTAAAAATATATCACCAATGGATGCCACATATTCATGTTGACTTTCACGAACAATACCACAACGATCCTTATTATTTTGCTCCGGCGGCTCAACCTTATCACGCTTATATAACGCAGTGGCAAGGCGATTTCCAAACGACTATTGGAAAGAACAACGCAAAATACTTCGATGAAAAAGGATGGTTGTATTATACGCGTGAGATTTTTGATCTCTTTTACCCTAGCTATGGTGATACTTATCCGACCTTTAACGGTGCCATTGGTATGACCTATGAACAAGGGGGACACAGTATGGCAGGCCGGGCTATTTTATTAGAAAATGGAGATACCTTAGAATTAATAGATCGGATCACACACCATAAAACAACGGCCCTCTCTACCATAGAAGTAGCTTCTCAGAATGCTCGACAATTGACGGATCAATTCGAAGATTATTTTAAAACTAGCGAAGCCAATCCTAGTGGTGAATATGAAAGTTTTGTTATCAAAGCGAGTAATGGAAAAGATAAAATTAAATTCCTCTGTGATTTTCTGGATAGCCACCACATTACCTATGGGCTCGCTGGAAGTAGTGAATCTATCGGATCGGCTTTTAATTATCGAACGGGAACGACAGGCAAACTTAATCTAGCTGCTGATGACTTGGTTATCAATGCGCACCAACCGATGTCTATTTTGACACAGGTGCTTTTTGAACCCGAACCCTTCTTGGTGGATTCGCTGACTTATGATATTACTGCTTGGGCATTACCGTATGCTTACGGACTAGATGCTTATGCTTTAAAGTCTGACTTAAAACCAACCAAAGCATATGTTGTGGAGGAATTTAAAAAGTACGATGTAAACGCCGCTGCTGCTTATGCTTATTTGGTCGCTTGGGATGGACTAGAAGATGCACAGTTTTTAAATGCATTGCAAGATAAGAAGGTATCTGTAAAAGTAGCTTCTGTTGATTTTGTTCTAGAAGATGAGTTTTTTCCAGCTGGTACGTTGATTATTAATCGAGGCGATAATCGTAAATTAGGAAAGTCTTTTGACCGTATTATTTTGGGAACGGCTAACGAAATGGAGGCAACGCTTACGCCGGTCATGACTGGATTTTCTTCGAACGGTAAAGATCTTGGATCTGATAAAATGAGATTATTGAAGCAGCCGCAAGTTATGATTGTGGGAGGAGCGGGAACAGATCCAAATTCATTTGGTTATCTCTGGCACTTTTTTGATCAAGAATTAAAAATTCAGGTAACCAATATTTATACCGATGATTTTGGTAGAACGAGTTTAGCAGATTATAATGTATTGGTCATGACGGATGGTAGTTATCCGAAAATGGATAGCACTGCTATGGCTAAAATTACGGATTGGGTCCGTGGTGGTGGAAAATTAATTGTGTTGGGATCAGCCGTAAGTAAGGTGAGTAGACATCCTGATTTTAAAATAAAAAGAAAGAAAAGTTCATCTAGTAATAATGGAAAAAAGCAGACGCCAAAAAGAACCCATTATGCAGGACAGGAGCGAAGGTCTATCACGCATGCCATGCCTGGGGCTATTTATAAAATAAAATTAGACAATACGCATCCACTTGCTTATGGTTTACCGGAATATTATCATACCTTAAAAACCAGCAGGGCTTCCTACAAATATTTGGATAATGGCTGGAATGTAGGCTACGTTGGTAAAGCGCCCCAGATTACAGGTTTTGTAGGCTTTGAAGCAAAGAAGAGCATAGAAGAAACCTCCGTTTTTGGCGTGCAGAACCTTGGACGAGGAAAAGTCGTATATATGGTGGATAACCCGCTTTTTCGCGGATTCTGGCGACAAGGAAAATTTATTTTTGTCAATGCTGTTTTTCTATTGTAAAAATTGGTTTCTATAATCTATAAATTATTATCAAACCTGGCTTCTGGCCACCGACTACTTAATATTGGCATTTGATCGACTCATTAAAGGATTACGCAGGGTACGCGTCTGGCATCGGTATCTAGGACTGGTACTAGCACTATTGTTGATTTGCAGTGCTTTGACAGGCATCTTGCTGGCACTAAAAAAAGACGTAGCGATGATTCAACCAGTTACGCAACGTGGAGCAGTCACGGATCTTACCCAATGGAAACAACTATCTGATTTATCTTTGCTCGGCAAAGAAGCACTCTACAAAAAACATCCCGAACAAGTTGGAAATGCCATTGACCGAATCGATGTACGACCCGATAAAGGAATGGTGAAAATTTTATTTGAAAAAAATAACTGGGAAGTACAATTAGATGGTGCTTCAGGAGCAGTCCTTTCTATTGATGTCCGTTATTCTGATTGGATTGAATCGTTGCACGATGGGTCTATCTTCGGCGATATTTTTAAACTTACCGCCATGAATTTTCTGGGGTGGGGAGTCATCCTATTAGCCATCACTGGATTCTGGTTATGGTACGGGCCACGTCGCCTACGAGGACTTCGGTGGAAAAGAAAGGAATAAGTTGTTAATAAATCTATTTTGGCAACAGCCCTAAACTATCTATTCGCACATCTGTTTAAAATGCCAACTAGCCAACAATTATAGTGGAAAAATCAGCATCAATCTTACAATCTACTTACTTTTGTAGCATAATAAAGTCATCGGTAACAATCTGTCGATCCATTCGTTAAGATACCAATAAAATTATAAATATCATGATTCAAAAAATTACAATAAGTATTGCATTTTTATTACTATCCTTTTCAGGTTATAGTCAGGAGGCTCCTGAAACACAGTCCATATTAGTCACCAAAATCAGTGCTACTTGGTGCCCTCCTTGTGGAGGCTGGGGCTGGGATTTATTTCACGATTTGATTGAGGACAACGAAGCAAAAGCCACCTTAATGGCTGTTCATCATAGTGGCAATTTGCTAACACCTACTTCGGGTGCCTTAGCGGATAACTTTATGATCTCTGGTCAGCCTCAATTTTACTTAGGCAATGAAAGGCAGTCCATTAGTAGCAGTACTGCTGCCACTAAAAGAGCTGAAATTCAAGAGGCGGTAAACGATATTGCGCAACAAGCACCTATTGTTAATACTGGAATCAGCGCGCTCTATAATGATGGAAATAATGAACTTAGCGTTTTGACCAGAACAGAATTTTTTCAAGATGCAGATGCGAATTATTATCTTGGTCTTTACATCGTCAATGATGGATATGTAGGTTTTCAACAAAGCCAAGGTAATAACGCAGAACACGAAAAAGTATTGGTGACCGCTTTTACACCATCGCATTTTGGCGAGCAGCTAACAACGGGGCCCGTAACCGACGGTACGATCATGGATCGTTCTTATAGTATTTCGTTGGACGAGGGATGGAATCTAGAAAAACTTGAAATTGTTGCTATTATCTGGTCAGAAGACAATGGCGTATACACTTATGTAAATTCTAATATTTCTACAGAAATTGGTTTAACGGTTAACAGTAAGCGATTAAGTGAAGCAGTGAGCGATTTTACGATTGAGCCAACGGTGATGACCAACGGTGCGTCTATCATTAATTTTGATTTATTTGACGCCTCAGAATATTATACCATTACGATAATGGATCAGACTGGAAGACTGGTGAAAACCGTTTTTAAAGGAGAATTAGCGACTGGAAATCATCGTTTCGAAGTAGCGCGCAACGACTTGGGCGCAGCGGGTATTTACTACGTGAATATTGAAACCGCGGCGGGACAATCCACACGCGAATTGATTGTAAAATAAAAACTCAATAGTTTTTTTAACGATTCAAGCCCTGCTTCTTTATCAAAAGAAGCAGGGCTTAACTTTTTAAATACGTAATAAAACTTTTGTTCCTGCTACTTTTCCATCCTTAGTAATATCTTCAATTTCTAGTCGCTTCAGACCTCCTGACTGCTCACCCAATAATTCCAGCCGTTCTTGCGTAACGGCGAGGGCCACAGATTTATGCTGTGCTTCGATTTGGCTTTTACGTTCTTTGGCGGCGGCTCTGCCAATGCCATTATCCAAAACCATAATTTCTAGAAAACCATTTCTTTGGGTAAAACTAACATCAATCTTACCACCTTCAGGCACGTGGGCAACGCCGTGAATAATAGCATTTTCTACAAAAGGCTGAACCATCATGGGCGGAATTAAAGTGGCTGGGTCAGTAGTTCCAACTAGCTCAATTGTATAATCAAAACTATTGTTGCGACTCATTTTTTCCATCGCCAAATAATTTTCCAGACTTTGAATTTCCTCTTCTAAAGGAATCGTCGATACCCGTGAATTTTCTAGCGTCGCACGCATCAATTTAGAAAATTTCGCTAGTTGATAACGAGCATCTCGGTGATCGGTCGCATTTATTTTACTCTGAATCGTATTTAAAACATTAAAAATAAAATGAGGATTCATTTGTAATTGTAACGCCTTTTGTTCCAACTCTAGCAGATGTTTTTCCATTTCTAAGCGCTCTGTTCTTTGCCGAGATTCCTGCCGTATCGTACGGATGCGAGCAAAGAAAAAACCACCCAGCAAGAAAAGAAACAACAATGCACTTCCTAGTTTAAACCACCAAGTTTTCCAGATAGGCGTACGGATGATAAACGTCACAGATTCTTCCGGGCTTTTAATGCCGGTGGCACTTACAGCCTGTACTCGAAAGGTATATTTACCAGAAGGGAGATAAGGGAAATCCGTTTTTTTATCTGTTTGTGGTAGGGACCATTCCTCTGTTAAACCATCCATCTTCCATTGATATTTCAAAGCAGATGATTGTCGCAAATGCAATCCATTGTATTCGAAACTTACGTTATTATCATTATGATGAAAGATGAGCGTAGAATCAACTTGTCCCCATTTGTTTAAGACATTTCCATAGATGGTCTTTTGTAAAGAATCGTAGGATAGTCTTATATTGGTAATTTGAATGTTGGGCGCATTTCCATCTTTCACTAAGACTTTGGGCGTATATTTCATCAGACCACCAATGGTCCCAAACCATAAGATATCTTGATCTTTGAGTATCGCACTTTCACAGGTTTCTCCGCCCTTAAATCCCTCTTGGTTTCCATAAAATTTTATGAGATCAATTTCGTCGCGGCCACTACTCACCGCCACTAGATCCACACCTGATTGGTTGCCTACCCAAACTTGATCGTTGGAAGAAGAAATCAACGCATAAATATTATTAGAACTTAGTCCTTCCTTTTCTCCAAAAACCGAAAACTGAGGTTGCTGCCCATAAAGGTGAATATTGAAAACGCCATTATCTGCGGTACCTCCCCACAAATAGCCCAGCGAATCTTCGGTTAGGGTACGTACATGCATCGAAGGTAGTCCGTCGTTTTTAGAGAAGTTTAGGAGGGTACTGTCATTTTCTAAATAACCAATTCCACCACCTCTAGTCGCATACCAAAGCCGTTGCCAGCGATCAAGGTGCAAGTCGTAAATAGCGTTGACAGGTAAACCATTTTTTTCAGTAAATCTGTCAATGCGATAGGTCGTTCCACTACTGTCTCGATGGTCAACGGCCAGTCGAGCAATACCGGCATCCATCATTCCTACCCAAATATTCCCCAAACTATCTTCGACAATATCTTGGATCAACTTGCCTTCGATGCCATCCCAAGGTTGAAATTGACGATAACTATTTCCATCATATAACTTTAGGCCATCACCCTCTGTTCCAATCCAGATTCGATTTTTTTGATCGACTAAAATAGCACGGCATTTGATATCTGCAAAACTTCTGTCCTTACTGAAATTGCTAAAATTTTTACCATCAAAAGTACTGACCCCACGACTGGTGGCCAGCCATAATGTCCCAGAACTATCCTTGCTAAGTGCGTAGACCTCTTTGTCTGCTAGTCCGTCTGCTTCGGTGTATTGGGTAAATTCTTGGGTGCTGGCAGCATATCGGGTAAGACCGCCGCCAGAAGTTCCTAACCAATAATTGCCCCATTGATCTGCTAAAGTGACTTTTGTATTATCACTTTCCAATCCGGCGGTAGTACGTTCCCGTAACCAAAAACCAGTACTCGTTTTCGGATGGTAACAATAGGTACCTTCGTTGACCATGCCGACCCAAATTCGTCCAAGTTTATCTGTGGAAATGGTATTGATCCCGAGTCCTTCTTCTAGTTGATCAGATTCGGAAAAACGACTGATGGATGTTTTGTGGTAAATGTCAATTCCTCCCGTGACCGTTGCTAACCAAATTCGTCCGTCAGGGGTAGCGGTAATCGATCGTACATGATCACGACTCAATCCATCAATGGTACTGATTTTATTAAAAAAATTATTTTCAAAATAATAGGCACCTTCGGTAGTAGCTATCCATAGTGTGCCAGTTTTGGTTAGAAAAAGGTCTTCTATATTCGCATTGTCTGGAAAACTAGGAACAGCAATTAACTTATCTTTTTTTAGAAAAAATAAACCACGATCGGTAGCGACCCATATTTTTTTATCTGGTGTCTGAATTAGGTCTTTGATCTGTTGGACGTTGGGAGGTAGGGTAGGAAGTGATTTAAAATATTGTCCGTCAAAAATAGTGATGTTTCCGGCTCCGCCGATTATAATGTTTTTTTTGTCATCCTCCAGTAGGGTGTTAATATATCTAGTTCCTGGCTGTTGTTGACCAGTAAATTTTTTAAAATTTTGACCATCATACATACTCAATCCTCCTCCCCAAGTACCAATCCATAAATAGCCGCGACTATCTTCCAAGAGGCTGTAAACTTGTGAGTGACCTACCTCGAAAGAAGGGTAGTTTTCGGCAGTAAAATTTTGCGCAGAAAGTGATCCACTAAAAACTAATTTTATTAAAATTAATTTAAAAAATAGCGTTAAAAAGGTATATATTTTTAGCAGATGGTTCACTCTTTTGGTGCGTTGTTTTTTTGAGGAAATAATCGATAGCCCAATCCGATCTGAAAGCTTCGTTCTCCTTGCGTATCAAAATCGAAGCCTCCCGTTTTTTGTTGCTGGTCAGTCCAAGCAGGATTGAAATTGCGTTGATAAGATATTCCAAAACTAACGTTGATATAGTTAATGTTTAAATCCAGAAAGAATCTTTCTCCCAGGGGAATTTCTAGGTGAGGAATAAAGGAAAATAAAATACCACCATCAATCGAAGTAACAGGAAAAGTGGAATTTTGTGCTGGCTCCGCATCTCCTTTATAAAAATATAAATCAACCGCAGGGTTTAAACTAAAGGTCAGATAATTAAAAAGCTTTTTCTTTAATCGAACTCCTAACTCAAAACGTGCAGCCGTCTCGAAATCCTTAATAGCATAATCAATACTATCAAAAAAAACGTTTCGAGTTCTGATACGCATGCCCAGCTCAAGTTCCTTGCTATATTTCTTGTTGGGATTAACCCATAAATAAGCAAGGGTTGCTCCTTTGAAATTATTGGTGTCGAAGCGACCTAGATATAGATTGGGTTCCCCGCGACCAATTTTTCCTAAATAAAAATCACCGTAAACCTTCACCGCATCAAACGTTTCTTGTGCAGTGAGCGCGCCCCAAGAGAGGAATGCGCAGCACAAAAAACAATATAATTTCCATTTCCTTTTTTTCATCACTAAATTTTTAGACATGATCACAAAAATAGTCCAAATCTTACGGAAGGGCCTTTTTGTGTAAAACATATTATGAAATTGGCTCAATTGTTGAGTCTTGTATTTCAGTTTAACGAAGTAGCTTAATAATTCCAAAAGCAGCCGAGAACTAGAGAAAATTCAACAAATTCCCGCCTGACTGATTGTCGATCGGGCAGGGAACCTCTTTTCTGAAAGCATAGCCGCGCTATGGTTGAAGAAAAAGGTGCTTGTCCCGAACTTGATTCGGGGATAAGTTGGTGGATTTAATCAGTTCGTAGGCAATTTGGGAGTTTTTAAGCTACTTCGATGTTAAAAATTAATGTTCATAAGTTTCAGAAAAGGTCAGAATTTTTTATATTTGTCCACAGGGGCTGGAAAATTTTTATATTTTCAGCACTTACAGAAGGAACGTTTTAGCATTAGACATTATTTAGAAACACTATAATTAACCGTACATGGGAAAGATAATCTCTCTTTTGAACCACAAAGGTGGTGTAGGAAAAACGACGAGTGCCATTAATATTGGTGCTGGTTTAGTAGAATTAGGACAAAAAGTCCTTTTAATTGACCTTGATCCTCAGGCCAACCTCACCCTTTCACTGGGTATTCCAAGACAAAAATTTACGATTTATGAATCTATTCGCGGCGAAAGCGAACTGGTTCCCTATAATGTCAAAGAAGGAATGGACGTGATTACCTCTAGTCTAGATCTATCTGGTGCAGAGATGGAATTGATTAACGAAGCCGGGCGGGAATACATTCTACAAGAATTATTTCAGCCAGTTTTGGAAGAGTACGATTATATTATTATCGATTGTCCACCATCGCTTGGACTATTGACCTTAAATGCTCTAACGACTAGTCATTATGTCTACATTCCATTACAGACAGAATTTTTAGCATTACAAGGATTGACCAAAATCAAGCAAGTTATTGATAAAGTACGATTCCGTCTGAACAAACAATTACAGATCGGAGGTGTAATTGCAACCATGTATGATGCACGGAAAGTATTAAATCGCGACGTAGTAGCTACTATCCAAAAGTATTTTGGTGATAAAGTATTTAATACGTTGATTCGTGATAACGTGACCCTCGCCGAAGCACCTGCTCAGCGTATGGATATATTTTCTTATGCAAAGAGTAGCAACGGCGCTAAAGATTATTTAAATCTTTGTAAGGAAATACTAGAACGTACTGCTGTCAAAGAAGAAGCCTAAAACCCGCAATCGAACCTTTATTATGAACCACTAAATCCCACGATTGTGAGTAAGAAAACATTAAAAGACGGTTTGGAAAGTCTCTTTGGAATGCCTCCGGCTTCGGTCGAAGAAGAAACGGCATTTATGGGAGACAATGTCTTGCCGGGAGGAAAAAAAGTAAAAAAATCTCCACAGAGAAAAGCTTCGGACACTCGAAAGCGTTCTGGAAGTAGTAAAAGTTTTACTGCTGATCTGGAATCGTTATTTCAAACAGTTGTTAAGGAATCTGTTGCAGAAGAAAAGAAAAAAGCTGTTCGTAAAGAACAGCGTACACTTGGTAGACCTCAATCAGATACTTCTGCCTCTGAAAACCCCCGTCGACCGATGAGTGGACTGGATGCTTTGATCAGACAAACAGTAGCACCTAACAAAGAGGAAATAAAACGAGCTGCTGTTCCTAAAGAGAAAAAGCGAGTAACTTTTGTTTTTGATAAAAAGAAACTCTTGAAATTAAAAACAATTGCTAAACTCGAAAAGGCGTATCTGAAAGATATTATCGGTGGCCTTATTTCAGAATATTTGGACGAATACGATATTGATGAAAACAGTGCTTCAGAATCTTCTAAATAAACTGATTGAACAAGTCTAATATCTAAAAAATGGCTGATTCCGACTTGGAACCAGCCGTTTTTTATAGAAGTTGTTTAAATAATGAATCGGTAATGTTTGAAGTAAGATGAGGGAATGACAAGTAAGGAAAAAATATACTGCGAACGGGATAAAATTGTGAAAGTGAACTAATTGTTTATTTGTTGAACTGTTTATTCGTTTACAAGCTATACTTGGATAAACAGTTAAACAGTTAAACGAATAAACAGTATTGAAAAATCACTTTTTTGCCCCGTTCCGAGTATAAATTTTGCTAGTTAGAGTTAGCCTCTTGGCCAGTTCGCTTCCTTCATTCGTAAAGTTCGTTAGAAGGAAGCGAACTGGCTAACCAGCGAACTAGCCAACCAGCAAGAAATTTGTCTAAAACTCAGATAATTAATTATCAACTTTTTTTTCTATAAAAAATTACCGTCTTATTATTAAAAAGAAAACAAGTCTATTAACCTTTCCACATGGATCGACTCGCCGAATTTCGCATTTTTTACAACCATACCATTCATCCCGAGTTGGTCAGAATGGAAAACAAGCGAAAAAGACTACTCTGGTTATTTTTAATAAGTGTATTACTTTTCTTAGCTATTGGCTTTCTGTCCATGTATCTAAATATTCCGACGGTTACTTTTTTTTTGATGATTCCACTTGGACTTTATCTGGGATATCTCAGTTATCGGATGAATCAATTTGTTAAAACTTTCAAACCGAATGTAGTCAATCTTGTATTAGATTTTATAGACGATGATCTAAACTTCGACACGCTTCGTTACGACGGAGAACGATTTATTGGAAAGCATCAATTTAAGAAAAGTAAAATTTTTACTTCCAACGCTTCGTTCTACAAAGGAGAAGATTATATCAGTGGAAAAATTGGGGAGGTTCCATTTGAAATGTGTGAGTTGAAAGTGCGAGAATTATCCAAGGTACGAGATCGGTATAATTATGTTTTTCGCGGGGTATTTATGCGAGCGACGATGAAACGTCCGGTAAGAGGAGCTATCCTGATTTTGCCGGCTGCATTTAAACAATATCTTACCCGTACGATTAAATCTTTTGATCGTGCCGGAGGAGAGCAACTGGATGAATCATATATGAATCCTGCCTTTGCAGAATTATTTGACGTTTATGTTTCGCCTGATGCGCAGCCAAGGTATGTGCTAGATGAAAATATACAAGTCAAAATTGCTCGTTATCGGGAAAAGATAGGTAAGGAAATTTACCTTAGTTTTGTAAATAATGATATATACGTGGCTGTGACTGAACCAAAAGACATTTTGGAGCCTTATATATTCCGTTCCAACGTCAGTTTCACCTTGGTACTGGAATTTTTCAAAGACATCCAACTTTTATTAGGCATTGTTCAGGATTTTGACGGTAGGAGCGCGGACGATACAGATATTCAAAAATTATTATCATGAAAAAAATATTTATTCCATACTTTTTCCTTTTAGTGCTGATTGTTTCAGCTTGTAGTCCTAAGACTAGCCAAAAAGCGATGACTGAACCAGTCTCTTTGGTGCCTACGGAAAAATCATTATTGTGGAAAATCGAAGGAAAGGATTTGACGCAGTCCTCCTATCTTTACGGAACGATCCATATGATCAACAAAGATGATTTCTTTTTAACGGATTCTACGGTAGCTGTTTTTGACCGAATGCAGCAAATAGTTTTTGAAATTAATATGGACGATATGTCCGACATGAGTGCTATGATGGGAATGATTGGTAAAATAATGATGGAGGATGGCACCACCTTAAAAGATCTTTTAAGCAAAGAAGATTACAAAATGGTAAGTGATCATTTTTCTGAATTAGGATTACCCATGATGATGCTAGAAAGAATCAAGCCGATGTTTTTGTCGGCAATGTCGGGAGGAGATTTTGATTTTACCAGCCCTTCACCAGGAGGTGGCATGGGGGAAGATATAAAATCGTATGAAATGGAATTTATGGAAATGGCAAAAGCTGACGAAAAAAATATGGGTGGGCTAGAAACCATCGAATATCAGATGAGCGTATTTGATAGTATTCCCTATACAGATCAAGCGGCCATGCTAGTCACTTCTATTCGTGGAGGAGATGAAGAGGGCGAAGATGAGTTGAGTAAGATGATAGAAATTTATAAGCAACAGGATATCGCTGGGATGCAGCAAATGTTCAAATCAGATGTTGATGGAATAGGAAAATATGAAGATATCTTTCTAAAAAATAGAAATCAAAATTGGATTCCTGTCATTGGTAAAATGGCAAAAGAACAACCTACTTTTTTTGCGGTTGGTGCCGGACACCTAGGCGGTGAATTTGGTGTCATTACCTTGTTACGAAAAGCAGGATACAAAGTGTCTCCTATCATGTCAACTCCACTGAAAGTATTGCCAAAGAAAAAAAGAAAGGCGACGCGGATGTAGGGTTTTGTTGAAATGTTGAGTTGTTGAAATGTTGAATTTTAACTCAACCATTCAATAGTCTAATCTCGCTCCACCACCAAACGAGTATGTAACGCTTTTCGTTTTTCAGTCTGGAATCTTACCAGATAAATTCCATTAGGATAATTGCTCACGTCAAGGATGATCCGCTGATCAGCAGTTGGATCGTATTGCTCTTGGTGGATAATTTGCCCCAAACTATTAGTCAGCATCAGATTGACAGAATGATCAACTAATAATTCACTCATCAGCGTAACCTCCGAACTGGCTGGATTTGGAAAAACATTTAATCTTCCTACAATTTCTCCTAGCTCAACGGCTTGTATATTGGTAAATACGGTGGTTCCATCATGTTTATTGGCAACCACTCGATATTCGTAACGACCATTGGTTAGCGAGTAATCTGGATATTGATAAAAATGCGTTTGTTCCGTATTATCATAAGATGCAACTTGGTCAATTACACTAAATACACCATCCCTTCCTTTTCTTTCAATGGTATAAGTCTCCGTTTCTGCATCTAAGTTAGTCACCCAATTCAGTCTAACGGTTCGGGCTTCGACGTAGGCTGAAAGATTAAACGCAACACTACTATTTATAATTGAACTGACAGGAGCGGGTTGAATATTAATGGTATAATCTTCCACCTCTCCATTAGTAAAAGCGTCACACGGACCTACCGCAGCATTACGACTCATGGTTACGCGCATTCGAGTGGCACCGTTGGGAGCGTTGGTTGGAATCGTAATATCTTCGATGATCGGAGCAGCCGTGGTTCCGTTTACACCATTTTCATAAATGGTAGAAATGACTAACTCGCCAGGATCATTAAAGTTTTCATTTCCATTAAAATCAATCCATACCTGAAAATATTCGGTAAAATGTGTGTAACTAAAAACCGGTTGGATGGATAGCGTATAATCTGTTCCTTTTATTACGTTTGCCGTTCGTGTTGTAAAATCACCGTATCCATTTTTACCACTGGTATTGTCTAGGTCACTTAAACTTACATTGCCAATCCATTCTTCCCAAGGAGCAGTTGCAGCAGAGGCACAGTATCCATTACCAATTGGCCCTCCATCGCTTACGTTGATCGTAAAAGAACAGGTTTCAATATTTCCACAGTCGTCTGTGGCTTCGTACGTAATCGTAGTCGTTCCAATTGGAAAATCACTTCCTGAGGGTAACCCCGCAATTTGATCGATGGTAATATTTCCACCAGGACAAGTTGTAAGAGGGGTAGGCGTATTCCAGTTAGCGATGGCCGTGGTAGATCCCGCAGCCGTTGTTATATTTTGATTAGCAGGACAGTTAATGGAGAGAGAAGCCTGGTCACTGCTTAGTGTGACGGTAAAAGAGCAGGTTTCCAAATTTCCACAATTGTCGGTTGCTTCGTAGGCAATGGTATAAATTCCAAGCGGTTGAGTACTACCATTAGCTGGGCCACTGGTCTGTGTTAGGGTTGGTGTACCAGTTGGACATGTACTACTAAAAGTAGGCGTTTGCCAGTTAACGACTCCATTGGTGGCACCAACACCAGCACTGATGTTAAGATCTGTAGAACAACCAAGCGTTAGAATTGGTCCGTTATTGATAATATTGACCGTATAATCTTCCACTTCTCCAAATTCGAAAAGCTCGCAAGGTCCTGCCGGTTCAGTACGGTTCATAGAAACGCGCATTCGTGTATTTCCTGTAGCGGCTCCCGAAGGAATACTAATGTTTTGAATGACTGGATTTGCTGTAGTTCCATTAATCCCATTCGTATAAACAGCATCAACTACTAATTCACCCGGATCAGCAAAACTTTCATTTTGATTGAAGTCGATCCAAACTTGGATGTATTCCGTAAAATGAGTGTAACTGAAAATGGGCTGAACCGCAACCTGATAATTACCTCCTATATCTACATTAGCCACTAAATTGGTAAAGTCACTGTATCCAGATTTATTACTAGGATTATTTAGATCATTCAAACTAACATTACCAATCCAATCTATCCAAGGAGCAGAAGCTGCTGATTCGCAGTAACCATTACCTATTGGTCCTCCATCGTTAACGGTAAGGATAAAAGAACAAGTTTCTAGATTTCCACAATCATCCGTTGCTTCGTAGGTAATTGTATTCGTACCGATTGGGAATGCATTTCCGGAAGGAAGACCTACCGTTTGTAAAATGGTGGTAGTTCCTGTTGGGCAATTGGTTGTTGGAACAGGCGTAGTCCAAGTAGCAATACTTGTGCTTTCTCCAGGCAGTGTAGTTAAAGTTTGATTAGCGGGACAATCTAAGGTCAAAGTAGGAATACCTCCATCGTTAACAGTAATCGTAAAAGAGCAGGTTTCTAAATTCCCACAGCCATCCGATGCTTCGTAAGTAATGGTATTTATTCCGATGGGAAAATTATTTCCGGGGGGGAGGCCCGCAGTTTGATTGAGGAGGGTCGTTCCTGTTGGGCAATCCGAAATCGGACTTGGAATCGTCCAAGTAGTGACAGCAGTGGCAGCACCAGGAATCGTGGAAATTACTTGATCCGATGGACAACTTAAGCTAAGAGATGCTGGCGAACTTTCGAGCGTAATATCAAAGGAACAGTTTTCAATATTTCCACAATTATCGGTAGCTTCATAAGAGATGGTATAGGTACCGGTGGATTGAACCGTACCATTGATGGGGCCATTCGTCTGCAAGAGATTGACAATTTCATCGGGACAAGAAGTGGTAGCGATGGGATCATTCCAGCTAATGATTCCAGTAGTGGCTCCAATTCCTAAATCGATGGTAAGGTTATCGGAGCAATCTAAACTTAAGATAGGACCACTGCTGATCAGGTTGATGGTATAATCTTCTACTTCTCCAAAAACGAAAACTTCACATGGGCCACTGGCTTGATCTCTTTGCATGGATACACGCATACGGGTATTTCCGGTCATCGCTCCTGCTGGAATAGAAATGTTTTCAGTAACCGGAGTTGCGGTAGTTCCATCAATTCCATTCTCATAAATAGTGGAGACGACTAATTCGCCTGGATCATCAAAACTTTCATTCTGATTATAATCAATCCAAACCTGAATATACTCGATGTTGTGAAAATAACTAAAAGTAGGTAGCAAGGAAAATTGATAATCTGTCCCCAAATTTACATTGGCCACCAGATTGGTGAAGTCACTATATTGGGATTTTGTACTAGTATTATCTAAATCATTGAGGCTAACATTTTCGATCCACTCTACCCAAGGTTCTGTAGCTAACGACGCGCAATAACCCGCTAATGGAGTTCCAAGACAAGTACAACCATCCTCTTGAATCATGTCATTCATAGTATTTGGGTTTCCATCACTACAAAAGGTGCCCGGTGTTGTTGGAAGCGATGGATTGGTATCATCACAATCTGTGTTATCAATTATGTAACCTGGCAATGGTGGACAATCAAAAGACGGAGTGGCATCCGCATCACCAAGCAAGTCACCATCTAGATCTGGATAATGCGCAACAGGTTGGGCACCTTCGTCTATCATATTATCACAATTATTATCAATGCCATCACAAATTTCTAAAGCTCCGGGAAAGATGGTATCATCGGCATCATCACAATCTCCTTCACAAGTTTTAAATCCATCTCCATCTAGATCAAATCCTTCGTCTATTATACCATCACAATTATTATCAATACCATCACAAATTTCAGTAGCATTATCATTAACCATCGCATCCATATCATCGCAATCACAGACCGCTCCAAAATTATCCTGATCCATGTCTAGCTGATTGTTGTTTGGAATAGTAGGGCAATTGTCGTTAGCATCTGTAATCCCATCCCCATCTGTATCTAGATCAGGGGAGAAGGTTTCTGTTGCTCCCAAATCTGCTAAAGCATTTTGTATTCGGGCGTTTTGATTTAAGTCAAGTGTCAAACCTATTGAATTAAGGATGAAATTATTTCCAGCATTGATGGCTGGTGAGCCGATGGGAATACCAAAGGTAGGAGTTAAATCAGGATTTATATTGAATTGCATTCCAGGACCGCAGGTGACGTTTGATGCGGTTCCGCTATTTAGGTCATTGCAACTTGCTTCGTCAACGATAGAAAAAGAAATATTTGGAGTGCCATAATTTGCTCGAAAGACAGAGCCGCCGGCAGAGACAGGGTTATTCCAAAAAATACAGTTTATGATATCAGGACTGGCCGTTCCATTTGCTGATCCTGCGTTATTATACATAGCTCCTCCGACGACGGACGAGTTTAAAGTAAAGGTACAGTTAACAATGGTCGGACTAGCGGAGCCATGGCCATTACCAAGATTATAGATTCCACCTCCACCAAACTGTCCGATATTACCTATGATCAGACAATTACTGAACTGAGGATCGGCGATGCCATCTTTACCGAAGGAATAGATTCCACCACCCGCATAACCCGCATAGTTATTGAGAATTTGACAACGATCAATAATTGGACTACAGATACCATCTTGACCATGATTATAGATCGCTCCTCCTCCGTTTTCAGCCGTATTATTGTCAAAAACACAATCGATGATTTGTGGCTGACAATGGCCGTTTACTTTACCACTATTAAAAATTCCACCACCATCATTATCACAAAAATTATTTTCAAAAATACAATTACTGACAAGGCTGTTACAAGTAGCATCATAGTCTGCAATATTGGCCAAACCACCTCCAAAACCAAAAGCATAATTATTTTTAAAGATACAATTATTGATGGTTGGACTGGATTCATTTCCACTGGTTGCTAGATTATGCCAGCCACCTCCGGCTCGATTTGGGTTCTCAAATCCTCCATTATCTGCATTTGCAGTACCTTCTTCAATGATGAAACCATCAACCACCGTATTAGCATTAACGTTGGTGGTCCGGATCACTGAATAACTGTTATCATCATTCGTAGTTGCACCGATAGCGCCGCTCAAAATGGTAAAGTTTATCAAGGGATCTCTTTCTGTTCGACTAGTTTCCATACCAGTGAACCCACCATAGACTGCCACACCGGAAGGAATGACAAATGATGCTTCTCGATCAATTGGGTCGGGAAAATAAACGCCAGCCACTACCCAAATTTCATCTCCTGGTGAGGTCATTTCTAAGAGACTATGGAGATCACTAGTGGCATTATTCCATGAGGTGCCATCTCCAGTACCATTGGGAGCAACGTAAAAAATTTGTGCTGAACTGCTGAAATGAAAGAGTAAGCAAGTAATTATTACAATAATAAAAATTCTCATATCGGAGGATTTAAAAATGCGGTGTTTAACCTTTTAATAAGTAATTGAGTGTACTGAATGCCTTATAAAAGAAACAGAACAATCGATGCGATTGTATAATGTACGCTTATGTTATACATTGCAGTCGAATCTTAATTCAGGTTTCATTGCCATCTTGAATGACTATTACTTTTCAGTAAGAACTTTTTAATTAAAATATATTATTCTCTTTTATTGAAATGGAGTTTTCAATAAGAAGTTGTTTAAGAATTCGAAAAGCAGGCGAGAACTAGAGAAAATTATTCAAATCGATTCTCTTTTCTAAGTGCGTAGCCGCGCTACGGACGAGGAAAAAGGCGAAGAGTTGGAGAATTTTATCAGTTCGTAGCCAATTTTGGAGTTTTTAAACAACTTCTAAGTCTGATTATAAGCATTCGTTTAGTTTTGGGACGAATTCTATAAGGTGGCCGGAAATGAATATGCAATAAAAGGGGTACTGGACTGTATGCCTGAAAGGGGCTTATTTTTGGTAAAAGTTAAACCAAAGGTACTTAATTTAGACTGAAAGAAGAAATTTTATAGGTGGTAGACTAGTTTTTGTCATGTTTTATCGTTATATTGCGATATAGTAATTTACAAATCAAATAGTATGGGCCTTACAAAAACGAATTTATATACAGATCAGCAAAACGAACTTGCTTTATTGGCAAAGGTTTTAGGACATCCTGCTAGAATCGCCATTTTGGAGCAGCTAACGGAAACGAATAGTTGTATTTGTGGTGATCTAGTAACAGAAATAGGATTGGCACAGCCGACCATCTCTCAGCATCTGAAAGCATTAAAACAGGCTGGACTGATTAAGGGTACAGTGGAAGGAACAAAGATGTGTTACTGCTTAGATGTTGATAAATGGAAAGAAATAAAGGAACAGTTTTTTTCTTTTTTTAAGAAAATTAGTTCCGCTAATAATTGTTGTTAAATTTTTTCAACTATGAAGTTGTATAAAAACTTCCATAAAATAAATTATAATGAAAATATCTGATTTAAAAAAAGAACTGACTGCGGTCGATCAATTACATTTTTATCTGCCCGATGGCAAAGCAATTCCTGCTCATTTTCATATTACCGAGATTGGGATGGTAACGAAAAATTTTATTGATTGTGGCGGAAAAATTCGCGAAGAAAAAGTTGCCAGTTTACAACTCTGGGAAGCAAACGATTTTGATCACCGTCTGAGTACCGAAAAATTAGCTGGGATCATCACGTTAGCTGAATCCAAATTAGGAATGGAAGATCTAGAAATAGAAGTTGAATATCAAGCTGGGACCATCGGAAAATTTGGATTGGAATTTAAAGATGGAAACTTTTTATTAACCAATAAACAAACCGCTTGCTTAGCATTGGAAGATTGTGGATTGCCGACTGTGGTAACAAATTTGGTGCAAGCCAATAATGGCTGCACACCTGGAGGAGGTTGTTGTTAGAAAATACTAAATATTAATTAAAAAGACTGACTACGAAAATAAAACGTAGTCAGTCTTTTTTTTATAATTACCTGATAAGCATTTTACCAGACTATACTTTATTTTCTAATTGTCATCTTATTTGATTAAGGGCTTAAAAATGTTTTGGTTGTATTTTAATCAAGGTGAGCGCAAATATTAGGTTTAGTTTCAAGCCTAGCGAGAAATTCCTTGGAGGATTTTTTTGTTAAATCTATTGAAATGTAAAATATTTTATGTTTTTGTGTAATTTTATTGTTGTATTTAGACGTTTTATATACAAATGTATAATGCTTACTTTTTTTGAATTAAAATTTTAGTAGTTTGTGTTTATATAAAGTCAATATACCATTAGTGTGAATATAAACGACCTAGTCACAAGCTGACAAAAAATAGTATAATTTTTTCAACCTTTAAATTACTGAATATGAAAATGTTTGGATTGAGTAAAATCCTGTTGATGGTTTTATTAATAGCACATATGCTCGTTAGTTGTTCTGATGAAAGTGGTTTAAATTCAAGTATAGATGAATTAAGCTCAAGCATTGACGAAGCAACTTTACGTAGTGAAAAAAGTAAGAAGGGAGTAGAGTTGCTTACGATCTCTTATGAAATGGATGCCACTACTATTACCCAATTTGATTGTGATCCTACAAGGTTTGATATTGCTGCGGGAGCACCAATAGCAGACAAGCAAAAAGTAGAAATGACCATAAAAGACAATGGGTCTGTTAAGTTAATCACAGAAAGTTTACCTTCTAAAAATAATTTTGACGGTCCTCATCAGTCATTACCCAATGACCAGCCTAAAGTATCAAAGACTATTTTGGATAATGGTGAGATGCAACTTTATGATGCTGGGGGAAGATTGATAAAATCTGTACCAGGGCAATCAATTGATATGCCATCTGTTGCTAATCAGATGAGTGATATATTATCGAATATGGATATCCGAGAACTTGATATAAGCAACCTGATAGCTTGTAGTACATCAAACATGTCTTTTGACGGCTTGCGAAGACTAATAGCAACTGCACCATACAATGAAAATGTGAAAAAAATGAGCGATGATATTTATACGATAAGAATGTTGGAAGTTCCTTATGGAAGTACAGCTACTGAAGTGGGGCATGTGGTTAATATTGTCGACATCAATAGAAAAGTATTAATGGCATCAAGGTTATACGATGAAAATGATGAGGTCATACAAACTATGATGTATCAATATGATGACTGTACGCTAAAAGGATTTAGACAGGAAGTTCATCAAGAATTACCCGACTGTAAAAAGGCAACTCTTTTGACCTTTGCAGAGATTTCTAACCTTGATTTTAAATATCTTAAATAATTATAATGATGAAATTACTTAATAATAATTTATTCAGGCTATCATTGGTTTTATTAGTAATAACTAGTGCTGGCAGCACGCTTACAGCTCAAACAAGAAATGTGTCCTGGTTACATGGACTTGGTCAAAATGGTACAGCATGGGATGAAATGGAAGTTATTTTCCGAGATGAAAAACTGATGATTACAGATGCAAGTGACATAAGTATCGGTTATGAATCAGAAGAAGGTGTTCAGGTTGCCCAAGACGATGCGGTTATAATTAGTGATCCAAACGGTATTGTAATAGGACATAGTATGGGTGGAGTAGTTGCTAGAGCAATTGATGACGATCCAACCGATCAAAGAGATTTTGGAGGTATCATTACGGTAGGTACACCAAATAATGGGGCGGCGATAGCAAATTCGCTATTAAATGGTGATGTAGCCAATGCAACAAACTTTGCATGCAATAGTATGTTAGCTGGCCCCACGAGTGAGATTCCAATTGTGCCTATAAACCTTCAGGGTTTCACGGTTGGTATGATTTGTAATGGAGTGAATAATTTTATTGTGCCGCTAATTGAGGGGCAAACTAACCAATCTGCTCAAGATTTAGCAGTAGGTAGTGACGTTATAACAAATTTGTCAGGACAAATATCTGGAATCCCACAGGTGGCGATTTGGGGTAATGAAAGAAGTCCCGTACATTGGAGATTGTTGAGTTCATTAGCTAGTGAAAATGAAAACGATACAGAATGGATGGATAGGGCACGAAATTTTAGAACATTATATAATGTATATTCTATTGCGCACACAAGCGTCGCAGTAGTAACTGGTATTATTGGCTTTTTTAATGCTGCTGCATGGAAAACAACTATAGTTGAGACTTATAAGGCGGTACAATGGAGGAAAGGGGTAAAATGGCTTGATAATTCGGAAGGATACTGGAATGAATTGATTGATTGTGCTTCTACTAGAACGGAAACGGTAACCTTTTATCAATCAGGAGAAGTAAATTGTCTTGACTTTGGCTTTACTGGTTCACCACAATGGATTGCTTGTGTTCAACAATATTGTGATCCGTATCCTTATTGCACGCAAGAACCAATCAACTATTCTGTAGAAATAGTACTCAATGGTGCTTCGGATGGTTTTATTTGTAAGGACTCTCAAATAGGTACAGTTGCTACTGAAGATATTTATGAGGCAGACCAGGCTAATCATAGTGAGGAAGTAATACATATAAACGTAGAGCGAGAAATACGAAGAATACTAGATGATCCGAGTTCTTTCTTTTACACTCAATAATTCAGAGTTATGAAATACCGTTATTTTATTTTGTTAGGACTCTTCCTTTTTTCTATCAGTTGTGAAAAAGCGAATGAAGGTGATGCCAAAAATTCAAGTGGACAGATCGAATATCTTCCTCCCCTTTGGGAAAAGACGCACACAGAGAGTGGTCGTTGGTTGGACTATTCTACCAGTACTGGCGGAAATTGGATATTCGGAAATATTGCCGTCGTACCATTTAGTAATTTGCAAGGCAAAATGACTTTGCAAGGTTTTGATATTTCTTCTGGAGAATTAGTTTGGGAATGGGGAGATTTTTTTAATCCTGAACAGGAGGCAATTAATGGAAGATATGTCTTTGAAGAGGATGGTGTCCTTCACTGGAGAACTGGAAACAAAGCCTATTGGGTAGATGTAAGAAATGGAACAACCGTCCAAAAGCATCAAACTGACGCCTATTTCACCATTTACAGAAATGACCTCAATGGCACTATCTACTGGAATGCTACCGAGACAGATTCTTTCCCCGAATTGCTGGTTGTTGGTGTTTTTACTGGAGATTTTTATGACGCATTCCCTTCCCTTGCACTTTTCCCTGATGTAGATACAACCATGATATTTGGCGGCACAAGAGCGACGCAAATTTCAACTTCTTTACCTACAATTATAGAGGGGCAAAGGCATCTCGTGGTTACCTGGCAACAAGTATTCCCTCCAGAATGGATAGTGCAATCCTATTTAGGTTTATATAATTTAGACGAAAACCTATGGGTCTATAATGATGTGGTACTTGCGGAACCAGCTACTTGGGGTAATATCGAAAACCCTTTAGTGAAGCATGGTAATACTATAATATCAAATATTAGTACTAAATTATTTTGCTATAATTACTTGACTGGTGAAGAGGTATGGTCTAAAGATTTTGATCATAATTTTAAATTTTCTGGTTATGAGATTAGCGACGGAATACTGGTGGCAAACTGTGAAAATAAAGTATTGTATGGAATTAACCCTGAGACAGGTCAAACAATCTGGACTGGAGAGGGGGCTGGAACGAGTAGTAGTCTTCATGATAGAATTCTTAACGGTGTCGTATATTTTGCAGGTGGTAGTTCAGGATATTTTCATGCCGTAGATATAAAAACAGGTGAGACCTTATGGAAACTCGACCCTGAACGATACGAAAAATCGAATGCTTATTGGAATGGTGGTACGGTGTATTGTGCCGACCTTGGAGATGATAAAAAGGGATATGTCATCATACAGAATGCACTCAATACGTATTGTTTTGAAGCAGCAAAATAAAAGAATGATAAAATTAGCTATTGATCTGTTTAAAAATATTTTCTTTACAAATCTTTAGAAAAGAAAATCTTGATCCTTAAAAGGTCATTTTGATTTCCTACGACTGGATGAGTACTAAATAAAAAGACGGTCTCCGTTTTAATTGATGGAGACCGTCTTTTTAACTTTTCTCTATTTTGTTAAAAAATTGTCCTACCACCTTTAGTGCATTCTGTAAAAAATGCTCGTCAGCAACTGGTATTTTAATAAAAGTCTGTCCTGACTTCTCGTCTTTTTCAGTAATATTTTTCACAAAATCAGCAGTCTTTTCTGGGCTTTGTAAAACCTTTGCCATTCCTTGAAAAAAGGCCATTCCTTGTTGTAGAATTTCCTGTGGATCGTTGGGGATTCTAGGTTGACCGGGTATCTCAATAGCATTTGCTTCTTCTGGATTGGGCGTATTAGAAAAGGCCGGATCATTGGATGAGTCTTCCTGGTTAGGGGATTCCTGTTCCGCAATTTCTTTTTTAATTTCTTCCATTGAAGCATCAGCAGGCGCAGGGTGTAATGATTTCTGCTGCTCACTTTCTGTCAAATCTTCAATCTTACCCATAAAGCTGGAAAACTTGGATTGGGACAAAAATATGGCATCTTCTCCATCGTCCAGCACTCCTTTAAACATGGCATTTTTAAACTTTAGTACGCCCAGCATCCTATGTTCAATGGTATGAGCGGCTACGAGATTAATAACTTGTACGGGACGTTTTTGCCCCATCCGATAAACCCGTGCAATACGCTGTTCCAGAATAGCTGGATTCCAGGGGATGTCCAGGTTTACCACTAGAGAAGCAGATTGTAAATTGAGACCCACCCCTCCAGCATCGGTGGATAAAAATACCCTACAATTGGGGTCATCTCTAAAATTATCCAACAGTGCCTGCCGCTTTTTACTGGGGACACCTCCATGTAAATATTGGTAGGACATATCCCGCTCTTCGAGTTCTTGCGCAACTATATTATTCATTCGAGCCCATTGACTGAAAATGACCACTTTTGCTTCTGGATCGCAGAAAAACTCTTCCAGGATACAAATTAACTCAGTAATTTTAGTATCAAAACGGGTCTCCTGGTCAATGACGTAAGTGCTATCACAAACCATTCGCATTTTACTAAGTGCGCTCATCAAACGCTTACGATCTGGTTCACTCAGAAATTTATATCTTCTCCATTTTGCCACCAGCCGTGCTACTTGATCTTTTTGGTCATCGTGTACTTCTCGTTGTTCTTCCGTCATCGGTACCAGTAGCACTTTATCCTGTCGTTTGGGGATTTGTCGAAGGACTTGTTTCTTTGTTCTACGAATGAGCGTGTCGGATAATACCTGAGCAATTTCTTTTAAATGGGTATAGCCCATTATTTTTCCAGATTCGGGGTCACTGATTTGATGATGATCCAGAAAACGGTAAAGTGGTCCGAGCTTAAACTGATTAATAAATTGCATGATGGAATACAATTCTTCGAGACGATTTTCAATCGGTGTACCTGTCAGTACAATAGCATAAGGAGATTTTATTTTTTTAATGGCAATACTAGTTTTTGCTTTCCAGTTTTTGATACGTTGTGCTTCGTCCAGAATAACGAGGTCGGGTTCCATTTGATTGAGGTATTTTAGGTCGTTGGCTGCCATTCGATATCCCAATATTTGATAAAAATCTTCGTTCTCTTGATATTGCTTTTTACGTTTTAAAATGCCACCTTCTACTACATGCGCCGTAGAGTTAGTAAATTTTTCAATCTCGCTTTTCCACTGATACTTCAAAGAAGTTGGGCAAACTATGATTACTCTACCAATTTTATAATATTTTTTGTAGAACTCGGCTGCGGCAATGGCTTGTACAGTTTTTCCTAATCCCATATCGTCAGCTAATAAACTTCGACCTGCATTGGCAAGGAATTGTACCCCTAATTTTTGATAATCGTATAATTTAATTTTTAGTAAAGATTTAAATAGAGGAGCGTCCTTCCCTTTTTTAAACAGTCTCTTGTTTTTAATTAGCCGATTAATAGTCCTTCTTTTTTCTAAGATAAACTCCAGGGCATCGTCGTAACAGCGGAAGTCATCACTGGTGGAACGGGCACTTTCGAGTAGTTTTTCAAATTTTAAATATCCATTTTTACTGAGAATTCCATCTTTTGTAAAAAAAATATCTTTAAGTCTTTGAAAGTCGGCAGTGTTTTTTGTTCCAATGCTCATGCGAATGACCCGCTCTTTTCGATAGTCTAGATAAATAGAAGAATGCGGTTGTTGATAGCCAGCGTTAAATATTTTTCGATAGCCTCTTTTTCGAGGTAGTTTGTTGAGTGCGTAACCTAAATGTTTACAGGTACCTAGTTGATTGGTTTTAAAATCAAGGCAAGCGCAAAAATTAGCACTATCATCTTTACTGCGAATGGCTATTTTATACTGACTGCCTGTCTCAGGATTGAGGATCATAAAATCCGAAAAAATAGGATGATCTCCGAGATTGGTTAATTTAAATTTTGTCTGCTTTCCAAATTGCTTACGCAATGCTGCTTGCCATTGATCTAGGGTGAGGTCATCCGGTTTGCGTGTATAGGAAATTTTCTTTTCTTTTTTTCTTTTACGCCTTTTTTTTGGCTTACGGGTCGTTGTCTGTTTGCTCATAGAACTATTATTTGGTTGAATAAGCCAAGTTACAAAACAAACTAGAGAAATAGCATCTACAATTAGAATTTTAATAAAAACAAAATAAATTCAAAAAAGGCTGTATCCTTAATCAATAGAAGACAGCCTCTTATATATTACAACGCTGAAATTTTTTTTACCCAGAAAAAGTGTACTCACGGAAGTCCTTTTCAAAAAAATTACTTTCTTCCTTTTCTACTTGACTTTTCCTGATGATTAGACTTTTCTGCCCGTTTTTTACGTTCTTCTCTTCGCTTACGCCAAGGCGCATTTTTCTGCCAGTCGCCCGCCATAATACATCCGTATGGAAGTACTTCATCTACCACTTTGCCTAATTCAAATTCGTCCATCTGTTCACGCACATTTTGTGCATTTTTATAGGCAGAAGGCAATTCGGTAATATCAATTTCTTTAGAAAAAAATCGGACATCTAAGCCTTTCGTTTCTTCTGTAAAAATCTTACTAATCGGTGTCGTTCCTTTAGATTTACGATGTGCGGTACGACTCAAGTTACGACCCGCTCCGTGCGGTGCAAAACCTAAATTACGATCAGTGGTCGTTCCTTCCACCATCAAAATTGGCTCCGCCATATTCAATGGAATCAAACGTGGTCCCGTAATATCTGGCATATATTTATCGTCCAAAGGTGTCGCACCCTTGGCGTGGTAAAATAAATCGCCGTCGCGAAACACAAAATTATGCTCATTCCAAAAACGGTTTTCAATCGTCGCATTCGCTTTCTTTGCCGTCTCGTCATGGATACAGATATGGTTTTCTTTTGTCCATTTTCTGATCACTTGCAACGCATCCCAATAATCTTTTCCTTCTTCGGTATCATAAGGAATCCACGCATTCTGCTTCAACGTTTCTGGAGAAATTTCCTTTCTAAAACGTTCTGCTACTTTCATTCCGTAGCTATACAATCTAGCACCTACCCCGCGCGATCCGTGGTGCGTAATCATCATGGTGTTACCGGTTTTGGCAGAACGTCCCACGTATAAAAAGTGGTTTCCGTCACCTTGGGTTCCTAAATGTTTTCTAGCTAATTGAATAAAATTTTGATTTCCTAAAATATTATTTTCTTCAAAAGCTTCTAACAAATCTTGTGGAAAACGGTACTGGTCATTGCGTTCTCGGCCGCCCGGACCAAAATGGGTAGAAGCATGCGCTGCGTCCAAAATAGTCTTCGGATCCGCTTTTCCAAAATCTGTCAACATCACTGAGCAACAAATATCCGCGGAGTGCATGCCTGGGTGAATCGCATTCTTAGCAACGACCACACCACCTACGGGAATCGTTCCTACGGGTCCCGCAGGGCAAGCATCTGGCATAATCGCACCGCTCACCACCGTTGGTGTTTTCATCACCGCTTCCATGGTTTCCACCACTTTCTTGATATTGTCCGTCTCCAGTTCGTTTTCTGCTTTTATATTAACAGCAAAAGGAATCGTCGTCTCATGCAACGGTTGAATCGGTTGCTGGCGGAACTGTTCTAAATATTCCATCATCTCTGTTTCAGTTAATTGATTTTCATTTAAATATGGAATGGCTTCCTTAAACCATTTTCCAGATCGAAATCCTAATTCGATTAATGTTTTTCCTGTAATCATCTTTTTTTCATTCTTTGTATTCATAATCATCTTTTTTATAAAATAGTTCCTTTCGGTTTGATAATACAAAGATGGAATACTACTACGCAGTCATTTTGCGCAGTAAAAATTATTTTTTAATTTTGTGGATAATTGTTAGTTAGCTAGTTGGTCTTTCTATCATGCATCTTCGCGATTGCAGGAAGCCAACAGGCTAATAGCTAGGGTGTTCAATCTACCCTAAACTTATTGAAAATTTATCAATGTATTTTTAAAACAAATAAATGTTCACGTTCTGATTAAACAAAGTAAGATTAAGTAAATTTAGACACAAAAAATAGTTTTACTAGTCTGATAATCAACCTTTTATAAGGTGATTTGCTTAGTGGTGGACAGATTCGTAAATCAATATTGAATACTGAATATTCGATATTCAATATTCATTTTTTGCAGGTTTTCTTTCACAAGTTGAACATCCTAGTTAATAGCCAATAGCTTTTTTAAATTTAAAAAAAATTGTGCATGGCCCAGAATAAAAACGCATTAATTCGCTATAAAACGATTGATCAATGTCTACAGAATAATCATCGGCAATGGACATTAGAAAATTTGATTACCGCATGTTCGGATGCTTTATATGAATATGAAAACAAAGATACCAACGTCTCTAAACGTACGGTACAGCTCGATATTCAGTTGATGCGCAGTGATAAGTTGGGGTATAATGCACCGATAGAAGTATACGATCGAAAATATTATCGCTACGCGGATCCCAATTATTCAATTACCGATATTCCCTTAACAGAAAATGATATGGGGATTCTTTCTGAAACGGTGGAGATGTTGAAGCAGTTTAAAGACTTTTCTTTGTTTTCAGAATTGGGTGGGATTATTCAACGTTTAGAAGATAAAGTTTACACAGAAAAGACCAATCAGTCTGCCATTATCCATTTAGATAAAAATGAAAATTTAAAAGGGCTAGAATATTTGGATCAATTGTATCAAGCGATCTTAAAAAAGATTTGTTTAAAAATTAATTATCAATCCTTTAAAGCACGGACACCTACGGAATTTATTTTTCATCCTTTTATTTTAAAAAAATTTAATAATCGTTGGTTTCTAGTCGGTAAAAAACATCAACAGGATCAAGTCTTGACCTTAGCCTTGGATCGAATTACATCTATTGACTTGGATTTGAAAACCCGTTATCGGAATGGTAATTTTGATGGAGATAAATATTATAAAAACACCATCGGCGTGACGGTTTTAAACGACGATAGTGTGGAAACGGTAATTTTAAAAATTGATCGTCGGAATGCTCCTTACGTATTGACCAAACCGTTTCATCATTCCCAAAAAGTGCTAGAAAGGTTTTCGAATGGTAGTGTGACAATCAGTCTAGCGGTACATCATAATTTTGAATTAGAACGACTCATTTTAGGATTCGGTGCCTCTATCGAAGTGCTCAAGCCTCGTCGGTTGCGTAATCGTATTAAACAGAATCTGAAAAATAATCTTGCACAGTATGAGTAAAGACAACTCATAAATTGCCTTTATGTGAATTGTCTCTACACCGCTCCCAGATAAATATCAAACGTAACCGCCAGATTCCCTTGCGTATCTTCTAACGCAATCGGCAAAATTCTACGCACTGCTTTTTCCTGTGAAGCCCAGCGATCTTTTTCGATGTGTGGATCTCCCTGAAAGTATAATTGAGAAATCAATTCACGGCTATTTTTTTCTGTCACACGAAAATGAATATGTGCGGGACGGTAAAGTTGCCCATTGAGGTATTTGCCAGGTAGAATCGTTTTAAAAGCATATTTACCATTTTGATCAGAACGCCATTTACCGCGTTGACGAAAAGCACTGGAATCATTATCATATTCGCCTTCGGTGTCGCAGTGCCAGATTTCGACGAGGGCGTTGGGTAGGGGCGTGACGCAGTCGGCTCCGTAAACCGTACCCTGTAATGTAATCACCGAACCTACCAATCCGGGATACGTCAAATCCTGTCGCAAGGGCGCTTCTGCTCGATAGAAAGGTCCCAAAATATCATTGGTGGTATCGCAGTCTCCCACAAATTGATCGTCCTCTTTTTTGACCATTCCGAAAGCAGAGATACTGCAAATAGCAAGGGTCGTCTTTTTTAGAAAATCTTTTCGGCGCATAATCTTGGATGTTAAAATGGAAGGGGCTGCTCTTTAAACGTAGAAAAAATGTCTTTGTTGTCTTGGGAATAATGCGATGATATTAACGTTAAAGTATGGGAGTGGTTATAACATTTTAGTTCGATTTCAGTATAACTAAGGCATTAGTTTTTTACCAAAAAAATCATTATGAAAGAGAATACGTTCAACATACAATTTTATCTTTTACTGCTGACTGTTTCTCTGGTAGCCTATTCTGGTTGTCAAGATGAAGAAGAGATAACCAGAGCAGACTTTATTGGAAGTTACCAAATCTCTGAGGTCTGTAATGGAGTTACAGATGACTATGTTCTGACGATCGCTGCCGCAACGGATAGCAATGATGGAATTGTAATTACAAATCTATGGAATTGGGAAGAGCAAATGGCAGGGACGGTAAGTGGCGAGGTGATCACGATACCATCACAAATTGCAGAGGATGTATCTTTTATTGGTAACGGCAATCTTTCGGGCAATACCTTGACGATCACCTATAGCGCGGTAGATGGAGCTATTAACGAAACATGTGTAGCTTCTGGTAATAAGTAACAAGATTATTTATCTATTAAAAATAACATGAGTCATTCCGAATTTTTTCTCTAGAAAAATATTGCCAGTTGGCCTGTTAGCTTGTTGGCCAGTTTGCCCTCTTTTTACATAAAAAGAGGGCAAACTAGCTAATAGCCAACAAGCTAACTAGCAAAAAACAATATTTTCAAGGGAAAACTAGAAGGTAAAATAATAATAATGAAATTCGGGATGATTTATGTTTGTGGAACTGAACAGGAATCGTAATAGTGATTTGATATTTCGTTAATTTTACGCTCTTTAGGCAAACATTCTACGAGGAAAAGCATTAGTAATACATGGATTCATTTACACAAATAGCGCTGGGAGCAGCAGTTGGAGAGACCGTTTTGGGAAAAAAAGTAGGCAACCGAGCGATGGTTTGGGGGGCGGTCGGAGGTACGATTCCTGATTTAGATATCTTGGCTAATTTTGTCACGGACGAAATGACAGCGCTGGCCTTTCATCGAGGTATCAGTCATTCATTTTTATTTGCCGCTACTTTTCCGATTGCCTTAGGTTGGTTGGTGCATCGCTTGTATACTAGTGGTGCCTATAAAACCAAAGCCTATAAATCTGTCGTTATTTTTGGAGCGATGTTATTTTTTACGGCGGTGGCTACGGTGATCTGTGCTATACCAATTTTGACGGGTGGCGATCCATATTATCCGACGATTATTGGATTTACAATTTTGGGAATTGCTTTAGCACACTGGTTGAAAGTGAGCTATTATCGAGCAACGCTGACGGAGGTCAATGCGACATGGAAAGACTGGTCTTGGTTATTATTTTGGGCCGTGTTTACCCATCCGTTGTTGGATTGTTGTACGGCCTATGGAACCCAAGTATTCCAACCTTTTTCCGATTATCGAGTTGGCTTAAATAATATTTCGGTCGTCGATCCGATTTATACTTTACCACTGCTGGTTGGTTTGTTTTTAGCTGCTCGCCTTTTTAGAAATGCTCGACTCCGAGCATTGTTTAATTATTTTGGACTAGGATTAAGCACGGCTTACCTGGTTTTTACTTTTTGGAATAAGACCAGGATTAATACGGTTTTTGAAAATACCATGGTCCGAGACGAAATAGTTTGGGAACGTTACACCACCTCTCCCACTATTTTTAATAATGTACTTTGGAATTGTCTGGCGGAAACAGAAGATGCATTTTATTATGGAAAATATTCCTTACTAGACAAAGAAGCTGCTGTCAATGATCTGGTCAAAATTCCTAAAGGTCACGAAAAAATAGCTGCCTATCAGGACGACGAAAGCATCAAAATCCTTCAGTGGTTTTCTAATGATTATTATAATGTGGTGACCAATAGTAAAGGAGAATTACAATTGAACGATTTGCGTTTTGGTACAGGAAGTGAAGGTGCGCACTCAGACGAAGATTATATTTTTAAATTTATTTTAGAAGAAGAAAACGGAAAGATAAACGCACACCAAACCCGAGAACGCAACGAGACCATTAGCGAAACCTTTGTAACTTTGTGGAAGCGAATTAAGGGGAAGTAGTATTTATAGTTTATTTTGTCCAGGTACTTAACAAATTAAAGCATGACTAATTTAGTATTTGGAATAATTACAATTGTGATTTGTGCTCTATTGGTACTTACTGCGGGAAACTTATTTTTTAAAAGGGAAAAGTACACCACTGCTGTTTTGTTGTTAGTATTAGTGGGTCTCATTTTGAGGGTATATGTTGGCACAGATTTCTATTTACACGAATGGGATGAAAGATATCATGCTTTAGTGGCTAAGAACTTGATGCAACATCCATTGACTCCTACGCTATATGATCATCCCATCCTATCCTATGATTATCGAAATTGGACCGCTAATCATATTTGGGTGCATAAGCAGCCGGTGCCATTATGGTCTATGGCATTGAGTATGTTCTTTTTTGGTGTGAATGAGATAGCTTTAAGGATCCCTTCTATTATATTATCTACGATCGCCATTTTTTTTACGTATAAGATTGGTGCGTTGATCTTTGGACGTGAAGTAGGATTTATTGCTGCTTTTTTACATAGTATTCATGGATTATCGATTGAGTTGACAGGTGGAAGAATTTCTACAGATCATATAGATATTTTCTTTGCCTTTTTTACTGAACTAGCCGTGCTCTTCGCCTTATTTTATAAAACTAGAAACGGAGATAGAAAGTATTTATGCTTAATGGGTATTTCGATAGGAATCGCCATTTTATGTAAATGGTTACCGGCACTTATTGTACTTCCTGTCTGGTTATTATTGGTATTGGATAAGGATAGTCAATTGTCCTATCGCAAAATTGCGGTAGATCTAGTCATGGTTATTCTTATCGTTTTTACAGTTTTTATTCCTTGGCAATTATACATTCATACGGCCTTTCCATTAGAAGCGGCATTTGAAAGTGAATATAATATAAGACATCTTTTTGAAGGCCTTGAAGGACATGGAAAACCATTCTATTACCATATTAATAAAATCAGGATCCAATATGGAGAGCTAATCTATATTCCGTTGTTGTGGTGGATTTGGAAAAGTATGGTAAAAGGATTAAGAAAAAAAGAAACTATCTGGTTGGCTTTTTCTTGTTGGTTATTTATTCCGTTGACCTTTTTTTCCTTTGCTCAAACGAAGATGCAAGCATATACCTTCATTGCTGCTCCGGTCCTGTTTATTATAACTGCTGTTTTTTGGAGATACTTGCGGATTAGAAAACCTGCTCATAAATGGGGTCAATGGATTTCTACTGTGTTTGTCTTTTTATTGTTATTGTTGCCTGTACGGTATTCAATTGAAAGAATAAAACCTTTTTCATTACAAGATCGTACTCCGGATTGGGTGGAAAATATCAAGCAACTCGAATCCATCGTTAAGGATCAAGAAAAAACGATTCTCTTTGGAACAGACAGACCCATTGAGACGATGTTCTATTGTGATAATATAATTGCTTATGCTCGTCTGCCGGAAATGACTACGATAGACTCACTTATAAAAGAGGGATTTAAGGTTTATGTTTTGGATGAAAGCGGAATGGTAAAGCCGTATCAAAAAAGATAAGGATACTCGGATTCTGTTTGTTCTTTTTTATCGGTGAGTATAAAATTTTGAATTAGAATTTCAGTTTGAATGCTTCCCAATCCACTCCTGAAATTTTTCAAATTTTCCTGGATGATAGGCCGAAACATTATCTGTCTCTTCTGGGTCCGTAATCATATCAAATAATTGCCATGCTGCGTTGGGGTTTTTCCGATACATTTTCCATTGATTATACCGTAAAATTTTAGGACCATTTTTGTTGGAAGATGTCCAGTATAAAATCCGGTCATTGAGTAGGGTAGTAGGTTGTTTAATATTTTTATAAAAAGACTGACCGTCGAGGGTATTGGCGGAGTAGGGGGCATTTAAAAAATCTGCAATGGTTGGAAATAAATCTGCGGTGTAAATTGCTTGGTTACTAACTCCTTTTTTTACTTTATCGTCCGCGGTATAAAAGACCAACGGTACTCGCAAACTGCTCTCGCTATACGCAGCTCCAGCCCCCGATAGTGCGGTAAGTACGATCAACGTATTTTGTGAAATCTGAGATAGTAGATTGGCGATTTTGTCATCCAATTGTGCAAGACTATTCGAATTTAATTTAGTAAGATAGACGGTAGGTGCTATTTTGTCAAGACTGGACCAGTGCGCTAGCGTCGACTGATCTATCATTTTATATTTTTTGGATAACAACGTATTTTTAAAATTATTCAAATTTTTATTATCAAAATTATCCGATAGCAAATGCCCCGTATGCATCCCGGATGCTAATGCCTGCTCGGCCAATTCAATTTCTGGACTTGCGGTAAATGCTTTTGTAAAAACAACGCCGTTTTCAGCTAACTGTTTTAAGGCTGCGTGTGATTGCCAATCCTCTATTCCGTTTTCCGTCCATGCAGTGGGCCATTTTTCTATTAATAATAAAACAACATTCGGATCACTAGAAGCCTGATCTGAACAAGATTGAAAAAATGAGATGGAAATAAAAAAGAAAAAGATAAGCCAGCGCATAAAGGAGATGTTTAGTGATTGGATGGTTGGATCTAGCACTCAATTTACGAATTAAAATATTGGGCACAAAAAAAACACTCCGAAGATAACTCCGGAGTGTTTTATAGTCGTATTCTTATGATTAGATTACTTACCAAACATACCGCCCAGCTTGTCTCCTAAACCTTTAGCTACATCGCCCAATCCGCCAGCTGCATCGCCAGTCAAACCTTTAGCTGCGTTACCTAGTCCGCCGGCCATATCACCAAGACCGCCTAGCTTATCGCCTAAAGCGCCTTTAGCCATGTCAGCGATTCCGCCACCAAGGCCTAGCTTACTCATCAAACCATCTTCTGTTACCTCACCGCCATCACCTAGTTGACTTGCTAATCCACTAACCATGCTGGTCATTCCAGTACCTGCAACCATACCGGCCACACTCTCAGGTAATCCTAGCTTAGTCATAACACCTGCCATCATTTTTGCTTTGATACCAGCAAAAATTGAGTTACTAGCTAAACCACTAGCACCGCCGTTGAACATTCCTAAGATGCCACTGATATTTCCTCCAGTTACTTGTTCCATTAAGCCGGATTGTAAGCTCTCTTGTGCTACTGGAAGGACTGCCTTCGCTTGTTCTGCATTGATTCCTGTTTTTTCAGTAAGCTCGTTAATTACATTTCCGCCTACGGCGCTCATTAATTGATCTAACATATTTATTTATGTTTTTATGGTGAAAAATAAAGTTGGGAGTTAAGATAAATTAACATCCCGTTAATACCACTATTTATACGAAAAAAAAAGGGACTAAGTCACAAGAAACATATGGTTTTTACAATAATCTGTCATTTTAAGGGCTATTTTATCTAATTGATGAGGGGATTTTGAATAATGAAGTGCCGGAGGAAGAAAGGATACATTGAAGACTGAAGGAACAGTCATTTTAATATTAAGTCTATGTAAATTATTCTTTACTATTCTATTAACGATCTTCCCTCACTTCCCGTATTTTTTACAATAACTTAAAATAATTTACTTCCTATTAAGGTAAATCGCCTATAGCTTTGTAGCGTAAATACTTAACCTCTTTTTGAAAAAAAATTACTAACTAATTATGAATTCAAAGCTCTACACATTTATTTTCTTGTTTACCTTTCTAGCTAGCAACGCCTTTGCTCAACAAACCATTAAAGATGGTGATTTGGTAGGAGGACAAACTTATACTTGGACAAATGATACGGAATATCTGTTGGACGGCTATGTATATCTAGAAGATGGAGGTGTTCTAAATATTGAGCCAGGAACGGTAGTACGTGCCAAGACTAGCGGATCAAATGGAGATGCTACTTCTGCCTTGATTATCACTCGCGGTGCACAACTCAATGCAGTAGGAACAGTAGACAATCCGATTATCTTTACTGGAGAATTTGATAATTTAGACTTTACGATAGACTTTACGGCAACCGATAATAAAACTTGGGGCGGTATCATCATACTTGGGAATGCACCGATTGGAGAAGATGGTGGCGAAGAATCTGTGGAAGGGATTACTTCTGAAAACGAGCCTAGAGTGCTTTATGGAGGTAATGATCCTACGGATAACTCTGGTACGATCAAATATGTATCGCTTCGCCATGGTGGTAATGAAATTGCTGCTGATAATGAAATTAATGGATTAACGTTGGGTGGTGTTGGAAACGGTACCACGATTGACTATATCGAAGTTTTCGCTAATTCCGATGATGGGATTGAAATATTTGGTGGAACCGTAAATATCACGCATGCAGTGGTTGCTTTTCAAGGCGATGATGCCTTTGATGTAGATGAGGCTTGGGATGGATATATCCAATATGCCTTTTCTATTCAGCAGGATATCTCTGATCAGATTGGTGACAATGCAGTCGAATATGATGGTTCTGAAAGAGTAGATCTTGGTCCTAAAACAGTAGGACGTATCTATAATGGTACTTTTATCGGTTCTGGAGAGAATGGAAATAGTAATGGACTACGCTTGAAATCTGACGGTGCAGTTCAGTTTTGGAACTCGGTGTGGACGCAAATTCAAGGTGGTGTATTTCGTGTACAAGATACTTCTGTTGATCGTCTAAATTCTGGAGAAACCGTGTTTGCTAATAATATTGTTTTTGATTATGGAAGTTTAGAAATCGATCCTTCTAATGAATTCGAGGTTACTGGGTTTGAGGAAGTTGACCCAGAAATAGCGAGTATCTCTCGTCTACCAAATAATCAATTAGATCCACGACCAGCAACTAGCGCTTCTCCATTATTTACAAACATAGCAACTCCCACAGAAGCAGGTGTTGAAGTAACTACTTTTCGAGGTGCTTTTGGCGGTAATCTTTGGTTAGAAGGGTGGACGGCACTAGATGCTTATGATTACTTAGGTAATTTTTCTACTTCTACTATTGATTTTGGAGAGAACAAAGTAGGAGTAGCATTATCTACCGCAATTCCTAATCCAGCTACAGACCTGACTCGCTTCAACTTTTCCTTACCAACCGCTTCTATGGTAAGTGTACAAATTACAGATTTGAATGGACGAATCGTCGCTACCAGAAACTTAGGGCAAATTGGTGCAGGAGATAGTTCTTTCAACCTAAGTGTTAGTGATATTGCTAACGGACTTTACATTATCTCTCTAAAAACAAAAGAGGGGATCGTGACACAGAAATTTATCGTACAGAAATAATAAACATTTGAAGGAAAGAATCAAATGTGATGCTTTCCACTTTTTATAAAAAATACTTTAATACTGTTAACCTGAGCATCATTAAAAAACCTATTCGTGATGTTCACAAATTTTCTCTAATGAAAAAGTTTATACTTTTTAGCATCTTGGGGATGCTGTTTACTCTTAATCTTTTTTCCCAAGGAACTATCAGCGGTTCTATCATCGATGCTGAATTCGGGGATGGCTTGATTGGAGCCAACGTAGTTATAGAAGGTACTACTACCGGTGTCTCTACTGACTTTGAAGGTAAATATCAACTAAAGACGGCCGCTGGTACTTATACAATAGTTGTTTCTTACCTTGGTTATAGTGATAAAAAGATTGAAGGCGTTGAAGTAAAAGAGGGCGAAATTACCTATCTCGATGTCACCATGTCTGAAGGTGGCGTAGAACTAGATTTAGATATTGTTGTTGTTGAAAAAATGATCGAAAGATCTGAAAATGCCGTTCTATTATTACAGAAAAAATCAGATAAAATCCAAGATGGTATTTCCTCTCAAGAAATGGCCAAATTGGCGGTTAGCGATGCGGCTGGAGCCATGAAAAAAGTAACAGGTGCCACTGTCAGCGGCGGAAAGTATATTTATATCCGTGGATTGGGAGATCGTTATTCACTTACTCAATTAAATGGTCTCGTAATCCCTAGTTCTGATCCTTACCGTAATGGTGCCCAGTTAGATTTAATTCCTTCTAATTTATTAGATAATATTATTACCTCTAAAATATTCACTCCCGATCAGCCTGGTACTTTTACAGGAGGAGCGGTGAATATCAAAACGAAAAGCTTTCCAGAACAATTTAGCTTGACCTTTTCTACCAGCGCAGGTTATAACAAGCAGAATAATTTCAACGATGGATTCTTAACTCATGAGGGAGGGCGTACCGATTATTGGGGATATGATGATGGTACACGCGCAAGATCTGAAGTACTAGATCGTCCTGATGTATTACGTAGTTTTGAAGTAGAAAGTAATTTACCAGTTCTTACTAGGGTTAATTGGCAAGACGAAGGAGCAGCACTTGCCCAGGCAGCGGATGCAGCGATTAACGCGGTGAGTACTCAGTTTACGCCAACCGAAACAACTTCCTCATTTGATCACGGCTACGGTGTTACTTTTGGAAATCAGTATGCTTTTGGAAAAAATGCCTTAGGCGTAATTGCTTCTGCTTCTTTCAAAAAAAGGTTCCAACACCTTGCTGATTATACCCGAAGAAACTGGAACCTACGTGACATCAATAGTGGAGATTTATTCAACGAAGGTGATTTTCAAGAAACGCTAAGTAATGAATCTTCTACCTTGAATGGAATGGTTGGATTATCGTATAAGATTAATAATCTACATAGTATTTCATTAAGTACAATTTATAATCATAGCACTGATAAGACTTCTAGATTTATCAGTGGGGAACGTCCAGACAATATTGTATTACCAGACATCGTAGAAGGTCGTGAGTTATTTTTCCGCGAGAGAGAAATGAAAAATATTCAAGTAGGTGGTAGCCACGCCATCCCCGCTGCTAATAATTTATTGGTAGAATGGAAGTGGAGTCGTGCTTTATCATCTATGATTGATCCTGATCGTCGTTTCTTCGAAAATGAATTTAATACAGAATCTAATATCTATCGAATTCCGGCTTCTAATGTACAACGTCCTTTCCACTTTTACCGTGATCTAGCTGACGAACAAACAGATTATAAAATAGATGTTACCCTACCATTAAAAAATAATTTCAAGCTTAAGGTTGGTGGCTTATACACAGATAAAAGTAGAGACTTTACAGAATTTAGGTATCAAGTAGAAGAGAATACAAGAGACGCAGCCCCTTACGCAGGAAATACGGATGATTATTTGAGCGATGGGAACGTTGGAATTATTGACGAATTTGAGCCGCTAGGCGGATTTATTTTAGGTAATTATTTATTAGATCGTACAGAAGATAAAAACCAATATACTGGAACCGATCAAGTGATGGCTGGTTATTTAATGGCTACGTTGCCAATCACTAAGGACTTGAAATTTGTTGGAGGAGCTAGAGTAGAAAAAACGGACATCTTTGTAGAGAGTGCAGATACGAGCGAAATAGCAGGAACAATTGATCAAATAGATGTATTGCCATCTGCTAATTTTATCTACTCATTAAATGACAACATGAACTTACGTGCTTCTTATAGTACGACGATTGCTCGTCCTAATATGAGAGAGATTGCACCATTTGAATCTTTTGATCCTTTGACCAAAACGATCTACATCGGAAATCCTACCTTGAACAGAACGAAAGTTCAGAATTTTGATCTACGTTGGGAATGGTTTTTAAAGCCTGGAGAATTAATTGCGGTCAGTGGATACTATAAAGACTTTACAGATGCGATCACTTTGTTTCGATTACGTGAGCCGGGTAACGTTTTTCAATACAAAAATGTAGAAAATGCTAATCTGTACGGAGTAGAAATTGAGTTAAGAAAGAGTCTAGAATCTTTAGCACCTGCCTTGAAAAACTTTAAGTTTAGCACCAATCTATCCTTGATCAAATCTAATTCTGATGTTCCAGATGAAGATAATCTAGGACTTGATCCATTGAGTCGCCCTTTTGAAGGTCAGGCTAATTATATCCTTAATACTTCGCTTCTTTACACCAATGTTGATATGGGATTAGATGCTTCTTTATCCTTAAATACTACGGGTGATAAGTTGGCAATTATTTCTAATGAAGGAAATCCGGATATCTACGACCGAGGTCGTTCGCAATTAGATTTCTCGGTCTCTAAGCGATTTAATAATCTTAGTTTAAGACTTTCTGCTAAAAACTTATTAGATAGTCCATACCGACAATCTTCTGAATATCAGGGGGACGAATATATCTACTACGAATTCAAAAGAGGTATCACCTATAGCTTAGGTGTTTCTTATACTATTCGATAAAAGAACTTTTAAGACTAACAGTATTATGTAGTTCAGCCCGGAGTAACGTTGGTTACTTCGGGCTTTATTGTTTTAAACAACTTTCTTTAAGCCTAAACGACTGGATGCGGTCATTAGACTTAGTTTGGAACAATTAGTTAGAACAGAATTGAAATTTAAGCGTTTACTATAAATATCTAGTACATAGGGTTTTCTCATAAAACTCCCTTTAGGGTAAGGGGCAAATTTTAGTAATTTTTGCCTTTTCAGGGTGTGATTAGGTCCGCTTTAATTTTTATGAGAAAATCCTTTATTTAGTTTATAAAAACTCTAAAATAGTTAAATATGAAAATCAATATTCTTTTTTCTCTCTCCCTCCTTCTATTTTTGGTAGCCTGTGGGCAAAGTAATCGAAAAGTGACAGATAACACTAAACCAACTTCGGATTATGCTAAACAGGTAAATCTAAGTGATGACCTAGCGGTTGCTACTTTTGCGGGTGGTTGTTTTTGGTGCACAGAAGCATCTTTCGATCAATTAAAAGGGGTGAAGGAAGTAGTCAGCGGATATTCAGGCGGCAAAGAAGACAATCCCACTTACAAACAAGTTTCCTATGGAAAGACGACGCACGCCGAAGCGATTAATATTTATTATGATGCAGCAATAATTTCTTACCAAAATTTATTGGACGTCTTTTTTGTGGCACATGACCCAACCCAAATAGACCGCCAAGGGAATGACGTTGGGCCGCAATATCGTTCGGCTATTTATTATCGAACACCAGCAGAAAAAACAATGGTGGAGGCAACGATTAAAAAACTCAATGATAGTGGTAAATTTTCTAAGCCAATCGCAACGGAGGTAGCGGAGTTTACCAAGTTTTGGGATGCCGAAGATTATCACCAGGACTACTATAAGAAAAATCCAAATGATCGTTATATGTTAGGTGTGGGAGTTCCTAAAATAAAAAAAGTTCAAAAGTATTTTCCAGAATGGATTCGGTAGCCGCGATACTATTGGCTGCTGGGAGTTCCCGTAGAATGGGTAAAAAAAATAAACTGTTGCTTCCTTATCAAGGTCGCTCTATGATCGAGCACCAAGTGGAGGAAATTCAGCAGAGTAGCCTGACGAATTTCAGGGTGGTACTTGGTCATGATGCGGAAAAAATTGGTGCTATTTTACCGTCGCAAATAAACACGGTATTTAACGCAAATCACCTCACTGGAATGACCAGCAGCATTCAATCTGGGATTGAAGCGGTGCAAGAAAATGTAAAAGGGTATATGATTTGTCTGTCTGATATGCCTTGGGTAACGGCAAAAGATTACGACGAGATTTTGCATTTCTTTTTAAAAAATATTGATAAATATCCTCGGCTAATTGTTCAGCCAGTTTACCAACAGCGGCGGGGACATCCTGTTATTTTTTCTAGTTATTACAAAAAGGAATTATTGGACCATACAGCCCCAGAAGGATGTCGCGAAGTTATTCGTATGAATAAAAAAGAAGTTCGTCATTTGGATATGAAAGCACCAAATGTTTTAAAAGATATTGATACGCCTGGAGATTACCAAGCAACGTCCATAAACGACTAATCAACAACGGCTGTTTCGGCTTCGATTTTAGGAGGGGTTGTTTTACTAGCGCCAATAAAAATTTCTAATGGCAAACTAATATGGAAAGTCGTTCCTTCGGTGAGTACCGAATCAAACCAAATTTTACCATTGTATTTATCTACGATATTTTTACAAATCGTTAGACCTATACCGGTGCCTTCATAACCCGCTCTTTTGTCAAGTTGATGAAACAGGTTAAAAACTTTATGTGCGTAATCCTGATTGATTCCTATACCATTGTCCGCTACGCTGATAATAAAAGCATCTGAAGTGAGTTCAGTTTTTACCTTAATAATGGGCCGACGTCCTTCTGGAATAAACTTCAAACCATTACCGATCAAATTTTGCATCAATTGTAGCAAGTGAACTCTACTAATTTGCAAGTCTATTTTTTCGGTAGGTAATTCTAATACGGCCTCGTTAGAGACTATTTTTTCTCTAAGATTTCCACAGACATCTTCTAAAATATCACCGAGTGTAGTCCGTTCATTTTCTGCTACAGAAGAAGTAATACGAGAATAGGCCAGTAGGTCTCCCAGTAAATTATTCATTCTAGTGACGCCAGAAGTAACAAATCCCATATACTCGTTTGCCTCTTCGTTAAAATCTTTACCCCATTTTTTTTGTATCAAACTAACAAAGCTTCCTACGTTTCTAAGTGGCTCTTTAAGATCGTGTGCTGCTACATAAACAAACTGAGAAAGTACTTCGTTATTTTCGGCAAGTCGAATATTTTGTGATTCAATCTCTTCCGATTTTTTTCGCAGGCTCATGTTATTTTTTTCCTTGAGCTTGACCATATATCCCAGACCAAGAATAAAAACAATCAAGGTAATAGAAATAATAGCAAACATCATCTTATTTTGACGAAGCATCAACGCTTGATATTCCTTGTCATTTTTTTCAACATCAAACTTAAATTGCAATTCTGTAATACGATCTGTACGTTGCTGATTTTGCATATAATCACTCAACATCGTATAGGTCTCCAGATAAGTTAAAGCCAGGCTATCATTGCCTTTGTTTTGATTAATTTTATACAAATCGTGATTGTTCTGTTGAGTAAGTTCACGATAGTCTCCAGTTTCTGAGAAGACGAGACTTTTTTTGAAAGCAATCTCCGCGGTATCTATTTTATTTTGTTTTAGATATAGTTTGCCTAAGCGATTATGCAATCGTGCATTTTCTAAAGTGCTAAGATATTTTTCGTAGTCAAAGCATTCCATAAAATAAGATTCTGCTTCGTCGTATAGTTCTAAGTGGGTATAGATTTCGGCAATATTAACCAATCCACGAGAAATGGATATTCCATCTTCGCTTTGACGATAAACTAGCAGCGATGCTTTTTGTTTGGTTAATGCTTCTTGATATTTTCCAAAAGAAGTAAGAATATTTCCGAAGTCATAGAGCGTACTGGCGATCAATTTTTTATTGTCCAGTGTTACGGCCATATTATAAGCTCGCTCAATGGTTTTAAAAGACTCTTTTTCGTGTTTGAGATGTCGATAGGTGTTGGCGATACTTTGTAGGGTAATGACCATCCCTTCGGTTGATTTACGGGATTCGGCTATATTGAGTGATTTTAGATAATAATCAATCGCCTTTTCATATTCGCCTACCGTTTCGTAGAGAGAGCCTAAACCATGATAACCATTTTCCACCGTTTCAATATCATCTTCTCTTTCGGCCAAATCAATTGCTTTGAGGTGATAATTTTTGGCAATAGCATATTTGCTCATTTTTTCATAAACAATAGCCAAGTCCGTATAGATGGTTAATTTTAATTGGTTATCACTCATGTTTTGGGCGATATCCATACAGGTATTATAACTATTAAGTGCGTTTTGTAGATGATTGTTTTCTTCGAAAACAAATCCCAACTCCCGATTGATATTAAATAAGTCTTTATTATTTTTAGCTTTGGCCGCTTGATCGCGGGCAATATAAATATAGGCGAGTGCCATATTAAAGTCTTTGTGTGAGGTTCGCGCAGCCATTCGAATAAGGTTCGCGGTAGTTTTATCCTCGGTTGCATGCATAACTTCTACCTTCAGACTATCCATATTAAAGGAATGTTTAGCGCTGAGGAAAGATAACGGTGCTATGAAGCATATACCAATGAGAAGAATTTTAATAATAAAGTCTTTCATTTAGTAATTATTATTGGTTTAGGACTTTGATTGGTATAATACTAAAGCAAGGAGTGTGCTAAAAAAAACGAATTAGCACAAAATCGTACTAATTCGTTAGTTTTTTGAAGATTCACATCTTCACCGTAGCTAATTTTAGCCGCCAAAAGAGTAGCTAGTTTCGTAGCTAACCGATTTTAAGGATTTAGAAGAGATTTCAGTAGAAGGACGATCCTTTCTTTTGCCATCTCCGCCTCCTTTAAGGCTGATCGACTGATGTCGATTTAATACGGATGAAGTTGGAAGCTCACATTGGAGTTTTTCTAGTCTTTTCATGTCATGGATTTAGAAATTTAAAAAAATTAAAGAAATATAGTGATAAAATAACAACTTCAATTATAAGGGGGAATTCGTTGCGGGAAGAGAATTCAGCAGGTAGCCGTTTGCAACAACATTTACTAAACAAATAGGATGCCAGAAGCCGATTTTATCGTTATTTTGTCATAAAAATCTGTCTATTAAATAATTTTTTATAATTTAAGGTAAAATATTCTGAATGAGTTTTAAAGATAAAGTTGTGTGGATTACGGGGGCCTCTTCAGGCATCGGAGAAGCACTAGCAGAAGAATTTGCTCAACTTGGTGCCCGACTGATTTTATCATCTCGGCGAAAAGCTGAATTAGAACGAGTAAAGGTAAAATTAAAGATGTCGGATGATGATTGTTTGGTATTACCCCTTGATTTGGAGCAGTATCAAGCAATGGAAGATAAAGTAGATATAGCGTTGAATCATTTTGATCGCATCGATTATTTGGTGAATAATGGGGGAATATCACAACGTTCTCTTATCATAGATACTAAAATGGATGTTTATAAGCGTTTAATGGATATCGATTTCTTAGGAACAGTGGCCTTGAGTAAGGCCGTGCTTCCAATATTCATCAAACAAAAATCAGGACATTATACGGTAGTTACGAGTTTGATGGGTAAATTTGCTTCACCGCTGCGATCGGGTTATTGTGGTGCCAAGCATGCGCTACATGGCTTTTTTGATGCCTTGCGGCTTGAACACGAAGATGATAATATTGGCGTTACGTTAGTGTGTCCTGGATTTATTCGTACCAATATATCACATAATGCACTAACGGGAACAGGTGCGGCACAACAGACAATGGATAATGCTCAGGAAAATGGAATGTCTCCCAATGAATGTGCGCAAAGAATTATAAGTGCCATCAATCGAGGGAACTATGAAGCATATATAGGCGGAAAAGAGAGAATGGCGGTTTACCTAAAACGGTGGTTTCCGAGATTACTACATAGGGTGGTACGCAAATCTGCCGTCACTTAAGTAGTTTTCGAATAATGTCTACTGAATTTACAAAAAAATGAAATTTACTTAACCTTTATATAAATCTTCAGCTATGAATTTAAAAAAGAATTTTCTAGTAATCTTTATTACTTGCCTGTGTTGCCTATTGGGTTCGGGCAGCCTCTTTGCACAAGATGTTATTACCAAAAAAGATGGTAAAAAAATCAAAGTCATCATCAAGGAAGTCTCTGATACAGAAATAAAATATGTGGACTACCGAGATGTGGAAGGGGTTGTTTTTGTTATGGATCGTTCGTTGATCCGAGAAATAAAATTTGCTTACGGAGAAAAAATTAAAGAAGAAGGTCCTAATCAGGATGTAGCTTATTTTGTAGATGACAGAAATCAAAATATCAAACTTAATTTTACGGCAATTAACGCTGGCTTTACGATTCTGACTTATGAAAGAGTGCTTGATCCTGCTTCCAGTCTAGAGTTTAGTTTAAAAATTCCAGGATTAGGAATAAAAAGAGATAATAGAGATTTATCAGGAATTGGCTTTACCTTTGGATACAAGTTGAAGATTGGTTCTGTTTTTAAAGGAGATGGTTATCGTCCTAAGCATATTTCGGCAGGTGGTTATTTCAGATTGTTAGCAGGATATGTTTACACGGTAGAAGAACGGAATCGATTTCAGGGCCGTGACAAGTGGACTCGTTCGTCAGCACATATAGGTATTGAACTTGGTAAGCAATGGATTTTATCTAATCGGGCTGCCTTCGATATCTACATTGGGTACCATTATTTTGGTGGAGATGAAAAATATGAAAGCAACGGTACCACTTTTGATAATTTCAATGATGATGAATTAAAAGGAGGAGACATTCTTGGCTATGATAATAATGCTTTTTCAATTGGTTTGAGAATTGGCGGATTATTTGGAAATTATGGAAAAGCTCAAAAAAATAAGAAGAAGAGAAAAAGATAAATAAAAATAAAAATAAAAAAGCTCGAAGTGAAAATCACTTCGAGCTTTTTTATTTTCTTAGAACGCTTTTTTTACACTGCGAAACTCTCACCACATCCGCACTCTCGTGCCGCATTTGGATTATTAAAATAAAAACCCTTGCCTTCCAATCCTCCTGAAAATTCTAGCGTTGTATTACACAAGTATAAAAAACTCTTTAGATCGGTGACAATTTTTACGCCGTTGTCTTCAAAGACTTGATCATTTGGCTGAGATTCATTATCAAAATCCATCTTGTAAGAAAGACCAGAACAACCACCACTAACCACGCTTACGCGTACGAAGTATTCTTCCTCGTTCAGCTTTTGCTCTGTGAGAATGCTTCCAATCCGTTCTTTTGCACTATCTGCTACAAATACCATAATCTAAAATTTAAGATAGCATTAGTTTGGACTAGTGTCCAGACTTTTCAGTTTCTTTAACTTCGATTCCGTTTTTTTGTTGATAATCTGCGATAGCACTTTTAATCGCATCTTCTGCTAAAACAGAACAGTGAATCTTTACAGGTGGTAAAGCTAGTTCTTCCACAATCTTCATATTATCAATCGCTAAAGCATCATCAACGGATAATCCTTTTAACCACTCCGTAGCAAGAGAAGAAGAAGCGATGGCGGAACCACAACCAAAAGTTTTAAACTTTGCGTCCTTAATTTTTCCAGATGCTTCGTCGACTTCAATCTGCAGACGCATAACGTCTCCACACTCAGGTGCGCCTACTAATCCAGTACCAACATTTTTCTGGCTCTTATCCATTGTTCCCACGTTACGTGGATTTTTAAAATGATCGAGCAATTTTTCTGAATATGCCATTTTATAAAATTTTAATTTTTTTAATTATCTGTTTCTGTTAAATTAGTTCTAGAACTAAAAACAGAAATTATACTTTAATGTTCTGACCATTCGATACTATCAATATCTACCCCTTCTTTATACATTTCCCAAATCGGGCTGAGGTCACGCATATGATTAACACCTTGCGTAATGGCTTTGATCGTAAAATCAATATCTTCTTCCGTTGTGAATCTACCTAGACTAAATCGTAGAGAAGAATGTGCTAAATCATCTCCTAAGCCTAATGCTACTAAAACGTAAGATGGCTCTAATGAAGCAGAAGTACAAGCAGAACCAGAAGAAAGTGCAATGTCTTGATTGAATGTCATCATCAATCCTTCTCCTTCTACATGCTTAAAAGAGAGATTTGAAACGTGTGGCATTCGGTGCTCTTTGCTACCATTGATATACACTTCCTCCATGCTAGCCATCAAGGCGTTTTCTAACTTATCTCGTAATTTAGATAATCGTTCTGCGTCTGCTGCCATTTCTTTAGAAGCAATTTCAGCTGCCTTCCCAAATCCAACAATCCCAGGGACATTCAAGGTTCCAGAACGCATGCCTCTTTCATGTCCGCCACCGTCCATTTGAGCAGTAACTTTTACTCGTGGATTTTTTCGAGAAACATATAAAGCTCCTACGCCTTTAGGGCCGTACATTTTATGAGCCGTAAATGCCATTAGATGGACACCCGTAGCTTTTGGATCAATCGGTAATTTACCGACTACCTGTGTTGCGTCACTCATGAAAAGTACACCGTGTTTTTCACAGATTTCACCGATTTTTTTCATTGGCTGAATAAGACCGGTTTCGTTATTAGCCCACATGATAGAGACCAAAATGGTTTTGTCTGTAATGGCTGCTTCTAGTGCTTCTAAGTCAACTAAGCCTTCGCTGTCTACGTCCAGATAAGTAACCTGTCCGCCCATCTTCTCAATTTTCTTACAGGCATCCAAAACTGCTTTGTGTTCTGTCTTTAGGGTAATGATATGATTACCTTTGCGGTGATACATTTCAAATACTCCTTTGAGGGCCAAATTATCCGCCTCGGTAGCACCAGAAGTGAAGATAATTTCTTTTGAATCAACGTTGATCAGGTTAGCGATCTGCTCACGAGCATAATCCACGGCCTCTTCAGCTACCCAGCCAAAAGGATGATTACGACTGGCCGCATTTCCGTGCTTTTCGTAAAAATATGGGATCATTTCATCCACTACACGAGGATCACAAGGAGTCGTCGCGTTATTATCCAAATATATTTGTCTTTTATTATTCATCGAATGAATTTATTTAGAATGAGTCTAAAGAATTATTCCAGCTTACAAAGATAACATTAATATATGAAAAAGGTTGTAAAAACGAACTTGATTTAAGCGGGATAAATTACTTAATTTAGCACCTAAAGACGGCATTAGGACAAAGAAGTGTATGTATTTTGAAATTGCTGGTTATAAAATAGGTTTTATAAAGAAAATTTAATGAATCATCAAGATAATTTATTCAAGGAATTTGAGTCAGTTTCGGCGGAAGCTTGGTTGGCTAAAATAACCGTAGATTTGAAAGGAAAAGACCCCAATGCGCTTAATCACGAGGTTGGTGAACACCTTATTTTGTCTCCTTTTCATCATGCTGACACGATGGCCAAAGCTGTTGGTCCGATCGTTAGAGCATCGGAGGGAAACGAATGGTTAATTGGTGAATCATTTACGCTTAAGGAAAATTTAAAGTCAACTAATCAGTCCATCCTACACGCTTTGGAAAATGGCGTACAGGCCATAAAAATTACGATTGATCGGGCATTAAACGCCAGGGATCTGGCAGCATTATTTAATCGAATCGAACCTGCCTACATTCATATCCATTTTAAAATTTCTGAGTCGATTGATCCCATTCCCGTTCTATCTGAATTTGTTGAAGTTTTATCAACCAAAAAAGGAGATAAAAACAAATTTTTCGGTTCGATTGATGTGGTGGAAACGCATTATCAAAAACTAGAAAAATGGACTACTGCACACTTACCAAATTTCAAAACTTGGTGCATTAACGGATCGCTAGGAGACCCGATTGATCAGCTAACGGGTATGATTAGGGAAGGGGTAGAAGGACTGACAAAATCGGAGGATATTGCCATTGCCGACCAAATGGTTTTTAATGTGAAAATTGGGACGGACTTTTTTCTTGAAATAGCAAGACTACGAGCACTGCGAATTGTTTGGGCAAATGTCTTGAAATCTTACGGATTAAAACCAACTATTTTTCCAACCATAACCGTTGAGTTCGATCCTGGTAGTCAGACCGATGACCCCAACCAAAATATGATTAAGGCAACTACTATGGCCATGTCTGCGGCGATCGGTGGAGCGGATTTATTAGTCGTCTTACCCGCAGATCCCAAAGAGGAGGATGCAACGGGGTTTTATCGCCGCATTGCTCGTAACGTCCAGCATATTCTCAAGATGGAATCCTTTCTAGATCGAGTGAGTGATATAGCTGGTGGAAGTTATTATATAGAGACCTTGACTACGAAAATTGGAGAAGCAGTCTGGAAAAATCTTAGCGTTTAGAAGATTTATTAGAATGCCAATCGTTTTCGTTTAATAATTTGCGATAAGCTGACAACCGTTAGAATAATAATTGCTGCCATGCTCGCATATTTAATAGTCAAATAATTTCCATTCTCAGCCATAATTCCAATTGCCGCCCAGATAAAAACCAATGGTACCACGACTGCTTTCTGAAAAGCCATAAACGTCCCAATCACGACTAAAGCACCAATCACTACGGCAGTGACCGTGACTTGTTGTTCTAATGGTAAAGAAACACCTGCTTCTGCTAGCATGAGGGCAGTAGCTATTGCCGAAGCAGCACAAATCCAGCCTAGATACATTTGTGTAGGTAGATAATACCAGTGCGTTTTGGGATGATTTTCTAATTGAATTTGTTTGCGCAAAGCAATAAATAAAACAACCAACGCAATCAAGTGCCAAAGAATATTGACAAATACCAACCATTGCATATTGGTATGACTGATGGGCACAAAAGCAATGGAAGCTAGTGCCGCAAAAATCCCAGCGATAGTGGCTGTCCGCAAATGTGGACTATCTACTCGCTCAGCTTTCATTTGAAACCAGCTATAGATAATCATACCCAAAAAGATAGGACCCCAAATGGAAAAGGCGTAACCAGCGGGCTGGATAAGGACCTTGGTGTCATCATTAAATTGTGAGTCAAAGAGGATAGCACTACCGAAGTTTACGAGCGGTACTATTAGAAATAGAATGAATTGTAGTTTTTTCATGCTTTCTTAACAGAAGAAAGGAGAAAAGGTTAAAAAAAACTGTCGCAATTCGCAACTCTTGGGGAGCACAAAGTTACGACAGCCACCTAAAGGGTGTTCACATGATCTTACTTTAATAAAATAGTAGAGATCATGTTTATCTTTAAAAAATAACAGTGAATTATCAGTAGATAGGTAGTACTGTTTTTGCCTGTTAATTTGTCTAGGACCATAAATGTACAGCTTTTTTATGAGCACACAAAAATGTGACAGGGTTTATTATTCTTTTTGTGAAATTTTTTTCAATTGTTCAGTGCGTTCTACCTCCGCCATACCATTATTTACGTTTATTTTGACGACGACTTCCCCGGTTGCTTCGCCTGTTTGGACTAGCATTATTTTTTCTACGTTTTTTAATGAAATCCCGTTTGAATTGCTTTTTTCTTTCGCCAATTAGTTTGTCAATCAAATCTTCTCGGCCCATTGATTTTAGCTTGTCGCGAATAGTTTGGTGGTTTTCATTTTTATGCCAGAAGAAAAAGAGGTGTTGATTTTGTTTTTCTTTTTTAGAAGTAGCTGCATAAACGGGTCGTAAAGTATATGGATGTAAACCAGAATAATAAATAACGGTGCCCACGGTCATCGGAGTAGGAGTAAAATCTTGCACCTGTTCTAATTTAAAACCCATGCTTTTTGTTTCGGCAGCAAGATTCGCCATTTCTTCTTCCGTAGAACCAGGATGACTAGAAATAAAATAAGGGATTAACGGTTGAGCCAATCCATGTTTTTTATTGATCGCATCGTATTTGCTTTTAAAGGCATGAAAGTGTTTAAAGGAAGGCTTCCGCATTACTTTCAGGGTTTCGTCCGAGGTATGTTCGGGCGCTACTTTTAATCGACCACAAACGTGTCTGGTAACGAGTTGCTCCATGTATTCGTCGAGGCTGCCATCATTCTTTTTATTGTAGTCGTCGACCAAAAGATCATAGCGAATACCACTTCCGACAAATGCTTTTTTTACGTCAGGATGTTCGTCTACCTTACGATAAATATCCGTCAGTGGTTTGTGGCTAGTGTCAAGGTTGCTACAGACCACCGGATGAATGCAAGAAGGAGCCACACAACGATCACAAATAGATTGGTCAATGCCTTTCATTTTGTACATATTGGCAGAAGGGCCACCGAGATCACTGATATATCCTTTGAAATCGGGCATTTTAGTAATCTGATCGACTTCTTTCAGGATGGATTTTTCGGAACGACTTGCGACAAATTTTCCTTGATGGGCAGAGATGGTACAAAAGCTACAGCCACCAAAACATCCTCGGTGCATATTGACTGAAAATCGAATCATCTCATAAGCGGGAATGGCTCCTCGCTTCGAATATTTCGGATGCGGCATTCGGGTGTAATCGAGATCAAAGGAAGCATCAATTTCAGCTTCGGTCATCGGAGGGTAGGGAGGATTAATCATGAGATTATGATCGCCTACGGCCTGCGTTAATCGCCGAGCATTTACTTTATTGGATTCCTGTTCGATGTGTTTAAAATTAGCGGCATACGCTTTTTTATCTCGTAGACATTTTTCGTGGGAATGGAGTTTGAGGTCTTCCCAGATTTTTATTTTGGGTAATGGATCGTTTCGTAGGACTTGGATTGCGGTTTGAGGAATCGTTTTGAGGGATGCAAAGGGAACGCCTTTTTGTAAGAGGCGTACGATTTCCCGTAAGGGCATTTCACCCATGCCATAAACCAACATATCCGCACCACTCAGTTCGAGAATATTTGGGAATAATTTATCGGCCCAATAGTCGTAATGCGTTACGCGTCGTAAAGATGCTTCGATGCCACCGAGCAAAACAGGTACGTCTGGATATAATTTTTTTAGAATTTTAGTATACGTCTCTACCGCATAATCTGGTCGAAAGCCCGCATTTCCTCCTGGGGTGTACGCATCGGTAGATCGACGGCGTTTAGAAGCCGTATAGTGGTTGATCATGGTATCCATACAACCAGAAGAAACACCAAAGAAAAGTCGTGGCTTTCCAAATTTTTTAAAATCACGGAGATCGTCTTTCCAGTTGGGTTGAGGAACAATGGCGACTCGGAGTCCTTCACTTTCTAATATTCTACCTACGACCGCATTTCCGAAGGCCGGATGATCGACATAAGCATCTCCAGAAATAATGATGACATCAAGTTCATCCCACCCACGGAGCTCTACTTCCTTTTTGGTGATAGGAAGCCAATCAGTAACGGGGCGAGGATTTGTTTTTTCAGACATAGAATATTTGTATTACTGACGTAAAGATACGCATAATCTAAAGGTGAAAGTAGGAGATTAGGCTCGTACTTACCATAAATACCCTATTCAAAACCTAAAGCAATTTAATACATCGTGTGCTAAGAATTCAAACAAAAGATAGCAATATCCCTTATCTTTGTCTATTATATCTCCCGTAATTTATTTGTCTTACAAGACGATGACTAAGACTCGTATCCTTTTATTGACTATTTTAGTTTTTTCAGTAAGCGTTTTGTTTGCACAGGAGCCCTTTGTCTGTGATGGAAATTATTATTTATCCTTAAGAAAGGGCGTTCCTGATCAAAGTAAATTATTTAGAATAGAAAGTAATGAAGATTTTAGTGAAGTTGTTTTTACAGATGTTGGACCTGATAGTGTGGGCGTTTATTTAAATTCAATTGGCTATCGAAGAACAGATAATTTTATTTATGGTATTGATCCAGATAATTTGGATTTATTTAAGTTGGATCGAGAAGGGAAAGGATTTTTTTTGGACCATATTCATGAACTAGATTCGCTCAATAGTTATATTGCTGGTGATGTAAGCCTTGACGGAAAATATTTGATTTTAGTTGAACAGCGTAGAGTCAATAATTCTAGTAGAGATGTCGCATTAATTTTTATTGACTTAACAAGTCCTGAATTTCTGGCAACTCGACTTGTATTGGTGGGTGAAAATGGAGCGGAGGTTATAAGTATAACGGCAGATGTGGCGATTCATCCTTTTAATGGATTAATGTATGGTTATGATGTTATTAATAGAAAATTGATAACCTATGATTTAGAAACAGGGATTACTAGTTCTACAAGTTTTAGTACAAATACAAATCAGCCAATTGTACTTGGAGCGCTTTTCTTTGATGAATTTAGTCAATTATTAGGCTATGGGCGTCATCAAGATAGTATCTTCCAAAATACCTTGTATGAGATGGATCTTAATACTGGTTTAGGAGAGGCCTTAAGGACGGGGCCGAATGCCAGTGGTAACGATGGTTGTAGATGCATTAATATTGTTGGAATTGAAAAAACGGTGAGGCCAGCAGAAACGATCCCTTGTACGGAAGTATCTTATATGATTAACGTCTCCAATTCCACTGGAGAAATTATTGAAAACCTATCTTTAACAGATGTCTTAGACTCTAACTTAGTGTTCTTATCTATCGACTATAATCCGTTTTTAGGAAATTTTTCTTACGATAGTTTAAGTAATACACTTCAGTTTTCTGACCTCACCTTACCTCCAGGAGTTGATTCTATTGTTTTTACCGTCCTTGTTAAACCCAATGCTCCTGCTGGATTAATTATGAATCAAGCGGAAATAAGAAACCTGCTTACCGGTCAAGAGTCCATCGTTTATTCAGATTATCCATTAACCCTAGAAAGAGGAGATCCCACTCCGCTAGAAATTCTAGCACAGTTGGAAGTATCCGAAATTTATCATGATACGATAATTTGTCGTGGCGAAGATCTAACGCTGGTGAGTCAATTCTCCAACGCCGACTATATTTGGGAAGATCTCAATAATGAAACAAGCGATCGAATCACCGTAACAACTGGAGGAATGTATGTTTTAACTACGATCGTTGGTTGCCAAATTTATACAGAAATATTTCAGGTAACCGAAGAATGGATCAACCTTTCTCTTGGAGAAGATCAATTCATTGACCTTGGTGAATCAATTACGATATCTCCAACCGTGCAAAGCACCAGTCCCGATAGTATCTACCAATGGACCGGAAGTAATGCTGAAATATGTTTAGATTGTCCGACACAAGTTTTTTTACCATTAGAAAATGACCTAATTAATCTTACCATTACCAATCAAGCAGGCTGTATAGATCAGGATTCCATAAATATTTTCGTAGAGGCAGACCGTGCCGTTTTTGTACCCAACGCATTTTCTCCAAACGGAGATGGAATTAACGACCTCGTATTTGCTAGCACTAAAATACCTCAGCAAATTGCCTATTTTAGAATCTATAACCGTTGGGGTGCTTTAGTTTTTGAAAATAAAGATGGTCGCTCTAACGATCCTAGTTTTGGATGGAATGGTACATTTAAGGGGGAAGTGGTTAATAATGCGGTCTTTGTTTATGATATGTTATTGGTTTATTTAGATGGCGTGCAACAACAAATTTCTGGAGATATTACCGTCATAAAATAGTTGTTATTAATTACCTTTGTTTTAAGCACTTGGTCATAAGCTGCATACACTTTTATCCAAGTGCTTGCCTTTTCTTTTCTCCAACATACTATTAGTTTCGTTTTATGAATTACAAAAATCAAAGTTTAGAAGACACCATCGTAGCGCTAGCGACCCCTCCGGGCATTGGTGCCATTGCCGTTATCCGACTTTCCGGCACCAAAGCCATTGATATCGTCAATGCCGTTTTTCCCGCAAAAGATTTAACAAAAGCGCCCACCCATACCATCCATCTAGGAACGATCCGCGATGGAGAACGTATCGTGGACGAAGTGCTCGTTTCTTTATTTGTGGGACCTAAATCCTATACCCGCGAAAATGTGGTAGAAGTTTCTACGCACGGAAGTAATTATATTATTCAAGAAGTGATCAGTTTATTTATGCGACAAGGTGCGCGGATGGCACAGGCGGGCGAGTTTACCTTACGGGCTTTTTTGAATGGTCAGCTAGATCTTTCGCAAGCCGAAGCGGTGGCAGATTTGATTGCTTCGGAATCCGCTTCTTCCCATGCCTTGGCCATTGAGCAGATGCGTGGTGGGTTTTCAGATGAGATTCAGGAGCTACGACAAGAGTTGATTGATTTTGCCAGTTTGATTGAGTTAGAATTAGATTTTTCGGAAGAAGATGTAGAGTTTGCGAATCGCGATGATCTGAAAAAATTGGTGTCGAAAATCCGTGGAATACTTCGTCGTTTATTAGATTCTTTTCAATTGGGCAACGTGATCAAAAACGGCGTAAGTACGGTCATTGCAGGTCGCCCGAATGCTGGTAAATCCACCCTCCTTAATTCGCTCTTAAATGAGGAACGCGCCATCGTCAGTGAGATCGCTGGCACGACCCGCGATACCGTAGAAGAAAAATTAAACATCAAAGGCATTGAGTTTCGACTCATTGATACGGCGGGTATTCGTAAGGCACAAGATCAGATCGAAAAGATCGGCGTAGAACGTACGATCGAAAAGATCGCTCAATCGACCGTGGTCATTTATGTCTTTGACGTCATCGAATCAGAGCCTGCAGATTTATGGAATGATATAGATCGCTTTTTGCAAGGCAGCAAAGTCTTAACCGCCAAAAGCAAGCAGTTATTTGTGGCCAATAAAATGGATTTGAATCCATACACCAAGCCAGAAGATTATTACAAACCAGGACTGATCGGTCCCGAAAATTTGATTACCGTTTCGGCCAAAAATCAAATGAATATCGAATACTTAAAAACCCATCTTTTTAATATCGTTATCGAAAATCCAGACTTGATGGATCACACCATCGTCACCAACTCTCGCCACTACGAAGCGTTAACCGGCGCAGACGAAAGTCTACAAGCCGTACTGACTGGCATGGAAAGCGGGATCACTTCTGACTTTATTGCAATGGATATTCGTCGGGCGTTGCAGCACTTGGGTGAGATCACGGGTGAAGTGAGTACGGATGATTTATTGGGGAATATTTTTGGGCGGTTTTGTATTGGAAAGTAGAATTCAACCTCAACCACAACCACAACCTCAATAGCAACCACAAAATCCATCCATTGAAAGATTTCCAAACCTTAGCATAATTTTTCGATTTGGAGATCCTTAAAAAAAATCAAAAAAAAAAACTCCGGGAACTATTCCCTCATCTCCTCGGTTCTCCCTATACAACAACAAAAAATATAGCTTTTAAAAAATAAAAAAATGATTTTTAATTTACTACATCTCTGTCACGCTTTATATCGGTCACTGACCGACACCTAAAAGATATGCGATCAACAGAGATATTGTAAAAAAATACAAATCACCGGAGCGTCTTATCTTTTAGTAGGTAAGGCGCTTTTTTTATTACACATTGGGGATATGGCGAAATGGTAGACGCAGCAGTTTTAGAAACTGTCGCCTGTAACGGGCATATAGGTTCCCTGCCTGATCTGACGATTAGTCAGGCAGGGACTCCTATTATCCTCACCAGGTAGAGACAAGGTATGCCTTGTCTCTACCACAAATGCCTGAATGGTGAAATTGGCAAACACAGCGGGTGCAAGTAGTTCTCGGAATTAAGTTAGCTAATAAAATGGATGAATTTTTTTCTCTATTCTTCGTTGAAAATACTCGTCGATGCTAAGGCATCGCCTGTGTTTTTCGCCTCGACTATAGAAAATTTTCTATCCACTTTATTGTCAACCCAATTTCCGCGAACTACTTAAGCCCCGTTATTCCGAAAGGAATTTATGGGTTCCCTGCCTGATCTGGCGATTAGTCAGGCAGGGAGTCCCATTTCAGGCACAATTCCCAAATCATTTTGGTTTGGGAATAATTATGGTGCAGATGGTAAATTTGGTTAAATCAGCGGATTGTAAACCCGTCGTCGTTGTACTATCAAGGTTCGAATCCTTGCTGCACCACGTTTTAATTTTTGGTCACCTACCCAATATTGGTCGCGGGGCAGGATTGCAAATCCGTAGTAATGGACGAACAATAAGTATCGTATTTTAGCTAGGGAATTTTTGGTCAAGATGAGGCAAAAAACGTAGAGATAGCCAAGCTATCGCGAGGCTTTTTAACGAAATTTTGACCTAAAAGGGCCAGCTATAAATCGGTAAATTATTGTTTGACCATTACTTAAATGAGGGTTCGATTCCCTTGGTGATCTCAACATAGTAATACTAGCTTAATGGTAAAGCGCTTGTTTGTGGTGCAGGAAGATATCGGTTCGAGTCCCATGTATTACTCTAAAATGACTGATAGTTGTTAGTATTTGTTTGGTGTTATTTTTTTAATAGCGTTTCTAAGTTTTTTGCCTTCGTATAATATTTATCATTGGGGAACCTTAAAAAACTATTTTCTAAGAGCGTGTATGCCTTTGCATTTTCTCCTTTTGAGATCAGTGCGCCCAACAAAAACCAATTGGCTTCTTCCAAATAATTATTGTCATCATTGTCAATAATTAGATCAAAGGTTTGTATGGCTTCCGCTAATTTTGGGGGCGTTCCTTGTAATTGACAAACGCCTTGGAAGAAAAGTATTTCCCAGTCTTGTGGATATTTTTTAATCAGTGGTTCTAATAAATTTAAGGCATCTTGATAATTACCGGCATTATATTTTTCTCTGATGAGGGTGGTTAAATTATCTGGCGCGTTATCGGAAGACGATCTAGTCTGATTATTCTTCCAGGCAATCGGTGAAAAATTATCAGCGATCAATCTGTTTGCTGGTATTTTCTCTTTGGGTGGTTCGGCTATTTTTGGATCCTTGGGTTTTTGGTGCGCAATAGGATGTTCTTTTTCTGTCTCCTTTTTTAAGGAAGGTTTATCTGATTGCTTGGGCTCGGTATCGGAGGGTGACACTTTATTATTTTCTATAGGAATTACAGGTTCTATGTGTTCAGGAGGCAAGGCTGGTGCTACCTCCTTGTGGTCAGATGGGATAACGTCATTTGGATGGTTGGAAGCATGCCAAATCCAAATTCCTACACCAGCAATTAGAAATGCCAGGATTAATCCAAAATTTCTCAAATTAAAATTAGATCCTTTTTTTTCAATATCTATTTCCGAGGCAAGAATGTCATCGATCATAGAGTGCACCTCTTGGATTTTTGCTTCATCCTTTAGGTGTTTTTCAATTTTCTCCATGTCCCCATTCGTTAATTCGCTATTATCCATAATATTATTTACGTACTACTTATCTATTTAATTTGAAAATTGTTATCACCAACCAGTAGTTTTTTTAAATACTTTTTGCATCGAATCAATTGTCCCCGTAAAGATTCTTCATTTTTATCCATTAATTGGGCAATCTCTCTATATCTTTTTTCTTCAACGATTCTATACCAAAGCAATTGCTGGCAATCGGCACCCAATTTTCTAAACTTTTGCATAAAAGTATCATGCGCTTCTTTTTTTATCAGGTCTTTAAGAATAGAATCATCATTGGGCGCATCAGGAAAGGATGAATCTAATGTTGGAATTTCTCTGCTTTTTTGTTTACAGTAGGTTCGCCATTTATTCAAACCAATAGTCGCCATATAATTGAAAAACTTACTATTGGGAACTTCCTTTTGCGTATCGAATATAAAATTTTCAGAGATCGCTTTTAATGCTATTTGAAAAAATTCTTTGCATTCCAAGTGATTCGCACCATACTTTTTGAGGAAACTATAAAACTTAGGTTGGGCCTCTGTTATTATTTTTTTGATAAGCAACCGATCTCTATTTACAAAAGCATCTCGGTATTCAAAATCCATTGTTTAGTTTTTAGTGTTGATTTGTTTTTTATGAAAACGCTCCGTACTTTTTTGATAAAAACTCTTCTTAATTCATTAATTTTAGTACTAATGTAATATTTTTTTATAGAATTCACTCTTAGAGTATGCCTAATACCCTGTGGAAGATTTTTATTTGCTTACTTTCATGAAAAGCATATTGCTATATATTTTTTTGTTTTAATGAAAAAACAGTCGTATGAAAAAAATACTAAGCTCAATTATATTTTTATTATTTTTTTCTTCTCTTTTTGGACAGAAGAAAGGCTTCAATGAACAAATGATGGTTATTGATAGCTTACAACGTCTTCAGGAATATGAAAACATTATTTCATTAATGAACTCATCGCTATCCGATATGAATATTTTAAATGAGAGACAGCAAATCATTGTAAAAATAAGAAAGGGAGCTGCTTATGCTGGATTTTATCCTGAGAAACTAGATGCCGCGAGTATATTACTACAAGAAGCGAGTACTTATTTTATATCTAATCAAGATACATTGAATATTGATTATACTTTCGTATTAGATGGTTTAGGAGATATTGAGAATAGAAAAAATGATTTACAAAAAGCTGAAATTTTCTATAATAGAAGTAAGTTAATTCGTGAAAAAATAGTAGGAAGGTTTGACTTATATTATGCTATTTCCTTAAATAAATTAGGTGTCCTATATTTAACACTTTCTAGATATAAAGATGCTGAAGATTTATTTTTGAAATGTATTGCAATACGAGAAAAAAAAATGGGAATAGAACACCCTGAATATGCAATTGGTATCCATGATTTGGCTGTTTTATATTTTAACTTAGGGAAATTTGAAAAAGCAAAAGAGCAGTTTTTAGAATCAATGAATATTTATAAAAATACATTGGGAGATAAGCATCGACTATATGCTGATTGTTTGAACAATTTAGGAGGTTTTTATTTGAAAATTGGAGTGTATGATGAAGCTGAAGTTTTCTTTTTAGAGTCGGCATCAATTTATAGACTAAATTATGGAGAGGAGCATCCATACTATGCAAGTGTTTTAAATAGTTTGGGAGGTTTATCTCTTTTCAAAGGAATGTATATGGACGCAGAATCTTTATTTTATAAATCCATGGAAATAAGGAAAAATTCATTAGGCGAATTAAATCCATATTATTTAACATCACTACAAAATTTAGTAAGAGTTCAAATTATCCTTGGGAAATATGAAAAAGCTGAAAAACGGCTTTTAATGGCTTTAAAAGTTACTAAAGATGAGCTAGGAGTAGAACATTATTTTAATAGTTCTTTACTAGGCCTTTTAGGCACGTTTTATAAATCTATTGGAAACTACGAAATGGCCAAATCTTTTTTTTTTAAAGAATTAGAGGCCATAGAAAGAACCTATAATGAAGAACATCCTACTTATGCCAATACATTAATTCGCATAGCGAATTTATATTTAAGCAATGAGCATTTTGAAAATGCACCTGCTCTTTTATTGGAAGCACAAGAAATAATTAAAAAACACCTAGGAGAGAAAAATCAATTTTATGCTGCTACCGAAAATAGCATTGGAGTTGCATACTATAAGATGAAGAATTATGAAAAAGCAAAACAACAATATTTAAAATCATCAGAAATATATAAAGCACTAAACCCAGAAGGTAATACTTATCAAGCAAGTCTGTTGAATAATTTAGCTGATGTATACCATAAAACTGGGGAACTTGGAGAAGCAATCAGGTTACATAAAAAAGGTTTAAAAATTCGAAAAAAAATAACTGGGTATACGCACGCAGATATTGCAAGATCTTTGGACAAAATTTCCCTTTTATATTACAAGACAGGTGAAATAAAACAAGCTATAGCATATTCTCTTGAAGGATTTGATTATAAAAAAAAATCCCTTAGGAATTCATTTGACTTTCTTTCCGAGTTGGAGAAATTAAAATACCAACAACGGATTATAGGAGACTTTAGTTTAATGAAATCCTTCGTATTTGACAGTAAAGATTCTTTACTAGCTACTAAAGTATATGATATTTCCCTTTTTGAAAAAGGATTAAGACTGAATGCTTCCATTCAAACTCGACAGTTTATTTTTTCTATACAAGATCCAGAAGTTCAAAAAAAATATTCTACACTAATTCAGCATTCTACTAAATTATCCAAAGAATATGAAAAACCTAAAGCGGAAATAAAAAAGATAGATACCTTAGAATTTGAAATAGCTCAAATTGAAAAAGAACTAGCTCGTGCCTCCGCTCAATTTAGAAGTGAACAACAATTGAATAATCTTGATGTCACTAAACTTAGAACTGCTCTTCGAGATGACGAAATCGCCATTGAATTTACCCATTTTCGATATAAAAAAAATGAGACAGATAGTATTATTTATGCGGCCTGTGTTTTAGATCCCACACTTTCGGAGATATTATTTATCCCATTATTTGAAGAGAACAATCCGTTAGTAGTCCCATTAAACAAAAAAATTAAGAAAGGTCAAATAAAAAGGCTGTATAATTTTATTGATCCAAGCTTTGCTGTGAAAGGTGACCAGAAAACACTTTACGAATTAGTCTGGGCACCACTAGATAGCTTACTGGACAACAAAAAACGCATCTATTATTCTCCCAGTGGGTTATTACATCGATTAAATTTAAATGCCATTCCAATTGATGCTCAAACCATAATGGGAGATCAATACGAAATGTATAACCTATCGAGTACGAAGTTAATTGCGGTAGAAAATGAAGTTGAGCGAAATCAAATGGCTTATATCGTTGGCGATGTCACCTACGATTTAAATACAGATGAGTTAGTGACGGATAGCACGACAACATTTCCAACCTACTTTAGTAAAGTAAATCGCTCATTAAGAGGAGGTAATTGGCAAGATTTACCTGCCACAAAAGAAGAAACACTGACGATAAATAATAAATTAGAAAAAGCCAACTATCAAGTCACTTTGAAAACCAAAGATAACGCCACCGAAGAATCTTTTAAAGCACTTGGAACTACTGAAAAATCTCCCAGAGTCATCCATTTAGCTACCCATGGTTTTTTCTTTCCTGATCCAGAAAATAAAAATAATTCTAGAAAAGAGCCTGTCTTTAAAATTTCAGAAAATCCGATGTTACGATCTGGAATTATTTTAGCTGGGGCTAATCATACCTGGGAAGGAAAAGGTCCAATATTTGGAAAAGAAGATGGCGTTCTTACGGCCTATGAAATCAGTCATATGAATCTTTCCAATACAGAATTGGTGGTACTTTCTGCCTGTAAAACGGGATTGGGAGATATTGAAGGTAGTGAAGGCGTATATGGTCTGCAACGTGCCTTTAAAAAAGCCGGTGTTAAATATTTGGTCATGTCATTATGGGAAGTTGACGATGAGAAGACGGCTGTTTTTATGACCGCTTTTTATAAAAATTGGTTGGAAAAAGAAATGTCAATTCGAGCCGCTTTTAATACGACTCAATTGGAAATGAAAAACAAATATGCGAATCCTTTGGACTGGGCAGGATTTGTTTTAATTGAATAGTTTGTCTTTCCATGATGCAATTATGAGGAGGCTTGGTTCAATAGCAAGCCTCCTTTTTTTTCAAAAAACCTACCTGTTTTACCTCATATTGAAAATTTTTTTAATTTTTTTTAAATCTGCTGCTAACATTTTTCTATCTCAATAGATAACCTACCAAATGTCAGAAAATTTATGTTTTTGATCATCTTTAAATCATAAATTTTTCTGAATTCCATTTTCTTGATTAATCAGCATTGGTTTTATCGCCAGTACTCAAAGACATAGGAGTACCTAGGATTTCTATGTCTATCAACAGAAAAATAACCAGATAATCGCAAGTTGACTTTTTGTCTTTTTGCAAATTTTTAAAACCTAAAAATTTATTAATTATGAAAAATTTAAAATTTTCTTTTTTTGGCTTTTTCGTTTTTTTCGCTTTAGCTATCCTTATTTCTTCTTGTGCGAAGGAAGAAATAACAGATCTTGAAGAAGTTAATAGCAACAATGATCGTATTATAAAATACATAGAATCGATGGGCTTTGACAAGGAAGAAATAACAATTGAAGACGACATAGTAACATTCGATGAGATTAATTGGAGCAAGCCTCAAATTTTATCATTTCTCAATGAAGAACATCAATTAGACAATACCATTGATTGTCAAGACGAATTGGGGTGTGAAGAAATGGAACAAGAAATGGACATTAATGATATTGATGCTAGACAAAGAAGTCTAAGTAGGCATTTAATTGTCAGACAAAATCTTGTTACAAACATTAAATTTTATATAGATCCGACCGTCCTAATTCATTGTGGACAGCCATGGGTAGATGCTATCAACCAAGCAATATCGGAATGGAATGAAATAGCGAATGGTAGAGTGGTTTTTAGCGCAACGAATCAATCAGGACTTGCTGATGTACAAATTACTTCTGGTTTTCCTAGGGGTGCCGTTGCAAAAGGTTCTTTCCCCGTTGGAGGCCGTGTTGGAAATAAGGTAACTATCCATAGGCATCAAGATAATTTTTCTCGTAAGAAAGTGGTAATGATGCACGAAATAGCGCACAATTTAGGATTTACACATACTGATGGTAGTTTTGGAGGATATTTACACGGAACAAGCGTAGATCCGTTTTCTATTTTTACTTCAGGTCCAAACAATATAAACACAACTGCTGAATTTACAGCACACGATCTAAGAGCCATACGATTACTATATCCAGATCAGTTGAGAAAGCCCTCTTTTTTTTCGGTTGAAAAAGTAACAGCGGGTAAAGTGCGCGTTAGATACAGAAATATGGAAAAAGCATTAAAACCATTTTATTGGATCCGAGTATTAAAATATGATAACAATGGTAGGTTATTAGCAGTGAAAGATGTTAAATCCGATAGTTTAGCCGATGGTGTTGATACAGTTGTTTGGGGTGGTCATACACCAAATACAACTTATAAATTCGCAGTAAGAGGATTGAATTTCAAAAAAGATGTCCATTCAGGTAGAACCATCAAAAAGGCTATTGCGCTCTAGAGCGTGTGACCATCTTTTTACCGTCTCCCCGTATTCCAATTAAACTTAACAGCAAATAGGATTAAAACGAGTGCTCTTGACAGAAAAGCACCTGGGAATCCTTTGCATAAAATAAAGCCATCGGATTTTTATTCGATGGCGATTTTAAACAAATTTATTTAATCATTTTTTAAAATTCAATTATTATGAAAAATTTAAAATTTTCACTTTTTAGCTTTTTAACAATATTTGCTATTGCGCTTTTGATGACTTCTTGTGGAAAGGAAGAAATAGAGACAGTACAAGCTACAAGTGAGGAGGAAAATATTGTTTCCTCAGATGACATTAGCTATTCACTACTAACAGAAGAAGATATTATCCTTGTTAATTTAAAAGAATCACAATCTGTTAAAGAATACAACGAAAAAATGGCTAGCGAATTTGGAGCTCTTTCTTTTGAAGAATCTTATTTAGCTAAGAATGATCATCTAGAAGAGGATTTTCAAATAATATTGACTCCTATTAATTCAGTAAATTTATTTATGGTATCAACATTTGATGAAACTACTAATTCTTTTAAATCAATAATAATGGAGATATCTCCAGAAGGAGAAAAAGAAAGTGATAGTTTTTCTGGGAAGCAAGCCATTTATTTGCCAGACGGTTCCAACATATATACTCAAATTTTCAAGGATGGTATTGTGGTATCGGAATATCAAGATTCTAATCTTCGAGCAGATTGGGGCTGTATTGTTGGATGCTTAGTAGGCGCTGGTGTTATGTCAGCAGGATGGTGGGTATGTAGGTTATGTAGAATTGCACCAAGCTGGTTTACGTGTCTTCCATGTGTTGGAGGGAATGCTTATTATCTCACATTATGCATCTGGATGGGTTGTTAGAATGATTTAAAAAATAATCAATGCCAATAGAGAATGAAGCGTAATAAAGTTGCAATTGATTATTCATGACAAATATCTGATTCTTCATTAAATTCCATTGATGAGGAATCAGATTTTCTTTCTAAATGTAACATTATTCCTTCATTATTTTTAAACTATAAACAAGATGAAAGCAACAATATTTTTTATGCTCCTAAGTTTTGCACTTAACATGTCAGGCCAAAATCAAATGATCATTCAATTTAATGAAGCGCAAACATCAAAAAACATTCTTGCTCCAGGAAAATATGGGATAACCCAAAATCCTGCATTGAACTACATCAAACAGTTATCAAATTCCTTAAACATTTACCTATTCGAATTTGATAGATCGAAAGTAGATCCATCAAAATTACTCGAAACCATGCAGCGAGATCCAACCATAAAAACAGTGCAGTTCAATGCACCAATTGACTTTCGTGGGGCACCAAATGATGCGTTATTTTTTGATCAATGGCAATATCACAACAATGGATTTAGGGGCATGGTTGATGCAGATATAGATGCCCTATCTGCCTGGGAAATAACCAAGGGAGGCTATACGGCTGATGGACATGATATCGTTGTGGCGATTATTGATGGTGGCGTTAATCTAGATCATCCAGATTTAGAAGATAATATCTGGAGGAATAAAAAGGAAATACCTGACAATGGTATGGATGATGATGAGAACGGTTTTGTGGATGATGATTTTGGTTGGAATTTTAATGATGAGAACAATGATATTTCAAATAAAGGTTATGGACATTGGCATGGTACGCCCGTTGCTGGAATTATAGGGGCTAAAGGAGATAATGAAATTGGCGTTGCTGGCGTTAATTGGAATATTAAAATGATGAATTTAGTGGCGAATCAACAGGTGTCTGATATTATTGCTGCCTATGATTATGTTTACCAAATGCGGAAAAAATTTAATGACACGAATGGCGTGGAAGGCGCTTTTATTGTGGCAACCAATACCTCGCTCGGGATCAATCATGGTAATCCGTTGGATCATCCTATCTGGTGTGAAATGTACGACTTGCTTGGACAAGAAGGCGTGTTGAGTGTTGCTTCCACGGCGAATGCTCCTATTGATGTGGATATAGAAGGAGATCTGCCAACTACTTGTGATAGTGATTTTTTAATTAGTGTTACTAATACTAATAAAAGGGATGAGTTGGCAGCATTTGCAGCTTATGGTTTGACTCATATAGATTTAGGAGCACCTGGTTCAGAAGTATTTACCACTAATAATGCAGGAAGTTATGGTCGCTTTGGAGGAACCTCCGCGGCTGCTCCTCATGTAGCAGGTGCCATTGCTTTATTGTATGCTGCTCCAGTCGAATCTTTGATGCAGGATGTTGGGGAAGACCCAGGATCAGTAGCCTTAAATATAAAGCAGCATATTTTAGAAGAAACGGATAAAATCCATGACTTAGCATATAAAACTGTGAGTGGAGGAAGATTAAATCTCTATAAAAGTTTAATGGCACTCAAAAAACATTATAAAGAAAATTTGAAGGAACACTTTTTCGGTGAGATAATGCTGAATCGTATTTTTCCCAATCCTGCTGATGAGTATATAAATATTGACGTTGAACTTGGTAAGGAAATTAATCTTGAAATGGAGATATTTAACTCAATCGGTCAACTAATAGATCATAATAGAATAAAACAATTAGATAAAGGAAAACATCAAATTAAATATGCGGTGAAAAATTTACAACCAGGTATTTATCATGTTTTTTTGACAGATGAAAAACAGCAACATAGAATATCTTCTAAAATTATGGTGTACTAAATTTATGAAAAATATCTTCATATAGGGTTATACTTATTTTTTTCGTCTATAGAGTGATTCGTTATTCTAAAATAAAAAAAATAAAGTATGAAAAAATCAATTTTTGCAATTATAATATTATTTATTGTAGGACTTCCTTTCTCTTCACAAGCAGTACAATCTGTTTCTTCCAAAAAAGCGATCTATCATCCGGGAAAAGTTTCTAAAAAACAGAAAAAGCTAAATTTTTTTCAACGGATTATTCTAAAAAAAATTAAACGAAAAATAGATCGTCAGTCTCGAAAGCGTAATAAGCAGAAAAAAAATCAATCCAAGCGCAATGCTGATAGGAGTTTCTTGTTTGGCATATTAAGTATTTTAGCAGTCATACTTGGATTTCTTAGCGCTATTTCAGCAAATACTCTTAGTGGTGGATTATGGCACCTTTTTATATTTAGTATTCTTACAGGAATTTTAGGTATTGCTGCTCTAATTAGTGGGTTCAGTTATCTTGAAAAAGAGAAAACGTCAGATGAAGAAAATGACAATAGCTTCAAAGCATGGTTTGGAATTATAGTTGGTGTAATTGTGGTCGGGGGATTACTCAAGGTTTACAGCCCTTGGTAGCGTTAATGAATTTTACGCCTACCTGTAACGATGAAAGCTCTTTTTTTGTAGAGAAGACAAGCCTTTACTTTTCATAAAACATCCCTTATCTTTGAAGATAGGCACACGAGGTATTGATTAAAGAGAAACAAAAAACAAACATACTTAAAATGAGCAACCAGAAGACCATTCCAGCCTACGTAAAGTCGGGCTTGGATCTCCTAAAAGAGGATTTAGATACCCGTATTCCACCCAAACAGGTGGATCGAAATGTTATGATTGCTACTTGGAATATCCGGGCTTTTGGTGATTATACCCATAAGTGGAATGCCAATAAAGACGACTCTCCTAAACGCGACCTGCAAAGTATTATCTACATTGCAGAAATCATTTCAAGATTTGATGTGGTCGCAGTACAAGAAGTAAAAGCCAACATCAAAGCCCTGGAAACCATGATGGATTTTTTGGGGGATCATTGGTCATTTATTCTAACTGATGTCACTAAAGGGGCCTCTGGAAACGGCGAACGGATGGCCTATTTATTTGATACCCGACGCGTACAATTGTCGGGACTAGCTAGCGAATTGGTCGTTCCAAAAGAGGAGTTAAATAAGATTGATGAAAATGCACTTAGTGAACAATTTGCGCGAACACCGTATGCGGTCAGTTTTAAGATTGACGGAAAGTCTTTTATTCTGGTGACGCTTCATATTCTTTATGGTAAAAATAAAAAAACTCGGATTCCAGAGCTAAGAGCGATTGCCAACTGGCTGGCCGATTGGGGGAAAGCGTCCAATGTCTATGATAAAAACCTGATCGCACTGGGAGATTTCAATATCGAAAAACGAGGCGATTTATTACACGAAACTTTTATTTCCAGTGGCTTACATATTCCTCCCGATATGCAGACTGCGAATGTAACACGCTCCATTTTTGATGAGACGAAATTTTATGACCACATCGCTTGGTTTATGGGCGAGAATGGCAGTCCTCGACTTTCTCTCGAATACCTGCGAGGAGGAAACTATGATTTCGTGGAAAGCATCACCTATCGTGGAGGAACAACAAAGAAAGAATTATCTTGGAAAATTTCCGACCACTATCCACTCTGGGCAGAATTTTCGACTAGAGATTAAATACACCGTGTATTAAAATTTTGGAACAATTTCTGAAAAAAGTAAATTGAAATCCCACTAGCATTTCTAAAAATAAGCAGAAAGGGAATTTTTTTCAACGAATTACTTTTGGAGAAATTAAAGGAAAAAACTCGAAAGCTTTGGAAGAGCGCTAAAAAAGGAAAGGAATTATCTACTAAAAGCTTATGGTCTGGATTGGGAAGTTTATTGGTTTTAGGTGGTGAATTATTGGTGGCTATTAATCTACCACTGATAAGATCTGACGTTTTTTGGTACACTTAGTTGATATTTAATATAGTCGCTTTCTGGCTTAAAATTGAGGGTATTAATTTTACCATTTTTGATTCCTTGGAAAGAATTTTTTTGATGAAAAGAGTATGCAGCAAAATCCAAACAATCTAAAGGGTTCGAAAATTAAAATAACTAATTCGGCCGATGAATATGAAATTACTATACCTGGGTATAAGGTGTTGTTCAATTTAGGAGGATTTATTTGGGTCGGTTCTGCCGTTTTTCTATTAACCATGTTGTTAAAAAGTGCTTCAGAAACTAGGGTAGTTCTTGTTTCTAGTGCCCTGCTTTTTATTATTATGTTATCCGTAATAATTATGCATTCCAAAACTAAAATTTACTTTTCAAAAAAGAATATCAAAATAAGATATGGCTGGTTCCCTTTCGTCAGAACTCGAAAAACGAAAAATCTGAATAAGGTTCATATTGAATTTAGTGAGAGTAGCTCTGAAGGAGGAAGTTCTTTCACCTATTTAGTTTTAAGTTTTTCAAAAGAATGGAAAATTAGTATTATAATAGACCATCTATCTAGATCTGAAAGGGATTTCTTAACTGGAAGATTAAGTTATTTGAGATATAAATTTCAAATAGAAAAAAAGTAAAAAATCCTCCTTAAATCAGCATAAGAAAAATGATAATTGGAAGGCAGAGGTTGGTATGCTATTGGGGGTAATTGGAGGAATTGTTTCTATTGTTACTACTATATTGGGAATCGGCTTGTTAATTTACTTGCGGTAGCATTTTTTTCTTTGATACCTTTCTCCATCTATGGATCATTATATTAGCACGAAACAAAAGCAATAAAAAACCTCCTAAGACTTTATTTGTCTTAGGAGGTTTTATTTTATTATTCAACGATTCAACGATTCAACGATTCAACGATTCAACGATTCAACGATTCAACGATTCAACGATTCAACGATTCAACGATTCAACGATTCAA
>CALFWZ010000182.1 GCA_937928405.1 uncultured Saprospiraceae bacterium
CCATCTTTTTTAATCCCGTTTTGGCAACGATTACTAGTTTTTCTAGCATCGATCATATTCTAGAATATTGTATCATCAGTAATAATGAACAGCTGACAGAAATCTCGGGTTTCAATTCGGTGAAAACGATTGTTGATCCCGCTGATCCATGGTTATTTAATTGGTTTAGTATTAATGAAAATGACGCCCTGGTCAACATTTCTGGTTTTAATAGTTTAGAAACTGTTTATGGGAAATTTGAAATGCTCAGAAATCCCGTTTTATCTTCTCTAAATGGTTTCACGTCCCTCGATAGTCTGACGGATGGTTTTCATGTTTCAAACTGTAATGCCCTCGAAGATTTTTTAGAATTTACTTCTTTGACCTATCTAGGAGAAAATGTAAAAATCACTGATAATCCTTCTCTTAATACTTGCGCATTCCCTGCCTTATGCAACTATATTTTTCTTGGCGGGGTCCCTGAAATTTCTAATAATGCGGGTTGTCCTAACTTGAGCGATTTATTTTTAGCTTGCTTTGCAGAAACAACCATAGTTATGGGTAGTGTGTATAATGATGCGAACGCAAACTGTCTAGTGGACAGTGCAGAAACGACCCTTGACAATTGGCTGGTAAATGCCTCTAATGATGACTATTCCTATACCGTAAGTACAGATAGTTTGGGCAACTATCTGATTCCCTTATTAGAAGGCGTTTGGGATTTAAATTTTATTGCTCCAAGTACGTTTTGGAGTTCTTGTTTGGAGGATAGTCTGGTGATCTCAAATAGTTCGGTGGATACCGTCGTGCTAGATGGTATTGTTTCCTCTCAAGGAGATTGTCCATATTTAGAATGGGAATTCTCGACGACTCCACTGCGTGTTTGTACTACTTCTACTTACCTCATTAATTATTGTAATTATGGTTCTCAGGCTGCTATTGATCATGTGTTTTCGGTCTTTATAGATAACGATTTTACTTTTGTAGATGCTGCGCTTCCTCATACCATTGATGCAAATGGTATCATTCATTTTGAAATTGACAGCATTGGGGTTCTTGATTGTGGTCAAATTTCTTTCACGGCTATGTCCGATTGTGATAATGTACAAATTGGTGATATTGCGTGCTTTGAAGTATTCCTGAATCCAGAAGATTTATGTTCCTCTAATTCCGACTGGGATGAGTCTACGATCACGGCTAATGGGTATTGTACCAACGATAGTATCTTTTTTGAATTGGAAAATATCGGCATTGGCAATATGTCCGAGGCCGAGCAGTTTATCATAGAAATTGTCATCGATGATATTGTGTTGTTGCAAGATGCAGATGATTATCAATTGGCGTCAGGAGAGAAAAAAATGATCAGCTATAAAAAGGATGGATTGGGCATGCGATTAGAAACCCAACAATCACCTGACCACCCTGTAGGAGGAACGGTCTCTATCGTTGTTCCGAATTGTGATAGCGATTCGAATAATGTATTATTAACCTTATTGCCAATAGGAAACACAGGGAATCCCTTTTCAGGAAAGACTTGCATTGAAGTGGTAGGTTCTTACGACCCGAATATAAAATCTGTCATTCCTGAGGGCGTCGGTCCCAACCATGAGATAGATAAAGACTGGACGCTCGACTATATGATAGAATTTCAAAATACGGGGAATGATACGGCCTTTCTCGTGGTGTTGAAAGATACCCTTTCAGAAAACCTTGATTTGTCAACCATCCAAGTAAAAGGCGCCTCGCATAATTTCACTTGGAATTTAAACCCAGATAGAGAACTGGTCTTTACTTTTGAAAATATTTTATTGGTAGATAGTTTTACCAACGAACCAGGTTCCCATGGATTTGTTCGTTTTGAAATCACACCAAGCACCCACTTAATTCCGGGAGATAGTATTGAAAATCGGGCAGGTATTTATTTTGATTTCAATGATCCAATTATCACCAATACGGTTTGGCATACGATCAGAAAGCCAGTCGTTGCGAGCAGCGAACAGACGGATTGGTGTGCGGGAGACGAGTATAATGGTTGGGAAGTTTCACAAGATACTACGTTCCAATACTCAACCGAATTCATTGAATATGATAGTGTACATTTTGTGCATTTAGACGTAAATCCGATCGCAGATAGTATGGTGATGGCAGAAGTCTTAGTTGGTGAATATCTCAATGATGTACTGATTAATGGAGATACGATATTTACGGTGAGTCATATCAATCAACTCGGCTGCGATAGTCTGGTGACGTATACGGTTACGGCCCTATTGACCAGTATTCATGCATCGAATATCTATCAACAAACAAAGGTCTTCCCAAATCCCGTTAACGGCCAGTTATATATATTAGATCATCAAAACGGCGAAGCACAGGATTGGACCATTTCCAACAATCTGGGGCAAGTGATTTGGAGCAAAACACTTTTAGCGGAAGCGCAAATAAGCCCAATTGAAATAAGCCATTTCTTACCCGGTGTGTATTGGCTTAAGGTCAATACCAAAGGGTCAACGGCAGTTTGGCGGATTGTTAAGCAATGATAAGAGATGATTTAGATACACCACAAAAAATGTAAGCTAAAACTGAAACTGAAAGAGTCACTTCAAATTATTTGGAGTGGCTTTTTTTTTAATATGGAAGTTGTTTAAAATACAGCACAAGTATGGTGGTAGTTTTATCGTTTTTGCTCTAGCCTATTTTTTCAATAAAATTTTTCAACATTGAAATACGCTAGCAAATCAAAAAGAAAATAATTAAACACAACTCCTAATATTCCACTAACCGCAATACTAACAAGCAGTAAGGTTGAGCCATAGGTAAGCGATGGTACACCAATACTTTTAAATACCAGATAGAGGGCAAATGGGATAAAAATGGTGCCTATTGGAATTCTAAAATATGGACTTAAGCCCCAAATTTTTCCTTGCATGATATAACTTATTGCTATCGCTCCAAGAAGGACTACAGCAATCAGTACTCCAATTCCAACCTCATTCCACCCGATCATCTCTGATCTAAATAGTTTAATCGTGTTTGTCATGGCAAACACCAGAATTGCGATTGCTCCAATTAAAAAGGGGGCTATTATTATTCCCATATTGTGTTTTATTTTTTAGGAGGTTTTAGTGGTTTTGTGCGTTGGTTGAGATTTTTTTATTGGAAGTAAAATGGTCTAGTTAAATACCGTGCACCCGCATAGGGCGGATGGACTAGGAGCATATGCTAACGATAGTTTTTTATTCGAGATTTAAATTTTGTCTCTCAACTAGAAAATCAAATGACAACTCTGATAAGCTTTTTCCGTTTACTGTTGCACTCCAAGCACCATGACCTTCTCCTTCCAGCGGGATAAGTTCGTTGTAAATGCCTAAAGAATTGTATATATTATTTAACTCAGTTGCTTCTGAAAAAGTGGTAGTTGGGTTGCTGTCATTAGTGCCATGAGCCATAAATAATTCAGGGTCATTACGGTCATAAGGATTCAATCCATAAACAGATTCAAACAACTCCAATTTCACGTTAGATCCCCAGAAATAAACCATACTACGCACAACGAAACTCTGATTTAGGTTTGTAGTGGAAAGTGTAGGGTCTTCCGTAATGGTAATTTCGTCTCTAAAGTCTTCCTGATTTGAAATTCCTAAGGCTAAAGTAGTAACTGCTCCTGCGGATGCTCCTCCTACGGTGATAAATTCTGGGTTTATGTTATAGGTACTGGAGTTAGCAACCATCCAACGAAGAGCCGCTTTCGCATCTCTTTGGGCGGTATACATAGCAATACTGGTCTGAACTTCTCCAGAAGATGATGCATTTTGGAGGGTAAAATCGATCCATTCTTGTGGAGCAAACCCTTTATAAAACGTTACTAGATCTTCTGGGTTCATTCCTGAAATCGTTCCTAATTCCTCTGTGGTTCTATAATCTACAGAAGCGAAAACCCATCCTCTAGAGGCATAGTAATTAGCCATATCTACAATTTCCGGCTTAGTCTTCGTACCACCCTGAAACCCTCCGCCATGAATGAACATATAAACAGGTCGATTTGTAGAATTATTATCGGGGTAGTAAATATCTAATTTTAGCGGTATCTCAAAAGGGGAAGTGCTTGTACCGTTATGACTAAGTCCATCAGCATAGGTGATGTCCTCGTCTACCATCACGGGGTAAGCGGAATCAGCCTTTACTACTGGTATTTCATTGTCTGGTGTCATAGGTTCGTCTTTATTACAAGCTGTAAATAATAAGACTACGAAAATTGTTAGAGAAGCAATTTTATACATATTGTTTGTGGTGTTTAAATTTATTCTTTTCTGACTCTTTTATTTTATTTTGGTTTAATTACTACCAAGGATAAGTATAGTTACTATGGTGCCTACCGTTTATTTTACCGACAACGATCGTCATACAACTTATTACCGGTTCACCTTTTTTTATTATTCTATTCTTTCAAACAAGTATAAAGTTCTTGAAATTTGGTGGCTAAATTCTTTATCGGTTTGCTCAAATTTAAAGAACCCGTTTGTAAGTCTGTACGAATTTGATTCTATCCAGGCAATAAAAATTTCTACCTCTTTTTCGTTAAACGCTTTAAAATTTCGATTTTTATTTTTTAAATCGTGATAATTTTCTTCAATTAGTTCAACATAATTTTTAAAACCTTGAGTGTCGTCATCTAAAATCCATTCATTCAGCATGGACGATAAATCCTTTCTCAATTTATTCAATTCAATAAGAATTTCAGCATCAAAATATTTGTTGTTATTTATATCATATTCCCACCAAGCTTTTAAAAAATTATTGACAGCTTCTTTTTCCTTTTCATGCCAAGTGTTCCATTTTCCGTATTCAAGTTTCCCTAAGATTACAAATGTATCAACCACTAATTTCCTCTTTGCCGACAATTCAAATATTCTTGGAAGATAATACTTAAAATCATCAACATTTCCGAATGTTGTCATTGCTTTGAAAGCATAATAGGATAAATCTTCGTCTTCTAATTCTCTTAATTTTTTTGAGTGAAGGGTTGCTTTATCTGTGTCCGAAACACAGCATGGACATCCTTCAATTTTAAATTTGAATGGATATTTTGAAAAGGCTTTATACAATTCTTCAATCGCTATTTCGAATTCGTTTGTCATTTTTTTTTGTTGACCGCTAACGATCCATATCAATACAGTAGCTAATCGAAACACAAAGATCATTCCCTAAGACCAAAATAGTAGGTTCAGCTATCGACATATGACATTTTACTGGCCACAGTATTTTTCTTATTCTATTTTTATAAACTCTCCACTGTTTGCTTTATAAGTTTTGTCATTCCATTTCATAGGTGATAAATGCGCGAAACCATCGTAGTATTCATCTAAAAGTCTTTCAAGTGATAGGCTTTTATTTTGATGTTTTTTAATCCAATTATCGTGTATGATTCCATCCCAATGGGTAGTTTTAAATCTTTGGTTATTTTTTCCATTTATTATTTTACTTTTTTGGTTTTTAAGTCTATCTTTTTTACATTTTCTGATAATTCTCTTATTATTTTTTATGCAAAATTTTAATGCTTTAAAAAAGCTCTTAACTTCCAATTTATGTCCTTTATCTATCTTGGAAAGATGATAATATTTACCTAATGAATAATTAGTATACTTATTTTTCCAGTTTTCGCTATGATTTCCAAACCAATAGGACAGATATATTGTGTCACTAATTATTGGTATTTCAGAATCTCCATAATGATGGGCTACAGAAAAAATACTGTCAATTTTATTTCCTAAACTATTATACTCGGGATTTAAAAAAATCAGCTCTCTTTGTCCTACCTCCCAAAAATCATATCTTGTCTTATACAGTTTGTATCTATCTAGTTTTAAATTTTTTTCTACTAATACCTCCTTTACCTTAATTTTTCCTTTAAAAACTTGATTAATTTTCATTTTAAAATACAAACTATCTACCTTAGTTATTTCTCCTTCAGCAATAATCTCAGCATGGCCTATCAGAATAGAGCAACTATAGCTATCAATTAATTTTGAAAAACCAATTTGAATACTTAAAAAGCAAATTATTACTACTAGTAATCCTTTTATCATTATTTGTAGAATTGATACTTTATTTTATGCTATATTTATTTTAAACATTTCATCAATTTCAGGTCGATTATAATTCAATATCCACGAATTAAATTTCTTATAAATTGGTCTAAGCGTTTCAATTGAATTTGCCCATGTATCGCAACCTCTATCATCGTAAATTCTGAATCCAGCTTGTTTATCAATTGAAAATAAATAGAGTTACCACACTAACAACTCAAAGCTTCGGCCCACAACTTTGTAGGGGATCTTGTTACTGGTGATTATCAAAATATCATCTACGATATGAGCACCAGCGATCATTTATTTTTACATTTTTCATAACCTTCAATTGCGTTATAAAACACTGGCTCATAATTTTCTTTAAAGCTTTGTTTAGGATATCTTTTGTCTAATTTGAGTTTAAAATCTTGATAGGCTAAAAGACGATACTCATAAAATTCCTTTCCATTAAATTTTGGTATCTTTTTTAAAAATTGATGCTGTCGATGGCAGTTTTCTGGGAATCTCGTATTTGAATAACTATATATTTGACCTCCTAACATTTTCATGGCGCTTAAGAATAATATGGTTTGTTGGGTATTATCGAGATTCAGTTTTCCTAATTCTATATTTTTTTCATATGGTTCAATATTTCTTTGATTATTTAGAATGTGAGCAAAAATAGATTTATAGTAAAAGGCAAGCATTTCATGCTCCGTTGGTGATTCCCTTAAGGTAGCTTGAATAACTTCTTCCGTTGTTTTTTTGTTCGTACCTCGATTAAAGGAATTCCATTGAAGTTTAGTATCCAAATAATGAGCTAATAGATCATTGGAGGATGGTTTTGCTAAAAATTCATTGGAGAGAATTGATTCATCTTTGTTTGATAATGTTTTTCGAAACGACTCTTGAAATTGAAATTTTGTATTTTCAAGATCTACCATATTTGTATTATCCCATTTCTGTTTTATATAATCGATATAGTCTTTATCGTATTTTAGGAGGGCTTTAGTTTCCGATTTTGATGCTGTACTTATTTCTTTTTTGACCTCACAACTTAAGATACTAAGCATTAAAAAAGGCAGTAGGTAAATGTATTTCTTCATTTCTCGATAATTGATGGATCACGACACAAGTTAGAAAAAAGATTTCATTCGGACAACAAACTGCATCCGTAGGTCTCTGTGCGCGGATTGTTCATTTTTTTCGAATGGTATTCCTTTAGATTGGAATGAATATTTCTGTTAATAAATCTTCTGTGGGTGTTAGTTCTTTATTATTGATGTATTGCTCAAAAATGGGTTCTTCTCTTAAATTATAATCCATCTTTATAATCCAATCTCTAAAAATGTGATTGTACACAAGGTTTAAATTCTGATAATCTCCCTTGTATAAAAAACATAAATATTTTCCACCAAAAATAGTTTTACTGGAAAATTCGCTTTTTAGTATGGTATTATTTGGGATGGAAATACAAGCATCATATCTCACTTTCTCGTTTGGTGTAATTTCAGGGTCATCCCAATTAATGCCATAAAAATTTGATTCCCGATTAATCATTTGATGTTTTTGAGCAGTAGCAAACAGGGTATCCCAATTTGCTTTGGTGGTGCTGTCTCCGATTTTTCCTTTTGATTGTTGATATATTACTGGAATATCCCTTATCCTTTTGACCGTTTCAACCAATTGGAACTTGCCTGTGGTAGGCATGAAATCATTCTCAAAATTTTTGGTGGTTCTTTCTAAAATCAGGTTTTTATTTTTTCTAATATAGGTTGGACTTACGCCAAACATTTTTTTAAATCCTTTGGTAAAAGCCGAAGGGGTATGATACCCCACTCGATAAGCTATTTCATTAATTGGTTGAGAAGAATATCGTAATAATTTTACGGCTGTTTCAAATCTAATGCGATTGATGTAGCTTCCTAAAGTTTCATTTAAAAAAGCTTTCATAATTCTATGAAAATGAAATTTAGATAAGTTAGCTATTTTAGCCAACTTATCTAATTCTGGTGTTTCGTTCAAGTGAGCATCAATATAGGTAATGACCTTATCAATACTTTGCTGGTAGTTGTTCATTCTTTTATTTTTGCAAACCATTCTAAGATGGCGTTTCCTATTTCATCTGGCAGATCTTCCTGTAAATAATGCTTGCTTTTACCTACACAGCGATCTGTCATTTTTGGAAATTCTTTACGCATCATCGGTAGAAATTCTTTTCTAAATAGCGAACCTGGTTTTGCCCATAAAATGTGAATAGAAACATCCGTTTTGGATACCCATCGATTGTAATTGTTTATGATGGTGGCGTTTTCTGGGTTCTCACCTGCAATTGGTAATTCTCTTGGAAATTGGAGCATCGGCTTCCTTGATGATTTTTCTAAAAATGGTTTTCTATAATGGTCCATTTCAATTTTTGACAATTTCCTTTTTGTCAAATAAGGCATGGCTTTTTCAATAAAGAAATTTTGGTCATAAATCACTTTTGGACCTTCAATAGGATCAAAGAATTTTTTAAACATTCGTCGAGTTACCACAGGAATGGTTTCCCAACTTTCCCAAGGTCTTAAAATTCCTTCCATTAACACTACTCCTTTTATATTGGTTTCGTTTTCCATGGCATATTTAAGTCCAATAAAACTTCCCCAATCGTGCAAAACGAGCACGATGTTTTTCAATGCTAATTTTTTGATGAATGCCTCAATATACCTAGAATGGTCAGACATTTTGTAAGAAATATCTGGTTTTCCTGATTTTCCCATACCTATTAAATCGACAGCAATGGCTCTATTGTCTTTAGATACAAATGGGATAATATTTCGCCATAAGTAGGAAGAGGTTGGATTTCCGTGAATAAACAAAAAGGTAGTACCTTTTCCTTCCTCAATATAATGAAGATTGGAATCTAAGACCTCTACATATTTTGATTGAAAAGGAAAATCAGCGGAGATGGATTCATTTTTTTTAAAGAACATAATTTTAATTTTTGATGTAAAGCAAAATTATGACTCGTTTCTTATGATTAATGTTCCAATCTTGCGGAATTTTCTTTTTTGGGTGGGTAAACATTTTGAAAAATGAATAATCATGAATTATGCGAATTTATATCACCCTTCCAGGGTTTTATTTTTCGTCAAACACATTGTTATTAACATGTCATCTCTCTGGGATTTAAATTTTTGAATCCCGGAGATGGTATTTTAATAATTAAATGACCGCAGCAAGCACCTAAACTTAGTAGGAGTGATATACAATTTGAAGAATCAACGACCAGACATAACGCAACAAAAATCAATACTGAACTATCCCGTTGAAAAACGAAAGATGTCCTGATTTCGATGACGGATGTAAAAACCTCATATTTCAATGACCAGAGTCTGATTTTTTTCAAACTTACGGATTGGCCCCAAGTTGATAAAAAATAAATTAGTAATAATTAAACTAATTCAGTCTGGTTCTATTGCCGCTTAAATTTTTACCGAACTATTCTTATGATTGATTTTTCCTTTTTTTGAAATAAAATAATTCGGGGTCTCCTTCATCTAATCCAATTAATTTACCTGCGAAAGAAAAGCCAGATTTAGTCAATACTTTTTGCATTGGCATATTAGAGCGATTAGTAGATGTAAAAACTTTATCTGTCTTAGATTTTTTACAGATCAGATCAATCGCTTGCTCACCTATTCCTTTCCCTCTGTATGCATCCCCTATAATAATTAGTTCTATCCATCCTTGGTCAAAGAATCTATAATCGAATATGACGAAGCCAACAGATAAGTTATTTTCCAAAATGATAAAACATTGGTTGTTCAATATGGCTTTTGTAATCTTTTCTTCTCTCTTTAGCTTGATATGCTCCACCTGATCCAGATTATAATCAAATTCAACGACCACTAGTATGTCTTTAATTGTTGCCTTTCTTAAGCTAATATTTTTCATTTCAATTTATGTCTTCCCATTTTTATAGTATTCATATCTTGTGTGTAAATTTATTGTTTTATCAGAATAAAATATTGGGTGCCTATTTTATTTTTCCATTTTAGCCGTAATTAGGCACCCTATTTTATTCTTTAGGTTTTGAAATTTAGTGTTTATGAATATGCTTTTTTAAGTCATCATTGACAATTTCATAATCAAAAAACATTTGACTGTCATGATGGTGATCGGCATGAGCATAATGTTCAAAAAGGGTCATTGGATTATTCTTATTGACCACTTGTGCAAAAGTACCATAGTCCCCTCCATTATTTGTTGCAGGGTTATTTGGAATTCTGGTGATCGTGTGAATATGATTCCATGATTCCATATTGTTGGCATTGGCGCCAGTAACATCTTCTGTGTTAAATTCTACCCACAAGTATGGATTATAAATTCTATAGTAAAACTGTGAAGTATTGCTTCTGACAATACCGTAATCTCATCTACTTTTTGGTAGCCCTCAGTACTTAAAAATAACTTCATTAAGGATTTAAAATCTTTTAATTGCTTATCATTTAAATCTCCATAGGTAATGCCGTCTCTTTTACCTCTGGAATTTGCGGGAGTATTATGCCACAAATAAAATCTTTGACTATTAAGACAAGCTGAACCTTGATTTAATAATTCTTCTGATAAAGATTTTCGAAAAGCCACCATACTTTCCTTCAATTTAACGATTTCAGGATTGGTAGCGTGTTCCTTTTCAGGTGTCACATGGCAGTTGTCTTCTACTGATGTTTCAGAGCATGAAAAAATTGTCAACAAGACGATTACTGAAACTAGAAATTTTAAAGTAAGCTTGTTCATTTTTATTTTATTTTATTAATTTTTTCACCTTAAGGTTGTTTTTCTTTATATAGTTGATTGGAGAACTAGCTTTTACGCGGCTACCTTTATTATCTGCTCACTTACTTTCAAATTAGCCTCTTTTCATATAAATTATTTAATGAATCAGGCATTAGTTTTTCCCGAACTTTAGTAAATCCCTGTTTCTCGTAATATTCGCATAATTTCCTGTTGGCAGCATTACAATCTAATCTCAAAGTGAAGATATGCTCTTTCTTCGCATTTTCACTTAACTTTTCAATAATTTTTTCTCCGATCTTATTACCAGCGTATTTTACTTTGACTACTAAAGAATGAATGTATTTTGCCTTTTCTTTTTCTTTTCCCCAGTATAAGGTGTCCTCATCTAACCATCTAAACATCCCTATAATTTTATCATTATGAATGATAAAATAAAATTCCCCATTTTCAAAACCTTCTCTAATCCAAGCAATTTTTTCCTCAGTCGGGTTGAGCCAAAATTCCCATTGCTCAATTTTTTTTGATTTAAGGTTTTCTGCGGCCTCTTTTAACATAGCTAGTGCTTCCTTTATTTCATATTTATTTGCTTGCCTAAACTTGAAATTCATGTTCATTTTTATTTTCCAATTTAAAACACTGAGGTGGTTCATTTTTATCGGACACTTTTAAAGTAGAATTTCATTCCTGTTTAAACCTAAAATTGGTCCTATTTTATCTTCTTTTTATTTCTTTCCTAATACTCCTTTTCAAATTGATTCGGATTTTTGTAGTCAATCGAGGAGTGTTTCCTTTTTGTGTTATAATAAACTATATCCTCAAAATACGTACTTCTCGCTTCTTCAATATTTTTATATACTTTCTTCTCTTGTTCATTCTTTAGCCTGGAAAATAACGATTCTGCAACTGCATTATTAAATCAATCTACAAGGCTTTTAGGCCGTTTAATAAAAAAATTAATTAATCTCAAAATCAGTATATCATAGCACAAAATAGTAAAAAAATTTCATCTGAATTCCTTCAAATGGAAATAATAAAGTGGGCACTATTCTGCCGCAACAAAACAGTATATTTTTTTTTAAACTTAATATGAATTTATTTTTGCAAGTGTCGTAAAGTTTTATACCTTTACGATACACGGATGGAATGAAGTGAATTTAACCTCTCTTATCAATCTTCATTTTTTAATAATTTTTCTAAAAATAATTTATACGCTTAGAACATTATTCTTCGGAGCAATTTGCCTCCTTTAACCTTCATATGTTAGTACTCCAACTAATAGTTTCTATAAGTTGGATAAGAATTAGACTGATACCTAGTAATACGCACTTCATGATCGCTGCCGATGGTGGAGCTAGGTTTACTATGGTCATATGAATTTTATCTTTGAGTAGCTTGTAATATGTTTACATCGTTACATGACAGTTCTGGAATGAAATGAATCTATCTTATCAATCTTCATTTTTTTATTTTTTCACCTTTTTTAAAAATAATTTATATGCTTAGAACATTATTTGGAGCAATTTGCCTCCTTTGGTCTTCACTTCTTTTTGCTCAAACTGATAACTACTATTGGGCAGATAATAATCGTGTTGAATTGACCCCTAGTAATACGCACTTCATGCTCACAGCAGATGATGCCGCTACCCTTTCTGAAATCAAGTCAGGAAAATTAAAACAATACCAGCATTGGGCACACAAGCCGTACGCAGTTCTAGAATCAGAGAACGAGACTTCGGCACAAAAGCTGATGGTCCAACTTGAGTTAGACGCCAATAAAGTACAGGTCAGTCCTGGCTACAAGCTTTCTGATGGGTTTGTCATTTATCCTACTCGTACCATCGTTGCCCAACTCTTGGACAAAGATGATAAAGCCGAAATGGAGGGTATGGCAAAGAAATATGGTTTGAAATCAATCACCAAAAAATTCGGAACCTACCGAATTGAGTTGGAGGATGTAAACCAAGTTCTTACCGCTGCGAATGCGTTGAAAGAGAGTGGTTTATTTTCTTTTGCTCAACCTGATTTTTATGCACCGATTGAGCGATACCAGGTCAATGATCCACTTTTTAGCTCCCAATTCCAGATGCACAATACGGGTCAAACGATTGATGGAGTTACCGGTGCCAATGATGCTGATTGTAATGCGCTGGAAGCTTGGAATATCTCACTTGGATCTTCCAGTACGACGGTGGCAGTAATTGATGATGGGATGGAAGATCATGAAGATTTTAATAATAGTGCTGGCCAAAGCCGTTACACTGCTGGTTTCAGTCCTGCGAATAATGGGAATGGTGATGCAATAAGTGGTAGTAATCACGGTGTGGCTTGTGCGGGGTCTATTACGGCTACCCACAACAATATAGGGGTACGAGGTGTAGCTCCGTTATCGAACATTATATCCGTCAACATTTTTGTTGGAGGAGAATCGACGCAAGATATTGCTGATGGTATCACTTGGGCTAAGAATCAAGGAGCTGATGTGATGAGTAATAGCTGGGGATATACTTCTTGTACCGCAAACTTCGCTAATATTAACAGTGCCATTGCGGACGCGAATTCCAATGGTCGTGGTGGCTTGGGATGTGTAATTATTTTTGCTTCTGGTAATGGATATAAAAGCTGCGTAGACTACCCTGCTAATAATGCCAACGTAATCGCTGTGGGTGCTTTTGCTAACACAGGAATCCGTTCTGCTTATTCTAACTATGGTCCTGCGCTCGATATTATGGCACCTTCTAATAATGTTGGTGGCCCTGGTGCTGGCGTACGAACCACCGACCGAATGGGTGGTCCAGGTTATAATAGTACGAACTATACCTCCACTTTCGGAGGGACGTCTTCTGCTTGTCCGGTAGTAGCTGGTGTCGCGACACTTGTGCTTGGTTACAACGCTAACTTGACCTCTACCGAAGTGAAAAATTTGCTCTATTCTACCGCTATTGATATGGGACCTGCGGGTAACGATAATGAGTACGCAAACGGTAGAGTTAACGCGCTTGCTGCACTTCAGGCTGCTGGTGGCGGCGGTGGTCCAACTTGTACGGATGGCATTCAAAACGGTCAAGAAACTGGCGTCGATTGTGGTGGTCCTGATTGTCCAAGTTGTCCTACTGGATGTAATGGAACGGAAGTAACCCTCTCTATCACCCTAGATAATTATCCGGAGGAAACTAGCTGGGAAATAAGAAATGATGGTGGTGCGCTTATTGCAAATGGAGGCACTTATGGAAGCGCTCCTGATGGTTCAACCATTACAGAAATTATCTGTCTTGCGGACGATTGCTATACTTTTACGATTTCTGATAGTTATGGCGACGGAATTTGTTGTAGTTATGGAAACGGCTCTTACACGCTATCCGATGGAGGAACCGTACTGGCCAGTGGTGGTGCCTTTGCAAGCAGTGAAGCAACTGAATTTTGTCTTGGCGGTGGCGGCCCCGATACGAGCCCTCCTAGTCAACCTACTAACCTTAGCGTAAGCAATGAGCAAGATACGCAGGTTACCTTATCGTGGAATGCTTCTACCGATAATGTTGGTGTGACTGGTTACGAGGTATTTATTGATGGTAGTTCAATCGGTACTACAACTGGAACCTCCGTTAACGTTACTGGACTTACTGCTTGTACGAGTTATAACTTTGGAATTCGAGCATTGGATGCGGCTGGAAATGTTTCTGGAACTGCTTCTGCGATAGGAACGACTACTGGATGTTCTAGTGGTGGAACACCGTTTACAACAGCTTACTTTTTCGAAACGGGTCTAGATGGCTGGATTGACGGTGGCAGTGATTGTGCCCGTCGTAGTACTTCCTTTAGCTGGGAAGGAAATTACTCCATTCGACTAAGAGATAACAGTGGTACTGCCTCTTCGATGACTTCACCAAGTTATGATCTTGCAGGATTAGGAAGTGTAAACATCAACTTCTACTTCTATCCAAATAGTATGGAGAATGGAGAAGATTTTTGGGTCCTATATAATGATGGATCAGGTTGGCAAACCGTCGCTTCCTATGCGAGTGGTACCAGTTTCAATAATGGAACTTTCTATTCTGCCACTGTAACTTTGGACGCAGCTTCTTATAACCTAGTAGACGGGGCCCAATTCCGAATTCAGTGTGATGCTAGTGCTAACGCAGATCAAGTATACATTGATGAAGTCACGGTGACTGGATCGCAATTCTCAGGTTCTAATACTAGCCCGAGAGTTACCATTAAAGAGATGCCGACTATTCGAAGATTCGATGCCGAAGATTTGGGAGAAGTGGACGTAGAACTCTTTCCAAATCCTGCTTCGGACTTAGTTACTGTTACCGTTGCTGATGAAATTCGTAAGATTAGTTTATTTAGTATCCACGGAAAGGAAATTTTCCAACGTGATTACGACGGTATTGAGCAGACTACGCTTGATGTTAGTAAATTAGCCGCGGGTGCATATCTGATCAGTATTCAGACGGAAGAAGAAACTATGACAGAACGTCTTATAATTCACCATTAAATATAGGATTATGATATGAAAGCCCCTGTCTCTAGTTTTTAGAGACAGGGGCTTTCTTTTTTGAAAAAAAGTATGGCATATTTAAAAATTGTATAAATATAACCAAGATTAAGCAGGGCATTTGAGAATTAGCGGATCCATCAATTTCCACAAAATTTTAACAGAGAAATTGGGTAAGTTGTTGAAATTGGTACTTTTGTTCTCGCCAATTTTTAAAGTTCTAATTCTATTATCTATTCAGGCGCTAAAAATACCCGTTCGCACAACTTTATTATTCTAAAAATATTCTATTCAATAAATTTGAATAGGATTTCCGGATTGTTAACAAAGAAGTTGTTTAAAAACTCCAAAATTGTCTTCGAACTGATAAAGTTCTCCAATTCTTCCCCGAATCAAGTTCGGGACAGGCGCCTTTTGTCTCGTCAATCCCGAACGCTTTCGGGATGCACTCAGAAAAGAGGCTCCCCTGTCTGACTGGCGTCTTAGCCAGGCAGGCTGCCCGATCGACGATCCCCGCTCGACTGATGTCATCGGGCGAGAGTCAGGCGGGGACTTGAAAAATTTTCTCTAGTTCTCGACTTCTTTTCGAATTCTTAAACAACTTCAAATATTAATTTTGCGCAAAGTGAATTAACCTTTAAAATTCAATATTATGAAAATGTCTTTTTATTTTTTAATACTAGCTTCTTTCTTTTGCCTGATGATATGCAGCTGTGCCGACGACGAAGTCTTAGACAAAAAAGTCTTAACGAAAATAGGTCCACCATCAGATTTGATTATTGAATCATATTTCACCGATATCCAATTCAATTCCACGCTTTGTACAGATACGATGATGCTGACTACGCATTGTGACTTTGGGGATGCAGCTCGGATTTTTAATGCGTCAGTAAGGATTCGAAATGTTGGTACAGGCGCGCTTCCTACAGGAACGATAGAAGTCCAATGGAATGATTTAACTACAGGTGGTATTTCTTTTACTACTGTGTCACATGGTGGCTTGCCGCCGCAAGCAAGTATAGTGGCTAGTCGACCCTATTTTGTAGGGCCGTGTGATTGTGTACAAAACCCTTCGTCTGATGGTAATTGTTTTATTCACAGTTACAATGCTTATGTTGATCCAGCTAACTTGATTTCAGAAAGTAACGAAGTGAATAATGGCTCAGAAATTTTGGATACTTGTGATGGTTGTGGTCCTTGTGGAGAGGTACCTGTCAATAAAGAATTATAAGTACTATTATGAGGCTACCGCATTAATTGTCTAGTGGGCTTCGTTTTTTTTAGGCGGAGCCCATCTGTTTTCATTCAACGAATTACTTTCAATATGGTTTTATTGTCGCATAAGATTGAATTAGTAATTTCTTCAAATTTTGGTAAGCATTGGGATTGATTTCAGCGAAAAAAGTGGGATTGTAAATTTGTGTATCTTTCTAATTAGACTATAAGATTTCACAACTAACTGAAGTAAAGGAATTTTGATGCGACTTTTATAGTCAAATTCACGATTATCCTTTTATCAGTCGCCTAGTTTTTAACCTCCCCTTACATATGTCAGATATTTATAGACAGATTTTACCAACTTGACCTTTTAGAAAAAAATTGTAACTTTTTGAAAACCCATAGCAGGGAATGGGGATTTTAATTGGCTACGCTTTTCCGACACCCGTCAGAACGGGCAGTTCAACATGGGCTGAACGTCGGGCTTTGTCGCGACTTTCAGTCTTTATTATTCTCAGCTTTTTTCTTTTTGAATTGATAAATTATTGTAGTTGTAAGCATAACTATTAAAGGGTAAAGGACAAAACCTTTGAATGTAATTATAGAAACTAATAGCAGTGTTACTAAAAACAATGCGATTATTTTTAAAAAAATCTTTTTACTAAGTCTTATATATGCCAAGATTGACAGAATATATATTACAACAAAATTCACACTTACCAAAGTTAATGCTGACTCTATCCAATTTATATTAAAGTTTAATATAGCAAGACTGATACTGAAAGCAACCGCCAAGAAAAACACGGCGTTTACATTACTACCCTTTCTTTTCACTTTGAGTATAGACGGAAGATAACCTTGCTCTGCTGATTGTTGTATCATATTTGACAAGCCCAATATCCAGCTATTGAAATTAGCTAAAAGACAAAAAATTGAAAACCCTGTAATAACTGCAACAGAAACTCGTCTGGGTTCAATTGTTTCTGACAACTGGTATAAACCCATAGTTGACTCAATGTTTTCAACTGGAATTATTGCAGCGTAATTAGCAGTAAGAAGGATATACAATATTCCACAAACCAGCAAAGCAATAAACGCTGATAAAAAGAAATCTCTCTTAGGGTTTTGAAAATCTTTTGCTATAAATGTCAGATTTTCTATACCAGCAAAAGCCCAAAATGCTATTACAATACCTTTAAATATTCCCTCTAAATTGAATGATGGTTTCAAATTTGAATAACCACTTACTGCATTAGGCGTAGTAATCAGAAATACACCAATAGAAACAATTATCAGTCCCCATAAAATTAAACTTTGCATTTTACTACTTATTCTTACTCCATAGAAATTTGTCGTTATTCCAAAAAACAATAGTCCAAATGAAGCAAATATAATAGCAATGTCACTCGACAGTAAATTACCTAAAAACTTAGAAACGATAATTGCTGAACACGGCATTCCAATTATTACAGTACTTAATAAAAGTACAGGTATTAACCTTCCAATATTTTCACCTAAACCATAAGAAATAAATCCTTTAATTCCATTTTGGTTAGGATTTGATTTTACCATTTCAGTAAAAAAAACAAAAATTGGAATACAAGCTATTGTGGTGAATAGCCATACTAAAATAACATCGGACTTAGAGGTTTGGTAAGTGAATGAAGGCAAGAATAAAATGCCAGAACCAATGATTGAACCTATTGCCAACGCTATACCTTCGACTAAATTTATTTTTTTTTCTCCCAAAATTTAATCAAATTTATATTTAAGCGTATCTAAAAACAGACAGTTTCTCTCCCAATATTTATCCCAATATTTTACAGACTTATCAAATCCTTCTGTAAATAATTCCTTTTCTTTTTCACTTGGACAAAACCTTAAAAAGTTGGAAATATTAAGCCTGATATGTTCTTCTTCTACAACCCTGTGCATTCTAAAGAACAACGAATCTTCGAGCGTAGATTTTATTCCCTTTGAATAGGACAACCCCTCGAATAGAACTTCTATATTTTCTTCTGCATTAATTTCAAGTCCCAGACTCATGCCAAGAGTTTCAGCATCAGATTTAGAATTTTCCATATCCGAATAAAGTTGGTCGAGTAAATCTGTACCAAATAAGGATGATATGCTTAACATTACTTTATCTTCTAAACCTATATCATTTAGCATACTCCTAAATAGATGGGAATGAATTTCATCTGTTTTTCTTCCTCCAAGTTCTTCAAAAGCAACCTGAATAATATAATGCCTTATCAAATTGTCTGAAACATTCACGGCACTTTGTAAGAGAAACTTAGGAACCATATTATTAAAAGAAAGCCATGCAGAACCAATTACTGCTGCGGTTCTTTTCTCTTTCTTTTCAATATGAGACCTAATACCTTTAAACATATCATCAATTTTCGCTCTATTGTGAAAGAAGTCTTTCCACTTAGTTACTTCAGGGCTGTTTAAAGGGTACTTTGTGTCTTTAATACGGTCACTTACTAAGAAGTCTTCTAAAGACAAAGAGGTATTTTGTTCCATAATATTTTATTTAAAGTTTTTAAAATTTGAGACATCCCAATCCCAATTAATAGTATAGAAATAATCTGTTAGTGGATTCGAAATTGTCCATATTAAATGTCTTCCGTCGAACTCATATGTTGGCTGTGATATTCGAGAAACCTCATCGTTTTGATTTTTTCTCGCATGTTTAAATATTAAACCATTCTCGTCTATTTCAAGTGGAAAGAATAACTCAATAGTTAATTTTCTTGTAGGGTGAACAATAGTTGCACCAATGGATTCTGATTTTTCGTTTTGAAAAGCATTCCAGTATATCGCTTGGTACTCAACATTAAATTCATCATATTGAGCATAGTTTTTGACGTCAAATTTTATTTCATATTTATCATAGAGTGTTTCACCTGGCTTATACTTTCCTTTTATCTCTTTTACATCAAATTCTTGAGTCCAACATCCAATATCTAATGCAACTCCAGATGTCCAGTGATTCTTCAAAAAAAAGTCGACATTCGAATTTTTTTTCTCTATCTCGTGAATTTGAGTATAAAATACAGGGCTAAATCTAATGGAATCTCTTAGTTTGCGAGGCACTTTTTTCCAACTACGTAAATCAATGATTGTTCGTCTATTTATGACTTCAAAATCTGCAGGAGAATAATTCTTATCATCGTTAACTACTGGAGTTGAATTAGAGATAACATTATTTAATATTTTTTCTTGTATTGAAGTGGGTAAATTTGTCCATATAAGGAAAACGATACTAAAAAGTAAAAGAAAAACGGTAATTACTTTTTTATATTTTGCTCCCCACAATATGTTTATAAAAAGCTCAGAAAAAGTCTTTGGAGGAGTTTGTTTAACAGATGGTTTGCTGTTTTCTGTTTGTGGAGACTTCTTAATTGGCTTAGGGTGTGATTCTCTAAAAATTTCTAAGTCGTTCTCTTTCATTTTATCAATTAACTCAATTATTGAATTGACAATTTGAGATTCTTCAATTCTGCTGCTCTCATCAGAAATAATACCTTTGTTTGACTTTGTTGAAAGAGAGTTGTACTTGTTTTCATATACCACAAACTCTGAATAGAGGTAAGAATCCTTTCTTAGCTCTTTCTCAATTTGAACTAAAGCATTTTTGGTGTTATCACCAATTTCGCCTTTTAATTTATTCTTTATATCGTCTAATGTCATCCTTTGTTTTTTTCTAATTGCCGAGAACGGTGTGCATAAATGGCGTGAGGGCCCTTAGCCCTCATGAACATTTTATGCAGTGTTACATGGCTTATTTCTTTAACAAATAAAATTTATTCTTCTGGTTTATATTTCCCAATTAAACAATACTCCTCAGCATCAATTTCTTTACCTTCAATTTTAAATTTTCTAATTTTCGTTATTAGTTCGGATTCAATAACAAAATTGGTCATTAAATTTTTAAATTCCTTTTTACTGTAAGTACGAAGTGGTTGGGTTCCCATATCAAGCATATTTTTTGGTCTTTCTATTATTGGAAATTTTTTCCCATTGACTCTAACAAAAATTTGTGCGTTAGGCTTCATAACCTTTTGAACAGAATTTAAAATAAGTGAGTTTGTATTGCTTTCAGTTTGGATATGAGATAGGACTTTAGACAAAATAACTACATCAAATTTTTCTGTACTCTCGTCGAATTGTTCGATATACTTTTTAATAGATGAAGTAATGAATTCTGCTTTGTTATTAAATTCCTCTTTCGATAATAATCCGTTTTCAGGAAAAGATTGCATATAGTATTCATAAGCGGGATATAACTCTTCAGAATTCTCTTCAAATAGCTCTTCAAGTTTAGAATACTTTTCATGTTTCTCTTGACTGGCAGTTAAAACAGGAGGGCTTAATGAATGAATTACTTCTTTTCCAATATGTTCTAACTCAACAAATTCAATTTTGTCAATTGTTTGCAATCCAATACTCTTAAAATAGTTAATTGGAGAACCAGAACCCAAGACTACAATTCTTAGGCTTTCATTTTTCAAAAGATTTGTTTCTGCTTCTAATATCTCTATTGTTTCCATTTTTTATATTTATGCCATGTAACCCCCCATATCCACAACGCTCCACAAACTATTACCTATATATCGCCTATCCCAACACTAAATTACCCTTTTCCATTTTAACATCCAAAAAACCTCCAGTAGACTATCTTCTATTTTCTGTAGAATCATGTTAATCCTCTAAAAACTCCCCCGCCACTCCTCCAAAAAAAACTAGCCGTTTACAACCGATATAAACGGTTATAAACGGCTAGAAGTTCTAAAAAAACGTTTTTGCTATCCCAAGCAAAAACGTTTTCTTCTGATCGTTATCTAAAACTGAAAAGCGCTTATCTATATACTTGAAGATTTCTACAATTGCGACTCAGACAAGGTACGACACTACTGGTACATTCAAATTCTGTCCCTTCACATAGTCCAAAAGGAAACACATCAACTGATCTTTGCCCAAATTGCGCTACAGAAAATCGAATACAACAATCTTCTCCACAGATATCTTGAGCGGACTATTATCAGCTACATATAGTGGCATACCTTTTTATATTCTATTGTTTATTTAACTTCTCCAAAATTGAATTTATTGTATCAAATGTATAAACACTATATGCACTTTTGGCAGTGCGTTTTCTAATTTAGAAATTGAATTATACTTTCTATGAGTGCATTGGGATTATCTTCTTGAACATAAGTTTTGGAATTTTTTATTTCTTTGAATGTGACTTCAGAAAAAATGCTTTTTAACCTTTGCCCCAACTCCATTGGAAATAATTTTAAATCGTCTTTTCCCCAAGCGATTAATACTGGTTTATCAAATTTTTTTAAATCAATAGCTGCTTTTTCTGTATAAGTTGGACTCCACTGAATCGCCATTTTCCTAAAATCATCTCTTATCAATTTACTTTCTGTAAAGTGTTTTACATAAAATTCATATAATTCTTGTTTTTGTAATGCGTGACTTAAAAGTCCAAAAGTCATATCCCATTTTAAGGAAGGTTTAAAAGTGAATAGCTTTGCCATTAACCATAGATATCCAGGAACTTTAACCAAAGTTGAAAGGGATTGGAATTTCTTGGGAGGAAAAATATCGAATCCTTCGCAATTACTCAATATTAGGTGTGAAACCATTTCAGGATACTTGGAAGCAAATACTTGTGCATAAGCGCCACCTGTATCATTGGAAACGATGATACACTCTTGAAGCGCTAATTTTTTTAAAAATTTGGCGATTAAATGTGCAATGCCATCAGGAGAGAAATCCATTTCCTTAAGTATTGGGATTTTGTGCCCGCCAAAAGGCCATTCAGGCACAATACAATGATAGCTATTGGAAAGTGTAGGAATGATTTTCCTCCAAGTATTTCCACTTGAAAACGCGCCGTGTATAAATACCATAGGCTTCCCTTTCCCGTAACCTTGGTATTGAATTATATTTCCATCTATTTCCAAATTTATCATTTCTCTTTTTGGGTTTTGTTTTTTAATAACATACAACGCCCTGTGTAGCTGGCGTGCGCTTGCATAGGGTGCATGTAATTATTTTAGATAGATTCATTAAATAAGTCCACTTTTTTCTTTCTGCGGGCAATTGATAACAATATTTTTTAAAAATACGTATTTTTATTTTTTCTACCTTAAAATTAAAAAATATCCGCAACTTCTTACTGATTATATCTTGTTTAGCTACCATATTTTTTGGGATTTGACGACTTGTTTCATCTATCTGAGGCAGTGCGGTTATTTACCTTTTCAACTGATTTTTTTAACTCCCCAATTATGAAAGCTATTTCGTCTTTTGTTAATGAAAATCCAACTCTTAAGTCTCTATGACCTTTGAATTTTAAAAGTATACAATTCCGTTCTTGGCTGCTTGTTATATTAGTTAGCGCATTTATTGGGCGAATTTTTTCATGGATTATTCCAAAGGGCTGAAGTTTAATCCTAATTTCTGTAGGTCCTATAAATACTTTATGCTCTGCTCTATAAATGAATGAATATAAATAGTAAAAAAGTCCATAAACTGGTACTAAGGTAAATAGAGCAAAAACGTATTTCAAAATCTTATGGTATTCGAAAGGTGGCAGCAATCCCCAAAAGCCTATAGTAACGGTACCAAATATTGATACGCCAATCAAGTATAGTATTAAGGTACTAAGCGCATGTCCAATTTTGCGATTTTTTGGAATGATAAGGGTAAAGAAATTTGATTTATCCAGTGATTGAATACTCGATTTTTTCGGTCTAATCGTATTTACGATAATTGGATTTTTTTTCGCTCTGGATAAACTGGCTTTTAATTCTTTAGTAACTTTTTGATCGAGCATTAAGTCATCTCTAATTTGAATTAGTTGTCCTGCCAGCCAATTTTGCTCATTAATCCCAAGGTGCTGTCCAATCCTCAAACTAGCGTTATTATCAAAGTTCATTTCAATGCCAGAACTATCACCACTTTCATGATCCGTGTCGTAGTAAACATCGATTGTATCAAGATTCTCAGTTTTTCTGGTTGCGTGGTAGGGTCGGAGAAAATACCTTTTCTGATTGAGTTGAATTATATCCTTACTAATGGTAAGTGTCGTTTTAGGTCCCTTCAATACTATTGATAAAAAGAGAAGTACACCAAAAATTATCAAGATCCCGATTTTGAGATAAAATTCAGCATTGAAAATCTCTGTAATAAAAATAGTTTGATATATGCCGAAAATAATTATCGCTAAAAAAATCAATAAAAAACCCCGAACTATTAGCGAAAGTCTATTAGGGAAATTAATCAGAATCCCTTGAGGAGAATCTTTTATGTCAATTTTAGTCTTGGATGGCTTAGATATATTGGTGAATTTTTTTTCGCGTCTGATATGATACGGAATCCTTTTTAAGTGGTCATCAAGGATAAAATAGTCGCTACAATGATTACAATAGGCAACGCCTTTGCTCCTGTTTAAATAATTAGACGCGATAGATGTATTACACTTCGGACAGATTACTTTCATTAAATATACTAATTCCCTTTTGTTCTATTTTTCGTTATGCTGACTACCGTTTATCACTTATTGATGATCAAATTACAAGACCAAAGTCTTGCTTTCTAACACCCAATTTAGCAATCTTTTTCTTTATTCAATTAAGAATTCCTAATTTTCTTTTTTCATCTTGTCGGCGTTGCGATCTGAAATTAAGTGAACCAAAGGAATTTTATTTCCAGGCAAATGCAATTTTAGACTATTTTATTTACTTGTTTTAATTTCATTTCGAGTTTACTTTTATTGAAAGACAAAAGCAAGGAGATTTGGTTTTTGATTAAAGAGGTTTCTTCACGTGAAGGCTTGTTTACCGAATAGGTAAGTGTAAATGAGCGGCTATTATTTTTTTTAACCTTTTATAAATCGTTAATTGTTAGGAGAGAGAGCAGGATCCGCTCTCCCCACCAACTCCTACCCCAAACCTAAAAATCCCCACCTAAAAAAGGCGAGGACTTTCAGCTGGTAGTCTTGCTCATAAACTTATTTAAAAAAGCAATTCCTTTATTCGGTGGAGCAGATTTGGTTATCTACTTAATCACCGTCACATTCCCTTTTTTCTTTGGTAGCGAACATCCATCAATAGAGACTTCGATATAGTAGGCATAGATGTCTGGGGGAACAATATCTCCTTTGTAGGTTCCATCCCACCCTATCTCCGGATTTTCATTATTATATAATAATTCTCCCCAGCGATTATAGACTTGAAATTCTACAATATTTAATTCTCCTGCGAAATCATTTTCATCATAGACAATATTAAACGTAGGATTTACCGCATCTCCATTAGGGGAAAATACATTGGGATATTCGATTAAACTTAAAGCGGGAATCGTTACGTAACGGGTTCGGGTTACTTTGCAACCATTGGCGTCGGTAACATTTAGCATGACTTCAATCGAGTCATTCGAGGTAATAGCAACCGAGGGGTTAGAAGTGCCATTTATGATCTGTCCATCTATATTCCACTCAATAGTTTGTGGATTGACGAATCCGCTGAGAAAGGAAATTTCTCCGGGACAATTACCAGTAGTATCGGTAAAATCAGCGTTGATGGAAGATACATTGATTGGAATATTTTGAATCAACTCACAACCATTATCATCAGATCTCAAAATCAGCGTTGGGGTAAACATATTGACACTAGATTGTGGATCGTAAGTATGGGTGACTGGAGATTGATTATCTACTTGTACTCCGTCGCCAAAGTCCCAAGTATAAGAAGAAAGATCGACTCCATTTACGAGCGTAAAGGTTATTTCTTCTCCTGGGCATATATTTTCTTTATCTACCGTAAAGCTTCCCTCCGGTCCTACCAACATATAATTCTGAATAATCGTATCACTACATCCTCCTTCTGTTCTTATGATTAATTCTACATCATAGCTTCCCTTGTCAAAAGGAATAACAGGATTCTCAATATCGGACATGGCGCCATTCCCAAAGTCCCAAGCATAGACAATATTTTCACCTTCTACCAAGGAGGTGTTGGTGAAGGATATTTGTTCTGGAAAACAGATAAATTCTGAATCATCTTGATCGGTAATAAAATCTGCGTCAGGGGTTGGTAATACCTCGATCAAGGTATCTAAGTAACCTTGACAACCTGTGGCGTCTTCTGTAAAGACTAAGGTTACCAATTGTTCACCTGCTTCTGTAAAGGTAATGGTTGGGGTATTTTCATTACTGATTCCATTCGCTCCAAAATCCCATTGGTAGTTTAAAAATGATCCACC
>CALFWZ010000183.1 GCA_937928405.1 uncultured Saprospiraceae bacterium
TCTGATGCAGAATGAAAAGTCATGGAAACGCAAAGCTTTCGCTTGGAAAAGTATCCAACACGAACTAGAAGAAAAATTTGGTGAACGTTTCACTAAATGGATTGATAAGTAAAAAAATGACACACTTTACTGAACAGTCCCCGAGCCCTTTAAAAGATTTAGTGTAAACCTCCTTCGGAGTGAATATTAAAGTCTACATCTGTCACCAAATATAATTAAAAATTGTTGAAGCATTAGCCCCCAATCTCTGATAGGAAGGGTCCATTTTTTTTCAACTTTAGCCACGGCCATATATACGACCTTTAATGCAGCATCATCGTGAGGAAAAATAGTTTTAGTCTTGGTGTATTTTCTCACACCGCTATTCAGACTTTCGATGATGTTGGTCGTATAAATGATCTTCCTGATCTGGGGAGGAAAATCAAAATAGGGAACTAAATTTTCCCAATTTTTCCTCCAACTCTGGATGGCATAGCCATATTTATCTCCCCATTTTTTTTCAAAATCGTTCAGTCCTTGAGCTGCACTCTCTACATTGACAGCAGCATAAACTTGACGTAGATCTTTGGCAAATTCCTTGCGTTCTTTCCAAGAAACAAACTTACAGGAATTCCGAATTTGGTGGACGATGCAAAGCTGTGTAATTGCATCAGGAAAAACAGATTTAATCGCTTTTGTAAAACCAGTTAAATTGTCTGTACAGGCTATAAATATATCTTCTACTCCTCTATTCTTTAAATCGGTTAGTACTTTTAACCAAAATGAAGCTGACTCCGTTTCATCGATCCACATGCCCAATACTTCCTTTTTTCCCTCTTTAGTTAGCCCAATTACAAGGTAAATACACTTATTTACTATCTTAGAATTATGTCTTATCTTGATGCGTATCCCATCCATCCAAACAGTAAAATAAACTGCCTCTAAGGGACGAACCTGCCATTCTCTCACCTCTTTGAGCAGCTTGTTAGTGATATTAGATACAGTAGTAGCACTTACTGAAACGCCATATATTTCTGCTACTTGTTCCTCTATATCTTTGGTCGTCATCCCTCGACTATACATCCCTATGATGGCATCTTCCAGCTTAGCAGACATCCGACTATGCTTGGGGATCAGTCCAGGTTCGAAGCTTGAATTGCGATCTCTTGGAATAGACAACACCATATCTCCTAAGGACTCCGTTTTCACTTTTTTCTTACCATAACCATTACGAGAATTGCCACTGTTATAACCTTTGGGTGAATGTTTCTCATAGCCCAAATGTTCATCTAATTCTGCTCGTAGCATCGATTCAATTCCTCCTTTGATTAGCGATTCAAAGAAGCTCTGAAATTCTTCCTTATTCTTAAATTGTTCGAAAAAACCTTCAGGTAGATTGTATTGCTCTAAAAGTTTTGATAAGTCTTGATCTTTTGATTTCTTTTTCATCTTTGAGTGTTTTGATTTTAAATTTAAAAAATATTCAAAACACTCCGAAATTAGTTTACACTATATTCTTTAGAGGCCCATGGCACAACAGGTTTTATTATTTCCAAAATTCCCACCATTTTTTATTTAGTGACTCACTGATTTCTTCATCCGCTGTCAAATCAAAACTAATTGAACTTTTTGATTCAACTTCCCATAAAATAGCTTTATCCGTATCAATATTATTTTCATTAATAAATTTAATGGCCTCAATTTTTCTTAATTTATCGTCTTCTAGTCCTTTTTGAGGAACCCTTATAATCGAATGATCATTTTTCTCTAATCTTTTGATCCAATCAACTATCTCCTGTTGATTTTTTTCAGAGTAAGATATATTCGTCACTGAGGAATCAATTTCCATATCTTCATTTAGCATAAAATAGTCAACTACATGAATAGAAAAGAATATATAGTTTTTATGATCGAAATAAAACATTTCAGTCAATTTGTTAGGAGGTTTAGCTAGTGACATACCGATCCAATTAATTATTCTATTCTCACTTTCCATTTAATTTCTATTAACTGTAAACGAACAAGGACCAGACAGAATTACAGACGCTTATTTTTCTTCAAATATATAATCAGTATCAAACTCTAACCCTCTAGATTTTAAAATCTCTGCTAGTTCTAATAAAAATTTAATATGAACAAACCAAAGTCCGAATATTTCTTTTTTTTTATTTTTCATACAAAAAGTAATGCCTGAATGAAATAAATATTTAAAAATAGAATCCGTCTTTTGAAATTCATTAAAATATGGAATAGCAAATTTTTCAATGTTAGATATCAACAATTTTTCTTCTCTTGTTTTAAAAAATCCTTTACTAATAAGTCTAATTTCTCTTTCTTCGATCTTTAAAACCTGAGCTTTAATAAATAGTTTAGGAAGTACAACTAAAAAGTTCCAAACAGTTCGAACTACCGCTAAAAAAAGAATAATCAATAAACAATATACCCACCAATCTGGATCAGAACTCATCATTTTTTCAAATGAAAAAACCTTACTAAAAAAAAATGTAAGATATATAAATGGAATTGAGATGAGCATACAAAACAATCCAAGTATCCAACTTCCATGCGGATATAAGATAATTTCCAACCGCTTCCCATCTTTTTTCACCTCTAATTCTTTTTTATTCAGCCAAGTCTCTGAAAAAAATTTATAGCCAATTAAGAACGAGGCAATGATCAGTAAAAAAATGAATATCGGGTGGAGCATTTGCTATTTAAATTTTTATCTTTTTGTAGTGGCACCATAGGTACGGTTGTGCTATTACAACGGGGACGTTTGCCTAAGTTTTAGTTTCTACTCGGGACGCTTGGCTGCCGGCTGAGGTTGGTGTAAGCGAGCGAGGGGGCATAACGGGTAGTTTTAAATTTTAATAATATTCCAATTTTCGAGTCTCATGAATTAATTTTCCATTTGCATATTGATATTTTCTTTCTACCCAATATCCAAGATCATTAAATTTATACTCAAAATATTTTGTCTTACGTCCTTCTATCTCGTCACTTAGATTCAGTATAGTTTCTCTAAGCACGCCACCTTTAAAAATAGATTTAAAGCTTTGAATTAATTCATCATTGTCATCTTTATAAAACTCAGTTTGTTCATCACAAATTTGATAGATATATTCTGTTGATCTTCCGTCTTTAGAAGTTATTTTAAGAGGTCTTCCTAATTCATCATTTTCGATAACAAAATTAGTATCAATTTTCGATAGATTTTCTTTCTTTTCGTAATGATGAAGAATAGTATGCGTTAAATTGTTTGCGTCATACTTAAATTCTACTTTCCGCTCAACCTGTTCTATTAGAGTTGGTCTACCAAATTTATTAAAATACATTGTCCCGGATACCGTATAGGGTTTATCCCCTAACAATTTTCCTTGAATTAATGCTTTTTTGATTCCTTTATCTGCAAAACAATCAGATTTTTTTTGAGCACTAGAATTACAGGACAAAAAAATAAGTAGTAGAAAATAAAATAATTTCATTAGTGTTTTCTTTTTATTACCTGTTAAAAAGGAAGCTTGCCTAAGTTTTCGTATCTACACGCAACAGCCTGTCAAGCCGTAGGATTGATAGAAACGACTAAGTACAATTCTGCTATCACAGCGGAAAATCTAATTAATTATTATCCTTTCCTTATTCAATAACTTTGAAAAAATATAATAAAGCTTCTGATTCAGGATTTCTAAAAAACGATCCTTCAATACGGATAGTAGACAAACCAATTTCATTAAAAATTTCAAAATTATTATTTCCATTCGATTCAATTTCCGTCGGCATAAGCGATAAAGATTGGCAACTATTATCTTCATATCCAAATCTACCTGACCGAAGCATTATACCAAAGTATCCTTTTTTCTGAGGTATGATTCCAAATTCTAATTCGCATAAATCCTCATCACATCTATTTTCAGGAACTATTTCAAAGGTTCTTGAATATGGAAATGAAACAAATCCAATACTGTTTAAAAATTCAAAATTATCTCTGGCTTCTATTGAAGTATTATTAACGTTTGTCCCCTCAAACAATTTCATCGTATAATTTACAAGTTGATTTGAATTATCATAAACTGTACCGCTAAATTCCAATTCCATTTGAGTACTAAAATGGGTACTAAGAAACAAGGTATCTCCAATGCTAAAAGTGTTTTGAGAAGTACTTGGAATAACCGAAAAATTAGATCTATCCGTTAAGGTATCCTCACAATCATGGCAAGTAAAATTAATAAAAAATAAACTTGATAGAAGTAATAGTTGATAAGCGATGGAGTTATTTGATTTCATGTGTTTTTTTTCTTTACAACTTACAAAACGGTTCTGTAAGTTTATAATTCAGACAATGACCTTCCAAGTTGCTGCGCCCTTTATCTTCCTATTGATATACCCTTACATAATCAATCTCCATGGTGGCTGTTTCAAAGTTTGGGTCTATGGTTCCTCCCAGCGTGCCGCCAAGCGCAAGATTAAGGATGATAAATTGATCCTTATCAAATGGCCATGTTTCATTATTTTTAGTGGGTGGACTATAGGTGTAGTACTCCACATCATCCAATAAAAAGGTAATGCTGTTTTGAGTCCAAATGGTCGAGAACACATGAAATGCTGTTGTTTCATTGCTAATCGATTTTTCTCGATAATTAACCGTCGCCCCAAAACTTGAAGGGGTATGTAGGGCACTCGAAATCTTACCAGGATTATTTCCTACATACTCCATAATATCTATTTCTCCGCAGGCAGGCCATCCTACCGAGCCAAAATTAGCTCCAAGCATCCAAATCGCAGGCCAGACGCCTCCACCGGAAGGCAGTTTTGCCCGAGCATCGACTCTTCCATAAGTGAAGTCGAAAATATTTTGGGTCGTTATTCGTCCGGAAGTATAGGTGGCATTCGTAGTTCCTTGATCAAAAAAGACCACCATACGATCATAATTAAAAGCAGGCGCATTACTAAAATCAAAGGTCAATGTTTCCCAATCATTGGCAACAGTGGTTCGTGCGTCCACCTCATGAAATTCTGAACCATCCATAGCGTTTTCTAATTTAAAACGAACGACCACACCTGTTTTAGGGGACCAGGTTTTTAAACTTATTTTATTATTGACCGATGGATCTACGGCATTATTTCTATCCCACCAGACTCCTGCATTCCCATTAGCCCCTACCGTTTTTGTGAATTCAACGACTCGTGAAGTAGGATTCTCATTGGAAATATCTGGATTATTAATTAATCTGGTGGAGGCACCGTCAAAATCATTGAGCGTAGGAGTATTCACTTCAAAGCTTTCTATTTCAGAAACAATATCTCCGGCGCTGTTTAACAAATTTATTTCATCGAAATAATATTCTACTGCACTCGCCTCGCCTCTTATGGCCGTGATCTTCAGAACACCATCTTCAACTTTTGTATTGTTTTGATCAGCCGTATAAATTTGTGCTTCATTATTGTTGGGCACCCCAGTATCAAAACCCCATTTACTCATATCAATGGTTCCGTCTGTATCAAATTCATCACTCCATACTAATTCAAGGGTTGGTTCAGGCTCGGGGTTGTTACCATCGTCCTCCTTACTACAGGTAATGAATAAGGTGGCGATCATAATAAATAGACATAGGTGGATTTTCATCTTATTTTATTTAAAAATGGGTTTTAAGTTATTTTAATATTGATTCTGGCGAACGTTCGGTAAGCTGTGATGATCAATCATCATTTTTTCTTTTCCAAAGCTACTTTATCATTAGCGGAACTCCAAATTTTGAAAGGGAAGCCGGTGATTTAAAGCTCTTATTGTAGATATGGGAAGTGTGAGCGTTTGGTTTGATGTCAGAAGGCAAGCTTGTCTAAGTTTTCGTTTCTACATGTGACGCCTGCCTGCCGGCAAAGGCACGTGTAAACGAGCGAGGAGACTTTTTCGTAAAAAAGGTCTGAGTTGTGGTGTCATAGCCGAAACGCAAAGAAAAAGATTATACAAAAAACAAAGCGCTTGTTTACACCTCCAGGTGTAGAAACAGCTACCAAGCAAAAATAGATAAAAAATACCATTATCTTCCCATAAAGATAAAGCCCTCATCATTCCAAATCCCTTCCAGTAAATCTATCTCAAGCTTGTTATTTTTCTGTGACGCTGATAGGTGTCCACTTTGATAATTCGAAGCGCTACTATGTAAATAATGTTCTGGTAAACTTACAATACCTCCTACTACCGGATTCCTATGAATGTAATCTAATTTTTGTCGAATCACCTTAGGAGTGTACAATTCAATTGGACGATTGCCATTTTGCCAAACCTTATAATTCCTATTTTTCCCATCTACGATCGCAGCATTCCGAAAGTGGCTAAGTAACCACTCTTTTCTACTTTCCTTGCTTTCTTTTTCTTTTAAAAACTCTATTATCTGCTTGGCAGTATAGGATTTAAAATCTCTGAGGATGGCTGATAGGTCTTGTTCTTTAGCTGCTCTTACGATCAAATGTATATGACTAGACATAATCACATATCCAAAAATTTTCAGCCCTTTTTTATTGCTAGAATACGCCAGATTTCTAGTAACAATCTCACCTAATGCCTTCCTCGTAAACAAGTCGATCCAATCAATGACCGTTATGGTTATAAAATTCAGCCCTTTCTGATCTATAATTTTGTATCGCATAGTAAGCTCATCTAAATATTACTTAGATAAGCTTTAATTTAACAAAATTTATTTAAAATTTGTAGAAAATTGAATTATAAGACAAACTCTTCATGACGACCACCTAAAGCCGAGCCGCTCGTTTACAGCTCTTGCTGTAGATACAAAAAGCGTGAGCCCTTGGTTTGATGTCAGAAGGCAAGCTTGCCTAAGTTTTCGTTTCTACACGTGACGTGTAAACGAGCGACAAAGGTTGTAGTGGCACAGCGGGGCCCGTAGAAAGTCCCAATGAAATTCTCTTCGGGTACTGCCTCCTACTGTAAAATGCGAGTGGTCCTGACCTATCAATAACATCTTGCCTATTAAAATTAGTTCTTCCAAAATTAATTATCCCATCTATTTCCATCGTATAGAAATTTTCTCTTTTCTGCGCTTCACAATTAAATGTCATCAAAATCAACAATATTCCGAATATATATTTCATTACGATAGTCTATTTTTTAGGAATTAACTCAACTTTAGTTTTTACACTTTAAAATTAAAAAAATAAAAGAAACTTATTTCAAATATTTAAGAATTGTACTGAACGTTTAGAAAAGTTGTGGTGGCACAGCGGGGACAGCGGGCCCGCTCGTTTACAGCTCCTGCTGTAGATACAAAAAGCATGAGCCCTTGGTTTGCTGTCAGATGGTAAACTTGCCTAAGTTTTCGTTTCTACAAGTGACGCCTGCCTACCGGAGGATTGATTTAAATGAGCGATAAGACTTTTTTGTAGATTGAAAAGAAGTTGTGGTGGTTCAGCGGTGTAGCTGGCGGCGCGTTTGACTTGCGCGTTTGCTTAACTGCCAGCTATGACCGGCATATCGATTGTTGCAGGCTGGCTTCATTTCTAAATTATTCATACTTATTAAATGAATTTGCACATTCGATTTTCTTTACTATAGCTTTGAAGTGACTACCTGATTCTGCTTTAAATCCATGAGTAAGATTAATCTTTTCTCCTGCCTTGAAGATTGCAACTCCATTATTATTTATTTTTTTGTTAGATGTAATCGTACTTAATGCTGTTATTTCAAATGGATTCGAAGAAGTTCCAATTTGAACAATATTTAATTTAGGTATATCAACGCCAACAGAAGTATCATGCCAACTTTTGAAAATGGGCATTCCCACCTCATTAGAATTTGAAATGAAATACAAATTGTGAATAAGCATATAATCCAATCCACTATAATTCCCTGCATGTTCTATTCCACCAGGTCCATTATTTTGCTCTTGAGGAGTTTTTGTGAACCTTGAGTCTGTAGCCCAACCATGAGGCGCTAAATCGTTAGGCCCATGAAAAAAAGGACCATTACAAGGTGCTAAATTTAATAAGGTTTCAGTCTTATTTTTAACCTGAGTATTGATATTCCAATTATGAAGAATACTGCCTAAATACATTAAAAAAGGATCCCAATCTTGCGATTTTGAAAAATTCAATACTTTAACTTTTGAACCATTCCAACAATCACATAAAGTAGCTAATTCAAGAATCATTCTTAAATTATAATTTTGATTAAATGTTGACATGAAAGCTGTGGACAATTCGTCAAGTGTCCCAAAAGGTTTTTTCCAAAAAATACTATTAGCTATACTTAATGCGTTTGAATAATTCTTACCACTTATTTTCTTTCCAGCTTTTGCTAAGAAATAAGACATTGGAACGATGTTAGCATTATTATGTAGTATCATTTTTGCAATTTTCCTACTTTCACAATTTCCCATATATCCACCATCAGGGTCTCTTATATTCCAATCATCACCTTTAGATTTGGATACCATTCTATCGACAATATTTTGAGCTTCTTGCACAAATGTAGTTTCTCCATCTCGAAATAGTTGCCCATTAAATGTTGCACTTGGAGGAACACATTTATTTACTAATGCCATACCTATCATAATGCCAAATAGCTGATCTTGAGACATAGGAGTATGATTGAAAATATTGCAATAAAATCGATCATCTTTGGGATCTGCGCATTCGCCAGGACCACAACATGGCTGACATCCTAACAAACCGTTTTCATTATATATTGTAACTTCAAAAGGGATGCCTGAGCCTGTAATATACTCATTAATTGTTCCATCAATATGTTCATTTAATTCTGGATGAGTATTTAAAAAATCATCAGGAAAATCTTCTCTGACAAAAAAACCATCTAATCTTGATTGATTATTGACATAACCATTTACTGTTTCTGCAATAGCATCCAACCGATTAAAAGCCTCTATTGCAAAATAGAGCTCTCTGGCAGTTTGAGAAACATCTTGATTATTATCATTTAAAAGTTTGTATTCTGTAGCCAAAACACCGATATAGCGTCCAAGCATAATGGGAGTTTCTCCAGTAGCTAACAATCTGCTTTCAGTATTAATAGGGTCACTTCTATCATTATTACTTTTATTCCTATTAACAAATGGCAAGCTTTCACCTGGATTAGCACCTACAGCAATGAAATTATTGAGAAATCTCTGACGATAATACCAATATCTTTTGAGATTGTCATTTTCATATTGACTCAATAATGGTAATGCATTAAGCATTATTAAAATAAAATATATTGTTTTCAATTTTTAGCTTTTAATTCGTGAATTAATTGCTCCAAATTGGTTATTCTTTTTTCTTGAGCAATAATATATAGCGTCAACTCTTCTATTTTCTTTAATAACTTCGCATCCATTTCAGCAACATTAATCCCATTGTCTCCTACATCTTTAGCTGAAGGAATATCAGGTAGGTGCTTATTAGTTTTGATGTATTTTTCAACCTCTTTTAATGTAGGCAAGTTATATGAATCTGAAAAAACATAATCAGGCCAGCTAATTCCAATAGCATTCGGTTTAACTTCCACTTCATCAGCATATATCTTTCCTGTGTTAACTACACCATTCCCCCAAACAATAAATTTTTCTTTACCATCAGTACTATTTATTATAGTCAGAGCTTTAGTTAAGCCTCTATTGACTTTAACAAGATGACCAAAACTATAATCTCCATTAGATGAGTGTTCAACAATCAATCCCTGACCAGAATTCGATTTGACATGTAACTTACCTTCTGGTTGATTAACCCCTACCCCAATTTTCCCGCCGTTACGGATGGTCATTTTTACTTTATCATCTAAATCGTTCCCAGATAAAATGCCATTTCCTTTATGGGTGACTACTTGAAAATGCCCCTCTTCTGAACTTTGCAAAATCACACCACCATGATTGTTAGAAAAAACCCAAGAAGGACCTGAAGGGAGGTTGTCCTTGAATCTTGTACCAAGTCCAATTCCAAAATACTCTGGTTGATTAGTTTTGGAATAAGTCCCAAGATAAATTTTGTCCTTAATTTTTAAAGTGGGCACTTGAACAGTTATATCATTTATGCCGATAGAAAATTTATTGCTAAAATTATTCAAAGTGGAACCTTGTTTAATATTGAATCCTCCTGACAAGTCAATTCCCCAATATGAAGAAATCATTTGATTCTTACCCATCGGGGTAGCGTATTCCAAAATTAATGCTGGACTCGAAATAGGATTTTGTCCAGGCATAGACATTCCTCCTTTCTGCCTCAAATGGAGTAGTGAGGAAGGAGAATTTGTCCCAATACCAACTTTCTTCTGATAAAAAATAGCAGAATTATTTGATGTTGAATTCCATTGACCAAAAGTAATTATTGGAAAACTAAAAATTATAAGAGCAATAAAAAATTTAAATTGTTTCATGATTTGAAGTTTTTATTTTGGTGAGTACTTTTTTCTTCCTGCTTGCCTGCAACTATATTTTACCCGACACAATCCTCTAGCCACTTTCGTGTTTCGCCCACTTTTTCCAACAAAATTTCTCGTCATATCATATCGTAACAACAATAAATATAACATTTTCCAACAAAACCAACAAATCCCCCAAACATTATTACTAACCAAAATTAATCCCACGCCACCAAATCCCAATAAACGCCCCCTCAATCAGCCACCCAATTGAAAAAACCATAACAAAGAAAAACGTAATTAACTACCGCTGCATCACCTCCTGCTGCTCCATCCCCGAATAAATACTTTCAATCTGATCCAGCACTTGAAAAACAGCAGCCGGATCATCTTGTGTCACCAATTGCATACGCCAAGCTTTGATGTTGCGGAAGCCACGGAAGTAGTTGGTATAATGGCGGCGCATTTCTAGGACGCCGAGTTTTGGGCCCTTCCATTCTAGGGAGTGGGTAAGATGTTGGCGGGCAGCGGCTACCCGTTCTTCGACGGTCGGAGGAGGAAGGATTTCTCCGGTTTCGAAATAGTGTTTGATCTCGCGGAAGATCCAAGGATAGCCGATCGCGGCACGACCGATCATGATCCCGTCCACGCCGTAGCGTTCTCGATAGAGTTTGGCTTTTTGTGGAGAGTCGATATCACCATTTCCGAAGATAGGAATTTTGACGCGCGGGTTTTCTTTTATTTTACCGATCAACGACCAGTCGGCTTCGCCTTTGTACATCTGCTTACGGGTACGACCGTGGATGGACAAAGCTTTGATGCCGACATCTTGCAACCGCTCGGCCACTTCTTCGATATATTTGGTTTCGTCATCCCAGCCAAGACGGGTTTTGACGGTCACGGGCAAGTTGGTGGCTCTGACAACGGCGTCGGTAAGTTTCACCATTCTATCTAAATCTTGTAAGATTCCAGCACCGGCCATTTTACAGACTACCTTTTTGACGGGACAACCGTAGTTGATATCCAATACCTCTGGTTGGGCATCTTCGACGATCTCCGCCGCTCGCATCATCGAATCAATCTCGGCTCCAAAAATCTGGATGCCAATCGGCCGTTCTTCTGGATAAATATCTAGCTTTTGGACACTTTTGGTCGCATCCCGGATCAGGCCTTCTACACTGATAAATTCGGTATACATCATATCACAACCTTGCGCTTTACACAAGGCACGAAAAGGTGGGTCACTCACATCCTCCATCGGAGCAAGTAACAACGGAAATTCCCCTAAGTCTACTGGTCCAATCTTTACCATTTTTTTATTTTTTCTAGACGATTTATTTTATAAGCCTTTATGAGGCCACAAAGACACTAAGGCACAAAGAAAAGGGTAAGAACATAAGATTTTCCTTCAGAAAAATCCTTTGTGCCTTTGTGTCTCCCGTATCAAGTTCAGGACAGGTTCGTGGCAATTAGTTTTCAACCTCACCTAAGATCAATACAAAAGTAAATGATTTAAGGTTCCCACGCTTAAATTCTCAGATTTTACGTAAAAATACCACGCACTTTCCTAAGTTCTTAAATAAAATTTTAATTTTACACGCTGAATTTCGAAGTTCTCAAAAACTTCTACAAAAATAAAGATTTATGGAGGCATTCAAGTCATTTTTAGGGTCATCACCAACTTGGTATAAGCAAGCGATTATCGGTTTTTTGATTCTAAACCCTATTTTGCTATTTACGGCCGGACCAACCGTAACTGGATGGGTCATCATCGGGGAGTTTATTCTTACCTTGGCCATGGCCTTAAAATGTTATCCACTCCAATCAGGTGGTTTGATCGCCTTAGAGGTGATTTTTATGAATTTGACCACGCCCAAGCATGTTTTTGCCGAAATTTCAGCCAATCTAGAGGTAATTCTCCTGTTGGTTTTTATGGTGGCCGGTATCTATTTTATGAAGCCGCTGTTGATGTTTATTTTTGGAAAGATATTCGTTAAAGTCCGCTCCAAAGTCGTTTTATCGTTGCTATTCTGCTTTATTTCCGCCTTTTTAAGTGCCTTTTTAGATGCCTTAACGGTAACGGCCGTTTTGATTGGCGTTTTTGTAGGATTCTATCAGGTGTATCATAAGGTGCATTCGAGTGATAAGGATTTTGATGAGAGTGGCGTTGCCGATCGAAAAGAATTAGGTGGTGATACCCTTGAGCAATTTCGGTCTTTCCTGCGAAGTTTGGTTATGCACGGTGCCGTGGGAACCGCACTGGGTGGTGTTTGTACGATTGTCGGAGAACCGCAAAACCTATTGATTGGTGAAAAACTAGGATGGCATTTTATGGACTTCTTTTATGCCATGGCGCCGATTACCATGCCTGTTTTGGTTTGTGGATTAATCACTTGTGTATTATTAGAGCTTACTAAGAAATTTGGGTTTGGCGCGGAATTACCAGACAAAGTAAGAGGCATCATCGAAGGGTACCTAGAAGAACAAGATAAAAAAAGAACGGGTGCTGAAAAATGGGCATTGGTCGTACAAGGAATCTCTGCGCTTTTCTTAATTGTTGCCTTGGCTTTTCACTTGGCGCCCGTTGGATTAATTGGTTTGACGATTATCGTTTTACAAACGGCCTTTACGGGTATCACCGACGAGCATAGCATTGGACATGCCTTCGAAGAAGCCCTACCCTTTACGGCTTTATTGGCGGTCTTTTTTGTGATTGTCGCGATGATCCACGATCTACATTTATTTACACCGATCATTGATTATGTTTTAGCACAAGAAAAATCCATGCAGCCTGCCTTGTTCTACGCAGCCAACGGATTTTTATCGATGATTAGTGATAATGTTTTTGTGGCCACCGTTTATATCAATGAAGTAGCAAATGCTTTCACGGCCGGAACCATCACGCGGGAAGAATATGAAAAATTGGCGATTGCGATCAATACGGGTACCAACCTTCCTAGTGTCGCGACACCGAACGGACAGGCGGCGTTCTTATTTTTATTGACGTCGGCTTTAGCACCTGCGATCCGATTATCTTATACCAAAATGATGTGGATGGCACTGCCTTACACGATTGTATTGGGGCTGGTTGGATTGGCTGGGGTGATGTTTTTCTTGTAGAATATTTGTAAAAAATTGAATATTGAATGTTGAACATTCAATATTCAATATTCAATGCTAACCGTGCCTTTTAGGAAACAGGTATGATTGGGAAATGTCCAGTGGTTTTTGAGAGCTGCTGGACATTTTTTTTATTATTTTGAAAAAGAGAAATTATTTACAGAAAATAAAACCAAAACCTATGTCCGGCGCCGATTGGAAAATAATGTTTAGAGCTGTACAAGCCAACGATATTGAACTGGTAAAGTATTATCTTAAAATGGGAATTGATCCTAATTTTCAGCATCCCGAATACATGGCTTTACCATTGGCAGAAAGTATTCGATATAATTATTTAGAGATCGCCGAGCTTTTGCTGCAAAATGGAGCAAAGTCATCCATCAGAGAAATGGAAACGGGGATTACCACTTTGGAGACGGCTAAGCGGTTGGGGAATGAAAAGGTATTGGAGTTATTGGATAGGTTTTTAGATCAGTAAGGTTATTCATTCCTTACAGACGTTATTCGAAACCAATTTCAATTGAATATTGGGGTAAGCTTTAAAATTTGAATTTTTCTATCTGGCTTGAAACATATTAATATCAATTCCATCAAATTCAAACTTAAATTCTCCTCGTTTGATGACTAACAATTGATTATCAATATCACAGATTTTTACGGCGATATAATCACAGCCTTTTGAAATATCATTACATTCCACTTTGTTGACTCTACCCGTCTCTATATCTAGTTGTTTATATTTAAAATTCAATTGGGTGCCATAGTCGAAGAACAGCGATTGATGATCATTTTCAAAAAAGGCTTTGGCCAACCAGGTTTTTTTGGTAACCTTTACTCTACGAATTAACTCCAAAGAAATTAAATCAAAGATGGCCAATTTATGGTTACCGGAGATTAGGGCGATCCTGGTATTGTCTTCTGAGACGATTAATGTGATAACATCCTCAAACGTCTTTACCAACTCATATGCTTGGGAATCAACATCTTGACTCATCCCAATACTACAAAGTAAGGTAAAAATTAAAGTCATTAACTTCATCTTCATACGCTAAGCTTTTTTAAAAATTCGGTTTGTGAAAATTTCGATAAAGATATAACTTTTACTTATCATTTACAGATCACCTTAGCTCGTTTAGATGTCCTTATCCTGCAGGAAGTCCAGGTGGATACAATTCAATTTCATCTTGAGGAGCTAGATCACACCACATTTTTTATTGACTTCAGAGCCAAAGCAACACCCATCGAATTTTGGTAGTTTTTTCATCTTTTCATAATAAGTCAGCGCGTTTTTGCAATCTTCTTTTCTCAAATATATATCGATTAGATGGTCCATCGTTTTTAAGTGTTTTGGATTGATTGCCAAAATTTTCAAGTACCATTCTTCTGCCTCTTCAAACCGGGCATCTTTTCTGTAAAGGCTCGCTAAATTGCTCATGGTTTCCAGATGCGATGAATCCATTGCGATTGCTTTTATATACCATTCTTCTATTTTTTTAAATTCAGTTAATCTAAATTTTTTATAACCATCAGGATCGGTTCTATCAAAAGAATTGCTAAACATATATTTTCTTCTAAATCCATTTCCTCCAAAACGCCTTTCCTCGTAATTTGCGTTAGCACGTATCAAATTTACATTATTGGAATCCAATTTCAATCCGGCTTCGTACCAATCTTTATTAGAAATCGATAGACGATTTAAGGTTTTTCCAAAACCCCAGTAAGTGTTTGCGTTAGTGGAATCTACCAGATAAGCCAGATTGAATAATGGCATAGCCTTCTTTGGTTGTCTATCTTCTAAATACTGCGCAGCTTTCTGAACCAGTTTTTCAGAGGCGGACCTGCGCGTCTGTCCATTTTGCAGTAAACTATCAATAAAAGGGCGATGATTTTCCAGTTGAGTAGTTAACCTTTCCCCCCCTCCATATCTGGGGATTAAGCTAAAATTAGTTGCCGTAAATTTATTCCATTCGTCCTTGGATTTAAATTCACCAGTGTGTAGATTCACACTAGCCTTGGACCTATGACCAAGATTTTTTTTCTTCCTTTTTTTATTTTTTCTAGTAAAAGTTAAAAAATAAGAACCATAAAACCCTTTGCTCAACAAATAGTCAAGGCGAACCTGATCATAATCTGCAAAGTTATGGGTCTTGAGAATCTTATTTAGGGTATTTTTGGATATGTAATTTTTAAAGCGAGGATCATATTCTACATCCGGAAGACCTTTTTCCTCTACAAAGTTTTGGTCTTTATCAAAATATAGAACAAAGCTAAGAGATGAAATAATTCCATTATTAAGATGTCGAATATAACGAATGGTATAGGGCCATCGGTTGCCATATTCACATTTCTCATGTATTTTTAGTCTTAGAAACTCCAACTGACTATCTATTTCAGAAGGCTCCATATATTTTAGCAAAACCTGTCTCGCCTGTAATTTAAGTTTTTCAGGTACCTCCTTAAAATTGCGTATTTCGTTAAAAAGACAGCGGTCACTTACGTACCCATAAGACATACTCAAAGGTAGCTGATCTTCAGAGGAGTTATTTTTACACGAACTGGTTAGTATTAGGCAAGCTGCTAGCCATAGAAAGGCATAGGTCAAGGAGATATTATTCCAGGTTTGTTTTCTCATAGCTGGGCTAATTAAATCTAAATTATACAATCGTTAATTTTTTAGATGCGTGGAATCTTGAGAATTAATTTCATTATTTCACACAAAAAAATCCAAATCATATCTGGTCTATACTTTTGAACCTTCACAGCAACAGTTATCATCTTACTTACTTCGAGTGAATATAACAGAAAAAAATTATTGTAAATTAAAATACAAAACCTACGTCAAATAGACGTCGCATCCTCAATCCAAGTAAGTATTCTCAAAGTAGACAATGTAAATATACAAAAAACGTAGATTTAATAATTACAAAACTAAATACCCCCTGAAATCGCTAGGTTACAGAATTATACCCGCTGTCCCCTATCAATAGCCAACCAAAAGCAAAGCCGCTCGTTTTAAAACGAACGACTTGAGTCGTTATTACTAGATAATAAAAATTACCAAAAACTTTCTTAAAAAAAAATTCCCTATTCGGCTGTTAATCAACAACTTACTAATAAAATTTAAATCCTTCCAAGCTAATAACTAATCAATTAGTTGCATAACTAATCAATTAGTTATAGATTTGTATAGAGAATGAAGATTCGCCTAGTTCTATTCTAAAAAAACTTTAAAATTAGATCATGCAAAAATTAGCAAAGCGAGAAGAGCAAATAATGCAAGTGTTATGGGAATTAAAGAAAGGATTTATTAAAGAAATTGTGGAAGCCTTTCCTCCACCTAAACCACATTATAACACGATTTCTACCATGGTTCGTATTCTAGAAGACAAAGGTTTTATTGGGCACAATGCTTTTGGAAAATCGCATCAATATTTTCCTATCATCACCAAGGAGGAATATCAAAAAACTGCGGTGGGGGATGTTTTAGGAAAGTATTTTGACAACTCCTATTCAAAGATGGTTACTTACTTTGCCCAACAAGAAAATATTAGTGAGGGTGAATTAGAAGAGATCATTAAAATGATAAAAAATAAAAAATCATGATTCCATATATTCTTCATGTATCCATTTTAATAGCAGGCTGCTATATTTTTTATTGGTTGCTATTACGTAAAGAAACCTTTCACCAACTCAATCGAGGGGTATTGCTTGCTAGTCTCTTGATCTCATTTTGTTTGCCATTGATCAAGATTCCTGCTTCTTTGGCCTTGCCCATAAATAAATCTACGGCTATGGTAAAGCCGGCACTAGATGATGATGCTATTTTTAGTCAGCCAAGTGAGGTTCTGAAAATAGATGCCTTGTCTAACCAATCATTATCAAAATCAGAGACCATTACACCAATCGAAAGTCAAACTACTTTATTCAACTATCAAAACCTTTTTTATCTATACCTAATTGGGGTCGGTATTTTTGCTATCTCCTTTTTTATTCAGCTTGTTTTGATTTTAGCAAAAGTAGTTTCTTTAAATTCTATGCAAGATGACAAATATAAAATTGTCGAGTTGGTCAAAGATGAAGCGCCTTACTCATTTTGGAATACCATTTTTATCAATCCTGCAAAGTATGATCGGGAGACTTACGAACAGATTTTAGCACACGAAAAAATTCATATAGACCAAAAACATTATTTAGACTTGCTTTTAGTTGAATTTGCCGTAATTACATTTTGGTTCAATCCCTTTATCTGGTTATTTCGAATAGCCATTACCAATAATTTAGAATTTTTAACGGATAAAACGATGCTTATACAAGGCTTTCCAAAACAGTCTTATCAAATGAGCATATTAAAAGTTTCTGTTCCACAACATCCTCTAATTTTAACCACCAATTACAATCAATCATTTTTAAAAAATAGAATAGCCATGATGAATACAAAAAAATCTTCCGCTCGCTCCGTATGGAAATATTTATTTATCCTTCCGCTTTTAGGTTTCTCTATCCTAAGTCTAAATGCGATAGAAAAACCTTCTAAAAAAATTGAAACCATCGAAATTCCGTCAGAAAAACTAGGAGAAAATACCATAATTAAAACGAATGAAAGGCCGATTGAAAATTTGACTATCCATGAACCTTCTCTTGTTGATCAGGAAACGGAAGACAATAAAAAATTAAAAAAAGAGGTGATGGCTCAATTAGAAAAAGACAATCTATTAGATGATGAAGCACCTGTTTTTAAAATATTCCCCAATAAAATTTTACTCAATGACAAACCACTAAATTCGAAATTTCGAAAAAAATATAAAGCTATTTTCTTAAAGTATGGGATAAAGGCAGATGAAAGTAAATTATTAGTAGTTAAACCACTAGTGATCATGAGCGGCTCCTTTGTTGGTAATGGAAATGCGGAGGATGGTGTCCATATCGATGTCTCCGATGAGGCTGACCATCAGGAGAATGACCAAGAACAAGTAACGATCAAAACCACGACTACCACCACTACCACAAATTCGGGTTCATCGGGCGCTCAAGTATCGGTAAGAAACATAGAAGGAAAGACCTATATTAGCGGTAATGGCAAACATTATATCAATGGCAAGGCTTTCAATATTAAAGCGGGCGAAGTAACCGTTATCGACGAACAAGGAAATAGTAAAACGATAACAGACCCTGAATCGGTCGAAAAAATATTGTTAAAAACAAATGGAAAATCCCGTCATAAATCAAATAATAAGCATCATACTACTATTCAAAAAGTAAATCGCAATTCTTCGGTCACTACCACAGCCTCAGAAGAAAGTACTTCAGGTGGCGTAGAAATTTCAATCGCAAACGGAAAAACTTCTATTAAAAGAAATGATAAGTTGGTCACCATTGAAGACAGTGGAATTCATCTAAAATCTAGCGAAGGTTTTTCAACAAAACATAAGCGCTATCTTAATGAATCTTCTGGAGATGGCAATTTCAATTTTTTACATGCTACTGATTTATTAACGACCGCAACAAATAGATTTTGGACCTTGCCTAGTTTTTGTGAAGACCTAAATTACGTGTTAGTAGCGGATGAAATTATCAACTCCGGTGATAAAATAATTTTATACTATCTGGGCAGCGAAGGAATCTTTCTGAATGGTCAACACTTTACGGGAAGTTTTGTACAAAAATTTGAACGCATTGCCGAAGAGCATAAGATCCCTTTGGCAAAAGAATTCCATTTTGAATTAGATCGAGACCAAGTTATTATTTTGGATCAAATTACTAGTATCAACCAATTTAAAAAAGATTTACTAGAACAACTTTCAAAAGATAACTTGATCTCAAATAAAAAGAAAAAAATGATCATGGAAATTTCTGGCAATAGTCTATCGGTAAACGGGATCAACATTCCAGCGAATAAATATGCTACTTATTTTCAGCTATTCAGTAAGCACCGATTGACCCCTGCTCCAGGAAAAACAATTGAAACCAAAAGAAAAAAAGGAAAAGATTTTATTCAGGTTGGCTATATTAAAGATAATTCAGTGTTAGGAACCTTTGCCTCCTTTTAATTTGATAAAGAAGTTGGCGCACTTTTTTTTTAATTTAATCTGAAAAATATGCTTTACCATCTCGATCAATATATCCTAGCTGGCCGTTATAGACTACCCGAGCTAATCCATTGTCGAATGGATCTATCCGGTCAAATCTAAACGAAATGATTAACTGTCCTGATTGATTGATAACGCCCCACTTCCCATTTTTTTTGACCGCTGCTAATCCTTCTTGGAATCTATTTGCGGCTTCAAAATTTATCCCAAAGACATCCTTTCCATGCATGTCTAGATAAGTGAATTTGCGCAATGAACTATTCATTTTTTCTTGTTCACCAACTAGCAAATAATTTTCATTGGCAGGTCTAATGGATTCATATAAAAACGGAACAATCGTGTTACCTTTCATATCAATAACACCAAATTTACGATGCCAATTTTCTACGGAACTGGGTAATACTTGGGCGATCAAAACCTCTTTATCAAAAAAGGTATAATCAAGGTGCATATAATGACAAGGAATCACTTCATTACCAATCGAATCCATCAAGCCAACGCCCATTTCGGTGGCACTTGGTAGAACGTTGATAGGAATATAACCAGCATGGTTGACATATCTATCAACTTCAATATATCTTAAAGGCGTTTGAAAATCTTTGGTTAGAAAATAATATCCCCACAGCTTTCCTTTTCTAAATAGGACAATATCTGCTTCTTGTATTCTGATTTCATCATAGATGACTGGTAAGAGTAATTTTCCGTCTAGGTCCGTCAATCCATATTTTTTATCATTGCCTATTTTAATCAAATCAGCCCGTTGACTAGCAGATAGATAATCATAAATAGGTGCTATAATTACCTTTTGGTTTTCATCAATTACGCCATGTTTTTTATCCTTTGTTATTTTAATTCGATTGAATGTTATTTCTTTGACAGCGTCATATTCATAAGGAATGATCAAATGGTGACCTCTTTTAAAAATTCCTACTTTATTATCTTTTATGATCGGTATATAATATTTTCCAGGAATCTTAAATTGATCGCTTTCCAAGTTGGGAATCCTTTTTCCATGAAAATCTTGGTAAAAATATTTATTATCTTCTTTGATTGCTGCCAGGCCATTAAAATAATGACTTACCCGCTCGTACTCAAAAGGAATCAAAACTTTACCTTGATGATCAATCAACCCTTTTTTCCCATTTAAGGTCGCAATTGAATTCATCGGTCCGATAGCAGCATGATGAGCAAACTGATAAATAGCACTATAACAAGGAGGAGTGATTACCATTCCGGTAGTATCCATCAATCCCCATAAACTGTCTAACCGCATGGTAAAAGTATGCGCTCGATTATAAGATATTTGATCATACTTCACTGGAGTTATAAGTTGACCGGTATGATCCAACATCCCCCACTTATTCTTTTTTCGACACAATATAATATCCGGATAATCTGATCTATTGGCTTTAACTCGCTTGACCTCATCATATATTTCTATAGAATTCAAATCGCCAGAACTATCAACCATCATTATCTGGAGAGCATCATCATAGAGGTGAACCATACTAAAGTGTGGATTTTGTATGGGAATAAGTTGAAACTTGGGTGTCTTTTCTTTCATCATTTCACGCCTACCAGTACCACACCAATGATTTGAAATATCTTTTCTTTCAATTGGGACTAAGATTTCATTCTTTTGGTTGATGATTCCAAACTTATCACCCTTTCCAACTACGGCAATTCCTTTATTAAATCGCCCAGCAAAATCATAGGAAAGTGGTATGCTTATCTTCTTATTTGAATCCACATATCCCCAAATTGCTCCTTTTCGAAAAGGAATCAATTCGTCAATTTCTTGAGCTATGAGTATTCCATTCAGCAAAAGGAGGATCGCAACAATTAAGGGTATTTTATTTTTTTTCATATTTGGAATTACCATTAAGCAAAAATAGCCGTTAAACAATTAAGTTAACGACTATTTTCAATTATTTAGTACACGGTGAATTAAGTGACTAGAAATGACTTTTTTCATTCCTACAGAATTATCAAACTGCAAGAATAATTAACAGCACCAACAAAGTGGTTCATTTCAAGAAGATATCAGGTTTACTTAGGTTACAAGTAGACGCCAGCGCATTTCCGAATGGAATTTATTTTATAGAAATGACGGATGATCTACTCCATGACCACTCCTTTTTGCCATGTTTAATCAACTACAAATTTTCCATTTCCAATATTCTTTCCATCCTCCATTAGCTCAAAAAAGTATAGCCCTTTGGGAAGGTCTATGACATTAATTGCTAATTGCGATTCATTTTTTTGAAGGATAGGAGTTACGACCTTACCGAGAACGTCGAAAATTCGAATCTGCAATTTTTGGGAGATGGGTTCTGAAAAATCAAGATATAAATATTCTTTTGTCGGATTAGGATACGCTGTATAAGACAAAGCAGTTATTTCATCGGTGGAAGTGGACAGTAAATCTACCTCTTTACAAACCGTATCTTCTCCAACAGCGTTGGTCACTGATAGACAAACTTCATATACATCTAAGTTATCATAAGCGTGTATGAAAGCGGATCTAGTGTCGGTTTCCCCATTTCCCAAATCCCAAAAATGAGTAATGGGATCATTGGTGGACCTATCTTGAAATAAAACGGTTGAGCCAAAAGCGTTATTAAATTCAAAATCTGCCACAGGAGCTGATTGAATAATAACGTCAATATCTTGACAATGTAGTTCATTCTCCATCGTTAATATTTTGATGAATAGTTTATTGCCGTAAAAAATGAATTTATTGTCTTTTTCTGGACTAGCCACTGAAATGAAAACTAATTTGACCCAATAACGGATAAGTTGCTCTTCATTTTCGAAACTATCGTC
>CALFWZ010000184.1 GCA_937928405.1 uncultured Saprospiraceae bacterium
TGAAACAGTAATACGTTCGTAATTACCCTGTCGGTACTCCTCTACTTTTAATCGTACCATTTTGGAATTGAAACATTCATAGAAGCCAAAACGAGCAAACAAAAAATTATTCTTTTAATCGTACCATTTTGGAATTGAAACGATTCATTTGACCATATGGCTGATGTATTCATGGGCTTTTAATCGTACCATTTTGGAATTGAAACATTCGATTCTGGCCAGTGTCGCTTCTTGAACTCCTTTCTTTTAATCGTACCATTTTGGAATTGAAACCCAATTCGTTGATCTTCTCGTCATCCTTGACATAGACTTTTAATCGTACCATTTTGGAATTGAAACAAAAAAAGTGCAGAGAGGTCAAGAAAGTAAGAAAATCTTTTAATCGTACCATTTTGGAATTGAAACAGGAATGGTGCGCAGACGTAGAAACTATGGGTTTCTCTTTTAATCGCACCATTTTGGAATTGAAACGCGAGATTAGGGGCAAAACAAGAAAAAAATAATCTTCTTTTAATCGTACCATTTTGGAATTGAAACTGCGTATCCCCCGCCTTTTGCTTTTTTTTGAAAACACTTTTAATCGTACCATTTTGGAATTGAAACAATATAGTTGGTACGTTTACAATTTCACCAGTAACACTTTTAATCGTACCATTTTGGAATTGAAACAAGGTGATAAAATCTAAAAACTATTAATTTTTTTTGCTTTTAATCGTACCATTTTGGAATTGAAACTTGACATATAAAGGTGATCTAAATGATGGATTTACGCTTTTAATCGTACCATTTTGGAATTGAAACTAAAGTGCTCTATATCTGACAATAAAAGTTGTTAACTTTTAATCGTACCATTTTGGAATTGAAACTTGACATATAAAGGTGATCTAAATGATGGATTTACGACTTTTAATCGTACCATTTTGGAATTGAAACCCAAAGGAAATTAAGGCTTTTGGAACTTCGGAAACACTTTTAATCGTACCATTTTGGAATTGAAACTTCAGGAAGAAACGATGTTGAGGGTATTGAATAATACTTTTAATCGTACCATTTTGGAATTGAAACTTGTGTACAAACTCCCACATCTCATTCGGTGGAACCTTTTAATCGTACCATTTTGGAATTGAAACTCTTTAATTTCGTACTTGATATTTTGCACTTGTTGCTTTTAATCGTACCATTTTGGAATTGAAACAGTTCATTCGTAACTAGATACGCACATCTTCCATTCTTTTAATCGTACCGAGAATTATTCTTACCACTATTTCTCAAAATTAAAGTAGAGATAAAAAAATCCCGCCAACCAAAAAAGTTAGCAGGATAATTTAGCTTAAAGAATGGTTGCGATAATCAATCCACCAATCCGCACATCCACCAATCCATTAAACCATCGACTTCGGCTTCACCCAAGCATCAAATTCTTTCTCCGTCAAATACCCTAGTTTTACGGCTGCTGCTTTTAAGGTCATACCTTTTTTATAAGCTGTTTTTGCAATAATGGCTGCCTTATCGTATCCGATTTTCGTATTAAGTGCGGTCACTAACATCAGTGAGTTCTGTAATTTCTCTTCAATTACTGCATAATTAGGTTCAATTCCTTGCGCACAATTTTTATCAAAGCTACGACAAGCATCGCCGATTAAGCGCGCACTAAATAAGAAATTAAAAATCATCATGGGCTTGAAAACATTCAACTCAAAATGACCGGTGGCGCCACCGATATTGATGGCTACGTCGTTGCCCAATACTTGTGCACAAGCCATTGTCAAGGCTTCTGATTGGGTTGGATTTACTTTTCCGGGCATGATCGAAGAACCGGGTTCGTTCGCAGGAATAATCAACTCACCGACTCCACAGCGTGGACCAGAAGCCAACATCCGAATATCATTACCAATTTTGTTGAGTGCGACGGCTGCCGTTTTTAGTGCTCCGTGTGATTCGACAATGGCATCATGTGCCGCTAGTGCCGCAAATTTATTTTTAGCCGTTACAAAAGGTAGCTTTGTTAATTTGGCAATGTGCTTTGCCACCAATTTATCGTATCCCTTCGGCGTATTTAATCCGGTACCTACTGCGGTACCACCGAGGGCTAGTTCTGACAAATGTTTGAGCGAGTTTTTGATCGCGGCCATGGCGTGGTCTAGTTGTGCGACGTATCCTGAAAGTTCCTGGCCCACTGTCACGGGGGTGGCATCCATAAAGTGTGTTCGCCCAATTTTTACGACATTTTTATACGCTTTCGCTTTTTTGTCTAGCGTATCTCGCAGTGCTTTCATGCCTGGTAGGGTAGTCTCTGTCAGCATCTGATAGGCTGCGATATGCATGGCGGTGGGAAAGGTGTCGTTAGAAGATTGTGACTTGTTGACATCATCGTTGGGATGTAAATATTTTTTTTCGTCGGTCAGTTTACCACCTTTGACTACGTGGCCACGATTAGCGACAACCTCGTTGACGTTCATGTTGGATTGTGTTCCAGAACCGGTTTGCCAGACCACGAGTGGGAACTGGTCGTCTAGTTTTCCTGCCGTAATTTCGTCGCAGATTTTTCCGATTAAAGTAGCTTTGGATTTAGGTAGAACACCTAGTTCCGCATTCGTTTTAGCAGCTGCTTTTTTTAGAATGGCAAAAGCACGAATTACTTCGATGGGCATGGTTTGACCACCAATTTTAAAATTTTCTCTCGATCGTTGTGTCTGAGCTCCCCAGTATTTGTCTGCGGGAACTTTTACGTAACCGATGCTGTCTTTTTCTTTTCTGAATTTCATGTGATAATTAAATTTTTGATCAATTTTATTTCTAACAAAAGTAACTACTTTTTGCAACGCAACTTGCGTTTAGGTGTTGCGCTCTGTGGCGTGTTTAATCGCCTCAAGATAATTCACAGAATTATTTTTGAACAATTACGGCAAAGATAGTGTTTTTGTTTGTAAGCAGATAATCTTATATTTGCGTCTATTACTTTGACTATCTATTGGTTACAAAGAGAAAAATATTTTATAACACAGTTTTTTCATTTTAAAAAGTTAATGTGAAAACGCTACCTAAATTAATTGATAATGGCTTTTAAACTTCCAGACTTACCTTATGCGTACGATGCTTTACAACCGTACATTGACAAACGTACGATGAAGATTCATCACACCAAACACCACAATGGCTACACCAATAAACTAAACGCTGCCATTGAAGGTACTCCTCTTGCGAAAAAGTCCATCGAGGAAATTTTAAAGAAAGCTTCCACGCACGGTGATGCGGTGCGCAATAATGCGGGAGGTTTTTATAATCATTCTCTTTTTTGGAGAACGATGGGACCGAATGAAGGTGCTGCGCCTAAGGGTAAATTAGCTAAAGCAATCAAGGATTCTTTTGGTTCTTTTGAAAAATTTAAAGAGCAATTTTCTGCTGCTGCAAAAACACGATTTGGCTCTGGTTGGGCGTGGTTATGTGTAGGACGTGGTGGTAAATTATTCGTAACTTCTACTCCTAATCAAGACAATCCATTAATGGATTGCGCTCCTAAGAAAGGAAAGCCTATTCTCGGACTAGATGTTTGGGAGCATGCTTATTATTTAAAATATCAGAACAAACGTCCTGATTATGTAGAAGCATTCTTTAGTGTTGCCAACTGGTCCGTTGTTTCTAGAGAATACACCAAAGCATTAAAAAAATAGAAGATTTTATCGTTTTTTAGAAACGATTCCACCCGTAAGACCTCGTGTTTTACGGGTGCTTTTTTTTGGCAAAACCTACTTTTTTAATAGAATCACCAAAACAATTGCCCTATTTATACGTTAAATCGACAATAATCATGATAATCTAGCCTAAATTTATTTTATAACTAAATTATCTCTCTCATGATCATTTTAAGTTTTTTCCTACTAATCCTATGCATATTTGGAAATCAATTTCTACAGGAATCTCGTTAAAAATGAGCCTCCTTTTTGCATAATTAATGATAACCTCGAAAAATAATTTTAAAAATTAAAAGCCCTCAATCCGTTTTGGTTTGAGGGCTTTTGCCTTTAGAATAAACTAGTGAAGTATTTTTAAGAATTATTATTTCTTTTCTTTCACGGCATGATACATCGTTCGAATTTCTGCTTCAGAAAAAGTACCCATCAGTGCATTTTGAAAAATGTATTCCCGATCGCCCATTACGCGCACCAGTTGGAATCCATAGCTGATATTCGTAGAATCTAATTTTGTCTCATAAATAAAACCATTAGAATCTGTTTCATCTATGATCTTAGAAAAATAAGGATTGTTTTTTACTTCCCCCTTTAGTTCACTTGCAATTTTTGATACGTCCGTGGAGGTGGCATCCGAAGCAAATATTTGGAGATCATATCCATTTTCTCCTTTGACGGTGATATCTTTTTGCACCAATAAATCCATTGTCTTTACCTTTGCACTATCCGGTGCCATAATCGTAATCGGAATCCCGTGTGGTAATAAACTCAATGGGGACAAACTGCTGGTTGGATCAGATTGACAACTTCCTAGCAAAAAAAGAAAAGACAAAACAACACAGAAATTTTTCATAAATTTTTTTAATTGATTAAGCTCCAAAGATACTCAAGTTACCGAACAATTCAACAAATCTACTCCACCACCACTTTCCGCACGCCCTTCCCTTGCTCGGTGATCACTTCCAAAAAGTAAAAGCCAGCTGGTACATCCTGTAAATCCAGTTGCGTTTGAATCCGTCCTTCTCCAGCGGTGAAAGAGGTATGTTGCACCAAAGCACCGCTAATCGAATAAAGTGAAATATCTAGTTTACTCGTTTGTGCTAGCGTCAATTCCACGGTCAATAGATCACGTGCTGGATTAGGGAAAACCTGATAATTCCAGCCCGCTGGTTCGACTTGTTGGGTGTTGACGGATAATTGAGATTCTACGATGATTCCACCGTCTGGAAAGATAGCACAATTCTGATCTCCTTCGGCAGATTGCACGCAAACCTCACTGTTATAACTAAATAAATCGAGCAACTCAACATCATCTACAAACCAATATCCACCACCAGATGGAATTCCCCCATCACTGGTCGCAAAGTTAAATCGTAGATAAACTGATTCATTCTGATACTCTGATAAATCAACGTATGTCGGAATCCAACCGTCAGAATCACCGGTAAAAGCCTCCAAATTTGGAATGATAAACGTTGTATATTGCACAAATCCCGGATAGCCATTTCTGATCATTTTATTATCCAATAAATCAAAAGCTGCACCGTCTGGATTAGCCGCCGTGGTAATTTCTACGATACCTCCGTCAATGCCTGGTTCTGTTTTATAATTATGATAAAAACGCAATGCTGGACGACTTCCGGAAACGGTTGCCGGGTCTTTTAAAACCAAGTGTTGACGAGATTCAGCAGCGGTATTATTGATATACCAAGAAAATGTTCCCGTGTAAGAATCTTGGGTAGATAAGGTCCACCACAACGATTCTACATCGTTGGGTTGAACTGGGACAATTTCAAAATCACTTAAATCATCGGTTGGATAAAATTCTTTTTGAATAGAATAGAACTCTGGTGATGATTGTACTTGATAGATAATGGAAATACTATCTCGAAAAGCCATGTCTCCTAAATTAAATTGCAGGGTATTGCCAATGAGGGTGCCTCCTTGTGTATTTGTGACACCGGTAAAGGTGAGTCCTTCCGGTAATATATCTGCTACGACTACATCGGTCAAAGTCTCGTTTTTATGATTATAAACTTCTAGAAAAATATTAAAAACATCTCCCGCATCAATGATAGGAGCAGACCGTTTGCTAACCTTTAATTCCTCTACCAATAGTTCCGGTATATCGAAGGCTTCGAAAGCATCTACGCCATTATTGCTACCTTGATCGGCAGAATATCCCAGTCCACGTCGGGCAAAAACCTCCCAAATTAATCGTTGATTTTCACCTCCATACCGTATTTGATCTGCTTGTAAAATAGCATTTCGGGCATCTACAAAACCAGGATCACAGGGTTGCATTTTTAGACCATCCATGACCAATTGTAAGGCTCGGTTATTTCCTGAATTACCATTGTAAAGATCCGCGCTGAATCCATGTTGAGCAATCATGGCCCAATGTAAATCCCAGAGCATGGCACACCAAACCGCACCAATTCCGTGGGGAATTCGGGCATTGCCAATATCTTTATAAGTGTAAGGATTAATACTCAAATCTGTGCTATACGGAAAATCTCGAATACCTTTTCCATCGTTGGGTTCTCGTTGTAAAAAAGTAGAAATTCCACGAGGGGCACTGCCTTCATCACCACTTCTAGTGGTCAAAGCCAACGCAAAAAAATCACTCCACCCTTCGCCCATTTGTTCATTATTATCCAGACAGAAATTATTGCTCGCACCGCCCGTGAGTCGATTGGTAATCCCATGCGTATATTCATGAATGATGGTTCCATTATCAACGCTTCCATTCAAAAATTCTGGACCAGTTGGTGGTGGCAAAACAAGCGAAACGGCTAGTCCGCTACCAGCGTGGACCCTGATTTTTTCACAGTCTATACTACCAATTCTAACCGTAGGAATATTTGGATTCGGAACACCGGGAACGCCAAGCACAGCCGCAGGCTCCGGATTAAAATCACAGATGATAACGGCAATGGCACCGTAACTTTCTGCGTAAGATGTTTTTAATTCAAAATCACAACCACCACGATCCACCAAGGCAATTTTTCCATCCAGTTCACTACCATTAACAAAATTAGATTCGCAGGCATCACTGCTTAGTGGATTATTAATGCCATCATCTACAATGACGACCTCTCCTGAAACGGGTGTGTTGCTAATCGCCGGACCGAAGTTGGCAAGGCCAGCATTGTACAAACCAGCGGCGATATTGGGTTGAGAGACATTGACGACTCGTTGTCCGCCCGCATCTCGATTCCATAAAAACATTTCTAAGCGACCACGACTACCTTCTGGACCGGCACTCCATTGTGCATTATTAAACGCATCTCCATCCATGGCTTCTGCCAAAACATAATCATTTTGTAAACCACCATTTCCGTAATTGTTTTGTTGGAAATTGCCAGCTGCTTCGGTAAAACCATAACGATACGAGATGTCGTGGATCGCATTGGCTGAATAAAAAAGATTAGTAACCGCGGCATTTTGGTTTTGGACAGGAGTATTATTTAGATTAAAACTATAATCAAAATTAAGGTTGGTACCGCCATTGGGTTCGTCCATGCTGCTGATATTATTTCCGTCACTATCTTGATAAGCGTGGACGTTATTTCCTCTCGTAATGTTGAATTCTGATCCTGTAATTCCATTATTATCATGCCAGCCAAAAGGGGAGGCAACGGCATCATCCGGATCACTCACCAATCCTCGACTTCCGTGCGCAGGACTTTCAACGGGTAAGGGGAAAACGCGGTAGCTACCTGTGGCGACGGTAGTTGTTTCGGGACGAAAATTTGAAGAATGATCGTGATGGCATGATTCGTTCTTTAATAAACGACCATAAGGATTTGGCCCATCGAACTTACAGTGGTGGGTATAGTTATGGTTATTTAAAATGGTACCATTCACGGCGTCAATATGCAAACTAGGAAAGTCGCTATTGTCTAGGCGACGGATGGCTAGTTGCCAACTCAAGCGGAGATTTTGGACTTCGTCCATGATATAATTTAATTGGATTTTTATCGGTTCTTCGCTGATGGTGCCGCCTTCGTATATCCATAAATTGGGCGCAGGATTTTCTAGTAACCGCGGCACCTGAACAGCATTCAATCCTAAATATTGAATGGCTTGCGATAAAGCGGTTACGGCGGAAATCTCTGGGGTGATGGTATTTACCTTTTCTTCCAGCAAACCCACGAGTCGGTGACCGCTTTCATAAACTTTGTCGTCGGCAGTGATCGTCAGGTTCACCAGCGCATCCGTAATGGGAATGCCTCGGTAAGCTTGTGTAAAATAAAGATGGTGGGCACCTGTCGATGGTACCATATGGTAGTCTGTAACCCTCAAGTCCGAGACATCTGCTGGGGTAAGTTGCCAGTCTTCCAGATTTTTGTCCACATAATCAAGTCCCAACTGTTCTAACGTTGTCGGTACCTCAAAAGATTTTTTTGTCTGCCCCAACAAGGTATTGGCAAACATTAATAAGCAAGTAATGTATATCAGTTTTTTCATGGAAAATATATTATTAACGATCAAAATTTCAACTAAACACGAGAAGGCATTACTAATGATTCATGCGAATCAAGGTTTGAATTATCTTAAAACAAGAATAGAGATATTTAATTAACATCCCTAAGCTGCAGAGCAGCGATAGATCAATAAAAGTGAAGAATACCTGCCTTTGACAGCAGCGCCGTAGGTGCGGTATATTTACAATAATTATTCTAGGGCATTATGTCGCTCCGCTGGAGCTCTCTGAAAATGCTAAACTATTCTTATTGATCTATCGCTCCTACGGAGCTTTTCGTAATTTTTTTAAATAAAGTCTATTATCACATAAAGATAAGCACATTTGACACAAGGTGGAAGTAGATCGAACAAATCTTTGGTGAACTACCAACACTTTCGTGTTTTTACACAAAACCAATAAAAATAACCTGAAATCTATTGGCGTTAGCGATAATTTTACAGACCTTGCAATTCAGCACAACATACGGCTGCAGAACGAGTTTTAATTATAGAACAGACTATGGCAAATCCATCAGATAAAAATACAATGATCATTGGTCGGCATCCCATTCTTGATGCGATCGAAGCAGGTAAAGAAATTGATCGGCTTGTCTTACAGCGGGGTGTCAATCGGGAATTCGAACGGGAAATCAAAGAAATTAGTAGATATCATCAAATTCCGTTACAGATTATACCGAAAGAACGGATGGATCGGTACACCCGAAAAAACCATCAAGGTATTATCGGCTTTATCGCTTTGATAAAATATTATAAAATTGCGGATGTGCTACCGCTGATTTATGAGCGTAGTGAAACGCCGCTGTTCCTTTTGCTAGATGGTGTAACCGATGTACGTAATTTTGGTGCGATCGCTCGTTCTGCTGAATTATGCGGTGTCCATGCCATTATTATCCCAGACAAAGGAGCTGCCCAAATCAATGAAGTAGCTTTGAAAACCAGTGCGGGAGCGTTGACAAAAATTCCAGTTTGTCGAGAAACCAGTTTAGCTAAAACAATTGATTTTCTTAAATTGTCAGGTATTCAAATTTACGCTAGTAGTTTGAACACCAAAGATCATATTCACCAACTTGATTTTACGGGGCCGACGGCGTTGGTCATTGGTTCGGAAGGAAATGGAGTTAGCCAAAAGGTTTTAAGTATGGTAGATCAGCATTTTATTATTCCACAAAAAGGAACGACAGATTCGTTTAATGTATCCGTAGCGACGGGCATCTGTCTATACGAGGTGATGCGTCAACGTGGTCTGTAGAGACAATTCATGATTTTAATACTTTATTCGGTTATGAATAAAAAAATACGACTTTTATCGCTTTTATTTGCCTTGGTAGTGCTATTGGCTACCTCTGGTTGGATGTATCATCTAGATCAACAACGACAACTTTGGGGGTATTTACCACTTTTTCAATTTGGTAGTTTATTGGCTACCCTAATCCTATTGGTTTATCCTCGGTTCTCTAAAATGAAAAATAAAGATCAGTTGATGCTCGCTGCAATTGGTAGTGGTGTTTTATTATGGGCCAGTTTTCCAGCTTTGCCGACCACATTTTTTATATTTTTTGCTTTTATTCCCTTGCTTTGGGTAGAAGCAAAAATTGCGGCAGCCTACGAAGGCACCGCCCGCTGGGAAGTGTTTAAATACAGTTATATAAGTTTTGCTATTTGGAATATACTCACTACTTATTGGGTAGGAAATACGGCGTTGGTGGCAGGTGTTTTTGCGATTTTTCTTAGTTCTGCTTTTATGACAATTCCGTTTGTTTTATTTCATAATACAAAAAAGAGACTAAACGAAAAATTAGGTTATGTTGCTTTTATTGCTTACTGGATTAGTTTTGAATACGTTTATTTAAATCAGCAAGTCAGTTGGACTTGGTTAAATATTGGTAACTGTTTTGGGCAGTATCCATCTTGGGTGCAATGGTACGAATATACAGGTGTTTTTGGTGGAGCACTTTGGGCGTTGGTAGCAAATGTGCTCGGTTTTCAAATTTTAAAAAATTACGAACAAAACCAAAAAATTGAAAAAGTCAGTGTGCTAAAAATGGCGCTCTGGATATTGGTGCCGTTGGTAGGTTCATTAATTATGTATGGGCAACAAGCGGATCAAGGAGACGAAGTAGAAGTGGTAGTGGTACAACCCAATCTAGAGCCACATTATGTGAAATTTTCACTGAATAGGCGTGAACAACTTCAGCGATTTATCAGTCTGAGTCAAAAGGTGTTGACGGATTCGTCTGACTATCTCGTTTTTCCAGAGACTAGTTTTAATCGAGTAGATTTCGATGCGATTCTTCGAGACCGATCCATTGCACCCATCAAAAATATGGTGGATCGCTATCCTGGATTAAAACTCATTACAGGGATTGCTACCCAACGAGAACTAACGGCAGATGAGCCTCATGGTCCTGCGGTGCGTACCTACGAACGGGGAGGAAAAACTCGCTATTTTGAGATGGGAAATGTTGCGATTCAACTTAGCGCAAAGTCTGACGAAGTACCTGTCTACATAAAATCTAAACTAGTTCCTGGTGCTGAATTTTTACCTTATCGTCGGGTCTTCTTTTTTCTGGAACCTTTGGTCGAAAAGCTGGATGGATCTATGGCTGGCCTCGCAGTACAGGATGAACGGGAAGTACTGTCTGGACCATCAAATGAAAAAATTGCTCCTGTTATTTGCTACGAATCTATCTATGGAGCGTATGTAACGGACTACGTAAAAAAAGGAGCCAACGCGCTTTTTATTGTGACGAATGACGGTTGGTGGGACAACACGGCAGGCCATCGACAGCATTTGGCTTATGCTCAGTTACGGGCCATTGAAACGCGTCGTAGCATTGCTCGATCTGCTAACACTGGAATTTCTGGATTTATCAATCAGCGGGGAGATGTATTGCAAGCCACGAACTATAACGAAGCCATTGCTATCAAAGGTAAAATCAAATTAAATAATGAAATGACGGTTTATGCGAAATGGAAAGACCTCATCGCCCGAGTCCTCGGATTCTTAAGTATCCTGTTATTATTGAATGGATTTGTAAAAGGAAAGATGAAAAGGAAATAAAGGATTTGAATACTGAATATTCAATATTGGATATTCAATATTGATTGTATGTTCAAATAAATGAGAATTAATTTTTGATTTTTACCGTCCTCTAAATCCTCCCTTCCGTCGACCACCCTGCATTCCTTGGGCATGTTTCATCTGTCCGCGTTGGCTGAGTGCCTTTTCGAACATTTTGATTTGTTCTTTCATCACGGGTTCGGTCACTTTAAGTTTTTTCATTTCTTGGAATAAAGCCTTTGCCTTGGTCCATTTATTTTTAGAAACATTGATATTGGCTAGCTGTAGGAGCACCATTGCCTTTTCGTTATCAGTAGGTAATTCAATAGATTGTGCTTTGGTAAGCCATTCTTCAGCGGCGCTGTGATCTTTTCGATGCATGGCTAAGGTACCTTTGATCATGTAAAAGAAAGCTCGGTTGGTTTTGTAGAGCCAGTCTGGTTTCATGGTCAAGGCCAGTCTTTTTTCAGCTTCTTCAAACTGTTGATCTTGAACCAGCTGTGCGGTGGACTGTACCGTTCCTAAAAATATATAACCTGCCAGTAAGGCTAGGCCGACTAGTAAAAGCGGAAAAGCATACCAGAAACCCTGAAAGATAGTTAATAGAATACCGCCTCCTAGAAATAAACCAATCAGCGCAAAACGTAAGTATATATTTATTGTAAACATGTTTTTTTATTTTGGAGTTGTTTAATAATTCCAAAAGAAGCCGAGAACTAGCGGAAATTATTTAGATTGAGCCTCTTTTTTGCTTGCATAGCCCCGCTATGGAAACGAAAAAAGGAGATGAGATCAATAATTTTATCAGTTTGTAGGCAGTTTTGGAGTTTTTAAATAACTTCTTTGTCTATCAAAGATACAAAAATCCACGAAAATCTCTAAAGCTAAGGAGAGAAGTCGAATGAATGGATAAAGAAGATTACTTTTATATGAATATCGGAGCTTATCTATACGGTATATCAAGTCAAGGCTCCTTCTATCCGTTCGATATGTTCCTTGATAATCAGATCACTGGTTTTGTAAGTTTTGGCTTTGTCCAGATATTTTTTGGCTTCTGAAAGATCCTGTGCCTGAAAAGCAAAATTGGATAAGTTGATCGCTGCCAGTGCATTATCTGTTGGTGTTCGTAAACCGATTGCTAATGCTTCTGATAGATGCTGTTTAGCTTGTGGAATGGCATTTCGTTGTGCCGCAATCATTCCTTTGGTAAAATGATAGTACGCTCGGTGTCGTTTCAATAACCACTCTGGCTTTTTTACTTGATCAATTAGGCGCTCTGCCTTGTCAAGTTCGCCCCCTCGTAACAACATAAATGCTGCCGAAACATTGCTCGTCAAAAAATGGGTAAGCAACAATAAAAATCCAGCTAGGTACAAATACCAGGATGAACCAATCCCTTCCACAACGTGCAGCCAAACGGCCAAACCTAAAAATACAATCACTAATAAAAAACGAATACGAGCTATAAACATGATGGCAAGTTTTGAGTTGTTGAGTTCTGAGTTCTGAGTTATTGAGTTTCGGGTTTTGAGTTATTGAGTTAGAATCTGGTTAACTGCGGTGCTTTTTTTAAAAAAATACCTCAAAAGACCCGTTATTAATTATTGAGTCCGCTCCGAAAAATCAGGAATTTGAAAAAAAACTAAATTAATTCAATTTATAGGTAGCAAGCGGTTAAAGAGATACACGTTAAAAAATCTTTGCGTCATTGCGAACTTTGCGAGAAAAACACTTTTAAGAGTAAGCTCATTATCCATTAAACCACTATTAATTATCTCACGCCAGCAGAGCCATTATTCATTATTATCATTCATTAACTAACATCCAATTTCCTCCAACCGTTAAATACCTTCCTTTTGGAAAAACCTCTTTAAAAGTATTTTCAAAAAATATTTTTGTTTTTTCTAGATCGGCCTCTGTGTTTGCCAGTCGATTATAAAGCAATAAACCTCCTGGGCGTAGTAAATCTCTGGTGTTTTCTAAAAAAAAGGATTGTGTAAAGCGATCAGGGATCACATCATCCAGAAAAATGTCCACTGCAATCAAATCAAATTGTTCCTCCGTTACCTGTACCCATTGCGCAGCGTCGGCACAAATCATTTGAACTGGAGAACGCAGATAGGGTAGTTCGTATTTACTGGCAAGATAAATTACTTGTTCGTCAATCTCCACGGCTGTGTAGGTATAATCCAACCCCATTTTTTCTAAAATAATCGGGATACTCGCCATTCCAAATCCGAGTATCAATACCTTTTTAAAGGTCTGATTTTTTAAATTTAATTTTGCGAAAGCACCTGAAAAATTATCGTATAAGTCAGCGTAGGAATAAATCGCATTTTCGGTACAAAGTTGATAACGTCCGTTGACGAGGCACACGTGTAGTGCTGGATTCAAATCACTGGGAGCATCCTCTATGTGAAATTCTGTGAGATAACTTAGCCACTTTTTCCAGCGAGAAGGTCTCACTGTAAAATTGCTTTTTCCCAAGTACGGTAAGAACGATCTTTCATAAAAACTTCTTTTAAAATTTCTTGATCCAATGCTGTTAGTTCTTGGTCGCGACGTTTCATCATTGCACGAGCAGTATCGAGTGCTTTTTCGAGCGTATAGGTAGTATATTTTTGATCGCCTCCCCATGAAAAGGAAGGGATGAAATTACGTGGATAACCACCGCCGTAAATATTAGCTGAAACCCCAATGACCGTTCCCGTGTTAAACATGGTATTAATGCCACATTTGGAATGATCCGCCATGACAAGTCCACAAAATTGTAGTCCCGTTTTTGCAAATCGTTCCTTGGCGTAGTTCCATAATTTAACTTCAGAATAATTGTTTTTCATGTTGGAAGCATTGGTATCTGCTCCTAAATTGCACCATTCTCCGATCACACTATTGCCTAAAAATCCATCGTGGCCTTTATTAGAGTAACCGGTAAAAACGACATTGTTCACTTCTCCGCCGACTTTACAATGAGGCCCAAGCGTGGTGGCACCATAAATTTTAGCACCCATTTTTAGGACACTCTTTTCATTCATGGCCAGGGGTCCTCGAATGATACAACCTTCCATAATCAAGGCATCTTTGCCGATGTAAATAGGACCTTTGCTGGCATTTAAGATGGCGTGTTCGACGGTCGCTCCGGGTTCCAGAAAAATCTGGTCGGGAGCCGTTACACGATTCGTATCGGAGAGTGGTTGAGAGGTTCTATTTTTGGTTAGTAGTTCAAAATCTATTTTGACCGCTTGATCGTTTTTACCAAAAATATCCCATAGGTTATTAATTTTTAAAAGTGGGGTATCACCAATATCAAAACCCTGCAGCTCTTCAATTTCTTGATCTTCAATTAAACTTTGAAACTGTGATTCATTAAGTCGAGCGGCGATCAATTCATCATTTTGTAGTAGTGCTTCATTGGGTTCCATCTGCTCGATCAGTTTACAAATACCGGGCAGTGGCAGCAATGATCCGTTGATGACGATATTATCTGATTGGATGGTCATCGGATATTTTTCGGAAAGATGGTCTTGGGTGATAAAAGATACTTTAGTATTGGACCATTTTTCCCACTTTTCACGGATAGTCAAAATACCCACTCGAAGTTCACCCACCGGACGAGTATAGGTAATGGGAAGCAAGTTATCCCAAACTTCATTATCAAATAAAATGACGTTTTTCATAGTCTTAAATAATTATTATCTCAATTAAATTCAGGTATTTATTCTTTGATTTAAAAAAATCAATATTGGTAGAATGGGTTGGTTCTGTTAGTCAGTGCTAAAGTACTATTTTTCAGGATTTTATTTGCATAATAAAATATAAAACCTATCACCCGCCTACACAAAAGCCCGAAACGTCATCGACATTTCGGGCCTAGTGATACTTTTAGAAAAAAGTATGGATTCTTTATTGAGCGTCTTTCTCTGCTTCTTCGTCCATTTTGGTCTTAGAAAAACGAGAATTGGCGAAACGTTTCTTAAATTTATCAATACGTCCAGCTGTATCTACATACTTCATTTTACCAGTGAAAAACGGGTGTGAAGTATTAGAAATCTCCACTTTAAGTAATGGGTATTCCTTACCGTCTTCCCAAGTGATCGTTTCTTTGCTAGGAGCACAAGACTTCGTCATAAATGTTTCCTCATTGGATACATCTTTGAAAATAACGGTTCTATATTCTGTTGGATGGATATCTTTCTTCATTATTGAAATATTTTGAACAATTCCTAATTTCGGATTGCAAAGATAAGACAAATCTGACAATATAAAAAGAGGAAAATCTCTTTATTTTCCTATTTTTAACCATGAAAATGCCTCAAAATTTCTGCTTGGGCCGTCTATTTGCCTATTTGCTACCTATTTTTGCTTTTTTACCACTTTATAGTCAGGTTCCTTTTGAGTGTAATGGCAACTTCTTTTTATCGCTTACCGATAATGGTCAGAGCCAATTTTATACCCTAGAAATCGATCAAGCAACAGGAGGGGTTACCTTTAATCCATTGGGGGCCACCTCTGGTTTTCGGATAAATGGAGTGGGATATCGGTCAACAGACAATCTAATCTATGGCGTGAGTCCTGTTAATTCTCAGTCTTTATATCAAATTGATGCTACTGGGACCGTTTTTGATCTTGGGCTGCTGAGTGGATTGAGTACGCCTCCTTATTACGCTGGAGACGTAACGCCGGATGGTGATTTCTTATGTTTGTTAGGTAATGGTGGAGCAGTTTTTTCCACGGTGAACCTGGCTTCCGGCAATTTTGAGACGACGAATACTTCGCTGTCTACCACCAGTGGTCGCGATGTTTTTTGCACTGATATGTCCTTTGATCCATTGACTGGAGAAATTTATAGTTTTGATGCGATACAGCAACGGTTAGTAAAAATAAATTTGACGAATAATACGATTGAGGATGAAATTTTTCCAACTACTAATGCGGCAGATGGAATTGGGGCGTTGTTCTTTGATAGTTTCGGTAGTTTGTGGGGGTATGGAAATAGTCCTGGAGTAAATGATGCCCGAAATTTATACCAGATAAATATTCAAACCGGATCTGTTGTGGTGCGTGAAAATGGACCTCCTTCACCGGGTAAGGATGGTTGTAGCTGTCCTTATAATATTCAAATGCAAAAAACAGTTAGTCCACCAGCTGCCGTCTCTTGTTCTGAAGTAAGCTATCAGTTTTTGATTGCCAATCTCAGTGGTAACGCACAGACAGGAATTGATTTTTTGGATGAACTTCCAACGGGAATGAGGATTACTGAAATTACCCAAAACCCATATGTAGGAAATGTGGTGAGTGGTGTAGGAACAGACGAATTGCGTATCGAAGACATGGTGATAACACCAGGAATTGATAGTATTGTCATTAAAGTTTTTTTAGATAATAATTTAGAGGGTATTTATAAAAATCAAGCAAAGCTATCTGGACTTCCACAGCGGTTAGGAGGAGAGACTTTGTCAGACGATCCCCAAACTTTGATTCGTCCAGATTCTACTTCCTTAATGGTAGAACCACTATCGGTCATTTTTAATAATAGCGAATTGCCACTCTGTCCGGGAGACACGCTCTGGTTATCCCCGATTAGTAATGGCAGCAATTTTAGTTGGAGTACGGGTGAGACAACGTCAGAAATATTTATTACAGCAGGAGGAAATTATTCAGTCACGGTCACGAATAATTGTGAAATGTCGGTGGATGAAATTTTGATTACCCAAGCATCTCAGGCATTGGATTTGGGAGATGATCAGACGATTTCATTGGGAGAAGAACTCATTTTGCGGCCACAATATGTTGGTTTTAATAATCCAGTTTTTTCTTGGACAGCAGATTTACCTTCGGCAGATTTATGTGCAGATTGTCCGCGTCCGGTAGTACAACCGCTTTTTACGACCGTCTATAAATTGGAGATGCAGGATTCGTTGGCTACCTGCAGTATAGCAGATTCGATAGTTGTTACGGTAACTAAGGATCGAGAAGTCTTTGCGCCAAATGCTTTTAGTCCGAATGGTGATGGCTTGAATGATTTTTTTACGTTGTATGCTAAAGGCCCAGTAGTCATCAAGCGACTAGAAATTTTCAATCGTTGGGGTGCTTTAGTTTTTCTGGTAGAAGGAGTTGATACCAATCATGAGCAACTAGGCTGGGATGGATTTTTTAAAAATAAAAGGATGAATACAGGGGTTTATGTTTGGCAGGCGGAGTTAGAATTCTTGGATGGAGTAGTGGAGCGAAAATTTGGAGATATATTGTTGATTAGGTGATTAGAAGAAAGTGTTCCAAATTCGGTGTTTATCAACTGCAATCTCAACCTCAATTTTTCTGCTAACGTGAAAAAATAATAAATTTAAAAATAAAAATACTGATTATCAATTTATAAAAAATGATCATTCTTAGGCATTGAGGTTGAAGTTAAGGTTGCCCGCTGCCGTCGGACAGGTTTTTGAATTTTCAAATTTATATTGGCACAATCTATTGAACAGTCCTAATTATTCCCCACAATACTCCTTCAACGCATCCAGTAAAACCTTCCACCTTGCCTTAATCTCCTTCAAGCGTTTTTGGCTAATGGTACCCATGATGGTATCTTGTAGCTTTAGGGTCGTTGTTCCCTTTTTTTCTTCTAAAGTAAATTTTAAATATGAAATGGCAGGCCCACCAAAATCCGGGCTTAAGTCTCCGCGTAACACTAAATGATTTGGGCTATGCAACGCAATAATGGTTGCCCAGACAAATCCTTCATTTTTCCCAGCGTCTTCGTACAGTAAACCACCAAGCTTAGGTTCCAGTGCCATTTTTACGGCGGTAGGAGACTGATAAAAATCAGTAACCCACCACTGATCGATCTGTTGCGTAAGTGCTTCCCAGACTTTCGTCTGATCGGCAGATATACGGCTAGACAATTCAATCGTGCTCGTAAGAATGCGTTTAGCAGTCTGTCCCATTTTCCTGGAAGTTTGGTCGGTATAATATTTTAACTGAATCAACTGATCAACCCACTCGTCGTAAGTTTTTTGTATCGGTCCAGGATTAAGATAGTTCCATCTTGATTTTCCCTCCTTACGGGTGGTAATCAGGTGAGCCTTCTCTAAAATACCTAAGTGTTTCATGATGGCAAAGCGTGAGAGGTCTTTCGCAAAGTATTGACTGATCTCACCGGTAGTCCGTGGAGCGCTTTTCAACAAATCTAATATCGACC
>CALFWZ010000185.1 GCA_937928405.1 uncultured Saprospiraceae bacterium
ATTGCTATTCTTCTAATAACTTCTTGGGCACTTATCATATCCATGCATTTGGGTAAAAAGTCAACAGGGTTTACACATAAGTTGTCAGGTAGGTCTTTCTCATCACCATCTCCTAATGGAAGTACTCGGGACTTCCAACAACCACCTTGGGCACAACAAGGTAGGGCACCAACGGTATGTATATATTGATGATTGGGGTAGGCTTCCCATTGGGTACCTTCGCGTCCACCAGCAACTACCACACAAGGGCGCAAGGGAGGCGAGGTCGGAGCAGGAGGTACGGCTGCTGCCAAATGCATCAATAATGTTACTGGACAAAGGATGCCACTGGAATGATGTACCAAGCGAATTAATTGTCGTAAATCGGTTTGACCTCGCAGATCTAAAACATTATTTAGGGCAGGATGATTATGTTCTAATTGCCCAACTTGTACAAATTGAATTTTATCTTGAAAATGATCGACTACTGCTTGGTATCTTTCGAGGCTCCACCATTTAGCCGTAAAGTCAAATTTTCCTCCGGCCACAATTATCCAAAAAGGTTTTTTATTATGGGTGATTTCTTCGACCTGAGACATCCACTGTTTTTCTTGTTCGGAAAGATGGATATCTCCTTTAAATGCTGTGGGTTTAATATTTAAATTTAATGCTTGATTTAAAAAATCGGTAAAACCATGTATGAAATGATAGGGTAGTTGATTGCTTTGATTTATCAGGGGATAAGACATGGGGAGAACGGTCACTGTTGGATCATCTTCGTCTAATGGTGTAAGCCAGGGATTGTTTTCCCAAAGTGCAGGGCAAGAACTTCGAACATCGGTGATAAACTGATTGGGATAATTTTTATGCAAATCACGAATAGTCGCCGTCAGCATGACCAAATCTCCGGGGGATTGATAGTTAGTGAAGATGTATTTTTGTTTCACTTTTTTTTTACAAAATTAAAATTTTTTAACATTATTTTATTTTAATCTTATTATCTTGAGTTGAATGTGCAATCTTAATTTTGGCCGCACATTTTTTAAAAATTTGATTTGACATGATATTATTTCCCAAAGGTCTATTACTTTTTTTTGCACTTTTATCTTTTGGAATTATTTTTTCTGGATGTAATGCTCAACAGATGATGGTAAACGATGAAATAAACTATAGTCATAAAGAATACAACGACAACCAACAATTAATTGTCGAAGGAGAATCTTTTGAAAACGGTGTAAAAAATGGACGATGGCGTTATTATAATAGCGAAGGCCGAATGGTTCGAGTTCAACACTTTAAAGATAATGTCATCAATGGGATGGTTTCACAGGAATTGAACAACCCAGGGATTCCACGCAAAATTGAAGGATTAATGATAGACGGTAAAAAAATTGGTATGTGGATTGGCTATAAATCTATCAAGAAAAATAATTGGCTAAAAACGCATTACACTATTTTTAATCAAAACAGTCAGGAAATTGCGAGAGTGACATTTCATCCCAATGGTGCCGTGTCCTATGAAACCTTTTATGATACTGAAGGGCAGCCAAGATGGTTTAAGAAATATGATAAAAAGGGCCGACTTATTGAGGAAGGAGATGATTTTACATTTAAGGCGTTTTAAAAATCCGCTTCCTGTCTGGAGTAAAATATTGAAGGTTACCAACCAAAAAGAATAAATTGAAAGAAGAAACAATAGAATTAGATTTTTTAGATCATGTTGCTATTCGTGTCAAAGATTTAGAAGCGTCTGCTTTGTGGTATGCTAGGGTGCTTGGTTTAAAAAAATATAAACTAAAAAAATGGGGTGAATTTCCTATTTTTATGATGTCCAAAAAATTTGGAGTGGCCTTGTTTCCAGCAGACCTTGAGGATGATTATTTAAATCCAAATTCTAAAAACCTAAAAATTGATCATTTTGCCTTCAACGTAAATCAAGAGAATTTTGAAAAAGCGAAAAGAAGATATGATAGATTAAGTTTAAAATACGAAATCAAAGACCATTATTATTTCGAATCCATTTATACAAAAGATCCTAATGGACATATAGTTGAACTGACCACTTTAAAAGTAAAAGAAGAGGAGTTCTACCATTCCACGAATCCAACCATGAATAATTTAAATGAAAAATAATCTACTGCTTTTATTAATTTTGTTGCTTGGCATTCAAGTACCAATCTTAGGACAGTCTCCATATAATCTTAATTTAAAAAAGGAAATCCCCTATATTTCTACAGCAGTTGGACTCAATCTGGGAGGCGCATATCTTGCTAGTCAATTAAATAATTTATCAATAACTCAAATTGCTGCATTGGATGCGAATAAGGTCAATTCCTTTGATCGGTTTGCTACTACGAATCTCTCCAACAGTTTTGCGCGTGCCAGTAATGGGTTGGAGATCGCCACTCAATTACTACCCATTTTGTTTTTAAGTAAGAAAAAAAGTCGTCGTCATTTTGGGCAAATCTTGGCGATGTATGTGGAAGCTTCTTTTATCAATACTGGGTTGACGATTGTTACGAAAATGACTTTTCATCGGACGCGCCCCTTTGTATACAATCCAGCTGTTCCGATTGAAGATAAATTAGGACGGACTGCGCGGGCTTCTTTTATTTCGGGCCATACTTCCACCGCTGCGGTTGGTTGTTTTTTTACGGCGAAAATATTCTCCGACTTTTATCCAGACAGTCCATGGAAACCTCTTGTTTGGGGTGCCGCTGGGGTGATTCCCGGCGTGATGGGATACTTTCGGGTGGCAGCAGGAAAACATTATCCTACGGATGTAATGGCAGGTTATTTGGTAGGAGGCGCTATTGGTTTTCTAGTGCCACATCTGCATAAAAAAGGCATGGGGAAGTCTGAAAAATTAAGTTTAAATATAGGAATTAATGCTGCGCGGTTGACCTATCGTTTTGGAAAATAAGCTGAAAAAAATCAAATTTAAAATGACTAGGAGCGAGCCTTAAAAGCTTTCAAGAGTTTACTTAAATATTGCTTGCTAGTTTCTTTTTGGTAACCACCTAATTGTAAAACCGTTTTATCAATAATATTTATATCAAATATTTCATATTGAAATTGATGCTGCCTTCCTGAAGTTAAATGTTCTCGATCGGCCATCAGTAATTTTAATTCAGAAGAAGAGATATTGTTATGATTTCCAATATCTACATAACGGCTCATTCGTTTTTCTGTAGCCATGAGTGCACCGGATAATATGGCCAAGTCCGCTGCTGCATCCGCTAAAATACTTCGTTGTAAATTAATTCCGTCAATGGCATGTTTTTTTTCTTCCTTGATTTGGTGATCTTCCTTCTCAATGGAATAATAGTCTTCGTCAATATCTCGATTGAACTGTTCCACCGTTTGTAGGTGAATCTCCGCCAAGGACTTCATGGGAGTAATAATATTGTTAAATTTCTTGGTCAATACTCGATAATAAGCTCGTTCTCCAGCCAGTGACTTTTTATCAGGACTTTTTTTATTGGTCAAAAATATCCGACTAATTTTACTAACGATCTTATGTTGAATGGCTCTGGTTTCACTCAATAGTTTAGAGAAATTGGTAGCTTCTTGCTGAAATAACCGCAAACTAGCCAGGACTTCATCTAGGGACTCGCGAGCGTTCTTAAATCTTTTATCATGAATGTTCTCTTCGAAAATATTTTCTTCCGCTGCTGGAAATTGCTCATAAGGTTCATTTTCTATATCCTTCCTAGGAGGTTGATCTTGGGAGGACTTAAAAAAATCTTCATATGGATTTTCTGGTGTCATTTTGATGTAAAGTTGATTTCTAAAAATAGAACGAACGGACCACTAATTTAGTTTGCTTGGCAAAACAAACCAAAATTCGAAAATAAATCCTATGATTTAATCACACCCGGTACTCGTAATTTTTTTCTGCCATCCAGATATAGTTTCAAACCTGCCAAGGCCGCTACCATTTCCCCTTTTTTTGAATCTTCTAGAATCGCTTGGGAGGTGAAAAATTTCTTGACAAAATGAGTATCAAAATCACCACTTGTAAAAGCGGGGTGTTTCATGACGAATGCTCCGAACGGTAAGGTAGTCTCAATCCCTTCAATTTGATATTGAGCGATGGCATTTTCCATATTACTGATGGCAGCATCACGAGTGGCTCCATAGGTAATTAATTTTGCAATCATCGGGTCATAGTAAATTGGAATTTCCATTCCTTCTTCATATCCATCATCCACCCGAATATTTTCTCCTACGGGTTTTTGATAAACCAGTAATTCACCTACACTTGGTAGAAAGTCATTGGTTGGATCTTCTGCGTAGACGCGTAGTTCCATAGCATGTCCTTTGATTGTCAGATCATCTTGCTGGAACCGCAGCTTTTCTCCTCTTGCCACTCGAATTTGTTCTTCTACAAGGTCCACTCCGGTGATCAGCTCAGTAACTGGATGCTCCACCTGTAGACGGGTATTCATTTCTAAAAAATAATAATTATGATTTTCATCCAATAGAAACTCTACCGTTCCCGCACCTATATAGTTACAAGCCTCGGCCACACGACAGGCATCTACGCCCATCCGAGCGCGAAGTTCTGGAGTAAGCACGGCAGACGGAGCTTCTTCGACCACCTTTTGATGACGTCTTTGGATACTGCATTCTCGCTCGAAAAGATGAACGGTATTACCATATTTATCTGCTAAAACTTGAATCTCGATATGTCGAGGAGAGGCCACATATTTTTCGATAAAAACCGATCCATCTCCAAAGGCAGAAAGTGCTTCTGAAATGGCTCTTTCCATTTGCGATTTTAATTCATTAGAATTTTCAACGACACGCATCCCTTTTCCGCCTCCGCCTGCGGAAGCTTTTATCAAAATTGGATAGCCAATTTCATTGGCAATGACTTTTGCCTTTTCTGTATCAGTGATGGCCTTGTCGATTCCTGGTACCATCGGAATCTTGTAGGCTTTTACGGCGTCCTTGGCGGCTAATTTACTACCCATCACTTCGATGGCGTGCACATTTGGTCCAATGAAGGTAATGCCTGCTGCTTCCACACGCTGGGCAAATTCAGCATTCTCACTCAAAAAACCATAGCCAGGATGAATGCCATCTGTGCCAGTGTCTTTGGCTGCTTTGATGATTTTATCAATGACCAAATAGGATTGGTTGGAAGGTGCTGGTCCGAGGCAAACCGCTTGATCGGCAAATCTAACATGGGGAGCATGACGATCTGCTTCAGAATATACTGCAACTGTTCGGATGCCCATTTTACGGGCTGTCCGCATAATTCGTAAAGCAATTTCTCCACGGTTTGCGACTAATATCTTTTTCATTAGTTGTTTTTTTGAAAATAATAACTAGGTGCTCAAAAGAGCTGAGTCTTGGTGCTTTTTAGCTGCTTTTCAATGGTCATATAAAACAACTTAAAACGTGCTGCGAAGTTAGGAAATTTAACTAAATAAATAGAAAAAGGAGACAAGATAACAGATAGATAGGGCAGAAGGATATTATTATATTAATCAACATTCAACTGCCGGCAGGCAAGAATCAACAAAAATCAATTCAAACCCGTTTTCAATCCCTTCTTAGTTCTTTTCCAATTATTATTGACCAATCTCAAAACTAAGAGGCCGAGGCCGTTCATACTATGTGGACTATTGGCTAAAATGATGACGCCAGTCTTGGTTTCTGGCACAAATCCCATAAAGCTTCTATATCCGGTAGTACTTCCAGCGTGCATCACCACGTCGTAATAATTTTTGTTAGTAATAATATGCCATCCGTTTCCACCAAAAATATGTTTGGCCATATCTGTTTTAACGAGTGGTTGTTGGTTTTTGGCAAGGACTGGCCCGAGTTGATGGGTTTTATTTTTTAAACTGGCTTTCATATATTTTAAAAGATCATCCATCGAGGATTTGATACCTTCACTACCAGCAAAAGATCGCATTTGCCAAGGAGGCGTAGGTTGACCACCCAAACTATAGCCCTTGACCATTTTATTTCTATTCTCAGTAGTGAAATCATGAACACCAGATTGGTTCATTCCACAAGGTTGGAAAATATATTTTTGTAGAAGCTGTTCGTAGGTTTGATTACTGACAAGTTCTAGTACTACTTCTAGAATGGCATAATTGGTATGACTATATTTATATTGTTTTTTCTGATTTTTTTTAATAAGACCGAAGTCAACTTCTTTATAATAAGTTAGCAGATCATTTTTGGTGTAATGACCAAAAGGATTAGAGGGATCTTTTTCTTTCAAACCAATGCCAATCGGGAGTCGAGGTAAACCACTGGTATGTTGGACTAAATCTAATATACTGATGGAGTTGGCAGTTGGATTTTGAAATTGTTCAGGAAGGTAATGGTTGATAGAGGAATCGGGATGTAAGTGACCTTCGTTCATCAAAATACCTGAGAGTAAGGCGGTAAAAGATTTGGTCAATCCTCCAATTTCGAAAAGATGGTTTGACGCTGGAGATACCCCATTATTTTTGGAAGTGCTACCATACGAATAAACAAAAGAAGTATCACCAAGTTGAACACCAATGAGGTAAGCAGGTGTATTTTTAAAGCTAATATCCGTATCGTAATATATGATTTTTCCAATTTCCTTTTCCAATTGTTCACTGACTTGAGCCATCAGCGTTATAGAAAACATTCCGAGGAGAAGTGTCAGACAAATATATCGGTTCATATCTCAAAGATAGGGATTGTCAAGGACTAAGGCAAGGATTAAAGGAGGGGGGAATTCAGAAAAAAACCATGCCAGAAAAATGATTTTTATTCTTCTTTTTCTCCAAGTTTGGTACCACGCATGGCATTGGCGACGTGTACGTCCATAGCTCGGTGGGCAATGGGAGCAGTGTATTCATTGAGGTCAGCCATGGCTTTATTGATGAGATCTTTATTCGCACCATCGACCGTTGCTTTGAGTGCGTTAGCTAGGGCAAGGGTAGTTTTCTTTTCTTCTCCAGAAAGGATTTGATCATTTTGTTGGAGGAATTTTTGAGTGGATAAGAGGACATTATTCGCCTCGTTGCGAGCTTCCAAAAGGGAGCGAACTTTTAGGTCCGCTTCGGCATTGGTAATACTATCCATCAGCATTCGAGCCATGTCTTCTTCGCTTATTCCATATTGAGATTTGATTTCAATTTCTTGCTCGACACCAGAACGCAATTCTTTGGCTGTTACTTTCAAGATACCATCCGCATCTATGGCAAATATAATTTCTATTTTAGGTAAGCCAGCTGGCATGGGGGGAATACCTTTTAGGACAAACTCACCCAAGCGACGATTGTCAGCAATTTGATCTCGTTCGCCTTGGTAAACGGCTACTTTTAGATTAACCTGACCATCGACAGAGGTGGTATACTGGCGGGCAGCTCGGGAAGGCACTTTCGAGTTTCGTGGAATAATAGCATCCATTAATCCTCCTACCGTTTCAATTCCTAAGGAGAGCGGCGTAATATCAAGCAGCAACATTTCTTTTTGATTGCCGGCTAGAATATCGGCTTGGATGGCCGCACCAAGGGCAACTACTTCATCAGGATCGAGGCTATCATAGAGTGGTTGATCGAAGAATTGACTGACAGATTTCTTGATATAAGGCACCCGAGTACTTCCACCTACCATCACAACATGTTGAATATCTTTGACCGTTTTTCCAGCATCATTTAGTGCTATTTTACAACTATCTAAGGTTCGCGAGACTAAGGGACTAATCAAATTATCAAAAACTTCACGAGCAATTTGACAGTTCATTCCGTCGAAGGATTCCTTAAATAACAGGTTACTCGACAAAACCTTTTTTGCTTTTTCCGCTAAAAGTCGAAGCTCTTGTAATTTCTTTTTTTCTTTAATAAAATCCTGCTTATCTCTACCATTAATTTTTAACCAATAATCCATTAACAAACGATCAATATCATCTCCACCGAGAAAAGTATCACCATTCGTAGATAATACCTCAAATATTCCATCTTGGATTTGTAGGATAGAAATATCAAATGTTCCGCCACCAAGATCATAAACAGCAATCAAATTTGAGGAATCCGCTTTTTGTCCAAGACCATAGGCCAGACTAGCGGCGGTTGGCTCATTCACAATTCGCAATACATCTAGCCCTGCTAGTTTACCCGCATCCCGAGTAGCTTGACGTTGGGCGTCGTTAAAATAAGCTGGGACGGTAATGACCGCTTTGCTAACTATTTGGTTGAGTTCTTTTTCGACTCTAAGTTTTAGTGCGGTAAGAATATTGGCGGAGAGCTCAACTGGCGTATAGAAGATATCATTTACTCTGATTTTGACCAGACTTTCGGTATCATCATCAATCACCTCGTAACCTAGGTACTCAGAGTGGGAAGAAAGATCCTTATAGGATTTTCCCATAAGTCTTTTAACAGAATAGATCGTATTGGCAGGGTCATCTATCAGCTTAGCTTTGGCATCGTCACCAACCAGTTTTTTACCATTTGGTAAAAAGTGAATAATGGATGGTACTAAGGTATTTGTATTGTCTTGCCCTTTGACGGCAACAGGCTTATTATCTAACATATAAGCAACCAAACTATTGGTCGTGCCGAGATCAATTCCAACAATTAAGGTATCTTCCTTTTTAGCAGTACCGTCTTTTAAATTGATCGAAATTTTTGCCATGAAATTCTGTCTGGTTTTTAAAGCAAATATAGTGGTAATTTTATTCTTGCTTTGAATTTTTAAGGATTAATTCCTATCTATGTTTCATAATTTTGTTAAAATGAATTAGGATTTGATAAGCTAAAGACAATTTTAGGCTATGAAACGGATTATTCTCCAAAAACCAGTGAAATTGCTAATCCTGTTAGCAGGGTTCTTTATTACCAATGCCTTGATCGCAGAATTCATCGGTGTTAAGATTTTTGCTTTTGAAAAAACACTTGGAATTTCGCCATTCAATTGGAATTTATTTGGCCATCAAGGGTCATTAATGTTATCGGCTGGTGTATTAATTTGGCCAGTGGTTTTTATTTCTACAGATATTATCAATGAGTATTTTGGAAAAAAGGTGGTTAAAATGCTGTCTTATCTTACCGCAGCGTTGATTTTATATGGTTTTCTTGTCATTGTTGGTTCCATTTATTTGGTTCCAGCTGATTTTTGGATAGCAGACTTTAAGGACCAAGGGGTTCCTAATATGCAAACGGCCTATGCAACTATTTTTGGACAAGGTTCTTGGATTATAGTCGCTTCAATTCTGGCTTTTATAGTGGGCCAGTTGCTAGATGCGCTGGTTTTTGAAAAATTGCGTTTAGCTACTGGAGATAAAAAAATCTGGTTACGAGCTACAGGCTCTACCTTGATTTCTCAGTTTTTTGACAGTTTTATTGTTCTATATGTGGCGTTTGTGCTTGGTCCACCACAATGGGATTTAAGCTTATTTTTTGCAGTCGGAACGGTGAATTATTCCTACAAGTTTGTAGTAGCGATTTTATTGACGCCATTTATTTATTTGACTAGAAATATCATTGATAAGTATCTAGGGGATAAACTTTCTAAAAAGCTTAAAAAAGAGGCATTAATAGGGTAGGATTTAAAGTTTTACTTTAATCAATTCGGTAGTTGGCATGAATGGCTTTTACAATTCTTCTATTGGTCCTAGTCGTGATGGTAACTTTACCTTGTACCAACCATTGGCCATCTGCTTTTAATTTGCCTTCCATACAACCTTCCCGTACTTTATAATAACCACCATCTCTTGAGTAAGCTAGCGTAGCAAAAACCATCTCTGCTTTTTCTAAGGCTTCTCCTTCCATATTAAAGCTTGTCTGATCTTTTGGAATCGAAAAGAATAATTTTTCCGAAAATTCATCGTCCGCATTGGCTGGATTATCTTGATAAGTTCGGTCCATCACAAAGATCAATTGGTCGCCAGGCACAACTGAGGCAGAATTCAACGTGCCATTGTAATATTCGGATTGAATTTTATGGTTTTTCTTTACCCTAAAACTACAATCCATCTTCTTTTGACAATTTTCTGAAAGGACCAAATCTGCACCTTCTAAGTGACAACTAAAATGAATGGGTGGGACCTTGGTCTTGCAAGAACTTCCTATTAAAGTGAAAATGCAAGCAAGAAGATATAATATTCTGATCATGAGTTTATTACTTTATTTTACTCGTAAAAACATGTTTAGTGATTTTCCCAAAAACTATCCGATTCTTCTTTGTAGTAAGATAAAATCCGCAATCACCAAAGCCGCCATTGCCTCCACGATTGGTACGGCTCTGGGCACGACGCAGGGGTCATGACGTCCACGACCACTTACGGTAGTGGTCTCCCCGCTCGTATCAACGCTTTTTTGTTCTGGAATTATGGTTGCAACTGGCTTAAAGGCCGACCGAAAATAAATGTCCATTCCATTGGATATTCCGCCCTGCACACCACCACTGAAATTTGATGAAGTGGTAATCTTTCCATCCTTGTTTTCAAAAATATCATTGTGTTGGGATCCACGCATGGTTACCCCTTCAAATCCGCTTCCGTATTCAAATCCTTTACAAGCATTGATCCCCAACATAGCATTTCCCAAGGCGGCATGTAATTTATCGAACACTGGTTCTCCCAATCCAACTGGGCAGCCTTTAATTACTCCCGTTACCACTCCTCCGATAGTGTCGCCTTGTTTTTTGATGGTTTTGATCAAGTTGATCATTTGATCGGCGACTTCTAGATCAGGGCAACGAACCGGTGTATTTTCAATTAAACTTAAATCCAGTCGTTGATAATCTGAAGTACAACGCAAATCTCCCACTTGACTGACATATGCGATGATGTCTATTCCCAAGGTTTTTAAAAATAGTTTTGCGATGGCTCCGGCCGCAACTCTGGCTGCTGTTTCTCTGGCAGAACTTCTTCCTCCGCCCCGATAATCTCGCAATCCATATTTTTTTTGATACGTAAAATCCGCATGGGAAGGTCTAAATTTTTCTGCAATATGAGAATAATCCTTTGAGCGAGCATCCTTGTTTTTAATGAGCATCATTAAAGGCGTGCCGGTTGATTTTCCTTCAAAAACCCCACTTAAAATCTCCATCTCATCGGCCTCTTTCCGTTGTGTAACAATAGCAGATTGTCCGGGACGGCGACGGGATAATTCTCCTTGGATAAATTCCTCATCAATAGACAGCCCCGGAGGACAGCCGTCAATGGTTACGCCAATGGCTTTTCCATGAGATTCTCCAAAGGTTGTGATTTTAAATAATTGCCCAAAACTATTCATGCTCTTTATTTCGAGGTTTTTAAATTTTTTTTAATTCCGGATTAATTCAGTCAAACGCTTCCTTCGGTCGCTTATTTTCTTCATTAATTCGGAAGAAAAATTGAAAATTCCTCTCAACGTCTTATTTCGAGGTTTTTAAATTTTCTTGAGTTCTAGACGAACGACCTTGACCGTTTTCTTTGGAAGCAGTCTATTAGAAGCTTTTATTTGATCGGCAAGTTAAGAATATCCACTCTTTCGGGGAACTGAATTGTCAAAATATTGTTTACCAAGGGTAAAATGAGGAACTTCGTACCCTAAAATATTTAGAATAAAGATAAATGCAACTCGTACCGAAAGACTTTTACGAAAAGTTAGAATTTGATAAGATTATTCAGCTACTGCTCCGTTATGGAAGAGGAGCCCCAGGAATCGAACGATTAAAAGCCTTAGAACCTGTCACCGACCTAATTGTCATTGATCGTTGGTTAAAGGAAACTTCTGAGTTTAGGGCTACCATGGAGGAAAAGACCCATTTCCCATTGTCTAACTATACAGATATTTCAGAATATCTTCAGCACTTAGAAGTAATTGACTATGTAATGCCGATTGAGGCCTTACAAGAAATCAATGTCATCATCGTTTCCATTCACCAAATTAAAAAATATTTTAGCTACGCACGTCGAGAAGCCTTTCCTCAGCTAAGTCTTTTGATTAAAGACCTAATTTTTGATGAAGCACTCATTAAGTCTATTACTTCGGTCATTGATGAAAACGGTGAAATACGGCCAGATGCTTCTCCCGATTTACAGAAAATTCGAAAAATGATTAATTCTAAAAATATAGAATTAGACAAACGTTTCCGAAAATTAGTCAACGAATATCGACAGAATGGCTGGCTGACAGAAAGTGCAGAGAGTGTCCGTAATGGACGTCGAGTGTTGAGCGTTCCAGCCGAACATAAACGGAAAATTCGAGGAATCATTCACGATGAATCTGCTACTGGAAAAACCACCTTTATCGAACCGGAGGTGATTATTGCGATCAACAATGATATTTTTGATTTAGAAAAAGCAGAACAACGAGAGATTTATCGTATCCTCAAAGAATTGAGTACCACCTTGCGACCCTATACTCCTCAATTATCGAGTTATCTTGAGGTGATTATTGAATACGATGTTATTCAAGCAAAAGCCAACTTGGCTCGACAATACGATGGCGTCCGTCCTAAATTACGAACCGCCGCACATATCCAAATTAAAGAAGCTTATCACCCATTATTGTTGTTAAAAAATAAAGACACCAAAAAAGAAACGGTTCCTTTTAGCTTAAAATTTTCAGAAGGAAACCGAATTTTACTATTGAGTGGTCCGAATGCAGGAGGAAAATCCATCACCATGAAATCGGTGGGTCTATTACAAGTGATGGTACAGGCAGGATTGCTGGTACCAGTCAATGAAGAATCAGAGTTTGGAATATTTCAAAAACTATTTGCCGACATTGGAGATTCTCAGTCTTTAGAAGACGATTTGAGTACGTATAGTTCGAGGTTACAAAATATGCGCGCCTTTTTAAAAAGTGCAGATAATCAAAGTTTGGTTTTAATAGATGAGTTTGGATCAGGGACAGATCCTAAAATCGGTGGAGCCATTGCGGAGGGTATTTTAAAAATTCTAAATCAGAAAAAAGTATTTGGAGTGATAACTACCCATTACTCCAACCTAAAAATGTATGCCTATAAAAACAAAGGGATTGTCAATGCTGCCATGGATTTTGATAATGAATCTCTAAGACCGACCTATAATTTACGGGTGGGCCGACCGGGAAGTTCCTATGCGTTTGAAATTGCCGAAAAGGTAGGGCTAGATCGTGCCGTTTTGACTTATGCCAAGACCAAGGCGGGTAAAAACGAAAAGGCCGTTGATGAATTACTGATCGATCTACAACGCGAGAAAAAACAATTAGAAGAGCAAGTCGAAGAAATGTTGGCTCGTGAGAAAAAACTAGAAAAACTCATAAAAAATTACGAGTCCTTACATAAAGACCTTGAGTTTAAACGGAAGAAAATTAAGCTGGAAGAAAAAGAGAAATCCTTACAAACCGCAGCGGGTAATAACAAAGCCTTCGAAAAATTAATTCGCGAAATTAAAGAGGATAAAAACTTAGACAAGGCCAAAGAGTTAGCTGCTAAGGTAAAAGAAGAAAGAAAAGAATTGGTCGAAAATGTTTCCGATCTTAGAGAGGATTTATATTATCAGGAAAATACTAAATCTCAAAAAGAAATTAAGGTTGGCGATTTTGTTAAGCTTAAAACTGGAGGTGCTACTGGAACGGTAGATTCCATCAAAAAAGGCAAGGCAGTTGTTTTGATGGGACTCATGAAAATGACCACCAACTTACGTGATCTGCAGCCTGCTAACGAGCCTCTAGATATTAGAAATAAGAAAAGTATTCAGACGGATGTCAGTTCTAGTACTGCAAAATTTGAATCAAAATTGGATCTTCGTGGTCTTTTTAGAGAAGAAGCCATCCAACGAGTTGAAGCGTTTGTCGACAACGCCATCATGAGTAATGCGACTCACTTACGCATTGTCCACGGAAAAGGAAATGGGGTGTTACGAACTGCAGTAAAGCAAAAATTGCGAGAATATAAAGTCATTACCAAAATCAGTCATCCTGCTCATAATGATGGAGGGGATGGGGTGACAGTGGTGGAGTTGTAAATGATTTTTTAAAATACAAAACCATTCAGAAAATTAATTCTGAATGGTTTTTTTGATTAAAAACTTATTCTAGGTTTTAATCATTTGCAATGATGAAAATTTTTGAACTTTCTTTATAGCCTCCTAGAATTTGTAAGTTATAGGTTCCAGAAGGAAGTGAAGATATATCAAATTGGACGGTATTCATTTCACTAGTAGTTACTTCTAATGATACTCTTTGTACCACCTTCCCTTGCATGTTCATAATTTGTATTTGTACTTCTTCAGAATTTGAATAAAAATTCAAATTCAATGGTCCAACTTCCTTATTGATTGGATTAGGGTATAATTCCAATTTATAATCATGATCACAACTCGTAGAGATGTTGATGGTTTTTGAATATTCATAACTACCATCCAAATCAACCATTTTCATACGGTAGTAATTAAATTGCGTTGCTTGTTTATCTGTAAAGTTATACCAAATGCCAACGCCAGGTCCACCATTTCCTTTAATGGTTTTAATTTGACTGAAAAATTGACCATCACCACTACGTTCAATTTCGTAATGTGAGAAATTCTCCTCAGTGGCGGCATGCCATTTTAAATCAACATGGCATCCACTGGCTTTTCCTGAAAATTGGGTCAACTCAACGGGTAAAACCACTAAGGCTTGAAAATCTTCGGCCTCTCCGTTGGTCTTACCACCACCAAAATCAGTAGGCGCAAAAGGTTGATCGTCGGCACGTAGTCGTACATTAACACTACTGCCAATAAATGCTGGAGCCGTAATGCTTAATGTTGCTGTCTCACTACCAGTTCCGGTCGTTGTTTGGGAACCAGTATAAAAGTCATCATAAACCCCATCTTCATCCCAATCAATCCACATGGCATAAAAGACGGTATCCACTTTGGTAGAATTTACTGCAAGATCAACATCATAACTAGTTCCTGCTTCGGCTAGAAGAGGAAATTCTCCTGCGCCCGAACCAAAACTTATGGCATCATCATATTGGTCATTACCAGTGTTTGAACTGTTTTCAAATCCTACTCGTTCTCCTAGCCATATATCACTTGCCCCATCTGGTATATTATCATTATTGCTGTCCGTTAAGGCTCGATGCCAAGCGGCTGGATAAGTGACTGGACCGTCTCCATAGTCACGATTAACATCTTGAACGGTGATAACTAAAGTTGCATCAGCACAAGCTACGGTCGTAGCATTATCATCACAAGTCGTGTAAGGTATATTTACATTTCCTACAAAATCAGTAGCCGGAGTAAAACTATAAGTTCCGTCGCTATTGAGCGTCAAACTTCCAGCATTAGGAACAAATACGCCCATGTCGTTTGTTCCACCTACTGTGGTAGGCATTCCAATGGTTCCAGGTGTATCCCCTTTTCCGTCGCCATCGGTATCTACCAAATAATCAGTTATCGATTGAGTGTCTGATTCACCATCACTATCATTCATCATTACATCACTAGTTACCGTTACGCCAGCATCTGTTACTGCGGCATCATCGCTTGCAAAGGTGGTATTTTCTGTTTCAGGTAATACTTCAATAATTAATTCGCTGTCATCACAAACTCCTGGAGCTTCCGAATTACAGATGGTATAAGGTTGAGTGACGGTTCCAGTAAATCCAGGCGCAGGTGTAAAACTATACGTCCCATCTGGGTTTATCGTAAGGGTACCTGCATTCATAACGGTATTTCCGTTTTCATCAATTCCTTGAACGGTTACATTAGAAAGTGGCGTAGTTACGGATAGATTCAAATTATCTGGATCTAAATCATTGGCCAAAATATTTCCGGTTCCGGGTTGGTCCATCTTCACCGTGTTGGCATCAGGATTAGCAATTACTTGGGTTGTTTCTGGATTTACAGGTGGTAAAACTTCTAGATAAACCGTGGAAGTATCGCAAAGGGATGGCCATCCGTCATCGCATACTACATACTCGTAAGAGGTTTCTCCAGAGAAACCATTGGCTGGAG
>CALFWZ010000186.1 GCA_937928405.1 uncultured Saprospiraceae bacterium
TTAGTGAATCCAGGATCACTTTTAGTTTAAATTCTGAAGTAAATGTTCTTCGTTTTCGTCTCATAATCAATGATTTAATTGATGATTAAAGTTAATAATTTTCAATTATATCACTGGTTGGATATTTGGGGGGAACTATAGTTTCCTTCTACATTAATGAATAAAATTTCGTTTAATAAGATTTTATAAAATCGATTCCCACTTTTAAGTAATAATCCTTTTTTATCATCTAAATTATTAAAAGAATTTTCAGATATTGGTATTGCTTTTTCTATGGCACTTCTCAAGGTTAGAGAATGAAAGGGTTTGACTAAATAACCGCTATAAGGTATTTTTTTGGCACGTTCAAAAAGATTGGGGTCTTCAATACCCGTTATAAAAATTATTGGTATGTTGAATGAGGTAATTGATTCGGCTAAGGTAATCCCATCTATATCACCTTCGATAGCAATATCCATTATTATCAAATCTGGCTTTTCTTTATCCATAGCCTTTATGGCTTGAACACTAGACCGAGCGTTGCCCATATATTTGTAACCTAACTTAGAAATAATCATCTCCATCTCTAAGGCAACAGCGAGATCATCTTCTACTACAAGTATGCTAATTGAATTCATTGAAATAGTTCTTTGTCCAATCAAGTGAGTTTACGAAGAGAAGACGTCAACAGCGCAATATAGATTTGTTCTGCTTCATTTACCCTGAGGCTAGGTATTAGATGGTGATAAAACGGTAATGTACGGTGACCGTAATAAAAAAAATAAAAACTTTAACATTCTAAAAATAGAAAAAAATTATTATTTCATCTAAACAATATCACTGAATTAGAATTGTATCCTTAACTAAAAGAAGATTCATTTACATTACCACCCTTAAGAATGATGAGTTAAATAAGGTAAAGTAGAAAATCTTATTAATTTTGTTAATCAAAATTATTTAATTTTTTAAGATGAAATCCCCAGTAAAAAAGACTAATATTTTAATTTGTTGTCTATTTTATATGTTTATTCACGCTAATGCAGAGTCGATCCCTCCTCATGAAATAGCAGAGAAAATCGCCGCAATAAGCGCAAATACCGATAAATCCGGTGAAGCTGCAAAGAGCTTATTTAATTACTATCATAGAACCAATAAAATAGATAGCGTAGCCATTTACGCAAAAAAGGTCGTTGAATTAGGAAAAGAAAAAAACAATGCTCAACTATGGATTGAGGGATATATTCAATTGGCGATGATGTATATGCATACGGCTCATCAAGACTCCGTTTCACATTTTTTAAACCTTGTGTTATCAGAAACAGACCACTCAAATAGTTCGTACATGGGTAAGGCAAGAGCAACTGCTTTAATGTTGTCTGGGGCAAATGCAAACAACCAAGAAGAAGCATTTTACTATTTTAATCAGGCCATAGAAAATGCTAAACAATACAAAAACACGCATGTCTATATTCGGTCTAGCATCGCGCTTATCAATAATCTTTTTGAAAGAAAAAGATACGATAAAGTAAACGATATTCTAACGGACGCCTATCAATATATAGAAGAAAATAAATCAGAATATAGCGTAACTCTCAGAATTTTAAACAAAGTCAAGGCCCGTTATTTAGCTTTAACCGCAACCACAAAAGAAGAACGAAAGGAAGCGTTAAAGCTGATGTTGAACGTCTATGAAAAAGCTGACAGCCTAAATTTGGAAATGGAAAAAATGACCATTTTTATTGATATCGCTTTATACCTAACAGCAGAAATGCCAAAACAGGAAATGACAGAAATGGCAGAATTGAATTTTAATGCATTTAAGGATAAGATTTCTGGATCGCTTAAAGGAGGATTATATCAAGCCTATGGGCATGTGCTCTTACATTCTCAGAATTATAAAAAAGCCATCCCTTACTTAAAAGTATCTAAAGAATATCTCTTTAGCTCTCGAAACATGGAAAACTATTTATCTGTTTGTGAAGATCTCATAGTTGCCTATGAACAAACCAATCAACTAGATAAAATTGTCCCTGAATTTCAGGATTATAAAAATTTTCGAGATTCCTTAGAAGCCACCGTTTATTCAGATCAACTATTAGACTTAGAAGAGAAATATGAAACGGAAAAAAAAGAAAATGAAAATGCCCAATTGATGGCTCAAAATAATATTATCAATACTCGATTTCGACTTTCCTCTATTATCGGATTTTTATTATTTGGGCTTTTAGCTACTAGATTTTATTTTTTCCAAAAATTGAAAAGAAACAAAAAGCAATTGGAAAGGATGAATGAGGAAAAAAATAAACTATTTGTCATCCTTGCCCATGATCTTCGAAACCCTATTGCGAGCCTTAGTAATCTCTCAGGAAAAGTAAAATTTCTTACCAAAAACAATAGGCTACATGAACTAGATGAAATGGCCATGCACACGGATGCTAAATTGAATGCGCTAAACGATAACCTTAACAATATCTTATTATGGGCCGTAAAAGAGTCTAACTTAGTTAAAGTAAAACCAGTGCGAGTATCTCTTCAAACAGAGATTAATAAAATAAATGAATTGTATACCGATGCCATCAGTCAGAAAAATATCATTATCAATAATAGCATATCTGCGTCCACTTATGTGCAAACAGATCTCACCGTTTTACAAACCATCATTCGAAACCTCATCAGCAATGCCATTAAATTTTCTAAGCAAGGAGGGTCTATTGAATATTCAGTTGCGAATAAAAAAGATTGGATAGAATTAAATATTATTGATAACGGAATTGGCCTGAACGCACCTAAAGATGAATTGGAATCTCCTAATAATAGTTCTATTAGAAAGAAAGCCAAGGGATCAGGAATTGGATTAAAAATCTGCAAAGAACTTGCTGCCAAATCAAATTTAGAATTGAACTTAACTCCTAATCCAAAAGGCGGCACGATCGGAATTATTCGATTTAGAAAAGCGGCATAGATGCAATTTATGAATGCTACCGCGCTCATTGCTCAAAAAAAAAACCTCCCAAAAAAATCGGAAAGGGCCTTATTGTATTAATAGAAAATATTTTAGCTGCCCAATTTTTCTGAAACCATCATTTTAACAGCTCCAATACAAATACTAGGAATAATCTGTTGATTTTAGGGAAAGTAGGAAAAAAACAAAGAAGAAGGCAGAAAAAAAATAGACCAATTCTTCCAAATCGATCTATCATAAAGAGAGAAGTTTTCATAGCTGACAAGGCCTTTTACCTTATATTAATCATCAATTTCTTTGAAATTATTTTCTTATTTCCAATTTTAACATTCAATAGCGTTTATTTGTGTAGAAATTTTATAAATGGTCAAGAAACGCCCGGAGCCCAATATCCAAAGCTATTGAGGCGTGGACATGACGAAGGACAGTTACAAAAGATCATTTGATTCCCATACAAAATTGCTGCTCATAAACGCTAATCCGTGAAGACCAAAATTATCATAAATAGTGATCGTACCGGATGCACCTGCATATTCATTTAGGTCTACAGAAAACCTATTAAAAAGCTCATCAAAAGAAAACTTCATACTTTCCGTTTTCCTCTGTGAGTTTGCTACCCTCTACAATAGAAAGGAATCTAAATTTTGTGACAACTAATAGGAATAAATTTTTATTTAAAAAAATCTAAACTGGAATCGTTCTAGAAAAATAGAATAGTGGTAAGAATAATAAGAATAGATATCTAATGGCGGCCATTAGATATTTAGAAGAATAAAAAATAAAGATTAGATAGTTACGTAGGCGAGTTATTATCGTCCTCGTCAAAAAAGATATTGACGTTAGTCACAAAGTCGAGGCTATTCAACGTACGCATAAATTCTTCGTTTTTATTAGCCTTTTTGAGAGAAAAATGATAGAAGGCTTCGATGTCTTCATTAAAACCTACATTCTTTAAATTGACCAATTTTATCCGGCGACAATACTTTTTAAGAATTTTAGAAAGTTTATTGTCTGCACTATCGGTACCCGAATAAGAAACCTGCAGAAGGTGTTGACGACGCTTAGGAGCGGCGAAATTAGTGCCCACCAAGATGATAATTACACTGCTCACCACCAGAGTAGCAATAACCGCAACTATCTTTAATCCTACTCCCGCAGCCATTCCGACTGTCAGTGAAAAGAAAATAAAAATAATATCTTGGGTATCACGAACGGCCGTACGAAATCGAATGATCGACATAGCTCCTACCAGACCGAAAGCTCGTGCCAAATTATTCCCAATCACCAAAATAACCACCGATGTAATCATCGCCAATAAAACGAGCGAGTTAACAAACGTCACCGAATAACTCGGCCCTTTATAAACCATACGATACACAAAGGAGATAATCAATCCGCAGATAAAAGCCACCAGCATATTACCTGCAATATCGAATATTGAGGGAGAAAAAATTTCTATGTTTTGAAAGTCTTCTAACATTATTTTATTCCAGTCTTTGAATTATCGTTTAACGCTTGCTCTTTTTTGAGTGCTGCCTTCAGCGCTTTCTTCTCTTTTTTTAAGCGCTTTTTCTTTAGCTTTTCCTTTATCATCTTAGCATGCGCCTTTTTATCTTTAGTACTAGGCCCTGTCATCCGACCATAGGAAAAAGTCTGCAAAGGTCGATGGACGTCAATAGATGGATGTGCATCAATACAAAGGCAATATTTAGAGGCCGATTCTTTTACCAACCCTAACATAGCAATGATCGGCTTCATCCACGCGGGATAGTATTGATTGAATTTTACTTCTAGAATAAAGATTCCCTGTATCGCCGTTCGAGCCCGATCTTCTCGATACAACTCATCCACTGTTGGATAAGGCGTTCCTCGCAAATTTTTGTCAAATGTAATCCTTAAATTATTATCCTGATCATTTGTTTTGGATAAATAGGGTTCTCGCTCATAAATGACACAAACCACTGGACGCATCTTACGCGCATAGATATTGTACATAAACTTGCTCGCGTTGTTTCGTGCTTCCTCAAATTTCTCCGTATTTTGTATAAATAACTCTGGATTTACCCCATGAAACAAACTTTTTGCAAACCCATACTTCATGGGTGCCCTATTTTTCAAAATCGGAGCCTCATATTTCCGCTTAATTTCCAAAAATACGGTATTCGTAGACTTTTCTTTATTATAACCTCGTAGTCTTACTTTATTACGGTGTTTTTGACCGTCAATTTTGGTATGATAACACTCAAAATCTGGCGTATCAAAATAAATACTTCGAACGGTATACTCTTGCTCCGGTCGTGAAGCAGCAAATTTATCTAACGTCGTAAACGGTTTGATAAGACTGCGCAACAAATCGAGTTTGCTGTTGGGAACAAAATATTTATACTCGTATCGTAACATGGTATTATTTCAATTCGAGGTTCGTGGATCGTTTCAGGTATTCTAGTGGTTTAACAGCGCCACAAGTTACTTTACACTTGACGGGCATTCCACTAGCCAGTCCTGGAATATTTCCGCTTACACTTGCTTTAGCAAGGACGACTACGTGACGATTCAAAATTTCTACTTTTTCATTAAGTCCCAACAACTTTGCAGGTACCAACGAATCCTGTCCAAGAATAGATAATTCGATCACCGTATTTTCACCAATAAAGTCACGATCTCGTAGTTTGATTGGAATGATTAAAATATGTTCTGTCGTATCTTCCACTATCATACGGTCTCCATCTAGGCCGGTCTCGTAAGAGATTCGTCCAGCGATCGGAGAAAATATATTATAATTTGAGTTAGACGTTTCTAAGAATTCTAGTTGTTTTCCTATGGAAACGATCCGTGATTTGATATAGGCAATTTCTTCTGGTTTGTCACCAGTGGTAACGACCTGAATTTTTTCCTTCGCCACTACCAAAGCATTTTTAGCTTGCTTGAAAGCGTTTTCGGTATTTTCAAATTCAGCCCGAGCGAGGAGACCTTCGTCTAACATACTTTGAGCACGAGCGATTTTGAGTTTTTGAATTTCTAATTCCTGCTCCGCCAATCGAAGTTCTTCTTGAGCTTGTTTGATGATTTCAGGTTTAGATCCAGCCTCTGTTCGTAAAAGATTGGCCTTTTCGATCGATCGCTCATTTTCTAAGGCAATCATTCGACCATTGAGCAAATTCGACTGAATAGTAGCGATTAATTCTCCACTATCCACCTTACTTTGAGCAATTCTATTAGGATTAAACTGAATATTAACCACATCACCACGATCAAACTGATAACTGGAATAATCCTTTAACAGCCCAGTTTTATGGTCATGTAAGGTACTCACCAGCGAACCATCCGCCTGTTTGTGGATAATCCACTGCTGAAGGGGATAAACTTTAGCAGTTGAGTTAAAGGCATACGGAATATCCACCGGTACGAAGACACTCGCAACGATCAAGATAATCATGATAATACCTAAAGACCCTTTGAACATAAAAAAATTTACTTTTTATTAGTTATGATGGTTTGAATAATGTCTATTTTAGAATGCAAACATACTAAAAGGATTGAAAACGAATTAAATACGCAATCACAAAAATTTTATTGTGCCTAAATCAGTCTAAAATTGGAGTCACAAACCAGACAAGTTAAACATATGCAAATGGTTAGCCATTTTTGGCGACTTAGCAAATCCTCTATTATTGTTACTTAATTTTGGGGATTACTGTTACGCTTTCGCGGAATAACTTCCTAATAATAGACCGATTTAAGATGGTTTTTTAAAGAGATTCTCAAAGCGCAAGGAAGAGATTGGAGGGCCGTTTTATTTGATAGTTAGAACTATCCAATAAAATTAAGGGCAAATATACCTATTTTTCGAGATATTTACCACGAAAAATGTTCGGAAATCAAGATTGAAAGACAGGGTATTAGATCAAGGTTCTATGGGTGTTTTTTGACAACTTCGGTCCTAAATTCTCCTAAATTTTCCTTTTTAGCTTTTTTATTTACCTTTGAATTTCAAATTTACTTTAAGCCTTTCTAAATCTGTTCAACAACTTCTATTTTCTAAAGGCTATTTTATTTTTTAACCTAAAAACGATTCAAGTTATGTCAAAATTTTTGCTGTTTAGTTTACTGCTATTAAGCATGGCTTGCGGTAAAACTACTACCCAAAGCCCTGCTCCTTCTGCCAATTTAGAAGGTTTTCAAGAAATCTCCTTCGACAATGGCGTCTCATTTGCTCAAAAAATGGGAAATGATAACATCATCCTAGAAGAAGGTGCCCTACTATCTGGAAAAAAGAACGGAACCTGGACTACTTATCATCCCGATAACGGCAGAGTGGCCACCCTCACTAGTTATATTAATGGTAAGAAAAACGGGGTTTACCTAGAATTTACCAATCGAGGTCAAGTTGAACTTCGTGCCAACTATAAAGACGATATTTTTAATGGCACCTACGCCACCTATAAATTTGGAACACGCCCAATAAAAGAAATTAATTATAAGATGGGTAAAATTGATGGTTTCTATAAAGAATATCATAATAATGGTAAACTCCAAAAAGAGGTAAGCTATAAAGATGGTGTCCAAGATGGTCCTTTCAGACAATATAATGATGAGGAAAAATTGATTATGGAGTATGAATATAAAAATGGAGAAAAAGTTAGTGGAGGCGTGGTCACGGAATAATAACTGACGGCTCAACTAATAAGTGGGCGACGTACGGCAGAACGTCAAGGCAGGCACTGCAAAACGGACGAATGGTGGATGCTCAGTTTTGAATTTGTTCTAAAAAATATTTTAATGAAAAATCTGACGGGTATTATTTGCTGGTTGTTCGTATGTGTGCCTGCCTTGTTATGGAGTCAGCAAGATACATCCCGTACAGATACACCACTTCCTGACGGAGCAGAGGATTTAATCGAAGATTTTATTCAAAATAGTAATGCAGAAGATGACTTTGACTTTAATGACTTATTTGCAGAACTAGAATACCGCCGCAGTAACCCACTCAATCTCAATAAGGCTTCACAATCTGAATTGGAAGCATTGCAACTATTATCAGATATTCAAATTAACGATTTTTTAAACTATCGAGCTACCTATGGTGACTTGATTGCCACGGAAGAGTTACAAGCCATTCCTAGTTTTGACCTAAAAACGATTGTCCAGCTTCGAGCTTTTGTTTCGGTCAAAGGAGGAGTGGACGACTACCAAGTGCCATTGCTAAAAATGATCGCCCAAGGTCGTAACGAAGTGTTGGGCCGATGGCGTCGACGGCTGGAGCGAGCCAAAGGGTTTAAAGAATTTACGGGTTTTATTATTCCCCTTGATGACCGACCCATCGAGTTCATCATCAACGAAAATCCTTATCAAGGCGATCAGAATGCTTACTATTTCCGTTACAAACATAGTTACGAAAATCGACTGACCTACGGTGTCACCATGGAAAAAGATGCTGGAGAAGAATTTTTTCGAGGTAGTAATTCGCAAGGATTCGATTTTTACTCCGCCCATTTTCATCTCAAAAATTATAATAAAGTAATTAAAGACTTAACCATCGGCGACTACAGTGTTAGCTTTGGACAAGGACTCATTTTATACACCGGCTTTGGTCGTGGTAAAGGAACAGAGTCCATGGCCATCAAACGAGGTCGCAGAACACTAAAAGGTTACAGTTCCGTCAATGAGGTCAACTTCTATCGTGGTGCTGGGATTACTTTAAATTTACATGAGAATCTAGAGGCGACTATTTTTGGATCTATCCGTAAACGCGACGGAAATCTCCTATTACCAACAGACACCTTAGAGAATGACGATCAAATTTCGGAATTCACCTCCTTACAAACCACCGGACTCCATCGGCTCAAACTAGAAATTGAAGATGAAAATGCTATCCAGCAATCGGTGATCGGAGCCAACGTAAAGTACCATCGCGATCGCTGGCACGTGGGCGTTAACTTTTTACACAACAAACTAGACAAACCACTTACCCGATCTTTTCGTCCCTATACACAGTTTTATTTTACCGGCGATCAACTCACCAATATCAGTCTAGATTATTCTTATATTTTTCAAAACATTAATTTTTTTGGAGAAACAGCCATGAGCGATAACGGTGCCATTGCAACCACCAATGGTGTCTTGTTTGGGTTAGATCGCAAAATAGATTTGTCGATTTTATACCGAAAATTCCCGCGCGATTATCAAGCGTTAGACGCCAATGTTTTTGCAGAATCAAGAACCGCTCGTAACGAAGAGGGACTTTATCTAGGTCTAGAAGTGCGTCCTGCTAATCGATGGAAATTCACTACTTATTTTGATCTCTACACACATCCTTGGTTGCAATTCGATGCAGACGCACCATCAATGGGTTATGATACACAATCACGACTCACCTATTTTGTCAAAAGAAAACTAACCGCTTATCTACAAATAAAATATGAGGTAGAGGAGGAAAATTTACGCGGTAACGAAACCAAAACCGATTTTCTGGCCCCCACTAAGACTTTTCGGGTTCGATTTCAATTTGACAACAAACTTAATCCCGGCATCGAACTCCGTACCCGTTTAGCCTGGGGATTTACCAAAAACGATGTAAACATCAACGAAAGTGGAATGATGCTATTTCAAGATATCATCTACAAACCCAAATTGCTCCCTTTCTCTTTTACCACCCGCTTTGCTTACTTCGACACACCTAGTTTTAACGTCCGGTTTTATGCTTACGAAAACGATATTCTCAACTCCTTTTCTGTGCCACCCTACTACAATCGAGGCACTCGTTTCTACTTTAACCTACGTTTTAAAGGTATTCGAAACTTAACACTAGAAGCCCGCTATGCCCAAACTTTCTGGCGAGGAGAAGAAGGATTTTCACTGAATACCACAGAGGAAATTTTAGGAGCTACCAGGTCGGAAATAAAGGCGCAAGTGAAGTATGTTTTTTAATAGAGAGAAATTTTTTCTATTTTTTTATGGAATTTCTACATCTAATGCATCTTAGTATAGATAAGTTACTATTTGCCTCTCTTTTGGTTGATGGTACAAACAATTAAACTAAGTAAAATTTACAATGCACGAAAATGAAATCTCCTCTATCATCATCGCCTCTGCTATTCTTGTTCATCGATCACTTGGACCAGGCTTATTAGAATCAATCTATGAAGCTGCACTCTATTATGAACTAACAAAAAACCGTGGCCTAAATGTAAAAAGACAATATTCCTTCGAAGTGTTCTATGATGGCAAACCCATGGGTAAAGGATTTCGCGCAGACCTAGTAGTCGAAAACAAAGTAATTATCGAATTAAAATCCGTCTCCGAACTTTCTAAAGTATTTAAAAAGATTCTTTACTCCTATTTAGTATTGACCAACATCCGACTAGGACTCTTACTCAACTTCAACGAGGTTTATTTAAAAAATGGAATCGTAAGAATGGTGAATAATCTAGATGACTAATTTCAACTAGGAATCAGTGAAATTTTATAGGTCGCGCAGAGACCTTCTATCGTGCGTGTATACTCCTACGAATAAATAAGGGACTGTTCAAATAAAGTGTGTCAATCATATTTTGTAAATTTAATAAAAAAATAGATTGACATGAAAAAGAAGAAGTCACCCCGGATGTCAGATTTAGTAGCTGATGAAAAATTACGAGAAGAATTCAAGAAAGCGTT
>CALFWZ010000187.1 GCA_937928405.1 uncultured Saprospiraceae bacterium
CGTTGAGCTACAGCCACCATTTGCCCATGGATTACAATCAAATATGATATTCCAACTCGCATCAAATACTTTGGTATAATCTCCACTGTTTAAACCAGTGATGGTAATATTACAACCATTTGTGCTCACAGAACACGTAGGTCCAACTGGTGTTCCGGCACAGCCACAACCATCCGCAGTTACCATATCGTTCGTCGTATTTGGATTACCATCATCACAGCCACTTCCTGGTGTTGCTGGGAAGTTTGGATTATTTGGCTGACAGTCAACGTTGTTACATACACCGTCTCCATCTGAATCGCCGCCTTGTCCTGCACATGGGTCAACCGGGGCACATCCTGTAATCGTTACGGTGGTCGTTTCTCCACACGCTTCTACGTGATACGTCCCATTACTTGGTACTGTGACAACTTCTGTTGAGCTACAGCCGCCATTTGCCCATGGGTTACAATCCCAAATGATATTCCAATTAGCATCAAATACCTTTGAATAATCAGAATTGCTTAAACCAGTGATCGTGATATTACAGCCGTTATTCGTTACCGAACAAATAGGTCCAACTGGTGTTCCGGTACAGCCACAACCATCCGCAGTTACCATATCGTTCGTTGTATTTGGGTTGCCATCATTGCAAGAACTTCCTGGTGTTGCTGGGAAGTTTGGATTGTTTGGTTGACAATCGTTGTTGTTACATACGCCGTCTCCATCTGAGTCTCCACCTGCATTTGCACATGGATCTACTGGTCCACTTGCGCAACCATATATTTTAATTTCATCTAAGTCCCATGCCGCTAATCCAGTAGTTCCAGTCTGGCGACAGTAGCCTAATAATTCAAATTCGAAAGTAGTTTGTCCACTAAATGAAAAGTCAGCATCACTTGATAAGTCAAACTGTTCATAAGTCCAATCTTCAGTGGTATTTCTTCCTGTTCTCTGATAGATTTCCTGACCGTTTTTCAGTACTCTCATGCCATAATGTGAAGGTGGATCGTTATCTCCGCTATTTCCACTAAGGTGAGAGAAGTGATAAGGAGCTGCTTCAAAAAAGCTTATTCTGGTTAATTCAGCTGTTCCACCATTGGTTGGGCTAACTGTTATAGAAAATGTAAAAGCACTACTACTATTATCAACCCAATTACAAGCATTTCTAATTCCACTACAAATAGCAGCACCACTCTCTCCCGCTGTACAAGAATGAACGCCACTATTGTTAGATAAAATAGATGCGTTTACAATAGAAAAACCTGCGGGAGTACTTGTATTGGCTGTAAATTCGCTAAAGTCATTATTAGTACCATTACTTGAGAATGACTCACAAGCATCAAGGCTCCAGTATGCCAAGCGGGTTTCATCACAAGTAACGATATCTTCGTTCGAATTGGTTTTCACCAAATCCTTAATATTATCTACACCGTTCACAGGAGTCCCTGTGGTAATATCTGGATTAGCTCCAGCAATCGCCGTAAATTGCCAGAGCAATAGACAGCAAAAAAATGAAAAATAGTTAAAAATTCTTCTCATGATTAATTAAATTTAGATAGTTAAAAAATAATAAAAAACATGTATAGCCTTAGCTCCACAATGGAGCATACAGTTTTAATATTTGGATCAATGAACAAGATCATCCATGTTCAATGAAGCTATTTTATTAGTTGTTTTTGGAACAGAATAGAAATTATGGCACCAAAGGTTGCCGATCAGTTTAAAGGAGTTTTTTGATTTGAAAAAGAAATTACTCAAATCAAAAATGGAATGAATATTTATTTGGTAAGATGTGTTAAGACAATTAGAGGTAAATACCTAAAATGGGTTTGTATATTTTTAAGACAAAGAAAACATGATTTTGTCACAAAAATGACAAAGGGTTTCTCAAATTTAGTTTTTTTTTCTTAATTATTAAAATAAGCAAGAATTTTTCCTGCATTTCCCGATCCAATAATAGCCGCTAAATCAGCATGGGTCGCTAATTTTATCTTTTTAACCGAGCCAAATTCCTGTAATAACTTGGCCGCCGTTTTCTCTCCAATACCAGGGATATTGGTAAGTTCTGTGGAGGTGAAATTCTGGGAGCGCTTGAGCCTATGGAAAGTAATGGCAAAACGGTGCGCTTCGTTTCGTAGTTGTTGGATAAGTTTGAGCGATTCGGATCTTTTGTCAATATATAAAGGGATAGAATCTTCCGGAAAGAAAATTTCCTCCAATCTTTTTGCAACCCCAATCATTGTAATCTTTTTTTCTAATCCTAAAACTTTCAAACTTTCTAAGGCGGCACTCACCTGTCCTTTTCCTCCGTCAATAATGATGAGTTGGGGTAATGGCTGATCCTCATCCAAAAGTCGGCGATACCTACGATGTACGACTTCAGTCATCGAGGCAAAATCATCTGGTCCCACAACCGTCTTGATATTAAAGTGACGATAATCTTTTTTGGAGGGTTTGGCATTTTTAAAAACAACACAAGAGGCAACTGGAAAGGAACCTTGCATATTGGAGTTATCAAAGCATTCAATATGCAACGGCAGATCATCCATCTGTAAATCTGATTGCAGCGTCCGCAAAATTCGTTCAGCGGGCGTTTGTTTATTCATCCGATTCAGGTCTTCTTTCTTTCGCTGGAACATAAAATATTTTCCATTCTTTTCGGAAAGGTCGAGTAGTTTTCGTTTATCACCAATTTTAGGAATTGTGATCAGAATATCTTTAGCTGGAGGTGTCACCTGAAAGGGTACAATTATTTCGGGTGCAATGCTATTAAATTTATCGCGTAGTTGCACGATGGTATATTCTAGTAATTCAGTAACATCATCATCCAAATTTTTGACCAACTCTTGAGTGTAGGTATTGACCACTACTCCATTCAGTACTTTAATATAATTTACAAAAGCTAGTTTTTCATCATCAGTAATAGAGAAAATATCAAGGTCTCGCAAGGTAGGACTTACCATGGTAGACTTCCCTTGATAATTATCAAAAGCGGCCAATTTATCTTTAATTTGAGCCGCTTTTTCAAATTCCATATTTTCTGCGAGGTTTAGCATTTCTTCTTTGAAGTGGTTCTTTACCGCCGCAAAATTACCCTTAAGCATATTCTTGATCTGCTCAATTTTTTTATTGTAATTTTCTTCTGTTTCTAGATTTTCACATGGCCCAAGACAGTTCTTAATATGATATTCCAAACACACTTTAAACTTGCCCGCTTCAATATTTTGTTGCGACAAATTATAGTTACAGGTACGCAATGGAAATAATTCTTTGATAAGATCAAGAATTATTTTAATCCGATTTTTGGAAGTATAAGGTCCGAAATAAGTAGAGCCATCGCGAATAAATCGTCTTGTCAAAAAGACTCTGGGAAAACGCTCTTTTTTAATGACTAGATAGGTATAGGTTTTTCCATCTTTGAGGGCAACGTTATACCGTGGCTGGTATTTTTTTATCAACGTTGCTTCTAGTAGCAAAGCATCCGCTTCTGTATCGACAACTGTAAACTCAATGCGATGCGCATTTTTTACCATCACCTTGGTTTTCCGTACCCGATCTTTTCGCTGACCAAAATAAGATGACAACCGACTTTTCAAGTCCTTCGCTTTGCCCACATAAAGAATGATATCCTCTTTATTGATAAAACGATATACGCCCGGCTGACGCGGAATGGAGGGAGCAAGTATTTGGTAATCGTTGGTTGTCACCGTATAAGTTTATTTTTGAAAATCTATTGACTCTCTAGTTTGTTGGCTGGTGTCAGCTGACATAGTGTGTTAAACAAAAAGTGCTATTAAGTTAGGCACAGTTTTGTGTATCAACTCATAGTTGTTTCGCTCCTACCGAGCTTGCCAATTATGTTTTTGCCTTTGTTATTAACTTATCGCTCCTCTGGAGCTTTTTATTGATACAATTTATTCTAACAGTGTATACAACTTTATGTCACTTTTTGCCTAGAACGCTATGCTTGCCGACACCAGTCAACCAGCATCAAAACATTTTGCCCTGGCCTTTGTCATCTACATCAAAATCAATGGAATCACCGGGCGTTAATTTTTTCTTCTTATTCGTATTGTCCCGTACGTTAGTGATTCGACTTTCTTCCAATTTATTACCGACTGCTTTCCAGCCTTTAACATCGATAAAGTCTGCAATATTTAATTCGTACTCTACTTTTTCTTTTTTCTCTTTTACATCATAGAGAATTACCGGCTTTGGTTTCACAGAAACGAAGAATAATTTTGAACTACGATGTTCTGTAATAAAACTGTATTTCGTGTTATCCGTCGTGGTCTCCACCTGAAACCGTTTCACCATTGTCCACTTTTTTCCTCCGTCGAAATAGACCGCATTGATAATCAATTTTGGACTGAATTTGCCGATGTGTAAAAGTTCCTTGGTATCAAACTTTTTGGTTAGATCCGCTTCGTTTACTTCGTAGCTACCATCCTTATAAATCGCAAGAATTTTATCTCCCGTATCGTAGTCTCCAAGTGAGACACCCCGTTCTTCCGTATTAAGGCGACCGCTGACATTATCCATGAATATTTTTTGCGCACCTAAAGTAGATTTACCGACTTCTTTCAGGGTCACTTTTTTTATAGGATACTGCGTAACGATATTTCCATTCACCGAACGGGTTTTGATATCCAACTCTTCGAAGTAGTAATCAAATACTTTTTTTCGAGCTTTTGAAGTAGGTGATAAAACGATCGTCACTACTTCTGATTCTCCATTGGGATTAGCGGACAGATAATGTATCCGAGAACTCTTGGCGCCTTTGGTAAGGTCGTAGTCCCGATCACGGGTAATTCCTTTGACAGGAAAACGCTTGGCCATCGACTTACCTGTTTTGGCATCCAGATAAATCATGTTATAAATCATTCGTTCATCTCCTTTTTTCCATACCGCAACGTGTAAAACGTTTTTACCCACAAAAACTTTCGTTCCCATCCGCACTACTTTCATGACGCCATCTTTTCGGAAAATAATGATATCATCGATATCCGCACAATCACAAACAAACTCATCCTTTTTAAGTCCTGATCCGATAAAACCTTCTTTGCGATTCACATAGAGTTTGGTATTATTGGCAACAACAGCACGCGCCTTAATGGTCTCAAAAGAAGTAATCTCCGTTCGTCGTTCTCGGCCTTTACCGTATTTATCAAGTAGATTTTGGTAATAAGCAATGGAAAAATCTGTCAGGTGTTTGAGATCGTATTTCGTTTGTTTGATCTCATCTTCTAGTCGAGCGATCAATTCATCGGCTTTGAAAGCATTGTATTTAGAGATACGACGGATTTTAATTTCCGTCAACCTGGTAATATCTTCTACCGTAATATCTCTTAATAATTTGATTCGCTTATCTCCTTTCTTCGCCTTACCATCCGCAGGGGTGATCACATATTTTTTAAGTTCTTTCGCAATTACTTTAAGAACTTCTTCCCAAGATTCACACTCTTCAATTTCACGATAAATTCTATTTTGAATAAAGATTTTTTCTAGACTGGCAAAATGCCATTTCTCTTGTAGCTCAGATAATTTAATTTCCAATTCTAGTTTGAGCAAGGCTTTCGTTCGCTCTGTACAAACCTTTAGAATATCGTTTACCGAAAGGAAATGTGGTTTATCGTCAATGATCACACAAGCATTGGGCGAGATAGATACTTCACAATTGGTAAAAGCATAGAGTGCGTCCATCGTTACCTGTGGAGAAATTCCAGCGGCAAGATCGATCTGTACTTCTACATCTTTAGCCGTATTGTCAATAACTTTTTTGATTTTAATTTTCCCTTTATCATTCGCTTTGATAATGCTATCAATCAAGTTGGTGGTGGTAACATTATAGGGTAAATCTTTTATCAATAAAGTAGTCTTATCTTTCTGTTCGATTCTCGCTCTCACTTTTATTTTGCCTCCCCGTTTACCGAGATTATATTCACTGACATCGATCAGTCCACCCGTTTGAAAATCAGGTAAAATTCTAAACGGTTTGTCCTGTAAAATTTTAATCGAAGCTCGGATGAGTTCAATAAAATTGTGGGGCATGATCTTGGTGGATAGTCCTACCGCAATTCCCTCCACACCTTGTGCAAGTACGAGTGGAAATTTCATAGGCAGATTGATGGGTTCTTGATTACGTCCATCATAAGAATACTGCCATTCTGTAGTTTGTGGATTAAAGGCTACTTCGAGCGCAAATTTGGTCAATCTGGCTTCGATATATCGCGGTGCCGCAGCACTGTCTCCCGTGCGCTGGTCTCCCCAGTTTCCCTGTGGATCAATCAAGAGATCTTTTTGTCCTAAATTGACTAAGGCATCTCCGATAGCGGCATCGCCGTGTGGGTGGTATTGCATGGTCTGCCCGATCACATTGGCTACTTTGTGATAACGACCATCGTCCATTTTTTTGAGGGCGTGTAAAATACGACGTTGTACGGGTTTCAGTCCATCCTCAATGGAAGGTACTGCCCGCTCTAAAATTACGTAAGAAGCGTAATCCAAAAAATAATCCTGATACATTCCACTCAACGAAATATTGCCATCTTCGGTAATGGCTCGATCGGGCGCGACTACTTTATCTTTTTTTCGAGAACCTTTTTTATTGCTCATTGGTAATAGTATTATAGTGCTAGGAAGTTGTTAAAAAACTTCTATATATGTGTACATTTAAATGGATCAGCAAATATACAAAATTATCACAATGATAAAAAACAATTTGTTGGTTTTTTTAGGCCTTTATCATAACATCCGTTTTGACGATTTTTGACTTTTCGGATTCACATTCAACAAAACATTTTTTATGAGGAAGCCCTATTGATTGTTTCACACCTTTATCTTCCTATGATAGTAAGACCGATGCCTTACCAACTTGGCTACAATACAATCGACGGGACTCCCCATGAAAAAAGCCCGACAGGTAATTCCTGCCGAGCTTCGATTTGGTTTTTATATTTTAAATAAAAAAAACACCATTTCTCCAACCCAGATAATCATCCTGCGACCAGCATCTTCTTGTTTGATATTTTTAATCTTGTTATTCATACTCGGAAAACCAATGACGGAAGATAATAGTTCTTAAAAACTAAGAAAGATCATTAAATATTACTGTAAGTGTTAAGATACTAAACATCTACACATCATTTAGAGTTTAAGAAAGACAGTATTCGCTCATTATAAACTTCAATAACAAAGGTAAAATTTTATAATTTTGATCTTAATAACTTAAGTGATAACGTTTAGAGCTTATCAACGTATTTTCTTTTTTTATAAAAACAGCAGATCATAATTAAGCTAATTCACTTCACACCTAAACTAAATTTTAAAAAACTAATTATGAATAATAAACTATTTTTAAGTATCATCCTACTGATTCCGTTCTATCTTAGTTCCTGTCTAAATCACGATCCAAATATTAATAAGCAAGGTGAGGACGAACTCAAAACATTAGAAATGGAGACTCCTATTAACAAGGATGAAATGGTTTTTACAGACACCATGTATGTTCCCATTTACTCTGACGTTTATATCGATGCTTCTAATTTAAAAAGTTTATTGGCAGCGACGCTAAGTATTCGGAATACTAGTTTTACCGACTCTTTATTTATCTCTGTAATTGATTACTATAACACAAATGGCAATTTAGTTCGTAACTATATAGACAGACCTATCAGTTTACCACCAATGGCCTCAATTAATTATGTCATAGAAAGAGAAGATGATACCGGAGGATCTGGAGCCAATTTTATTGTAGCGCTACAAGCAAAAACTAAAAATGTAAAACCTCTAATTCAAGCTATCATGATTGGTCAAAACGGCAACAAAGGATTCTCTTTTACTAGTGAAGCATATTCTTTAAAAAAGGATTAACTGCGGCTGAACATAGGTGGTGTATGATCGTTATACAATTGAAAACTATAAAATTATACATTTCAATTTAACAACTTTAAAACCAAAATTTATGTTACGTTACGCAATTATTTTTTTCATTATCGCCATTGTAGCGGGAATACTTGGATTCAGTGGTATTGCTGGAGGTGCAGCCTCTATTGCTCAGATGATATTCTATGTTTTTTTAATCTTACTAGTGATCTCAGCCGTAAAGCACCTATTGACCAAAACTGTATAAATAATTCAAACAATATATTTACAATAAAAGCCATTAACTTTTTAAGTTATGGCTTTTATTTTTTCTAAAAAATTATGTTTAATGATTCGGGAATCATTAAAACAAGACAAGTGAATAATAACTATATTTCGTGCAGAATTTTAAAAAAATAATCAATCACCACACGATTCTTATAACAATATAATTGATAATATTTTTTTTTAAGTACGTGTTCAAAATATTTAATAGAAATATAATAGTTGGAATCCAATTTAGTTAAGCATGTCGAAAAAATTGCACGAACTATTGTAGTAAATAAGAAGAAAATAAATCCTGACTGTTAGCTTTCCTCATTTTAAAATTTATTAGAAAGAAGCCAACTAACTAGCGAATCGGCAAGAAACTTCTCTAAAGCTCAGATAATTAATTATCAAGTTTTAGTTTCTATGGAAAGTCACCAAACTATTGATCTTTACCTTTCTCTTAAAATTTCTGAATATTTTTTTGAAGTTGATTAAAAAGCTGGTAGGTACTTACCTTCAGTTTTTATGAATACTCTTAATACAACTTCTTCTTATAAAAAAAGGAACCGAAAAAATTTTAGTTCTTCGATTCCAGTTCATAGGAATTTTATGGGAAAATAATTATCTCAATATTTTTTTTATTTAGAAACCGCTCAAAAAGATGCTTATGCGGCCCTTAGTGAATTTATATCATATCTCTCGGCCACTGTGGCAGATAATTTTTTACGTGCGTAAAAAATTCGGCTTTTTATTGTTCCCATTGGCAGGTCCATTTTTTCAGCGATTTCATTGTATTGATATCCTTCGGTGTGCATTTGGAATGGTACACTGTATTTGTCATCAAGATCATTGACCATTCCTCTTAATTCTTTTAATAAAATTATTTTCTCTCCGTTCATCTCCTTACTTGTATTTCCAGGTAAAAAAGATAGATCTTCGATTGGCTTAATCACTGCATTTTTGGTCTTTGCTCTACGGTAATGATTGATATAAGAATTGTACATAATTGTGGTGACCCATGCTTTGAAGTTAGTTCCTTCTTTAAAACGATTTCGATTGGCAAAGCTGCGCATCAAGGTCTCTTGCATTAGATCTTTCGCGTTTTCTTTATTACGGGTCAACTTCATAGAGAAGCCCATTAATAGAGATTTTATTTTATTTACTTCAGCATTAAAGATGGCGGTTGTCATAATATTTATTTTTAGTATTTGTTAAAATTATAAGAGTCTAAAAGATTTTTTTTTAATATGGAGGCTATCTAAAAATGGCGTTTAATCTTCATTTTAAATAACTTCACGACTGAGAGCCTAAGCTGCCTTAGGTCTTGAAAGGCTGATAATAGGCGCTTCAAAGTTTTGGCTGATAAAAGAAGCATAAGACTTCGTTACCTCAAAGTGCATCCAATTTAAGAGATCAACTTCTTGAATAAAATCAGCCTCTTGCTCTTTATCAACAGCATTCATTGCTAGTTGCTTAATCATTCGATCTGTTAGTTCATTAGCAATACTAGACAGCTTTTCCTGTTTTTGTAAATACTTTTCAGCTCTTCTTCCAATGGAAGTTCCCTGATTTACTTTATATATGCGTTGTAGTTGACGGTGACTTTTTTCCATTTTAATTTGGTAATGAGCTACCGTTTTGATTAGATTGACAGTTACTGAAAACATCTCTCCTGTTTCAGTTTCTCTCATCGTTCTTGGTTGAAATGCAATTGCGTTTGTCATAATTCTTAATTTTTAAATGCTAATTAAAATGTGATAGGGCGTTAATAAATTTTAACATCAACCTCCTTAACACACCCTTACTAATTCAAATGGCGTGCCAACTTCATAATTTATTGATAATCAATTACTTATGTTGCATTTTTAAAAAATTAATTTATGATATTTCAGGAAAATGATTATATTTCAGAAAATAAAATTATCTTTACGTTCTATTTTGAAATAAATGAAAAAAAAAGCTAATTCTACCTTAGAAGTCTTAATTAAAGCGGCCAGCTTATCTCCCAACGGCGTGTTGTGGTTGAATAAGGATGGACAAATTTTGGCTGTTAACGAGTCCCTTGCCACGCAATTAGGCTATACCCTCACTGATTTTCTGCCTACCACCATTTTTGAGGTCAACCCTTCCACCTCTTTACTATCTTGGAAAAGGCTTTGGAAAAAATTACTGGAAGATGGTCAATCCACTTTTGATACGGAGCAAATCACAATTGACGATTCAATTTACCCAGTTACGATGCGAACCATGTTGCTTGAAGTGGAAGATCAATTAATCTGTATGGCATTGGTAGAAAATCTAATGGCCGCCAATCGATTTAAGGACTTATTGGAAATGACTGCACAAGTTGCAGGAGTTGGTGCTTACGAATATGATTTAGTACAGGATGAACTAATTATCACAGATGAGTTTTTTCGACTCATGAATATTTCTAAGAAAAAAAACCTTACCATTGAAGAGACCAGACCAATTTTTCGCAGCAGAATTGCAAAAGAAGATCTTCCATTGTATTTAAAAAATCTCAAACTAGCCATCAAAAAAGGAAAACCAGCCGAACAAGAGTTATCCTATCTCATCGATGGAAAATATGAGACTTTCAATTTGAAGATTATTCCAACCCAACTAGAAGATCGAACAATTAAAGTTCATGGAACGATCCAAAACCTTGCTAAAATTGCTAAACGCACAGATGAGATGCATTTTATGAAATTTTGCATCGAACATGCTCGTGATATGATTTTATGGGTAAATGAGGCCGATCAGAAAATTACTTATGTCAACAAAAAATTGTGTAATACACTAGGCTATACCAACTCAGAACTCCTTGGAGAACACTATTCTATTCTTGTAAATCAAGACGAACGAACTGTTAGCTGGGACGATTTTGATGAGCAAATCGTCGAAGAAGGAGAGGTAGACGTAGAGATTAATTTTTTGACCAAAAATGGGAAGATCATCCCTGTTTCTACTTCTACTGATCGTCTGGACTTTAGGGGTAAAAAAATCAATTGCACCTTTGCTAGAAATCTTTCAAAAAAGAAAAAAAGAGATGAGTTAATCAAAATGGCTAAGCATAGCCTCGATCAATCAACCGATATAATTTTTTGGCTTAGATCGGATGCTAGTTTTAGATATTTCAATGATGCTTTTATTAAAAAATCAGGTTATACGCGTAAACAAATAGAAGAAATGACCATTTTGGATTTTTTCCCTGATACGACTATGGAAGACTTCGAAGCTGGCTGGAAAAAATTACAACAAGGAGACACCCTAAGCAGTCAGGGTAGGAAATTGGTTTTAAAAAACAAAAAACACATTATTACGGAAATAACGGTCAATCTAGTAAAGATAGAAGGTCAGGAATATTCCACTACTGTGCTGAGGGATATTACAGAACGTCAAACAAAGGAGGACGAACTACAAAAATATCTTCAAGAAATTGAGCGACTCAAAGCCGTCGCAGAAGCAGAAAATATTATATTGAAAGAGGAGATAGAATTAGAAAGTAATTTTAGTAATATTATCACTCGTGATCCTAATTATAAAAAAGTGATGAGACAGATTGAGCAGGTGGCCGACACGGACGCAACGGTTCTAATTTTAGGGGAAACAGGTACGGGAAAAGAACTTCTAGCCCGTGCCGTACATCAGCTTAGTGATCGAGCAGAATTTCCGATGGTAAAGGTCAACTGTGGTGCACTCCCCGAAAATTTAATCGAATCCGAATTATTTGGCCATGAAAAAGGGGCATTTACTGGGGCACATCAACAAAAAATTGGTAAATTTGAACGTGCGGAGAAAGGAACAATCTTTTTAGATGAGATTGGAGAATTACCACTAGATTTACAGACGCAGTTGCTTCGAGTGCTACAAGAAGGAGAAATTGAAAGAGTTGGAGGATTAAAGACGATCCACTTGAACGTAAGGGTAATTGCTGCTACAAATAGAAATCTAGAGCAACAAATCGCTAATGGAAAATTCAGGGAAGACTTATATTATCGGTTAAATGTTTTCCCAATTTATAATATCCCACTGCGGGAACGAAGAGAGGATATTAAAATATTAGTTAAACATTTTACTGATAAATATAGTAAAAAACTAAATAAGGAAATAACAGAAATCGCTCCAACGGGAATGAACAAATTACTATCGTATAACTTTCCAGGTAATGTAAGGGAACTTGAAAACATTATTGAGCGTTCCGTCATTCTATCTAAAGGAAAAGTATTAATGATTGATCCTACGTTGACAAAAGGAAGAAAATCTATTGCGGCCAATAAGAAATTCTACACTATGGAAGAAATGCAAAAACAACATATTATAGAGGCCTTACGCAGATCCAAAGGAAAGGTTAGCGGACAAAATGGTGCAGCGATTTTACTAAACATGAATGATAAAACCTTAACTTCAAGGATGAAAAAATTGAAAATTGATAAAACAGATTTTTTAAAATAAATCGAATCATTCGATGGAATGATTTTTGAATTTTTTAAGTAAAAAAAAATAGTTTTGCCTAATAATCAGAATTATATCTCTCTATCTAACGAAGCTTTTGTTAAAAAGGTAATTGTCGAAAAGCAACCTTCTGTTTTGCTTTTCAGTGTTTCTTGGTCTGGAAATGCAGAAATTATGAATAGCATGATGAAACGGATCAGCAAGGACTTTGGCAATCAAGTTTACTTCTACAAAGTAGACATTGAAGAAGAACCCAGTATTGCTGAGTTTTTCAACATTTACAATGTCCCCACCATTTTGATTGTTAAAGAAGGAGAAGTGCTTGATCTTGTAAAAGGCTTTCTACCTGCTTCAAAAATTAGAAAAAAAATAATAGAACGCTTTGAATTAAAGCAAAGTCGCGCCTAACGTCTCTCTATCTTAAGTACAAAAGAAGCTTTGCTTTTCAACTATTCTATGCGCTACCATACTCCAACAATAAAAAATATCTTAATTCCCCATATTTTTTTTATTATTTTTACGTGAATTAAATTCGGATAATCTCTAATGAATTCTGATAAAATAACCGCCTTAAAAGTACTGATCCTTGAAGATCAACAACCAGATCAGATTTTGGTAAAAAGACAAGTGCTCAAATATGAGCCAAACAGCGTATTTTTAATCGCTGACAATAAAAGTACTTTTTTAGATAAAATTGACTGGTTTTTACCAGACCTTATTTTAGCCGACTACAATCTCCCAGACTATACGGGCCTCGATGCTTTGATGCATGTCAAAGAGAAAAAACCATTTATACCTTTCGTTTTTGTAACAGGAGGTCTACATAAATCCGATCCTGTGGCAGATGTAGTACTAGGGCTAGCCGACGGATTCATTCTAAAAGATGAACTCTCGACGTTGCACATGAAATTAAAACCAATCATGGACAAAATAGCCGATAGAATCAATATGCAGAAAGAGTTAATAAAAGTGCAGAACCAACAGCGATTAAAAATTATGAAAGCAACCGCCCTATTAAAAGAATCTGGCGATTTTTCTAAAAAAGATGAATTGGTAAAGCTCTTGGACGAACTAAAAAATCCATCCTAATTTTCCTGATTCTTAACTAAAAGCTCCATGATACTTCCCCCCATTCCAGAAAACGAAGAAGAAAGACTATCCGCGCTACGTGCATATAACATCATGGATTCTCTCCCCGAAAGTGATTACGACAATCTGACCAAAATCGCTTCAGAAATCTGTCAAGTACCCGTTGCACTCATCACATTTATGGGGCGAGAACGACAGTGGTTCAAATCTAAAGTTGGGGTAGACTTATCCGAAAACCAAAGAAATTTCACCTTCTGCGCTCATGGTATGATTGATACGAGTAAACCATTGGTAGTAAATGATGCCACCAAAGATCCTCGTTTCGTAAATAATCCGCTAGTGACTGGACCGTTTCAAGTTCGCTTTTATGCTGGAGTCCAACTAGTAAATAAAGCTGGATTTCCCTTAGGAAGCATCTGTGTCTTAGATGTTAAAAAAAATGAACTCAGCCAAACACAGCTAGAAACACTAAAAGTTTTAGGACAACAAGTAACACGTTTACTGGAATTACGCAAAACAATCGCAGATTTAGAAATAAGCAAAGAGCACTTACTGCGAACGAATAAACACCTTCAGGAATATGACTACATCATTTCTCATGACCTCAAAGCACCACTCCGCAACATGAAACATCTAGCAGAGGCAGTCAACGAAATCTATGAGGATAAACTAGACGATACTGGAAAAAAATACCTCCAACTCATCGACGAAACAGCAACCGATGCCATCTCTTATGTTACCGGAATATTGAACTATTCTCAGGCTACTCATTATATTAGTGCCCTAAAAGAAAAAATTGAGGTTGGTGATTTTCTCAAAAGTATTATCAGACAACAGAAAGTTCCAAATCATATAACAATTACTGTCCCAGACCAACTCCCAGTTGTTCAAGGCTCTAAAGCAATTTTCCGACAGATATTTAGCAATTTGATCAACAATGCCATTAAATACCACGACAAAGAAGAAGGATGGATAAAAATTAGTCATACCGAAGGTGAAAATCAACATCATTTTCAAATAAGTGATAACGGGTGTGGTATTCCAGAAGATAAGATAAAAAGTATTTTTACACTTTTTTATATGGTTGACAAAGCCAATGCTAAAGATAATAAAAGCTCAGGTATTGGTCTCTCCATTGTCAAAAATCTTATTACAGAAATGGAAGGAACCATAGAAGTAGCATCTACTTTGGGAGAAGGCACCACTTTCAAATTTTCTATTCCAAAGTAAAGTTTCAGATAACACTGCATCTTATTACTTATAACCAACCAACAGAAGCCCACCCACCCATATAACGTTCTCTTCTATTTAGTATTGAACTTTCCTAGCACTGATCCTTTTTACACAAGACCTCAAATTAAATAAATCATCTCTTGAAAAATCAAAAAAAATGAATAACGAGTTCCTCAATGATCTATGGATCAACTTGCAAAGTTATTATGACAGTTTTATTATTCTTTTACCAAAACTAGTCTTAGCAATTATAAGCTTTTATATCCTGCTTTTTATAGCTAATAAAAGTCGAAACCTCGCTAACCATAGACTGACTGAACGAATGGATGATCCATTGCTAGCTGCTTTTTTAAGCAGAATCATCAAAATAATTATCGTCATTTTTGCCCTAATGGTAGTCATGAATATTATTGGATTGGCCGGAGTAGCAGGAGGACTTTTGACAGGTGCCAGCGTCAGCGCAGTAGTGATTGGCTTTGCATTTAAAGATATTGGTGAGAACTTTTTGGCGGGAATTATTCTTGCTTTTAACAGACCATTTCGGGTCGGAGATACTGTAGAGCTAGACGGTATAAAAGGAAAAGTCGTAGCCCTCAACATTCGCAATACACAGATTAAATCTTTTGATGGAAAAGACATTTTTATTCCAAATGCAAATGTGATAAAAAATCCTGTATTCAATTATACCTTAGATGGATTTATGCGACACGAATTTAACATTGGATTAGACTATGGGTCTGATACAGACAAAGCCATCTCTATCCTCCAAGATACGATTGGAAGTATTGGAGGGGTTCTTCAAGGAGATCGAGGACCTTCCGTACAGGTGGGTGACCTCAATTCTAGCTCTTACAACCTGACTGTACAGTATTGGTTAAATACTTTTGATAAAAATTATCCTGCTAACTCCGTTCGTACTAAAGCCATCAATGAAGCCATGACCCAATTAGAAGATGCCGGATTTTATATGCCAGGAGATATCGTAGAATTGAAAAACTATAATGATCGAGAAATCAAAACTGGAATTTCAGAAAAAAAGCCAGCAGTGTAATGACCAATTATTAAATAATAATACTTTACCAAAAAATAAAAATGGGCTAATCACAAATCAAGGTGGTTAGCCTATTTTAATGCTAATTATAATTTTTAACATTGAACATTTTACCTCTTCATCCTTTATATTATCGAAGCCAATAACGAAACGCTTATTTTTTTAATCTTTAAAAAACCTGAAATAATCATGAAAAATTTATTGCTGATTTTCGGCTCAATAGTATTCACATTATTTGCTTTCACTTCTTGTCAAGAAAGAACTCCCGCGGAAAAAGCGGAAGACAAAATCGAAGAAGTATCAGACGACCTAAGCAATTCCTTTGAGTCCGACCGCGACGATTTAAAACAAGAACTCGAAGATACACGAGAGGAAATAAACGAGGAATTGGAAGAAGTCCGCACTAAAATGGCGGATGCCTCCGATGATGCAAAAGCAGAATACAAAGTACAAGTAAATAAGTTAGAGAACAGCTTAAAAGAATTAGATCGTGACATCGAAAATATCGGCAAACAAATAGCAGATGGATGGAAGGATTTTAAAGTAGATGTTAAAACAAGAATGGAAAAATTAGAAAAAGAATTAGATAATTCGCTATAACCTATTTAGTAAAACAATCAAACACATTTTTTAAATAAATATTATTTTTAAATCACAAAACAAATTATCATGAGCGCATTAGCAGATAAGATCAAAGGTAACTGGAATCAAATGAAAGGTAAACTCAAGGAAGAGTACGCCGAATTAACCGACAATGACTTAATGTACCAAGAAGGACAAGAAGACCAATTGATGGGACGGTTACAAGAAGCAACAGGAAAAACAAAAGATCAAATCAAAGAATGGATCGATAGTTTTTAGTAGCAGGTCAAAGTTATAATCCTTAGACATAAAAGCAGTTTTTCATTTTTTTGGAAAACTGCTTTTATTTGTAAATAGAAAATTTATCCATAAAAATAATCTTAAACCTCAGACGCTTATGCTGGCTCAATCAGATCCCATAAATTCCCATATAAATCCGCAAAGACCGCTACCTTCCCATATGCTTCGGTCTTGGGTGGCCGCACGATGGTGATATTATGGTCCAGTAAATTTTTAAAATCACGGTCAAAATCATCTGTGTACAAAAACAAGAAAACCCGTCCTCCTGTCTGATTGCCAATGCGAGAAGCTTGTTCTTCATTAGCAGCTTTAGCTAATAACAAACCTGCGGCAGTTGATCCTGGTGGCTTGACTACTACCCAGCGTTTTACCTCGCTAAGTTTGGTATCTTCGATCAGTTGAAAATGTAATTTTTTTGTATAAAAATCAATCGCTTCGTCGTAGTCTTTTACCACTAAGGCCAGCTGTGCTAATGTCTGTTTCATAAATGTTTTAGATTGAACAAATTATATAATTCGACTAAATGACAAGTCTATCTGCTTTTGACAAACCTCTGTTATCTGCCAGTTAGCTTGTTGGCCAATCAGCAAATTCAACTACCGCAAGCTAACCAATTCCCGTAACTCCTCATTATCATAATCTCCAATCCACTTCTCCCCATTTGCTACGGTTAGATTAGCCAACTCTTTTTTAGATTTCAGTAATTCATTTATTTTCTCTTCAAAAGTTTTTTGGGTAATAAAACGGTGGACCATCACATTTCGCTTTTGTCCGATCCGATACGCTCGGTCCGTCGCCTGTGCTTCCACTGCTGGATTCCACCACAGATCGTAATGAATCACATTACTGGCCTCCGTTAGATTAAGACCTGTACCGCCCGCCTTGAGTGATAAGATCATCACGCGGGTAGAACGATTATTCTGAAAATCTTCTACCATCGCATCCCTACCCTTTCGGCTAACTCCACCGTGCAAAAACGGTACGGTCAACTCAAAATTATCCGCTAGTAATTCTTGCAGCAAGGTACCCATCTTCTGGTATTGGGTAAAGATTAACGTCTTTTCACCACTATCTAAAATCTGTTGTAGCAACTGAAATAGTAGCATGGTTTTACCTGATAAATTAGCGCCCTTATCTCCTTTTTTTAGATATTGATAAGGATGATTACAAATTTGTTTGAGTGCGGTAATTAACATCAAGACAATTCCTTTTCGCTCGGCTCCTTCGGCCGTTTCTACCCGCTTCATGGTTTTATCCACCACGTTTTGATAGACCGCCGCTTGTTCTGGCGTTAGTTGACAATACTGATCTTGCTCTATTTTTTCAGGGAGATCTTTGATAATCGATTTATCAGACTTAACTCGCCGCATGATAAAAGGCGCGGTGATTTTTTTAAACTTTTCTAGTTTCATTAAATCCCGATCTGCTTCGATAGGTTTGGCGTACTCCTCTTTAAATTTTTTTAAGCTTCCGAGATACCCTTTATTAGCAAAATCAAAAACACTCCAGTACTCACTCATCCGATTTTCTACGGGTGTTCCACTCATGGCCACTTTGATAGGAACTTTGAGTTTTTTAATGGCTTTGGTTTGTGCCGTCGAGGGATTTTTAATATTCTGTGCTTCGTCGATGACCATAATCAACCAATGGTACTTTTGCAATTTAGCTACTTCTCCTCGCGCTACACCATAAGTCGTCAACAATACATCTGCCTCCTCAATCGGCGCGAGTTTTCGATTTGGGCCATGATAGATATGGGTGATTAATTCTGGTCCAAATTTTTTAATTTCCTTATCCCAGTTGGTTAACAACGTAGTCGGTACGACCACCAGCGCTTTCTCCTCATCGAAGCGTCCTTCTTCTTTTAGTTTGAGTAAAGTTGTTATTACCTGCAGCGTTTTGCCTAAACCCATATCATCCGCTAATAAACTTCCGAATCCCAGTCTTGTATTTTTGTACAGCCATTCATATCCTCTTTGTTGATAGGGTCGTAGCGTAGCTTCCAAACTAATCGGTGGTTCGATGGTTTCTGATCCGAGTAGCTCATCTATTAATTGACGAAGTGCTGGTGTCATTTCTATACTAGCGCCTTTGTATTCGTCGGCTAAAACAATCTGTAAAAGTTCTTGTCCGTCTAGTTCTGGTGGATTTTCTAAAGCTTGAATTAGTTTAGTAAGTTCAGCTTCGTCGAAAAAGATATATTGGTTTTGGTAACGAACAATCCCTTTAAATTGCTTGATCATTTTTAAAAATTCCGCTCGCGATATCGTGGTATCTCCGAGTGCAATCCGCCAATCAAAATTGAGCAGTTCATCTAAATTAACTAGAGATTTCTTCTTAACCACCGCAGCATTATCGGCTGAAATTTGCATGGACAGCTGCGGTTTGATGATCTTGCGTAGTGCTTTTGGCAATACCACTTTGATTCCGAATAACCGGATGGTTGGTAATATTTTAAAAAGAATATCTACAAATTCTATTTCATCAAAAAGCAAAGGAACTTTTCCTTTTAGCTTGACCAAGTCACCAATCCCAGAAAAATATTCAGATAGCATTGCAAGATCTCGCAAGGCATCCATTCTAATATCAGCATACTGCTTTTTTTCTAATAATGCTTTCAGGCCAAAAACAGGACGCGTCTTTTTTCGTTTATCTTCAAAAGCCACTTCCACCGAAAATCCTTCCTCCGAATCATCCACTTTAATGACTGGAACAAAATCTTTTTCAATGATATAAAATTTGTTGAGCCATAATTGGATCGCTATCGGATAATCTTTGGTTTCATAATCATTGAATGGTTCCACCTTTTGATTAAAAAATAATTGAACCACTTCTATTGGCCAGAGGCGATCTTTGACATTAGCATGTTTGGTGACTAATTGGGTTGAAAAAATACTCACCAGTGCCGTAAAGCCATCAGCAGTAATAGGTTGTTTAATTTTTGTTCCAACTTTATAAAACAATATATTTTCTGGAACCAATGCACTCACCAAATCGTGGAGATTTTTTATTACCGGATTTAATAAAGCGGGAATCCAGCGAACGATATATTGTTCGTTTTCAACCACCAATAATTGCGGAATGATTGCTCCTTGCTTAGCTAGTTGTTGTGCATACACCCACGCTATCCACAAACCACGTAATGCCGGCGCGTATTGTTGAATTCGCAGAAAAGACAATTCATTTAGCCAGTCCATCAGCTCGTCTAGCTTGGCTATACTCAATAAAATCTGATTAGATTTATCGCGAAAACTAACATCCAAAAAGGCACCTTTTTCAGATAGAATAATTTCTAAATCCTCTATCGAATCTTTTTGCGTATCCAATACCGTCGAAGGGGTATCTGAGGTAGCATTTTTCAACAACCCTTTGCTAAGGCGAGTATAGTTGGTGTCAATTATTTTTTTAAAATCACCCGCGGGAAAGAAAACCGGCTTGCTAGAAAGTATGGCCATCAAATCTTCTTTCAAAGCTGGGATCACTGAAAAATCTATTTGGTCTAATCCAAGTACTGGACTTTTTGTAGATGATGGCTCTTCTGTCAAATCCTCCCACAAACGTGCTAAGGAAAGGATGCGAATATCTTGATGTTCTTGGGTAGTGTACCCTGCCTTTTTAAGTGCATCGAATAAATCAAATTTATGTAATTCAAAAACCAAAAAAGGATTCTGATCAATTTCGTTAGCGACCAGATAAATGACGGACGCCATGTGTTTGCAAGGCACTGCCCAGTCGGGACAAGAGCAACTACCTTCGAGATCATTCCATGATGCGGGAAAAAGCGCTACCCCTTTTCGAGCGCAAAGTTCCATGAGAGCCGGCGGTAATTTCCGATTTAATAGAGCGGATAAGTGCATTGGGTGTTCAATGACTGCTTCGACAATTTTTGCCTTTTCTTTATTAGAAAAAGGTGGGACGGTAAAAGAAACTTTATAAGGGCGAGGTCGGGTGCCTTGTACCTGGGCAGAAATATTATTCTCCGCAATTTGAATATCACGAGCTAGTCCTTTATTGGCATAGGTACGCCCACGAGGCAATCGATTAGAAAAATCAATTTGGTTTAATGCATTCAGCCATTGTTTTCCCCACCAAGTATTTCCATAAGATTTCCTCATTCTTTTTTTTTAACACCTTCAATAATCAATGGTTCGGTATTCTTTAATTTTGAAACAAAGTAACTGAATAATTTGCTAGTTGGCCTGTTTGCTGGTTAGCTAGTTGGCTTCCCTTATTCGTAAAATGCGTTAGAAGGAAGCTAACTAGCCAATAGCCAACCAGCTAACTGGCAAAAATGCTCAATAAATCATTGTATCAATAATAATAAGCTTCTTAGAAAATTTACCATATCATTACATTAATAATAGCTGCACAAGTTACCTTTTTTTCTTCTTTTTCTTATCGCGTTTTTGCCAAAATTTCCAATTGATTTTTTTCTTCTTTTTCTTGATAAGAATAAAACGAAGGCTGATACCCGTTTGGTGATAAATCGTATTACGTCCACCTGATAAATTCACGGCAGGTTTATAATCCCAGGACAGAACCGTATTTTTCATGGCGAACTCTATTCCTCCAATAAAACTAACGCCATATGGGTTATCAAATCCTTCTTGATCTTCAATCCAACCAATGTGCGGTCCAACTCCTACATAATAGTTGAATCTTTTGGATAAAATCTTACGGTGATTTTCAAATAAAAGCGTTAGTGAAGATTCATTGGCTTTTGGATTAAAAGTCAAAATACCTTCCAACGTATTTTGTCCCCATAACACCTGCTGTACAGTTAACCCAAAAGGACTCCCTAAGCGTAGTCCTGCTGCCGTTCGATAGCGTTGTGCAGATAGTGAATTGATACAGAATAAACCAATCAACAAAATGAAAATGATATTTTTAATCATACACTTATAAATCTTTATAGCTAGAATAAGTTTAGTTTTTGGGGAAGGATTAAAAGGCTCTCCCTATCGAACGCTGGATAATTCATAAAATTATTGGAAGAGGAAAATAGTAATCACCTAGATTAACGCTTCTTATTTACTTTTGTCACAGATTTGTCAGCACCGTATTATAATATTTTGTATCTTTAGTCTTACACAAGCACATTTTTCGGAACTAAAACTAAATTCCCTTTATCATGAAAAGATTTTTCATTTTGGCAGTGGTTTTTTCCACCCTTGCTTTTACGATTAGCCGACCTACGGTTTCTAATTTTATTTTCACTACCGTCAACGACGTTCCCGACCTTCCAGATGATCCTTATGATTATTCTAATATAACCTTTCCAGATCACCTGCTCAGTGCGGAAGATGATACCATCGACTTAGGTTACGAAGGCGGTGGTATCGACAGTTTATCTTTTGCAGAGATAACCGACAATGGTGCTACTTTGGGACGTGTATTATTTTATGATAAAAAACTATCGTCTCTCGAAACCATGTCCTGTGCTACTTGTCACAATCAGGCGATGTCTTTCGCTGAAAACAAACCAGTAAGTGATGGGCTAACCGCACCGACATTAAGAAATTCTATGCATCTCAATGATATTGCTTGGACCAATAAAGATCATTTTTTCTGGGATATGAGTGAATCAGATTTAAGAACGATGATTCGACTTCCCTTGACTGACGAAAACGAAATTGGAGCAGATATGGATGATATTGCCGAAAAACTTGGCGAAACCAGTTACTATCCACAACTATTTACAGATGCTTTTGGTGATTCCGAGATTACGGAAGATCGAATTGCAGAGGCGCTCGTACAGTTTATCTCTTCTATGACTACCTTCAATTCCCGTTTTGATCAAGAAGCGGCTAATGGTTTTGCTGGATTTACCGCACAAGAACAATTAGGACTCGATCTTTTTTCGGCCAATTGCAATGGATGTCATAGTCAAGGAGGGCATAATGTTTTTGGAGACATCTTTCCAACTGGCTTTCCAGTCCTAGAAATATTTCCTTTTATTTTCAATAATGGACTTCCCGAAGATCCTGAGGATGCGGGTGCAGGAACTTGGCAACCAGGCTTTGAAAATTTATTCAAAATTCCTACACTAAGAAATATTGACTTAACAGCACCTTATATGCATGATGGTCGTTTCGAAACGCTTGAAGAAGTCGTCAATCACTACTCCGATGAAGTGGAAGAAAATGAGTGGACAATGGAATTTTTTCCTCCAGGCGGTTTTGGTTTTACCGATACTGAGAAAGAGGCATTGGTTGCTTTTATGGAAACCCTCACCGACGAATCTTTCCTGACAGCACCAAGATGGTCCGATCCTTTTGGTTTAGAAACTAGCTTAGAAAATTTCACCATCGAGAATCTGGTCATTCGTCCTAACCCGACTCGCGACGTCGCCGTGATCGAATATGATAATCCAGCAAACGAAATCGTTACTTTTCACATATTCACTGCGGATGGCAAACTCGTTCTTAACGAGCAAACTCGTAGTGATAATTACACCCTCGACAAAGGTCTCTTCCAGGCTGGCACTTATTTTATTGAGGTGTTGATGGACGATCGAAAAAGTACCGCTAAGTTGATGGTGCAGTAAATAAGTTTGAGTTGTCACATCTTTTTTGAGTTGTTGAATTGGTACCAATTCAACAACTCAAAATTTTTAAATTATTCTACAATCGTATTACTTTTTGAATAACCTGCTGCCCTAGCTTATCTTCAATCCGAACAAAATAAACTCCAGCATCTAACTGAGTAAAGTCAATCGTCGTTCCATTGGTTATTGTTAATTCATTTACAATCCTACCGCTTGCATCCATAATTGATCCCACGAAACTACCTTCTGGTAGATCGACTCGCAGATAATCTTGTACTGGATTTGGGTAAACCGAAAACTGGAATACGTCCTGATCGATCCACTGAGATAACGTGTTGGAAAATGCTGTTGCTCCATCAAAATCCACTTGCTTTAAACGATAGTAATTAATACCTGCCAAGGGGGTACTATGGAGAAAAGAATAATCATTTGTGGAATTATCATCTCCAGCCCCTTCCACAAAATCAATCTTTTTCCAATCAATTGCATTTGAACTATGTTGGATTTCAAAACCACGATTATTATGCTCGCTCGCTGTTTGCCAAGTCAACCAAACATTACCAAATTCTTCAGACACCTGAAAACGTACCAATGCTACCGGGAGCGGCGAGTTAAGTATTGCTAGGGAACCATTATTGTCAAAAGGATTCGACCATTGTTCAGCCGTATAAACTTCCACCCCAGTCAAGGTTTTGAGGAAAGCCACCAAGGCTTCTTTTTCGACAACTGTCAAATTTAGGTTTTGCCCATTGCCGCCATTTCCACCTCGTAAACGATTATCCAAATTTGTATTATTCTGAGCAACATCAATATCATCATATAAGTCAATTACATCTAGCATCGTCGTAAAACTTCCATCGTGCATCAATGGTCCATGTAGCACTCCATTAGCATCGAACATATCACGTAAGGTTGGCGAACGAGTATTGGTCACATCCACTCCTCCAGCATTCCCCGCTACAGTAATAACAGAATTATTATCGCTATTGCTATCGATATCAAATTCGGGTGCACTATGGCAGGTGTTACAGTTCGCTCCACCATTATTAGCATTTTGCATAAAAAGCGTTTTTCCTAAATTTTCTTGGGCAGTAAAATTGGGAAAATTTGCGTTGTTATTATTGACCTGTGCTCGACCAGCATCAAATTTCGAATCAAAAGATTGGATACTTCGAACAAACTGTGCAAGAGCATCCTGAATTTCGCTTTCCGTTATATCCGCATCACCATACACAAATGTAAAAAGCGCCTGATAATAATCTATGCGTTCTAACTTATTGATCAATGAATCGATATCTGGATTCCCGTTTTGTCCACTAAATCCCATCTCTATATGATCATGTATTGGCATGGTAGATTGCTCTTCTAAACTACTAGCACGTTCATCCCAGAAAAAATTTTCTTCTTCTCCAAATCGAGCATTAACTAAACGCGGAGAATGTCTACCAGTACCTACTCCGTTCCATCCTAAACTAACGACTGCATCATCGCCAAAAGCCAACTCCTGTTTGTGGCAGCTAGCACAGGAAATAGTATTATTAACCGACAGATTCTGATCATAAAATAATACCCGCCCTAAAGTAGCTCCACCGTTAGTAATGGGATTGCCATTAGGGGTATTGTCTTTAGTAATATAATTGGGAATACCCTGGTTTTCGTAATCGAATAAATCGTTTAGGTCAATAGTTCCAGAGATTAAAAATAAGGCACAACAAGTAACTACAAAAAAGGTTAATCTTCTTTTCATATTGAAAATTTTATAGGTAAAAGAATGTTTACACGGTCCAATAAATTCCAGAATAAAGTCTAATGCACCGAGCAATTTATGTTTTAGGAGCTATTTGCTTTAAAGACAACTAAGTTGAAAAAAGACCTACTTTTTAAATAAAAAACTTGCATACTACCGTTTTTAGTTTTAACTTTGATTTTCAAAGTACTTTACAATAAACCAAATTTATCACCAATTGGTATCATGGTAATGGATCAACAAAAACATCATCTCGAAACGCTAACGGAAATAAGAGCACTTATGGAGCAATCCTCTCGCTTTATTTCTTTGAGTGGATTATCTGGCGTAGCGGCAGGTATTTTTGCCCTTTTAGGGGCCGCAGCCGTGTATTGGTATCTAGGTATTACGCCATTTTCTGGGCAGAAGGCTTACTATGTAACGGCTGAGACCATTACTCGGGGTGGGATGCACTATCTTACGTTCTTTTTAGTTGATGCGGCGATAGTGTTGGTACTCGCCATTTGCAGTGGTATCTTTTTTACGACTCGAAAAGCTCGTAAAAAAGGATTAAAAATGTGGGATGCATCTTCTCGACGTTTGTTAATAAACATGGCTATCCCTTTGGTGGCTGGTGGAATATTTTGCTTGGGTTTGCTATATCATAATTTATTTGGAATGGTCGCACCGGCCACCCTGGTTTTTTATGGTCTAGCTTGTTTAAATGCGAGTAAGTATACTTTAAATGATATTCGGTATCTAGGAATATTAGAAATTATCTTAGGACTTATTTCTCTGTTTTTTCTGGGATATGGATTAGAATTCTGGGCGTTTGGTTTTGGGGTTTTACATATCGTCTACGGATTGATTATGTACTATAAATACGAGCAGTGAAAAATCTTTTTACAAAAATTAGGAAGGAATTTGACCATCGGACACGGCTAGGTATTATGTCTATGCTGGTGGTCAATGAGTGGGTAGATTTTACAACCCTTAAGGAAATGTTGGGACTACAAGACGGCACACTTGCCAGCCACTTGAAGAAACTAGAAGCCAATGAATTTATTAAAATTAAAAAAGAATTTATTGGCCGTAAACCTCAAACTTCCTACGCAGTCACCGAGATCGGAAGAAAAGCTTTTACCGATCATCTTGATGCGCTCGAAGAAATTATTAGACAGAGTAAGTAACGGCCAATTAATAAGTTCCTGATTTGTGATTGATATTTTAATCATCAGATGAGGCATTTTTTGAGAGAATCCTCTTTGGCTTGTCAAGAAAAATAACGATTTCTGATATTAAAAGATCAGAGAAAAATCGGGATGT
>CALFWZ010000188.1 GCA_937928405.1 uncultured Saprospiraceae bacterium
AAATTTTTACTAGAATTCGAAGCTTTATCGTCACGGCTCGTAAACAAAACATCAATGTCTTTGATGCATTGAACAACTTGTTTATGGATAATTCTATAACATATACCTTAACCAGATCTCATTAGGGCTGAACAGTTACCAATAGAAATACTAATTCGAGAAGCTAATTCTGGTGATAAAAAATCATTGGAAGAAGTCATTTTGTGCATTAAGGATTTTGTTTATAATATTTCCCTTAAGATGCTATTGTTTCCAGAAGATGCTAAAGATGCAACCCAAGAAATACTTATTAAAGTTATTACTCATTTGAGTACATTCAATTTTAAGAGTAAATTTTCCACTTGGGTTTACCGAATAGCAACTAATTATCTCTTAACTCAAAAAGGTAAAAAATCAAAGGAGTTTGCAATGCCTTTCTCTGAATATGCTTCACTTATTGACGCCGGTCATTCAAATGAGGTAGCCTATGCCTCAAATGAAGGAGAATTAAAGTTATTGGAAGAAGAAGTAAAAGTTAGTTGTACTCAAGGGCTACTCTTGTGTCTTAACCCGATAGATAGGATAGTTTATATCCTTTCAGAAATTCTTGAATTTAATAGTAAGGAAGGAGCAGTCATCTTAGAAATATCCCCTGAAAATTTCAGAAAGAAACTATCCCGCTCTCGTCAAAAGATTAGAAATTTCTTGAATCAAAAGTGTGGCTTAGTGAATAGGTCTAATCCCTGTAGATGCAAAAAGAAAATTGATTTTTTGATAGATGAAAATATTATCGAACCTCAACAGTTAAGATTTGCAAACTTGAACAAGAGAAGTCTTGATTTAATGCAGAAAATTGATGATGCGGAAAAATCAATAGCAATTTATCGTTCAGTTCCGAAATACGAAACACCATCTATAGTTTTTGAAAATATTAAATCCATTTTGTCTAATGTATAAAACTGATTTCAATTTCAAGTCTTTTCTAATTATCGTGTTAATTACGAGCATTTGGGTAAATGCCTCAGAGGTGTTCCGTTATTTTATTTTTGTCATTCCAAGGGTAAAGGAATATTGGAATGGTTTAGAGACCGTTGCAGACATGAATTGGACTATTTTTAGCATCTGGGGGATTTGGGATACAATTCTTACAGCTATGACTGTTTTTCTTTTCTGGTTATATGCTCAAAGGTTCGGAAATAATAATCGTTCAATTCTAATTTCAGCTACAATAGCTTGGATATTCTTTTTTGTTCTTTATTGGGTTGGAGCAGCCAATATGGGATATACAGATTGGTCGATTTTATGGATTACTCTACCTCTAAGTCTGATTGAATTAGTCATTGCAAACTTTATAGCTTCAAAGCTCTACAAACGAATCGAATATGCAAAAAGTTAAAATAATTGACATTCCCCCAAAAATGGAAAAATATTATGGTAAAGGAACAATGTTACATCCTTCTCTATCAGAAATAGAAGAGGTAATTGGCTCAATTCCAGCTAATAAATTAACAACCATAAATCAAATCACTTCTTTTTTATCTAAAAAGCATGGTACAACTGTTACATGTCCAATGAGAACTGGCAATGCCATAAAGAAAATTGCTAATCGCTTTAATTTAGAAGATTTAGATGAAAAACTACCTTTTTGGAGAGTAATCAGAAGTGATAAAATGATTATCAAATCAAAAAACTTCGAGCAATGGGCTTCCTTAGTTGAAGATGAAGGATTTGAACTTTCCTTTACTAAATCAGGAAATATTAAGGTTAACTTCAATTCTGAAGATATTTTTCTTTTGTCTAATTGCCACCAACGTTGAACAAACTTCACTTGGCTTTAAACCGGACCGAGCGACGGGCATTTGCAAAAGCAAGATTGTTTGGTATAAAAAAGAAAGTTTGTACTTGTTGCGGTAAAGGGACCTTGATCAGAATTGATAGTTGGGAACGAAATAAGTCTCCGCCCGAGTATTTAGGGCGAGCGCGTACTTAGATTGATCGACTTTTTTATTGGTGACCTTAGGTCGCCTAAGATTACGATGCCAAATGCCAAAAAAATAGGCGATTTTTTAACTAAATTTAGCAGATATAGGTTTTATTCCTTCCCTTTTTTAAAACCTCATAACCAAATATCGATCAGATTTTTGGACTGACGCTACAAACTTAGCTTTTAGAAAAATTAATGCCCTTTTGAAAATCCATAGCAGACAATGGGGATTTTAACTAGCTACGCTTTTCCGGCATCCGTCGGAACGGGCAGTTCAACAACGGCCGAACGTCGGGCTTCGCCACGACTTTCAGCCGTTATTATTATGGCTAGTATTTTCCAAGAATACCTTTTCCTAAAAGTGAATCGGCAATTTATATTTTACTTTCACAAATCTGAAACCCTGAAAAGCAGGCTGCATCCTTGGCAATGAGTTTACAACTCTCAATGCTTCCTTAGCCAACAGACCTTCCTCGTCTTTTGTCTCAACTACTTTTTTAATAACTTTTGCATTTCTTACGTAACCATTTTCATCGACAAAATAACTCACATATATGCTACCTTTCTTACCATCTATATTCTTGGTGTTCGCAGTTTTACTAATGATTTTCTTTAATTCTTCAGTACCTCCATAAGTCAATGCAAAAAATTCAATGCGTTCCTTTATCCAATTACTTTCACTTTTTGATAATTCGTTTCCTTCCAAATCTAAAACTCTAGTTCCTTTCTTACTTCTTGTAATGTAACCTGTTATTTCTTTTGAACGTTTATATGCCTTAAAGGTCGCTTTATTTTTATTTGGAATTGGTGTTATTGCTATTTGTAATTTTTTCCCTTTCTTAACACTTATGATTCCATCAATTTTTCCATCGGTAAATTCACATTCAAGAAAAATTTTCCCTTTTGGCGCTTTATCTTCATTCTCAGAGTATATTCTCCATAAACCTTGTTTTAAATTATTCTCATCCACATAGTTAATCTTTGATCCTTCTTTTTCAATTGGATTTTGTGAATATATATTCACTGTCATTATGGACATCACCAATACTAAGTATATTTTATTCATTTTCTTTTAGGTTAATAAGATTATTGATTGATTTCGTGAATTTGTGGCTACACAGGTCATTTTAGTATTTCACTACACTACTTTTTAACCAGTTTTTTGTAATTTTATTGTTTGACGTTTAAATTATACTCCAAAATAAGAAAATCTAGCTGACATTTTTTGTTCAACTAGATTTATATGATTTTTTGATTCCTATTTTAATCTTTCTATATGTGTTAATTCCAATCAATTATAATTCATTAGGCCTGAGTAGTTTCGTGGATTTTTTATTAGCCACAACACCTCCACACCCACAATATTACAGATTATATTCTTCCTATTAAAAAAAATAAAACCGATTGACGATCAAGACCTTACCGTAGTACTTCAAATCATTAGCTGTTTTTAACGGTTAATCAAACGTTTATTAACCGTTAAAAAACGGCTAGAACATCAATAAATAAGTTTGAGACGTAAACATACATCCATTAATTTTTTAATGCGCTTATTATTCGTTTTTTGCTTGGGGCGAGAGAGTAGGGTAGGGAGCGGTGGGATGTTTTATTCATTGACTAATTTATTTAAGACTTTAATAATTCTATCATCGCTAGGTGCTATTGCGTTAGCATCAAATAAATTACCTTTTTTATCAAATAGGATGTATCGAGGAATTCCTAGAATTCGAAAATCTTTGCAAACATCAGATTTAAACGCATTCTCTGCCATCCAATGTTCTCCTTTCATTTCTTCTATCTGAATAGTCTTTCCCCATTTTTGAAAATTATTTCTTTTATCTAATGAAATACAAAGTATTTTCAGATTATCTTCCTTGTTAAATTGCTTAGCTACTTCATTGAGATACTTCATTTGATCTATACATGGGCCGCACCAGGTAGCCCAAAAATCAATGTAAATAACTTTACCTTTAAATTCTGATAAATTTCTTTTTTTATTATTTATATCGTAAAAACTATACTTATTAATCACTTCTTTATTCAGTATCGATTCTTTTAGATCCAATTCCAATTGGGTAATAGTTTCTTCATATTTCGATTGTGGATATTCCTTAATGAATCTAGTTGAATACTTTGAAAATGATTGATCTCGCATAAAAAATGCATATTGTAATCTGTTAAATTTTAAGTATGCTTGTTCTAAATTATTGGAAGTGAGCGAATCAATTACATAAAAGTATAAATCTAAATCTGGAAAAATATTTGTTCTTCTATTATAATCTTCTCTTTGGAATATAAAATTTGTTGTCTTGTATACTTCAGCATTTATATATTCTAAATATGAAATATTATTTAAAGTTTTTTTAGTGGTTATGATAACTTCTGATGCTAACTTTCTATTAATTTCTTGAACTTCCAGCTTTCCATTATTAAAAACATATTCATATTTTATAGGATAAATTGAGTAATACCATCCAATTTTGTAGTTAATATAACTTTTTATAAGGTCTAAATTATTTTCGGAAATTTTAAATTCAGAATGATTTACAAATGATTCAAAATAATTGGAACATACTCTTTTTAATGAATCCATTTTCTGGATAAAAATAGAAGGCTCACAATTGAAAAAATGGTTAAAAGAAGTATTCTGATGCTTTAATGTTTTGTCAATTTTTCCAATAAGATTATTGATATGGCTATTCTTCCCATTAAATTCAAAACCGAAATTATTATAAATATCTTCTTCAGCGAATTTTAAATTTAAGGTATCACCGGGTTCTATAAAAAAGTTGATGTTGGCATTCATTTCAATTGATAGTTTACTAATCTGTGGCTCCGAAATATTTACTGAGAAAGAAAATTGGTTGTTGTTAATCTGAAATTCTTTATAGCCGAGTTGGTCAGAAAATGTATAACTATTTTTTTGCGTACCATTTAAAACTTCTACATTAATTATGGATTGTTTTAAATCAGATGGAATTTCATTACCATTATTAATTTTTTGTTCTGGATTTTGACAGGACATCATTATTCCCAAAATCAGGTATATCCATATATTGTTTTTATTCATAGCGTATTTTTTATGTTATTTGACGGTCTGGCTAGATGAAGTACGGAGCGAATATAGCGTATTGACATTCTAACTACCTGATCTGTACGCTACGCGGTGTGCGATTCTTTAGAGGCGTAGGTGCACCTCGGCTAGTTTTCTAGTTGGGGCCATCTACGCGATTTGACACAGGTTTTTTTATTCTTCTTTTGTAAATGATTGAACTCTAAATCCGTTATCAGAACCGAATGAGATGATGATTTCATCTTTTGTTATTTTATTAACTATATAATTTTCTTTTCCATAATTTGAACTTTCTGAGCCACCAAAAACATCTGGTATTTGACAACTAAGAAACCAACAATTTTCAACTCTTTTCAATTCGAAAGGCATAATGATTTTTCCTTTTTCAGATTTTATTGCCAATTGCATTTCAAATTCAATTCCTTTCTCGCTTTCACCTAATGTCAAAACCATTTTACCTTTGTTGTTTGGTCTTTCTAATTCTGAACTCCAATTTTGACTTTTTATTTGTTGAATGATTTCAGATTTAGAAAATTCTAATTCACTTTTGGGTAGAGGTGAATATATTTTTTCTATTGAAGTATTTCCTTTACCATGTTGAATTACCAATTGGTTTTTATTTACTGATATTATTTGCCCAAAGTTCACTCCTGATTTTAAGATAATTTCTTTTTCTTCATTTAGCTCGTAATTTATACTTCTAATCATTCCGTCTTCTATACTTATCATTTCTAAAATTGAATTTTTACTAAATTTTAAAATGTCAATTTTCTCGGAAGAAAAATGCCACCCTTTTGGGGAGTAATCTGTCAGAATCCAAGTTTGATTTAATTCTGATTTTTCAATTTCTAAATTTCCGATTAGTGCCATTAAAATTGATATGTAAATCATTGCTTTTACTTTTTACTTGCCACCAACAACTCCACACCCACAATATAACAAATTATAGCCTTTCTATGGAAAAAATAAAACCATTGGACGATCAAGACCTTACCGTAATACTTCAAATCATGAGCCGCTAAAAAACGGCTAGAACATCAATCAATAAGTTCGTATTAAAGCGCCTTAGAGTTGCTATGAGGGATCAGCATTTTCTGAGAATTTTTTTATCATTAAGTGAGCATTTAATTCTTGCTTCGTATAATCTACGAAATCAGTCATTTTTTTGATATACATTACGGTCATTCAGTTCCAACCATACGGTGGAATCAGCTAATGCTGTCCAGCCAAACTTTTTGTATAAACCATGTGCATCTCCTGTCAGTAAAATCCACCTTCTCAACCCTTGTAGTTTAGCGTGATTCATTATAGCCTGCAACAAAAGTTTTGAAAGTCCTTTTTCTCGGTGTGCTTCAAGAATAAAAACATCCCCCAAATAAGCAATGGTCGAATAATCGGTTATCACCCTGGCAAATCCCACCTGTTCGCTATCCTTGTATACCCCAAAGCAAAGAGAATGCTCTATCGACCTAATTACGGTTTCCTTAGGAATCTTTAGACTCCAATATGCTTTTGTTGATAAAAAATCATGAATCATTTCAATATCCAACAATTGCTTTTCGGTAGAAATGCTGTATTTATTTTCCAATTTTTTTTTGTTTGTTTAGTGGATGCTGATGATGGGATCTACGCCAATCCGCAGTTTAGACGGAATGGGCATAGATACGATGTTAGGTGCTTTATTCAATCTTCTTCAAGTTCATTTCTTCTTTGAATTCTATTGGATACATATCATAGGGTATTCTAACTATTTGAAAGCGGCTTTCTCTTAGTCCATTTTCAATTTGAAATGCTTGTTTACTTTCATATTCTTTGATTGACTCTAAGCCTAATTCGGATCTTTGTTTGTCTATTTCTCGCATTTCTTCCGCTGTATAGTTTTTTGTATAAAATGAATCATCTCCCATAAATCTGATCATGTTTACTCGACCATAAGACACTGGATATTCTCGTTCTACCAAACTATTTCCAAAATTAATAAAGTCCATGCCCGTTTCTGGATACATTCTTCCTTCTTTTATCCACTCCTTTATCATTGGTCTCAAATCTACTTTCTGTCTATCTTTTGACCAGTTTCTCATATGATGTAATATTACCAATTGATAGAAATCATTACTTATATCTGTTGCGTTTCGCATTCCTATAACTTCTTCTCTTGGAAAGCCTTCCTCCGCTACTATTTTTAGTAGACTTGCTATATTTAGTGAATCTGATTTTACTACATTTACCTTTTCTCCTCTTTTTCTCGCTTCTCGACTTTCAGTATCTCTAAACAATATTTCTCCCAACGTTCCTTGTATGAGAACACTAACGGTTCTTCCAAATGATGCTGTTTGTCTGCTTTGATATTCCGTCATAATATCATCCCATCTAGTGTCGTATATTAGATTTTCAAAATGATGTTCATTCATCTTGAAAAAATTATATGCTACACCTTTCCCTATTATCTTTTCTATATATTTAAAGCCCAATTCCAATTCTCCCAGAAGATTGCAACACATGGACGCATTATAATAATCTTTTCCAAACCCACTTACTTTTATGGATTTAAAGGCTTTCTTATAATGTAAGAGCGCTTTCTTATAATTTCCTTGTACTATTTCTAATTCTGCCTTGTTAATTTGAGGATAATACGTTTTTGTAAAATCATCTTGACTTTTTAAAACAAAACTTATTGAAGTAATTAAAAATAATAAAATACATCTCTTCATACTAGATTTTATTGTTTAAAACGTAAATATATTACTTTTTAGTATTTATTGTTCATGACGTTCGGGAGCACGCACAAACAGAGACAATAGTCACGGAAGCAAGATTAAGGCAGCGAAGATATATTCCTTTCTTGGAATATTTTCTTAACGATAAATATCTTAAAATAACTACTGTTTTGTGAATCACGAGGTACGGGGTCCGTACGTTTCGTGGTGTGAGACTTGTGCGACTCTTTAGAGGCGTAGGTGCACCTCGGCTGGTTTTCTAGTTGGGGCATCTACTCGATTCTCAGCAGTATTCATTTATTTACATATTTCCCAATCATCAAAACAGTCCTATTATTTGTATAATCGCTTTCTTCAACTGGTTTATATTCTATAGATTGATTTAATAACCTACTTTTTATTCTATCGCTTATTTTGCATTTCGTAGGATTTACTTCAACTACCAATTCTATATTTTCTACAATATTCTTTGATTCATATTCTATTTTAAAGGTTTTATCTTTACCACTTTTTATTTTGGGAGAGATATAGTTTTTTGTCTTAAAGTAGTTTTTATGATAAAAAACCTCTTGGAATGCAATCAAATCTGGGTCAGCACCTTGTACAATGTGACGAAAATTTGTTTTGAAAATTAAATCGCTATTATAGTCTTTTTTACCAATATTTTTCACATGTACATATATTTTGTTAGACCATCTTGCCGGCTTTGGGTTTCCTACATCTGAAACAGGAATAGCTCTTGTTTTCCATGATAATTCAGTAATTATTAAATCGCAAAGATCATTTGAATTACTATCCACTTCCGCAGCTTCCTCACTTCCTTTCTCCAATTCAATATTGATTTTGTCAACTGTATCTTCAATTTCCGATTGAATTATCGTGTCAGGCTTGAGAGGTGACTTAATACTTCCTCTTTGTTCGGATTGGTTATTAATACACGAATAGGCTGATAGAAGTATACACGATACTACGAATATGATAACGCTGTATTTCATAATTAGTGTTTACCTTATTAGATGCAAATTTTTAAATAGTTGGTGTTTTACACATTTGATTTTTCTCAATTAGTTTTAGGTTTATTGCTGAGAACGTTGTGGGGCGGCGCTGTGTCTTTTAACAGGCACAGCGCTTACCTATTGTTGTCTGACGTCTAATCTTTTTGATCAATTTTAGGCAGACTCGCTTGGTGACTTCCCTCTACCCAGCAGTCAATTGTTGAGACAGCATCATGGTGGAATGATATTAACTGCCCCCATGTTCAACGCCGAAATCAGCGCCGACCCACAACGTTGATCTGCCCTCCGGAGCGGAGTGATGGCAGATCAACGGTATTGCTACTCGCAGTATCTGCGTTTAGCCGATATTGACGAGTAGCATTTGTTCTCAGCAGTTTTTTATATTTCACTCAAAACATAAGGTGTTATTCTCTTTATTTTATTTTTCTGATTTGGCGTTAAATCATTATATTTCTTCTCGAAGTATTTCTTTGAATCTTCATTCCAGATTTTTTCGTATACTTCTTTCAATTGAGAATAAATTTCTGAATAATCGATATATTTCGTTTTTCTTGATGAATACAAAGCTATTATTGACTTTGAGGCAACTCTTACTTCTCCAATTCCTTCAATAAATTCTAGCCTCATTTCGGGAAGGTTTGGGTCTTTTTTTTCATTTCTTAAAAAATCATAAGCGAGCTTTTTAATATCTTTTTTAAATTCGTTTGAATCTGATATAGAATCAATATATATTTTCCCTTCTTCTGATAATGTTAAATTTAGAAGGTTTCTCTTCTTAAGTTTCGAGGGGTCAACTTTAGTATTGCTATTCGGTGGAAACCTAACTATGGATTCTTTTCCAATGGGTGAGTAAACAATTACATTGATATAATTAAAATGATTTCTTATTGACTTTTTTACTTCTTTCATAAAAAATACATCAACATTATCTTCTACTAAAAATTTTAGATAGATTTTATCTTTTACTTCTTTCTGATCCTCTATAAACTTTTCAAATTTAATCTGAAAATATCTGAGGCTATATTCCTCTTTTTGAAATTCAATCTTCTGTCCAGTCTTCACTCTAATTATATAATCTTCAGTAGTTATACAAGATAAGCTAGACAAAAGAATTAATAGAACTATTGTTTTCATATTATTCTTAATAAGGTAGATTTTCATTTATTGCTGAGAACGTTGTGGGGCGGCGCTGTGTCTTTTAACAGGCACCTCGCTTACCTATTGTTGTCTGCCGTCTAATCTTTTTGATCAATTTTAGGCAGACTCGCTTGGTGACTTCCCGCTACCCAGCAGTCAATTGTTGGGACAGTCATCATGGTGGAATGATATTAACTGCCCCCATGTTCAACGCCGAAATCAGCGCCGACCCACAACGTTGATCTGCCCTCCGGAGCGGAGTGATGGCGGATCAACGACCGGGCTACTCACCGTGGACGCGATTAGCGGACATGGATGAAGTCACCCTTGTTAGCATCAATTTTTATTTTTTATTTCTCCGAAAGCAGTCCAATAATACTTTGTCTGAACAATTTCAATATTATTTGCGATTTTTGAGAGCTTTTCACAAATGAACTCTTTATTTGGGAAATTCTTCAAGACTAAATATTTATTGCCATTTTCTACCATCCTTTTTTGGTAAGTATTTCCAAAATCATCTGTTTTAATAATTCTTTTCAAATCGTGATTTGTACTTTTTAATGGGTTACTGTCTATAAATGCTATTTTTCCATCTGGCTTTATTAATCTCTTCAAGCTTCCAACAAAATTATCTAAATCTTGAATTTTGATATGACTCCAAATAAATCCACCGAAGAATCCTTCATATTTATTCTCTGATTCAAAATCATACATATCAGCTACTTCGTAAGTGATATTATTTAATTTCCTTCTTTCTTCTGCAATTTTAATGACGCTTTTGTTAACATCTGTTGCGTAAATAGATTTGGCAGTTTTTCCAATTCTTTCCGTCCAATATCCTGTTCCACAAGCAAATTCTAATACAGTTTTATTTAAAAACAGATTTTGAAAAATTTTCGTTGCTTGCTCTAGGTCTTCTTGTTCTTTTGGATTCAGATATACTCTATCATATTCATTTGCCCTTTCATCGTAATATGACTTTAAATCTTGTTTCATTAATCTTTTTTGAAAGCTGTGATTTTCTTTTTTTCTAATTGAGCAGAACAACTCCACACCCACAATATAACGAAGTTGTTTAAAAATGAAGCACAATGGCTACGGATAAGTCATTGATTGCCAATACTTCACAAATTTATCGGCACCGTAGCTTTGGCTACGAACCTCAAAATTTGCATTGTCTTGGCAACCAAGCACTTACCCTCG
>CALFWZ010000189.1 GCA_937928405.1 uncultured Saprospiraceae bacterium
AAATGCCTGCGAACTTAGAAAATTATCCAACTCATCGTCTTTTTTATCGCCCATAGCGCGGCTATGCGCTCAAAAAATAGACTCGATTTGAATTATTTTCTTTCATTCTCGGCTTCTTTTTGAATTATTAAACAACTTCAATATACAAATTCGAGTTAATATCCAAAAATAAGTTAATTATCATTAAAGGAGTATATTTTATTTTTTTAACAAAAAAATCCAATAACTAACCTTAAGGAATGTTGAGAAAGACGGTAAAATGACAGACTTGACTGAACACTCTCTTATTCCACATCCTTCACATACCTCACCGACAGATAATAATTTTTATCGATGGAGTAAGCAAGATTATTATTATCCGCGCCACTCGAATCAAAAGAGCAATAATAGTATCGATCTTCATAATCAAGATCGGGATCACTGGTCCAATAATAACCAATTGCATCTACAAAATGAGCATGATTTTTCATATCATCTTCATAATATCCTCCTAATTCTGCATTAAAGCCAGAAGCTCCGTCCGGAGCCATTTCAGCGGTAGAAAAGGCAGAAAATAATTTTTTATACTCATAACGACTGGGGAGCCGCCAGCCTTCAGGAATATTATTTAAGGCTGCGTCTATATTATAATACTTTCCATAACTACCGCCAGGTCTATGGACTCCATCCATTCCATTGTGGCTATAACTATAGTTTGCTGCCATCCATAGCTGAGCACCTACCACGATAGTTGGGTAAGGAGTGTTCGTATAATCAACAAATGCCTTGGCTACTCGGACGAATATCGTATGTTGCATACTATTGATGAGCTGGCCACCCCCATCAAAAGCTTTTGCCGTAAATCTTAGATGGAGACAATCATGAATGCCTGGAGTGGTATATGGAAACTCCCCTTGAGCAAACCCTGTCGAGCCAGTTTCAATTGGCGCTAGCTCATTGCTAGGTAAAAAATCATGTTCGATTTGAATTTGGCTTGCAGCATACGTTTTCCAATATAAAGTTAGCGGAACGTGTCCACTATTACCGGATATCAAATAGGTAGATACATCTGCATAAAACTGCACCAGTCCTTTAAAATTGGTCATGAATGCCGCTTGCAAAGCCGCGATGCGCTGATCAATATTTTCTTCGATGATCGGTGCTTGCGTCATTATGATTTGGGGAATATAAGCGGACTTTACAAAAACGGTACATTCCATTTTATTCAGCAAATCGCCATTTCCGTCATAGGCTAGTGCGGTAATCGTAATCGGTCCACTAGTGGAAATCCCCGAGATGGTAAAAACTTGTTGATCAGTGGATATCGCTTTGGAATATTCAGTGGTCGTAGAAGGGAAAACGGTTTGTTCGGTATTAGATCGATCCGTCATGATTTTGACCTGATTGACATAGTACATCGACCACACCAAATCAACTTCAATTTCTTCTGTAGGATTGAAAACTTCATACCTTGATTGCAGACAATAAAAACTGGTCAATCCTCTTAGCTTTGGGCTATCCAGTTTATGGATATTCAATACATAAGTGGTATCCTCATAAGGTGTATTTTCATCTTTCATAAATCCAGAGAAAGACACCATCATCTGTGTATCACCCGGAGGCGTAAAGGAAATGATATTGGAAAATGCAAAAATAAGATTGGCATCCGCTCCTGTACCAATGATGCCTGACTCACCAGGTATTAGTGTCCATATCGGATGATTTGCTGAAGTATTATCCGGATTATTTACGATCCAATCATTGCCCTCCTCATTAGCGACTGCTGCGTTAATATTCCATGCATCCTCCTGAGTAGTCAAAGCTCCGCTCGTATTTCCATAAACAAACTCCACCTTGACTTGACCTCCTCCCATAGGAAGCGAATCGTCTCCAATATTTTTAAAATTGAGGTACAAAATATTTTGCAGTGGATCATCCGTATTTTTCGAAACTTGTATCAGCCCTTCGTTGCTCAAAAAAACCTGAAGCACCTCTTTAAGATGCGCATTGCCTGCTGCTGGTGGTGGATTATCAAGTGTCAGATCGGCATAGGAAGGGGTAAAAGGAGACAGATTTTCAAAGTTTTCAAAGGTAATTTGGGTAGAACCTGTATAAGGTAATTCCTTAGTACTTTGTAAGATGCATATTCGATCAATCGTAAAAGTAAAATCATCACCATTTCCCCATACATAATTATCATCTCCTGCGTACGTTAGGCTTAGGTAGCAGTCATTAATATTGTTTTTATCACTGTAACTGCTAAATTTCCAGTCCGTTTTATCAATCGTCATGATGTTTAGATCATTCGGGGAAAAACAACCTGGCATGTAGATCTGAAAGGTAGAGGCATTGCTTCCTGACTGGACCGTAATGTCAGCATCAGGCGTTAAGGTTAGGACAAGGCTACTCATTCTATCGAGATAAATTGTAGCGTTTTCGGTTTCGGGATTGATTTGGGTGAAGGTGAGGCTCATTTGTTTTGGTTTTAATTTATTTTCATGATTGTCTTCTAAATAAAATTTTACACATCCCTTACATACCGGACCGACAACATATTACTTCCATCTAACCAAGGAAAACTAATTGCCCCATTAGCCACTATTTTAAAAAGAGTATAACCAGAACTGGACGGTGTTTGAGTCCAGTACCATCCTTCCTGTCCTAAAGAATGCCAACTAGGGTATTTTACACCTCCAAGTTCTGCATTAAATCCGCTATTACCACCAACCAACAGTTCTGTTCCTCCAAAATGATTCTTTAAATCAACCCAATCGCTTTGAGTTGGAAGTCGCCATCCTTGGGAAATATCGCTAAGCGCAGCATTCATTTTGTAGTATCTACCGTAAGGAACTTCTCTCGAAGCATTCCCATTATAGAACTGAGAACCACCGCCTGGTGTATGATAATCCAAATTAACAGCCATCCATAATAGAGAACCAATTTGCACGGTAGGATATATTTTTCCATCTTGATCGATATAAGCAAACGTTACAAATACAGTGCATTCCATCGAATTTAGAGGGCTGCTATTTTCGTCAAAGGCTTGTGCAACGATGGTAATCGGGTCCCTATTTAAAATTTGGGGAATCGTGATGGTTGCCCTGTTAGCCGGCTGTGTGAGTGTGGTATCCGAACAAGAAATAGAGATTGGATCTGAGAGCAAAGTATAATTAGTATATAATTCGACTCTACTAACTCCGTGCGTCCTAAGTATCAGCTCTATTTCAACATTATTAGAATCGCTAAGCATAAGTCTAGGCGTGGTAGAATAAAATCGAAGCAGTCCCTTCATGCTCTGACTGATCAGGTTACGCGTATAAGGTGTTTGAACAAAAATGGTCAACTCCATACTATTTAATAATGCCCCCGTACCATCGAATGCTTGTGCAGTAATACTGATGTTTCCGCTATACTCAATTCCAGAAAGCTGAAGGTTTGTACTATCTGTGGTGATGGCTTCAGAATCAGAATAAAAAGAGTCAAGCGTAGGAAAAGAAACCGGATCAGTACCTGGCAGACTGGTCATGATCTGTACCTTTTTTACATAATACATCCCCCAGTATAAAGGGACATTAATCTCGTCTTGAGGAGTAGCCACCTCATAGCGAAGTGCCGCAGCAGCAGCTACAGCATCTTCTCCATAAACGGAAAAACACGTCAATCCTCTAAGCTTAGGAGTATCCAATTTTATTATATCTAAAATATACGTTGTTTCATCATAAGGCGTGTTGTCATCTTTCATAAATCCAGAAAAGGACACGATCATTTGTGTATTTCCCGGAGGAGTAACGGAAATGATGCTGGAAAATGAAAACGAAATATTAGCATATGTTCCAGTATCAATAATCCCAATATTGTTATTTGTAGGAGCTAATTGCCAGACCGGACTACCAACTGCTGTGCCCAAGTCGGGATTAGTTGCTGACCATTCATTTTCATTGTTGACAAGCTTCATTCCTGCTTCAATATTCCACGCTGATCCTTTTCCCGTAGTACTTGGTGGATCTCCAGCAGTAAGTGGTGCCAATGCTCCACTGGTACTTCCATAAACAAAACTGACTTGAACAATTCCATTGCTAGATTGTGTGCCTGTATAGATTGGATCAGTACCAATATTATTAAAATTAAGGACTAAAGCATTTTTAAGTGGATCATCCTCATTTGAGGATACATGAATTAGACCTTCATAACTCAAAAAAACCTGAAGTACCTCTTTAAGATGGGCATTGCCTGCTACTGGTGGTGGATTGTCAAGTGTCAGATCGGCATAGGAAGGGGTAAAAGGCGACAGGTTTTCAAAGTTTTCAAAGTTAATTTGGGTAGAACCTGTATAAGGTAAGTCCCGAGTGGTTTGTAAGATGCATATTCGATCAATCGTAAAAGTAAAATCATCACCATTTACCCATACATAATTATCATCTCCTGCGTACCTTAGGCTTAAGTAGCAGTCATTAATATTGTTTTTATCAATATAACTGCTAAACGTCCAGTCCGTTTTGTCAATGATCATGATGTTTAGATCATCCGGGGAAAAACAATCTGGCAAGTAGATCTGAAAGGTAGAAGCATTGCTTCCTGACTGGACCGTAATGTCAGCATCAGGCGTTAAGGTTAGGACAAGGCTACTCATTCTATCGAGATAAATTGTAGCGTTTTCGGTTTCGGGGTTGATCTGGGTGAAGGTTAGGCTCATTTGTTTTTGTGTTTAAAGTTATTGATTATCCTCCTTATCATCCTTCTGAATTTGAACAAAAGGGATCTCTCTTACGAATCTTACTGAGACGCAACCATACCCAGAAGTGTTGGAAATACTCGTAGTTCTAAGACTACTATTGAAAACCACAGTACCATTCACACTTGATCCAGGCAGATAAGAACTAGCATAGCACCCAACGGAAGCTTCATCGTTAATCTTGGGATAAGTATAATACCCTCCGAGCTGTATATTAAGCCCCGAAGCTCCTCCATCCTTGTCCAGAAAAGCATTATAGGTATCAGGCTTTATACAACTACCATTACTCTGTGAACCATAAAGATCAAACAAGTCTTGCCAATTTGACGGAGCTGGAAGTCGCCAACCGGGTTGAGCATAACTTGCAGCATAATATGGACTATAAAGTTTCCCCAATTTATTGTCTTTAGCATAAGTATCATTCGCTGGATAGCTCTCAAAACTGCCTGAGTTACCACTGTCCCAATCTAAATTTTCTGTCATCCATAATAGATTCCCAATTTGTACGGTAGGATAGGAAGTTCCTTTTTGGTCGATATAAGGGATCTCTACAAATACCGTACATTCCATCGTATTTAAAAGATTACCGCTGCTGTCATAGGCCTGTGCAATGATGGTAATCGGGTCCGTATTTAAAATAGGAAGGGTGACGGTTGCCGTGTTGGCGTTCTGTTCGAGTGTTGTATCCACACAATAAATCTGGTTGGTAGGTGGATCGGTAGGTGGATCGGTAGATGGATCGGTAGATGTAGAGTCAATAGTTGGGCTCGAATAATTAGTAAATAACTGGACGTAACTCACACCATGTGTCCAAAGCACCAGCTCTACTTGATTACTAGTATTAGTGTCAGGATAATTCTTGACATTATTTATATCATACGTAATTTTTTCGCTTTTACAATAAAAGCGAAGCAGTCCACTCATAGCCTGACTGAGCTGACTTATCTTTTGACGAATGGTGGCCAATTCCTGTGCTACTTGTGTTTGAATATAGCTCGACTCAACATAAACCGTAAATTCTATACTATTCAATAAAGCGCCAGTCCCATCAAATGCTTGTGCCGTAATGCTGACGTTGTCGCTGTACTTCATTCCGGAAAGGGTAAGATCTGTACCATCCGTAGTAATGGGTTCCTCATTATCATAAGTTTTAGTATACAGCACCTGGTCTGAAACATTGGCAACAATCTGCACCTTTTCTACATAATACATCCCCCAACTTACGGGAACAGTGATCTCGTCTTGAGGGTTCGCCACCTTATAGCGAAGGGCTGCCGCTGCCGCTGTCGCATCTATGCCATCAACGTAAAAACTCGTCAAGCCTCTAAGTCTAGGGGTATCTAACTTTTTGATATCTAAAACATAGGTTGCATCATCATAAGGTGTAGCCTCATCTTTCATAAAATTGGAAAAGGACACAATCATCTGCGTATTTCCCGTGTAAGCACTACTCGTATAAGCATTGTTGTTACCAACAAAAGAAACAATATTATTAAATCTAAAAATAACATTGGCATCTTTTCCAGTACCAATGACTTCAGCATCACCAGGGTTTAGCGTCCATGTCGGATCTGTTGAGCTTTTATCCGGATTAGTTGCAATCCAATCATTGCCCTCTTGATTATCGACTTCTGCATTAATATTCCATCCATTATCCAGAGAGGTCAAGGCACCACTCGTATTTCCAAAAACAAAACTCACCTCAACAGTACCATTAGTCTGCGAGCTCATGGAGAGTGCATCAGTACCTATATTTTCAAAATTGAGGTATAAAGTGTTGTTCAGTAGATCATCTGCATCTGAGGATACATGAATAATTCCTTCATAACTCAAAAAAACTTGAAGTACTGCTTTCAAATCAGCTTGTGCTGCTGGCGGATTGTCAAGTGTCAGATTGACTTCAGGAATGGAAGGGGTAAAAGTGGACAGATTTACAAAATTTTCAAAATTAATTTGGGTTGCACCGCCATCATAAGGTAACTCTTTAGTGGTTTGCAAAACATAAACTCGTTCAATCGTAAAAATGAGTGCTTCACCAATGTTCCAATCATAATCGGCCCCTGAGTAGGTTAAAGATAAATAGCAGTTATTAATATTGCTTTCATCAATGAAACTAGCAAATTCCCAGTCCGTTTTCTCAATAGTCATGATGTTTAGATCATTTGGAGAAAAAAAATCAGGCAGATAGATTTTTAAGATAGAGGCATTGCTTCCGGAGTTGACCGTAATGGTTTCTCCATCGTTGGTCAGGCTTAGCTCAAGGCTAGTCATTCTATCGAGATAGATGGTAGCGTCTTCAGTTTTGGGATTGATTTGGGTGGTACTTACACTCATGTTATTGGGGCTTAGGTTTTAAATGTAAACTGTCTTTTTCAGGAATAATCTAATCATTCGTATTCGGCGTCAATTTCAACCAGCCTTCCCGAGCTGTTTGTGGTGTAAAATCCCATATAGCATTGCCATCAGCTGCTTGATCCTTCAGTGGAGTTACGGTTTCATTTCCGGGTTTGACCCACGACCATTGATAACCGTTTTCCTGAGGCAAAGGAACCACCAAGCCTTGGCGTTTGTTCAGCACAGGCATGGTAAAAAAGGTCATCTGTAAATTTTGCATACCAGCAGAATATTGATCGACGGGAATGCCCAATTCTTCAACGGGCAATACGCCTACGGTCGCATGGACATTGGCTCTGGGGTCCACCAACAAAGTCAAGGTATCCGGTGTTTCGTTTAGTTGCTTTTGTAAAGTATCAAAGGCCGGAACTTCCACACCGTTTGGCTGATTGGCCGTTGCGGTAGGCGCATAAAAAGTATCATAAGGCATGGCATTAGTCGATTCAATCAAATAGCCCACCAAACCATCATCGAGATTGATGAGGTCTCCCAAACGAATGGGAAAGACCACGTCTCCCAAACTGGAACTACTGGTAGACATTCGATCTATATAATTGGCGTTCATATTATTGACGTCATTCGTCCAGACACTATTTTCCTGATTAAGAGGCAATATATTGCCTGCTGTATCCAATCCAAGGATGGCTCTAGTCAAGGCCAATGGTCGACCTACCAAAACCGATAAACTGGCATTCTGCGCATGGCTGGCCGGATCAATAAATTGATCGGAATTGGCAATAGCCGTCATCATGTCTTGTAAGAAAGCAGCGTTTTTGCCATTGAAATACCAAAGGAAGTTGGCCAAATGTACATTGACCGTTGGACTGCCTTGCTCACCAATATCGACACTCAAATCATCCGTCGGATTATTCAAATTTCCTGCGGCTGTTCTATAAACCAAATCACCATGTTCGATCCCAAAGGAACCCACTGCCGTTCCGTCTGCCTGATAGAAAAACAGACTGTTGTCCAAATGATTGGGCAGTACCCAGCCAAAGACCGGCGAGGTGGCCGGGTGGGCATTCATTTCTACAAAATCATCAGAGACACCACTTACCTCATTATTGTGTTCGGCACTCAACCATTTGAATCGCAAACGACTTGGAACGACCAATCTTGGCGGTAAATACAATTTATCCGCATTGGTATTGTCATCCCCATTGGGAGCAACTTTGATGGAGGAGACCACATTTAGATTCCCGTCTGCATTCGGTTGCGCAGTATGGGCATTCATAATCTGACCAAATACATCCACGATTTGCAAACTTTCGATTTGCATAAAACCCGAACGCAAGGGACCGAAATTATCCATAGCCATTGGGGTATGAGAAATGGGCGCCTGAGCATTGAAGGCCGAATCATACCAATTGTCATTTGGATTGTCCGTCGCGAGCTGATTAATATAGGGACTAATCGAATCCCTACTTCCCTCCGTCAAATCTTCCACCGGAATCTGTGCGATGTAAGTACGCAGCACTTGATTGATACTGAATCCACTCATGGTTTGCGCCATATAGTTACGTTCATTATAAAAATCAGCAACCGCTCCCAAGGCTTTAATCGTATCGGTATCATTGGGATATTGACTGGCGTAATTGTCAATTTGTTTGGTCAGGCTGTAAGAAGTTTTCTTGGATAAAATCACTGAGCCTTTATAGCTTATCGCGTTGTTTTTGGTAAAAGCCCTTCCGGTTGCATATTGGTAATCGATGGCATCAGCGTCTAATTGAAACAAATCTTTTAGAAGCGTCGCATCATAATCTCCATTGCCATTTTGCGAAGCCCCCTGCGTCAAAGGGCCTTGTTGTAATGGATCAAAGCTTGCTTGCCAAACCAGGCTAACGGGCAAAAATGGATCGTAGCGATTTTCATTAAATTCGGGATACTGTTTTTGTGCATTCCAGGCAATGGGATTGGGCGCCCAGCCATCATTTCCAGCATTGCTAAAAGTAAAAATATAATCCACGGTCGTCGTTACATTTTCAACTGGATTGGCAACTGGGGCATAATCATCCTGATGGATGGTCGCGTACAAACCACTCGTAATTTCCTGATCCAAAGGACTTAAACCACCCTGAGCATTAAGTAGTGCATTTACAAAATCTAGCAGATTGGCTACTCCCGGATTATTATTTCCTCCGGCTGCCGCCAAAGTTTTTCCAATCGCTCCGGCAAAAGTAGGGAGCAATAGTATGCTTTCTCCCAGCAAACTTTGTAGATCGTCCGCGTAGGGAAAGGTGGAAGGAATTTGGGGAACAGGAGGATGCGTTTGGATAAAGTCAGAAAGTTCTGTGAACCAAGCGGAAACAATAAGAGGAATTTGAGCAACATTATCAGGATCTGAAAACCAGTCTGAAACAGCAGGAGGAATTTTAGAAACATTATCAGGATCCGAGAGCCAAGCTGTAACCGTAGGAGGAATCTGGGAAACATTATCAGGATCCGAAAGCCAAGCTGTAACCGCAGGAAGGATTGGGTAAACATTGGAAGGATTGGAGATCCAGGCGGAAACCGCAGTGGTCGTAGTGGTACTATCCGTCCCCGAAAAATTAACGGTGATGGAATCGATCAATTGTTGACTCAATCGGACGATTAAATATTTATTGGTTCCGTTTCGAACAATGGGCTCTATACGATCTCCTTCCATCACTGTTACGGGATCAGTTGGCAACCAAAAAGGATCGGCAGCCACGGCAAAGAAGTCCCATTGAGGATAGTCCTGCATCGCCGTTTGAAAATCGGTAAATGCCTGAAACAATACATCTGCCTTTGAACCTTGTTGATTATTGAGTGCGTTCATCCCAATGATAGAACCGGAATCTTGATCCACGGTAAATTGCAAAATGCCAGTCTCATTTCCGAGAATTTGGACAATCGTTAGTTCTCCCTGACCCGGTTCAATTGTTGTTTCTTCATAACCATCCGTTAAAAATTCAATCACTTGGTCTAAGGTATTACCATCCACTTGCTCTACCCCAGCTTGCATATTGACAAAGCGAAACCAATCCATATACAATTGCTTTCTCAATTCATCGATTTGGATACGGGCCATATCGTAGTCTTTTTGTGCCTTGTTGAGTACATTCAACTGTTCTGCTAAAGTAAGGGGTAAGGTGACCTGATCACCTGCACTTCCTGGCTGGCTGGGATCTTGCGGTTTTTCCTGTACCACCCACATCAAACCACTCTGATGTTTTGAAAAGCCATTGGAGTGTAAGCGTTCCTCTAGCTCAATAAACTTATTGGGTTGGGTCTCGATATCATGTAAGCAATTGAGTTGTAAGGCATCCAGCAAATATTCATAATTGGTGAGGTCATCGTCATAATCATCATTAATTTCATTAGCCGTTTCCATTTCGTTTTTCAACAAAGCAGACAAGGCTTCGAGTGGCGTATTGCCGACGGCCACATCAACCGTATCGCCCCAAAGGACTCCATCAGCATCTTCATCTTTATCGGGATTCTGGAGAAAGAAATTGGTTCCCGGATTTTCCGTAACCCGCCAAACAATTTCCTGCATCAGGCCATTACAAATCGTTTTTTCCGGAGCCGCCAGTTGATCTAAAGTTTGATCCCCATTTAAAGTATAATCAATTTCATCCGGATTGAATTGCCAGCCCAAATTGCTTTGCGCCAAATTGATGTAATAATCAGCCGGAGTTTGATCAATGCTCGTTGCTTTTGCAATAGACTGATTGACATAATCATTGTATTGATTGGTCACCAAATCAGCAAAGCCATCTAGCGGATCATTCGTCCCCCCATCAATCCAACCCATCACTTGATAGGAGACTTTAAAATTAAACGTCTCATTTTCTGTGATGGCATCATAAATGTGCGGTTCATCTTTAAAATGATCCCAAAAACCAAAGACGCTACAACAATCCGGATAGAAGGCCGCAAAGCCGGGCCCTAAAAAACCAATAGAGGTGAGATAGGCATCTGTCCCATCTTCAAAGTTGTAATGAGGTAGATAATTATCTGGACGATTCGTTGAATTGTTAGGGTCCCAATTTTCCAAATGCTGAACGCGCCCCATGTAACCAAAGGGTTGCGAATCAACTTCCAGCGGTACCGAAACCATCGGTCGGCTAACTCCATCATCATCATTTTGAAGAGCAGCTGCCACAAAATCGCTTTCGATCACCCAGCTTTTCGTTCTGGGTCTTCCCCAATCATTCATCTCATCGTTCCAAGTCGTCAAATAGCGGGTCACCAGCCATCGATTTGGAGCTTGGGGGAAAACAACCGCCGGATTATCTGGCGTTTGGACGCCTTTTTTAAAATAATCGGGCAGTTCCCAATGCAAGTGAACACCGACCTCTAGCTGATTGAGTGGCGAATCGCCGGACTCTAAAGGTCGAACAACGGTATCTCCTGTACTAGCTCCGGAATCATTACTCGTATAGGGAATTTTTTCAAAACAGGCCACCCGTCCCAAATATTTACTAGTAATTTCATCTTGATCATTTTGACTGACACGAAGTGCTGTTACATTGATTGGTATTATTGCATTCATTGGTTTAATCGTTATTGTTTAACATAAAACTTACAGTTCCGACACCTTCCGTCATTTCGAAGCCCATTTCTGCGGCATCGACCGTGTTGATACTGGGCGATTGGGAATTGCCGATTAGTTGAGCCAGCGTATTCATTTTTATTGTTCGTGGCGCATTGCTGCGAAAACAATTATTGGCTTTCAAATCCAGTTCGATGATATCAGCAGCATCCAAATCCATCTGCACATCATTATCGGTTTTGGTAAAAGGGCGGATGTGTTTGGTTGCCTCGGTATCTGAGAAGGCATCAATCCCATAGTGCAAAGCCTCTGGAGCTTCATGGAGATCGACCTGATAAGCATCTCCGGCAATCAGACAAAGCATGGTATCGGTGTTAGGGCCCAGTTGTTCAAAACGCAATATTTTTAATAGCTGGGTGTTGGGATCATCACTAGGCGTTCCGCCCAATGGATAAGCATTGACGCCCAATCCTTTATAATCTTTGACTACAGAGGATCGGAGTAAAAACCCAGTGATCACTTCAAAAGAAGGGTCAAAAACTTCCATGCCCAAAGCTTCCGCCCGAATGGCCGCTGCACTGTTGTTGGCACTAATATTCAGCTTCGATAGTTGAGAAGTGTCTAATTGAATCGAAGCGGCAGGGGTCGCACTTTGGGTGGATAGGGTTCGACCAATGCTAAAGGCACCATCCAATAAAGCATCAACCCAATTGAGGTCCAAATAGAAAAAGCGGATGGATTCTTTAGGCAACATTTTTTCATCCGGCACCAAATAATTGATGGGTACACCGTAAAGTAATTTCAAACGGCCCAGCCAACGACTCGAATCACTAAAGAGTGGTATGTCAGATAACATTTCTTCCAAAGCCTGCGGATCAGCTTGAACGGCCTCCAATTGTGCTTGTACTTGACTTCTGCTTATCATCGTTTATTTATTTTTTTGGTTTTTAATCCCAAGATGGTTCGTGTCATCCATTTGTCTTGCAACTGAGTCGCTTTCTTATCACTGACTGAAATGGCTTCTTCAGCTGTTGTTTTTTTACTTTGCTTTTTTGCTTCCGCTGAATGATCTTTGGGTGTGATTAAAAAGCGGTATTGTTTTTCTAAAATGGCATTCTCAATATTGTTCATCACTTGCTGCGACAACTTCTTTTTCCAATTGTAGAGTCGGGTAGAAAAGGTGCTACTCTGTAGGGCCATTAAACGACCCAAGGTCCAAGCAGCACTATAGGAAATATCAAAAAGTCCTGTTGTTGGATCGAAGATATTGGCTCGGTCTGGTGAAGACACGGGCAGTTCCACTCTGGAGTTCGTTTCCGAGTAAGGTAAAAACGGTCCTCGATACCAAGCGACTGATTTGTCGCTGTTGCGAAATTGATAGTTCATTGGCGCGTAGCCCATACTCAGGGCATTGCTCAATTGTTGGTTTTGAACGTTGTCGTAAGGAATACAAAGATTGGCATAGGCCGGTGCATCTGCGATACTATCTACAACATTTTCTACCCCATTCAATGCCTGTACTCGATCCACAAAAGTGGCCGTTTCCGCCGTTGCAAAAAAGGTCCAATTTTTTAACACGGCCAGACGGATGTTTTTATCAGCACCGTAAGGATTCCCACCTCCTTCCTCATCCGATGGTAGAAAAAGCTCTAATTGTTCTAATGAAACCAAATAGGCATAACTTTTCTTTCCCGCAATAGGCAAACGGTTGCCAAAGACAATCGAAAATTGTCCGGTATTTTTTCCGACATCAGAAATCCCCTTCATGGTAGGTTTATTGGCCAAACTCACTTCACGGACATGTGCCATTTTTTTAAGATCTTCTACCGTTGGGGCAATTTTGTAAAACAAATCTAATGGCAGATCGAGGATTTTAATGGAATCAGTAGCTGTTTCGCCCGGATCCAATTCATCCATGCTATTGGCTTGGTCAAAGTAGGAATAGTCACCTGCGGCTAAAGAACTATTACTATTTATGGTATGAGGAAACAAATCGCCAACCGTAGCAGACTGAGCAGGTAATAACAAGCCGGGAAAATCAAGCACATCATCTTCGTCGAGTAAAATAACGGTGAGCCAAGTCGGGACGTCTTGATTATTACTGCTGTCCGGCAAATCAGTCGTTGGGTAACGTAGCCAGGGTAAGATCGTTTTGTTAAAAACAACGTGTGGTAAAACCGTAGAATATTCTCCAGAAGCCCCAGCTGCCGGAAAGACAGAATACAAGGTATCATTGGGATTCTTCAAATAAAATCGATCTCCGGTTACGGCAAAGGTATAACTTTGCTCCATCACATTCGTATTCAACTGACCTCCGCTGCTATCGTTGACCACCTGATCAAATGACAATTCGTACTGCCCTGCATCGAATCCCGGCAAATCATTTTGAATGAAGGTCACCATCTCATCGAGCAATAGATTTTGAGGATTTATTTCGGCCATAGTATTTTGTTTTTTGTAGATTAATTTTTTGTTTACTGCTCTAAGTCAAATGATCCCCTAGTTTCATCACCTCGGGCCAATCCGTCAAAGCCTTTCCCGTAGAAGGATCAGGATTACCCGCCATCCCAGAAAGGTCAACATCGCTTGACGAATGGGTAGAGAATCCTGCATCATTTAGTGCATCCAACAAAGTATTTCGTTGGGTCTCCACCCAGCTATCATTGAGGCTGTTTAACACATAATCGGTATTGGGTAATGTTTTGGAGGCGCTTCCTCCGATAGTAATCGTCAATTCTTCTTGTGCATCCACCACACTGCTCACGGTATAATTCGTGTCGACTGCTTGCACTAAAAATCCAAAGTAAGCGATATTACCAGCCTGAAAAAGCAATTGCAATAATGGAACGGCACTGACCACGTCAGGATCTCTAGGAATCGGTGCAAATACAAATCCCGTCAATGCACATCGTAAAAATGGATCTTCATTTGAGTCGGGCTGAGATGGATTTTGTTTCCATTGTGCTGCTGGTACATCGGACAATTGTGGTTTCAATTCAATTGCATTAAGCTCATCGCTAAACGTACCCAATGAATCGCTGTTACTGCGTTTTTTAATCGAAAAATTCAGGATCGATTCCACATCATTTATATTCATTGGACGAATACAAACGGCCGTATTCCAAATCTCACTTGAGCTAAAGGGTACGGTCGATGCATCTAGTGATAAATACGGCTCGGTAGCAGTCGGTGTCCCATTATAGTCAGCTTTATCATTAGAAATTTCAACATTCCCATTATGCCAAATGGCTTGGGTGATCGGAACCGTGCTACTGATTTCAATGGCAAACTCATGGGGATCAATGATCCAGTCAAAGTCATCCAAATCAGAATTGGTAAGTCCGGCATTTACGGTGCCTTTTAAGATGTTGGTTGTATCTACACTTCCCGGATCAGGTGCAGGTGTAGCGGCGGCAGCAGCCATAGCACTTTTCTGCATCGGAGCCTCACCCGTATCTGCGGTAGTATCTGCTGGTAAAAAACTATTCTGGAAATCTTCCCAACCTACTGGGGCTGCTGGAATTTGCTCCGAACCAAAAGTGATATCAAAAGTGATCACATCTAAATCCACATGTGCCGTTCCACCGAAAGGTGGGCCCCAAACGTAGAGCTCCGAACCAACATGCATATTAATGGTAAACAAACCCATATTGACCGAGCAGCCAACATTGATGTAAATGTCTATATTGTAAGTAAAGGGTGCCCAGGCAATCAAAATATCCGCATAGGTACTAAACCAAGCGTTGACATCTGCCAGTTTCCAAGTGGCATTTACTTCACCACCCGTCATAAACATTCCCGGTGTGAGTGCAAAGTAAGCAGAGCCATTGACATGGAATGGGCCAAGCACATAATTGATTCCCAATCTTGGAACTACCGGATAATAATCCGGTGCTACAAAAGCCGAATTATAGCCTCCCACCGTAACGACAAACTCTCCTTTATGTGCTCCACTAAACCATAAGTAAAATGCAAAACCTCCGGTAATTTTACAAAAAGGTCCAAAGATATAACAACCCTGCGCCAAAGCTCCTTCCAGACATAACAATCCACTTTCAACACTAAAGGAAGCCAAGACATCAATTTCGAAATAGGCTACCGGATAAGGGTCTAGTAGTGGAAAGGTCATCGAGGCACTTCCAATAATTGCAATTTCAAAATCAACACCAAAGGAAGTGGTGATCATGGCAAAACCTCTAATCATTTCATAAGAGGTAAAGCTCAATCCTGCTGCTACCCAATACTCACCGGGTGCATCCATAAAATAGGCTTGCAATTGCGGTAGCACCTCATCGATGGTCGACTGAGCCGTTGATTCTTTTGGCGGAGCTGATCCAGGCAATAAAATATAATCGGACAGGTTTTCTAGTGTGGGTAGAATCAGTTCATTATTGATTCCGAAACCTCCAGAAAAACCAGTAATCCAAAAACAAGGCAACCCACCCAAAGGAATATCGATATTGGAATAAATGAATAAGGAAGGACCAATGTGAATGGTTTGCGTACCATCATCGGGGTCCGTGCTATCATGCCCGGGTGTATATCCTCCCAAAGCAGTAATTCCTAAAGGACCAATCTTTAAACTAGCCTCTCCATAGTAAGCATCGTAATCATCGACATCATTATGTGTTCTCAAAAAAGAAGCGCCCATTTCAAAACCGGGTTCCTGAATACTCAGCGTCATTCCGGCCAAGCCAAAGTCGATGTCTTTCCCCGCGGGGATTCCGGGCAATGGCAATGGAAAGGTAATGACCATTTCCTCTAAGCCCAACATAAAAGCACTGATTTGAAACTCCGCAGAGATGCCAAAACTCGCTTCTCCTCCACTATAATTCAAGCCGACCTGTTCGAGATTGACTGGACCGATTTGTTTGTTGATGTCCATCCATTTGACGGATGAATTTGGCGGGCTGGTTGGGAGGGTGGAAAAATCGGTTGGAGCGGCATTATCAGGAGTAGCAGGTGCTAAGTCTAATGGTAACGCTACATTGTTGGAGGTCTCGCCAGTAGAAAGATGGGTAAAACCTGCAGTTAGCGAAAAGCCACCCCGATCCACTTTTAAACTCTTATTGTCGCCAGTATTCTTAATGGTGTAAGTCGTTGCATTCTTAGTGCCTGATGGAGTATTCGGATCAGGATCTGCCGGAAGCGTCCTAGTGTACAATGGATTTGTATCACCATCGACTTGTGGGACATTAAATTGGACAACTTTATTGGTCGTACTTGCCGGATCGACATTGGTGTAGGAAAATCCTAGATTGGTAAACGCAAGGTCTTGAATGCCACCAATATCACCGATAAGTGGAAGTTTACCCATTTCAAAATTGAGATCAAAAGAAGCACCGATGACATAGGATTTATCCTTTTCAGCAGCATTGGAGGCAATTACAGAGTCGGCATAGAAGTTAAAGGCAAAGTCTTTCCCATCATCTAAAATGAGCTCGAATCTACCTGAAATCCCGAGTTCGGTATTGGTTGGGCCTGACGCTGGTTTAGTATAAATCATTTGTCCAGCCACATAATCAATCTTGGCTTCTTGATTGAGTTCGGGAGGAAGGACTACATCCAGTCCGAATTGTGCGCCCACCTTAGTTAAAAAATCGCCGAGAATGATGTCTGCGTTTTGTTCACAACCATCGAAAGTATAGACCGTTTGCGTTGTAGGATCATCAATATCCACACTAAGTGAAATGGGTACAGAACCTACTTCGAGATTGAGGCCAACAGTCGCCTCGACTTCTGTATCCTTGCCAGTTCCTCCTGAATTAGAATGCGTATCTGAAATATAAGCAACGCCCAAATTTTCTATTTTGAGCCAATTGTTCATTTCACCAGGAAGTGCAATAAAGCCCTGGCTAGGGTCAGTACCTTCGATATCTATATTAATGTCAAAAAGGCATTCGTCCGGTGAGGAATTGAAGGTGAATGCTTTGATATTCACGATGGTTTGACTGGCAGAATCAAAAACAACACCAGGAAACAGCGTTGCGAAAATATCATTAGTGGTCAAATTAGCAGCATCTATCCCCAATTTGTCTTCAATAAAGGCAATGACTTCTCCAAGATAAACGGTGATTCCGGTATCCCCTTCTCCATCATCTAATTTGAATAAAAAGCCGTTTTGGGTGCCATCTTCTGCTTGAGTTTTAGGTTCGTTTCCTGATTCCGATTGATTGCCATCGCCATTGTCACCTCTTACTATTTCTGTAAGGACAGGAACCACTATATCACCAATTAAAATTTTGGCTTTAAATGAAATGTTTGTTGAACTCATTGTGTTAGTTATGGGGTATTAAAAAATCACGCTGAATAGTCTACAGAAATAGAGACACTTTCCAAGTCAAAATTTACGAGTAATCCAAAACCTGCGGACATATCAATGGAAGTATAAAAGCTGGAAATGGTACCGGTATCCATATCTGCCTCGGTATCTATTTCAAAACTATTCACAGTTAGTTTCTCGTCTAATCCAATATCTATGTCTTCAGGAATCAAATCTTTCAACATTAGATTGACAGAATTTCCGGAAGGGTTTTCCAAATTTCCCGAAAAAGCGAAAGTTGGAAAATCAGGAAGGTTTGGAAAATCCATGGAGAAGTCAAATTCAAAATCCGGACTGTCCAAACCATCTACTCCTGGAGTATTATAATTACATAATTTGGCCGATCCGACCAATCCCCAGACAACGGTTGGTGTAATGGCATTATCAGTAGTATCCGTAAGGGTAATAACCACACCTAAAGGGTCCATATAAAGTCTATCACTTAGAAGGACAAGTTGGGTAAGGCCAACGGTAACACTTATTGTACTTATATCGATATTTGTGGGATCAGCCGCATTTACGAAGCCACTTAACGAAAGATTGAGTAAACAGAATTGAGCGGTATTTGGCGTGTATGCTTCCAATTGATCATTGGGAAACCAAGCGTGATCCTCGTCTCCTAAAGCACCCATCAAAAAATTTAAATCATCTAAACCAATATCTAAATCCGTAAAATCTCCCGTCAGATTTAGCATCCCTCCATGAATAGGAACTTGTGAAACGATATCAGCTTGCCCACCACTGGTTCCAATAGAAAGGGACATTTGTATGTCAAATTCATCCGTAATCAAATCTGGTTCTGTTTCTGAATCATCCCCATTTGTTACCGTAATGGGCTGACCATCTCCCGCCTGGCCAGCTTCAACGATGGTATTAATGGCCAACTTTGCTGCGGTAATTTTCGAATCAAATAATTGGATGATAGCCTCAAAGGCTCTGATGAAAATCGAATCTTCAGAATCGGCCGAGCGTATATTGACCGTTAGCGTTGTACTATCAATATTTACACTACCGCTTACGGCAATATCGTTTAAGCCGACCATTGCACCCAAAGTAGTCAATACACCATTAGAACCGGTAACATCTAAGGAACCCGTGAAGTTAATTCCATCGCCATCTAATTCATGGCTGGAGAAAGCCAGAAAATACAAAATAGAATTATTTAAACCAGGATAATCTCCTGCATATTCATTTATAATCCAGTTGGCCATTTATTCAATTTTATTGGAATAATTTTGTAATAAAAAATAGTGATCATTTACTTAATCTATCATAGATCATTCATACTTACACCGCGGGGATATCAAATTCGATTTGGACCGGCAAATGATCACTAAACTTTTTAAAATATTGAGCGACCATTAAACTTTGCTGAGTAACCGTTAAGTCAGTTGGGTTATTGGGGTCACTCATGTTTCTTGCTTTTCCAATGGTATCCAAGACCTGAGTTCGCACGTTTTCAACTGAAACTGCCTTAAAAATAATATTGTCAAAAGGTTGACTCAAATAATTAGCCGGAGGAGGTTGGATATTATTATTAAGCATGGTTTTGACACTCGTTAGGGTTTGCTCTGGTAAATTGATCTCAAAGTATTCATCGTCGATCCAATCAAAAGGGCTTCTGTTTTCATTATTGCAGGTATATGTTGATGTCTGATCGCAATTAAAGTCTCCCATAATAAAGGTATCATCATTTAAGGTTAATTCACGACAAGTACCCAATTGAATACCATAATCTACCGGGCGTTTGTTAGGGTAAGGATTTTTACCTACAGGTGGAGCATGTAATCCGATAATTGTCAAATATTCTTGGGTTGCATTCACTGTAAATCTGATATAATAAGGTGTTTTAGGGTTTAGATAATTTCCCATTCCATCTCTTATTATCTTGGAGTAGTTATAGGTTAATCTTTGCTGATTGTAGATCACACCTACACATTCATTATATCCGGTGATGGGAAGTGGATTTTCATCGGTATTCATAAAAGCATAATCGTAATTATTATCCGTTGCTGCATTAAGGGCATTCACTACAGCAGGAAGGACCACCATACTACCACCATTTGCTCTTCTCCCCTTAGCCTTTCCTCCAGATTTCAATTCGATAATTACAAAAATATCAGCAGGTACATTACTGGTTAAACTAGTATCCGGATCATTGTCCGTCATATTACTCCAAACCGGATCACCTGTTACCACCTTGACAATGTATTCCAGTAAGGTGCATCCAAGATTAAGTGCGGCTAACGAAGGACTTAGACTATTTTTGGGTCTGGCAAGTTTACCTCCCCCTAAGTTCCTTAGATTCCAACATATTATCTTCATAGAATGGTATTTTTTGAATTTATTTACGCTTCATTTCCTAAAGTAAAAACAAATAACAAAAGAGTTATACAGCATTCAGTTCAAAATTTTAGCATTAGCAATACAGCCTACCCCTATCTACTTGCAATTGATGCAAGAGATGGTTACATAGTTTAATAAAATTTAGGCAATACGAAGTTGTGGAGAGGAGCAGCAATACATGGAAGCGCTCCAAAGAGTCGACTGCCTCAAATACACTATGTATTTAAAACAATGCTAAGCGCTAATGATATTTTTGATGATGTTTGTCATTTGTTTTTTGGTTTTAAAAAGTATATTTCAACAATACAATTTTAGTTTTGGAATCTTAAAAACGAACTAGTGGGAGCCAGTACATTAATCAAATTCATATTACACAATGTAGTAACATTTTATTAAAAAAAGAATTAATATGGATTTTTTTTGTAAAAAAGATAAATTATAGATATGTATCTTTTTGTCTTGTTATGGAAAGCAGTTTCAGGATTCCTTTTGTAAGCTTTTACCCAATTGTAAACAGTGTTCTTCTTAATCTCAATCTGATCTGCTAATAATTTTACTGATTCACCTTCTAAATGCAATCATACTATTTCTAGTTTCTCTATGATTGAAATGTTCAAGAAATTTTCATATTTTTTAGAATAGATTAAACTTTAGCCTTTGACTTCCTTCAAATTCAATACAGGCGGGTATAAAAGAAAGAAATTGCTATAGAATTAAAGAATCTAGACAATTTTCTATAGAAACAGACCATTTAGGGAGGTATCTACATACGGATACTAATTTTTCGGCTTAATTTATGTTAATAATTTATATGCGTTATAATCGGATTAAATTTAACACGAAAAAATCTTAAAGCATGATAAAGACGATTGACTTAAATTTTGCGGGACAGACCAATACGATTGGTGCATTTTTGTATGAAACCTCTGAAGGGCCCATTTTATTAGAAACTGGTCCGTTTTCCTCCTATCCAACCCTTTGTAAAGGTATCAGAGAATTAGGTTATTCTCCTGAGGATATTAATCACGTCTTTGTTACACACGTACACTTAGATCATGCCGGAGCTGCTTGGGCATTTGCGAAAATGGGTGCTAAGGTTTATACACATCCTTTTGGGAAAAACCATTTAGCAGATCCTTCAAAATTATTGGCTTCTGCGGAAAGAATCTATGGAGATCAGATGGATAAATTGTGGGGAGAGATGCGTCCGATTTCTAAGCCATTGATTATGAGTACGAAAGATGCAGAGATGGTCAGGATCGGAGATACCGTAGTTCGTTCGTGGCATACTCCAGGACACGCAAAGCATCACGTAGCTTGGCAAATCAACCGCGAACTCGTTGCGGGTGATGTGGCTGGTGTCAAAATATCAGATGGCCCGGTAGTCGCTCCTTGTCCACCACCAGATATTGACCTAGAAGACTGGGCTTATTCTATCCGCAGAATGAAAGCATTAGACTTAAATCGATTACACTTGACGCATTTTGGTAGCATTGTTAATATCCCTAGTCATTTGGGAGAACTAGAAAAAACAATTATTGACTGGTCAGAATGGATGCGTCCGTTTGCGGAAGATGGTACCCCAAAAGAAAAAGTAATTGGGCTATTTGAGGATTATGTAAATGGACAATTAAAGGCCGCTGGTTTATCTGACGAGACCATCAAAAAATACGATAAGGCTAATCCAGCTTGGATGAGTGTTTATGGCTTGACTAGATTTTGGTCAAAAAAGTTGAAGTTGGTGAAGTAGGTAGAATTCTATCTACTATTGCATAAAACAAAAAGGTGCTGCTGGATTTTTAATCTAGCGGCACTTTTTTCTTTAAAGATAGAATTCATAAATGCTATTTACCTAAAAACAAGTACAATACTCGCTCCCAAAAGGACATTTGGTAGGTTCATATTCGCAAGTGGCCAGATGCCAAAAATAAGTCGTAAGGATGGGGACCTCTCGAGAAAGTAATGCTATAATAGTTTTATATTTCAGGGATTGATGAACACGCGGTGGGAAATAAATTAAAAAACCATAGGCTTTTAATAAGTTTGAAAAAGCAACTTCTACCCTTCTAATTTGATCTCCAGTAAGTTGTTGGACAGGAGGAAACTGAATTGGTTGTATATTCAAATACTCGCTTAATACCATAAAAATGGCTTCATCGACCTCTGCTTCCAAGGCCTCAGGTGCCTCCGGAAATACTTTTCCATCCATTAATCCAATTACACTATCAGCGGAAGACTGAAAATCTTCAATCAACTGATTTATATATTTTTCCATTGATTTTTTTCTATTTAGGAACTTGGATATGGAATCATTTCATATTCAAGTTTTTCATTTCCCATAATAGATATTACGAAACCCAACCCTAAAAGTTTCCTCATTTTAGAAGAGATCAAATAGAAAATAATAGAGACTATGATAGGTAGATGGATAATCTCAGCTAAGATAAAAGAGATGATTTCTAGCTAAAAGATCAAGCCGGTTCGTCGTAAAACTCATAGAAAAACGTATCCACTTCTTCTCCCGTAGGACGACTAACCGTCATCTTTTCGATCTGTCCATGCTCACCGAATTCGTATTCTGTAGACTCTAGAACAGATCCGCCGCCTCTAGATTTGGTGTTTTTGATGATCCGTTTTTGGTCATCATATTCCCAGGTTTCTTCTAATTGGGTATCCTGCACCAGATCGTCCATTAAATAACGACTACGATCACCTGCTTCGTTATATTCGATGGTATCGGCTCTTAATACTTGGTCTTTTTCGTCAAATATTTCTACCTCTATTAACAGTCCATTATCATCAAAAAAATAATCGTAAAACTGCTGAACAACTGGTTCTCCAGGTACTTCAATTTTTCTGCTCAGCGTACGACCATTATCATCGTAGCTGATGGCATGCTGTTGTTGAAGAACTTCTCCTTCTCCATATCGAATTTCTTCTAGCACTTTTCCTTCTTGATCCAACCGTTGATATATTTTTTCTTCAAAAACACCATCTTGATCCCGAACGGTCATCGTCACACTATTATCAGCTGGTTGGTAATCAAAGGCCATGATAGATTGCCCACCATTCTTATAGGCGACCGTTTTCGTGGCAGGCTTTCCACTTTCGTTTAGGGTATAAGTGGTAACCTGATCGGGCTTTTCACCTTCCGAAAATTGCTGTTCTTCCAATAATCGAGATTCCGCATCAAACTTTCTCACGATTCTTTGTTCGATAGAACCATCGGCATAATAATATACTTCCTCGATCAAATTGCCGGCAAGGTCTCGAACTTCTAAAGTCCTTAAAGTTGGCTCTTCAAACAGATCGGAAAAAACACGACGCGTAATGGATTTTATTTTTTTCATGATCATCAAATTGTTGAATTATTGAACTGCTGAATTGTTGAATTGCTTTCAACAGTTAAACACCTTGTCTGCCGGCAGGCAGGAATCAACCGTTCAACAATGAAGTTGTTAAAATCTAAAGGTAGCACCAAGACTCGGCAAGATCGGTAATTGATCACGACGTTCATATCGAATCCGGTCAAAGAAAAAGATATTATTCCGATCATAGGCATTGGTTACACTAGCCGTAATTTGTAAATTAGATCTTTTAGAAAAAGTAACCGTCTTTTTTAAGCTTATGTCTAACCGATGATAATAAGGTAATCTTCCAG
>CALFWZ010000190.1 GCA_937928405.1 uncultured Saprospiraceae bacterium
AAGTATTGGTAATCGTCATCTCACCATTTTCTGAACAAGAGCTGTTAACAGTTGCCAATTCAGCGTAGGAATCAAATTGTGCTTGGATCATATCAGCACTAGCAGGACATTCGATTACACAAATATCAACTGGACAAACAAACTCTGGTGGATCATTTTGAATCGTAAACCTTTGAGTTGTTTGCACGGAACGTCCACAATCATCTGCCACCGTATATACTACATTATAAAAAGTGCCGGGACAACCCGCTTCCCCGAAAGGACCATTAATTACAGAAGTAACTGATGGAGGATTTCCACAAGGACTAGTAGCTTGGATAAGATGTTCCTGAGGTGTAATATTTACTTCACAATCCACGATATGATCTGACAGCGGAGCTACGGTTAAACTTCCAGGATCTGTGACCATTATATTTTGAACCAAAGTTGATACATTTCCACAATCATCTTCAAACGAGTATGTTCTTAGAATAGTAAACCTAGTGGAACAAATTCTGTCTATTATGACATCAGAAACCGTCGACTCAATGTCTACTCCACCACATGCATCAACTGCTATTAACACTACTGGACCTGGAACATCTTGTGGACAATCCACTGAAATATCCGCTGGTCCCATTGGAACTACGGGCCCTTCGGTATCCGCATCAAATGTAAACGTCTGCGTACAGGTCGAGGTATTCATGCAAAGATCTGTAATCGTGTAGGTTCGGGTCACTACAAACGGTCCATCTACTATACAGAAACTAAATGTCGATGGGTCTACATCATCAATAAAGCTTACCGTCAGATCATCCTGGGCTGTACAATTGTCTGTCGCTGTTCCTCCTAATCCTGTAAACGATGCTATATCTATTACTCCTGATGCCAAAACACTATTACAATCTAAGCCTGATACATTTGCAGGACAAGTAATCATTGGTGCTTCCATATCTCCATCATACGTAAACGTCTGTGTACACGTAGACGTATTTCCACAAGCATCCGAAGCTTGATACGTTCGTGTTACCACAAACGGGCCATCTGCTGCACAAAAACTAAACGTTGACGGATCGGGACTATCGCCTACATGGGTTACCACTACATCTCCTATATCTGTACAATTATCACTTACTACTGTTACTGTTGTTACATCCACTACTGGTAAAGCATCCGCACATGTCAAACCCGTCACTGCTGATGGACAGGTGATTACTGGGGCTTCTGTGTCTTCTACAATGTCAAAAGTATATAAACAAATTTGAGAATCTTCGTCGGCATCCAGCATACCATTTGCTGCTCCGCCATCTCCATCGCCAGTGTCATCAAATACTGTTACGGTACGTGTAATTGTTTGTCCCCCCATTGTACAAATATCAATCATAGTGATATCATCAGAAAATTCAACTACGATTGTTCCACAGGGCATTGATCCAATTGTCATGTTATATGGTGCAGCAGTTACCGCAGCAACAGTAGTTGGGCCAGCTGGAATTGTAGCCAATTCTGTACAATCAAAATCACCTAAATCTAAAGAAGCTGGGCAAGTTGCAGAGAATTCACAACATATCATTTCATCAAATGTACCACAAGCGAAACATTCTATCTCCGCAACTGCAGGAGCTACCTGAGGTGTACATGCTCCATCAGAAGAAGTATTACCTGGATTAGCATTGTCAATACCATTATTACCTGCAGTAGGATAAGGTGGATTATCTGGACCTGCGAAAGTCGTGTAAAAACCATCCATGTTGGTAGGATTTACATAGGTATAACTATCGGTAAGATCACAAGAGGTAGTTCCCGTAATCTCTAATAAAGATGTTCTAGCGGCAGAATTACTAAAATGTCCAGTACTACCAACACCATCATCTTGTAAAACATAGAGGGTACCCGCTGCACTACAAAGACTAGAGAAGTCAAGTGGAGTAGAATTCGCAGCGGTGGTAACTATAACGGTTCCATTAGGAGGAATGGTTGCTGTTTCATCCATAAAAACACAACATGGACAAGTCCAGCCACCTGGAGGAGCCGCAGTCGTATTAAAATCATTAAAATCATTTCCTGAAGGGGTATCAATCAAAATCCCCGTTACTGGTAATGGCTCCGCTCCATTAATAAGGACAACAAATTCATTTGGTCCTTCTGGAGATCCACAAGCATCAGATAAGATACCATAGATTTGCGGACAAGCAAAGGTCGGCAAAGAAGCACCTGAAGGCGGTGGAGATCCTGGAGGAAGTCCAGTTCCTGGAGCTGGGGCAGCCTCATCAGAGATACAGACTTCAACTGCAGTTTCTTCATTAGCAGCATCACCAGTAAAGTCTCCTGCAGGAACTGTAAAACAACCATCGGCTGCAATCGCGGCATCATAAGCCGCATATGTATAGGTACCCACAAGATTTCCTGTGGCACTACCTCCAATATATACTTCAAACATGGTAGAAGCAGCCACCCCACTTCTATCAAAAGTAATACAAATCGTATATTCATCGTCCGTTCCAGTGCATTCTTGTGTAGTCATTATATTGCTAATTTCACAAGGAACAAAAACTTCCGTATCATCTTCGGCCATCACTCCTATTCCTGAATTACATCCTTCTGCGTTTACTGTTATTGTATTCGTAAATGACATCATTACATTTGGAACCGTGCAAGTATAGTTAAGCACTTCTCCTGGGTCCCAAACGGCATCCATATTTCCGGAAGTCATAATGAGTGCCGCAATTTCAGCAGGAGTCATGACACAATCAGTACCGTTTGGATCTGTAATAACAAGATTGCATAAACTTTCCGTTCCACTGTTGGTTATTGCGATAGAGAAAGTTGCCGTAGCGCCTTCTACAACTGTTTGCAAATCATCTAAATTATCATTGTCATCTTTATCAACGGCTATTTGGGGTTCGGCACAAACTAAATCCATCATATCAGAACAAGCAACACAATCTCCTGTACCCGGAGTTGGAGGACCGACAGCCAAAAATGTACCAGGCGTAGCAATAGAAAAGTATTGTGAATTTCCATCGCCATCTCCACCGTCTGCATCATTATAAGTGGCGGAAGCCGTAATGGCTGGAGTACTACAAGTTGCATTGCTACTTAGCTCCACTGTTTCTCCTGTGTTACTTAATGTACCACTAAATATGTGTGTTGATCCTGACAAGTCATAACTACCACCTTGACAATTGGCAGTAGTTCCATTAGAGACATATAAAAAAGCTCCTGAAGCCAACATAGTACCAGGAGGGAAGGTATAGGTTACTCCATTAGACAAACTCCATCCACCTAAATCTATTGTATTGTTATATCCGTTAAAGATTTCTACATATTCACAACCTGTATCACTACCATCAGGGTTGTACATTATTTCTGTAATAAATACACCTGAAGTAGCACAAGCATCACAAGCCACGGCAGGGGCTGGAGGTCCACATGCAGTGATCCCACCAAAACTACCAGAGGGATTAGTACCTACTCCTACGTCTCCATCGCCATCGCAATCGGTCCCCGGAGCATTGCTCAATCCATATACAAAAATTACTTGAGTAATTCTATCCGTTGGATTAAGGCCTGATACTCCTCCTGCACCTCCGGTTGAATTAGGACCACTATGTCCAGGAGAACCTGGTGTATCTTCGCCACCTTGGTTTGCGGTAAAACCATCACATATATTCATACCATTCGTATAATCATCTCCTGGATTTCCATCATCATTGGTATCATTTTCTGCACTAAAAGCAGTATTCCTATCATCCCCTTGATTTGTGAAAACACCGGCACCACTCGTCAACACATGCTGAGACATGGTTGTTCCGGCTGCATATTCTGCGCTACAAAAACTCCCTATATTACTTAACATAGCTGCTGTATTTAATCCAGTAAGAGCAGCGCCACTAGCATCTGTTCCTGCAGATACAAAACCAAATCCATATTCATATCCTTCGGAACCTCCATTAATACTAGACCAATCAAGATCAAAGCCAGCAACCGTTGAATAAAAACCTCCCACAAAATCTACCGTCATTATGATATAGCCGTTTTCACAAACACAATCATCAGAGGTTGAACCACCAAAGTCAGAACTATTAGCAGGTCCACAAGATAAGTCACTCCCTCCCCAGGCTGCGCTAATTTCAAAATCACCATCATCACAAGTTCCATTAGCATTTGGATTACTAACCACTGCTTGATAAGTTAATTGTACATCTCCCGTACCATCCATCCCTGGTGCTCCGGTACTGAGATCCCATATGTCAATAATATTCGACATCACTGCCGCAGGATTTGGCATTGCCTCGGAGGCACAAATATCTCCAGGAGCAAAATCATCTTCGTCAAATGTGACAGTACTTGATGTACATTGCCCATTTAATGCAATTGTTGTAAGAAGATTACTAATAATTAAAAAAAAGATAAGTAAGTATCCTCTAAAAGGGACTTTTGTAAATAAAAAAAGCGTTTTTTTTTGTGTTGGATTATTCATAAGGTGTTGTGTTAAAAAGCGAAATAGGTTATAAATTGGTATATTGTAGATATAGGAATCCAGCCCTTGTAGAGGACAAGGCTTAGCTTGTACTCTACAAAGAACAGTTCATTTGGTATAGATTATGTAATATTAACAAGACGTAATAAAAAAGGTACTGGACCTTTTAAGATAGGTTTTTGGATCTAAACGATGACTTAAAACTAAAGAAAATTGGGGATAAAATGCGTCATCATATACAAAATACTTGTAATTTCTTATTTACCGATGAAGGTACAAAAAAAAATACACATTAAAAAAAAACAGCTTACTTTTTGCAGAAATTAATCTTTATTAGTAAATTGTTCTATAGTTAAAAATCAAGTGTTTATGATTTCAAAATTCAAAAATCTGCTGGAAAAACGAGCCTTTGGGGTTTGTAGCTATCTGGGACGAAAGATGGGGATTGCTTCGGCTAGAGTAAGAATTTATTTTATCTATATTTCATTTGTCGCCCTGGGATCTCCGATTATTTTTTACCTCTTTGTAGCTTTTTGGTTAAATGTAAGAGACTATATCCGCCGAAAGCGCAATATGCTTTGGGAGTAATTCTTGATGGATGGATGTGCGGATTTTTTGATTTTCCGTTTCGAAGAAAAAATACAACCTTAGCATTCCATAATATCTAGACATTATTGCAATTCTCGGCACTATTGCGTAAAAATATATTGAATTATATTAGCTCCCATCTGTAAAGCTTTTTGCCGTAGCGCTTCTGGATCTTTATGCACTGGTTGATCTTCCCAACCATCCCCCAAATCAGATTCATAGCTATAAAAACAAACCAATCGACCTTCCCAAAGTAACCCGAATCCCTGAGGCGGTTTGTCATCGTGTTTATGGATTTTTGGTAATCCATTCTTAAATTGGAATCGTTGGCGATAAATTTCGTGTTCAAAAGGTAATTCCACAAATTCTAACTCAGGAAATACTTCTTTCATAGCTGTTCGAATATATGGATCCATTCCATAGTTATCATCAATATGCAAAAAGCCTCCAGCTATTAAATAATTCCTTAGGTTCTCAGCGTCTGAAGTAGAAAACACGACATTTCCATGTCCTGTCATGTGCACAAAAGCATAGTTGTACAAATCTGCACTACCCACCTCTACTGTTTCAAAATCTGTATCAAAATTGGTTTGCAAATTATTATTACAAAACCTAGCTAAATTGGGTAAGGACGTTGGATTAGCGTACCAATCTCCGCCTCCACTATATTTGAGTAATGCCATTTTTAATGGACCCCCGACCGGTGGCGGTCCTACTACAAATCCAGTAAAAAGAGCCAGAAAACAAAATAACCCAATGATATTTTTCATGTAATTTTTTTTATTTATCACTTAACTTAGACTTAGCCAATAAATTCACTGTATGGCAAGCGACAATTCCTGCCGTTTCGGTCCGCAACCGACTTGCTCCCAGACTGATTGGAGCATACCCATTTTCAAAACTCTGCTTAATTTCCTCTGGAGAAAAATCCCCTTCTGGGCCAATTAGAATAATAACGTCTTGATCCGCTTTGTATTTTTCCATCAAATGAATCTCGTTGTCTTTTTCACAATGGGCGATAAATTTTTGGATCGGTTCTATCTTTTCTGTTTTTAAAAAGGCCCCTAATTTAGTCATAGGATGCAACCGTGGCAGTATTGTATTTTTTGATTGTTTGGCTGCCGCTAAAATAATTTTCTCGAGCCTCGCTGGCTTTATTATTTTGCGTTCAGAGCGTTGACATAAAATTGGGGTAATCTCATCAATACCGATCTCCGTTGCTTTTTCTAAAAACCATTCAAAACGACTGATATTCTTGGTAGGAGCTACTGCTAAATGAAGCTTGGCCCCTCGATGGAGATACGTCTTTTGTTGAGATAAGATGCGTAAGCTAACTTTCTTTTTCGTGGCTTCTATAATACAACCCCGATAATTCCCACCCAAACCATCCATCAAGTTAATTTCATCTCCTACCCGATGACGCAAAACCTGTACACAGTGTTTGGCTTCTTCACCAGCCAAAAAGGCCAATTGATCTTCGATATGAGTCGTATAAAATAGCTGCATTTAAGGCAAAAATATCATAATTTTAGGAGAGGTTCCCCAAAGTTTGGAACCGCAACTGTTCCACTCTTCGTCAAATTTGACCTTCCAGCAATCTAGTGGATTGAAAAATCGGTTGTTTAAGTGTAAATTTGTAAGAATTTACAACATCTTGTATGGAATTCAGTTAACTATTAGGTCTTTACAAGATAAACGCGCTTTGAACAGCGTCAGAAATATAATTATTCAATAAAATAGCATATGGAATATTTGATCATGATTGGCCAGTTGATGCTGAGTTTGTCCATTTTGATTGTTTTACACGAGATGGGACATTTTTTCCCTGCTCGTTGGTTCAATACCCGTGTTGAGAAATTTTATTTGTTTTTCGATCCTTATTTTGAATTATTTAAATACAAAAGAGGAGATACCGAATATGGTATTGGTTGGTTACCGCTGGGTGGCTATGTGAAAATTTCTGGAATGATTGACGAGAGCATGGATAAAGAACAAATGAAAAAACCACCCCAGCCTTGGGAATTTCGATCTAAGCCAGCTTGGCAACGCTTAATCATTATGCTTGGAGGGGTTACGGTCAACTTTATTCTTGGATTTTTGATTTACGCCATGGTTCTTTTTGTTTGGGGAGAAGAATATTTACCAAATACCAATGCCGAATTTGGAATTCACACCGACTCATTAGGACTAGAAATGGGACTTCAGAATGGAGATAAAATTCTAAGTATCAACGGCAAGCCCATGACCAAATTTAGTGATCGTTTCTTACTAACTGAAGTCGTTTTTAACGAAGCACGGAAAATGACTGTGAATCGAGATGGCAGTAAAATGACTTTACCCATTGAAGAAAAATGGATTTCTGAGTTGACCAGTTATAAAAATAAAAACGAACGACTTTTTACGACAAGACTTCCTTTTGTCATCGCAGAAGTACCAGAAAAAGGAGAGAGTCCAGGACGAGAAGCGGGTATCCAAGTCAATGATAAAATTTTAGCGGTAAATGGTCAACCTACCCCATTCTATGACCAGTTTGTAGCTATTGCTAAAGAAAATAAAGGCCAGAAAGTCATGATTTCTTTGGAACGTGAAAACCAAAAAATGGATATCCCAGTCACACTGACTAAAAAAGGAACCATCGGTTTATATCGACATCATTTCACCCACTTTTTTGATACCGAAAGACAAGATTACTCGCTGGCGTCATCGTTTCCAGCAGGGATTAAAAAGGGATGGAATTTTATTACTTCTCAATTCAAAGCCTATGGACAAATGTTCAAAGGCAAAATCAAGGTTACTGAAAGCCTAGGTGGATTTGGATCTATCGGAACCCTTTTTGGAAAAGAATGGATCTGGGAAAGATTTTGGGAACTAACCGCAGCACTCTCGCTCATTCTTGCTATTATGAATCTGCTACCAATTCCAGCGCTTGATGGGGGACACGTAATGTTCTTACTTTATGAAGTAGTCTCCGGGCGGAAACCCAGTGATCGATTTATGGAAATTGCCACCGTAATTGGTTTTGTCATCGTGATCGCACTCGTGCTCCTCGCCAATGGTTTGGACTTATTACGGCTACTTGGTTTTTTTAAGTAGCGGCTATTTTAGCCCTTGTCTAAACTTGCCAACCGGCTAGATACTACCTAAATATATCGTTAGGAAAACCGTCTTATGTTGTGACAAACATAAGACGGTTTTGTTTAAAATAACCATTTCGTGATCTGAATACCAGGAGAAAATACTAAATAATTGTATATATTTGCGTCAACCTATCCATAGACAACGCACACACGCTACTTTTTGAAGCTCGCCCATAATTAGTACACTTAAACACTAGTTTTCCCAAAGGCTTTTTTCTAAAACTACTTGAGAAATGAGAAAATATATATACTTTCTTTTGGTGTGTTTATGTCCGGTATTTTCCGCAACCGCACAAGTTACCTATACTGCCAACGACACGGTAGCCGTTTATCCTGGGCCATTTGGCTTTGGTTCTAATATGGGATATTTTCCTCCTTGGGACGATGAAGAGCTAGCTGAAATTGCGGCTGGTAATCCCGCCAAAGGAATTCATGGTGCTGGCGTACGTAGCTTGCGCCCTGCCCTACCTGAACATTTTTTGGAGCAGTGGGGATACGATCTTCGAATTGAAACCCACGCCTTTTATAAAACACTTGGGATTGAAAATAATACGATTTTTATTGGATACCCTTCTCGACCACATCAGGATTCGACTTTTTATTGCTCGGAACGTCCATCCGAGTTATTCCGAAATATGTATGCGCCCATTTGGGATAACGGAGAAAATGGAACCCCTGTCAATGACACTAATTTTTACGCATTATATCTATTTAATCTCCTAGAAAAGTATGGGGATTATGCTCGAACCTGGGAGATTTGGAATGAACCAGATTTTGATTTTTTTGGGAATGCTTGGAAGCGACCAGGTATGGAAGATAATTGGTGGGAAAACGATCCAGAACCTTGCCAGTATGCCATTCAAGCACCCGTAGAAAATTATATCCGGATGCTCCGGATTAGTTACGAAGTCATCAAAACCTTGCGCCCCGATCAATTTATTGCCGTTGGCGGTCTCGGCTATCCTTCTTTTCTCGATGCTATTTTGCGAAATACCGATAATCCAAATCGAGGAGCAGTAACCACAGAATTTCCACTAAAAGGAGGAGCGTATTTTGATGTGATGAGTTTTCATGTCTATCCACACGTAGATGGTAGCATGCGCGATTGGAATCAAGAACGGCTCCGTTTTGATTATTACAGACATTCAGATGCGGCCGTCAATGGTGTGGTAGCAAAGAAAAAAGAATTTGAAGAAGTTTTATTGAAATATGGCTACGGTGTAAACTTGCCTCAAAAACATTTTATCATTACAGAATGTAATATCCCAAGACAATCCTTCGGAGAGGCGATTGGCTCGGACGAAGCACAACGTAATTTTATTATTAAAGCCTTAATCAAAGTACAAGAAGAATCGGTTCGTCAATTTTGCATTTTCAATTTGGCGGACAGTCGAAAAACAGAAGATGCAGAAACGGAATTTCATCTGATGGGCATGTACGAAAATTTGGAGAACGAAGGAATTTATGAGGAAGTGCCAAACGATGTAGCCATCGCTTATAAAACCACTTCAGACCTTTTATTTAATAAAGGATATGACGAATTGGAAACCCAAGCATTACTCCTCCCGGAAGGAGTGCGCGGAGCGGCTTTCAGAGACCAAACCAATAAATTTACTTATGTCCTCTGGGCGGAAACCGTGATAGATCGAAGTGAGCAGGCCGCCCAAGCATATACTTTTTCTCCACTAATTCCAGTTGATTCTATCTACGTAAAATCTTGGGACCACTCCATCAACCCCGACGAGCAACTCATTGTAGGAAGTACGATTCAATTAACCGGTGCTCCTGTATTTTTAGAGGTCAAACAACCAGAAGGCACTAATATAAATATTGAACGAGATACCACCGCACCAGTCGTTCAAATTCCATTTCGGGTATATCCAAACCCATTTACAGCTTCCGCTAGTATTATTTTTCAGCTTGATCGAACCCGTACGGTATCTTTAGAGGTATTCAACATGGCTGGTCATCTGGTCAAGGTATTTCGAAATAAAGAGGAATTATTGCGGGGTGTTTATAACTACGAACTTGATGACTTTATACCTGCTGGGGTTTATATTGTAAAGTTAACAGTGGACGAAGAAGAGATTGTTTCTAAGGTTCTTAAGATTCATCAGGAATAATATTAAGAGGTCTCTGATCCACTTTTTTGTCTATTAATTATATATTTATAAAAAAATTCTCTATCATCGTAGTAGCGTAAATTAACCTATCAGAAGTTGATCAAAACTTCAGGAGGGTATACTTTATCAGAACAAGCTATGAAGTTGTTTAAATACTTCCATAAAAAAACGAATTACGATGAAAACGAGTATTATAATATTCTTGACGCTATTTACTTGGACGCTCACCGCTCAGGCGCCTCCGAATACCAATGTCTATCTTTTTGATCTAACAAATAACGACGCTGATGGTTATCAACTAACCCAACCAAAGTTTTTGACAAACTTCAATTCCAGTGGCTACAACAATCAACCTGTTTTTTTCGGAAATGATAAAATGATGCTGACGGTCCAGGTTCCCGGTGAAAAACAAACAGATTTATACCATCTGGATCTGACGGATAAAATAAAAACGCGATTTACTGGTACTTATGAAAGTGAATATTCACCCAGTTTAATGCCTACTTTTTCTACAAAAGATTTCCACCTCTCTTGTGTTCGAGTAGCTACTGATGAAAATAAAACACAGTATTTATGGAAGTACCCACTGGATCGGTCCAATGAGGGTTCGGCCATACTCGAAGATTTGACGGGGGTGGGTTATTACGCTTGGTCTAAATTAGATAAGGTTGCACTCTTCATCGTAGGAGAACCGCATACACTGGTCGCAGTGGATTTAAAAACTAATGATCAAGTAACCATTACCGCGAATATAGGACGATGTTTGCGACAATTTTCAAACGGTGATATTGCTTTTGTTCACATGATCGATGAAAAAACTTGGTTACTCAAAAGGCTCAACATGACCACCTATCAACCAGAGCTTGTTACCGCTATGCTGGAAGGAGTAGAAGATTTCACCCTTCTTAAAGATGGCACAGTCATCATGGCCAAAGGAAGTAAAATCTATAAATTTAATCGAAACAAAGACATCAGCTGGCAAGAGATAGCTGATTTGTCCCGTTACGGTCTCCGTAATATTTCTCGAATGGCTGTTAATTTTGCAGAGAATAAAATTGCTTTGGTGAACGAAAAATAATTTTGAATTACAGATGGTGGTTGACTATACTGAAGGTGAGATACATCTTCCGTAAAAATGATTTTTGTCTGCCCATACCTACCATTTTATAAATTAATTTTACGGCGCTCATGACTTTCACTGACCAAACAAATAAAATAGTTGACATTCCTACCACACCGCTGAGAATTATTTCTTTGGTTCCTTCCCAAACAGAATTACTACATTTTCTAAATTTGGATGACCAAGTAGTTGGCATCACTAAGTTTTGTGTGCACCCCAATGATTGGTTTAGAAATAAAACAAGGGTAGGTGGTACCAAGCAATATCATGTTGACCGAATCGAAGCACTAACGCCTAATCTTATCATTGCCAATAAAGAAGAAAATGATAAAGCGCAAATTTTACAGCTTGCTAAAAAGTATCCCGTCTGGGTAAGTGATGTAAAAAACTTAACGGATGCTTGTGAGATGATTAAAGCTGTTGGAGCTATAACAAATACCACCCTTCAGGCCAACAAACTAGCAGACAATATACAAACAGGCTTTTTAAAACTCAAAAAGCAAGTGGCCAATCTTCCGAATTTACGAGTCCTATACCTGATCTGGCAAAAGCCTTATATGACCGTAGGTGGTGATACTTTTATCAATGACATGATAGAGCATATTGGCTGGACCAATTGCTACAGTCACCAAACCCGCTACCCCATGCTAACTGAAGCGGAGATAACAAACCTAAAACCCGACCTAGTATTACTTTCTTCCGAGCCTTTTCCATTCAAGGAAAAACACATTACAGCTATCTCAAAGCTATGTCCAGCAGCAGTCATAAAACTAGTTGATGGAGAATATTTTAGCTGGTACGGTAGCCGTTTATTGCAGACTTCTGAGTATTTACGTAAATTAGCATACAGTACAGCTAAATTCAACTAAACTTTAGATGTTTTTCTTTGTATTCTATATTTATATAAGGCTACCCGCAAATACCCTTTGTAATGAAGTTGATCTGGAATGATAGAACAACTTCGATAAAAACTAAACGATTATGAAATCTCAAGTATTATTTATCTTAGTTCTACTGAGCTCGACTATCACGGCTTTCGCCCAAAATAAAACATCTCAAACGGATCAACTGGTGGTTAAACTAAAACCAGCAGTTGAGGCAGAATCCTTTCTTAATGAATTTATTGCCGAACAAAAACTAACTGCTGTTTTCTTTGCAGGCACCACTGTTCCTGCCCGACGATTATCCGTATTGGAGTTTGATCCTTACTTCACAGATCCAGCTGCACTGATTGATCTTTTAAATAAAAAATCAGAAGTTGACTTTGCTGCTTTTAACGAACAGGCTACGATCCGAACCACGCCCAACGATCCTGATTACGCAGAACAATGGCATATGAATCTCATCAATGCCCCTGAAGTATGGAATTTTACAACAGGAGGACTAACTCCATTAGGCGATACCATTGTAATTGCCAGTCTCGAATCCTGCGATACCGAGCACGAAGATATCCAAGATAATATCTGGAGAAACTATTTAGAAATTCCCAATAATGGGATTGACGACGATAATAATGGATATATAGATGATTACGAAGGGTATAATACGATCGATAATAATGACCAGCATGAGGTCACCTCCCACGGATCAAGGGTTTGTGGATTAATGGGTGCAAAAGGAAATAACGGCACAGGGGTAACCGGTGTCAACTGGGACACCAAAATGATGGTGGTTAGTAATAACCTCTTTATCGATCAAATCATTGATGCTTGCCAATATGTATTGGACCAGCGAGTTGCCTACAACGAATCCAATGGAGCCGAAGGAGCATTTATTGTCGCCACTAATTCTTCCTTTGGCTACGACCTAAGATTTCCAGCAGACAATCCGCTTTTTGACGAATGGTGCGAGATCATGGATGAGATGGGAAGAGCAGGCATTTTATCCGTCGTAGCCTGTAATAATAGTAATATTGATGTAGACGAAGTAGGCGATATGCCTTCTTTTTGTAGCACGGATTATATGGTAGTAGTTACCAATACGGATCGACAAGATGAATTACAAGGCTCCTTCAGTGGAACGGCCTTGCACATGGATTTATCCGCACCCGGCACCGGATCATTCAGTACCAGTCCTAATAATCAATATGGACTTATTGGTGGCTCTTCAGCGTCCACGCCTCACGTAACCGGAGGAATCGGTTTATTGTACAGCGCACCTTGTCAAGACTTTGCCGTTTTTACGCAAAATAATCCTGGCGATGCCTCACTTTTCATGAAAAATGCTATTCTCGATGGAACCACTCAGCTTCCACAATTGCAAGGAAAGACCGTATCAGGTGGTCGTCTGAATTTAGAAGGTAGTCTGAACATATTACAGGAATTTTGTGGTGGTAGCTCCGGACCGTTGGCCATTACCTCTATTAGACCAAATCCTTCTACCCTCGGCGATCCAATCGAAATACGTTTTCAAACACCGGACGAAGGCATCTACCAAATTCGGATAACCGACGTACTAGGCAGAACCCTTTTTAAAGGAGACAAATCAGCTACTACTTTTGGTAATAATTTAGTAGAAATAGAGACCACTAACTTGGCAACTGGTATGTACTTTTTCACCGTAGAAAATTCCAGAGATAGTAAGTCGGAGCCATTTATAGTTTACTAAAAAGCATTTTTTTTTGAAAGACCGTCTTTTCAACATATGGATGGATGACTTTCGTCAAACACATTTGAGATAGATATGCGGAGTTTTACCTCTTTCTTATTTTAATGAGTAGGTAACTAAATTATAGTGGGAATCTTAGCACTAAAATTCCTTTTTTCTCTATAAAACACTCCAGGTGCGAATCAGGAGTAAAAAATGCTATTCGCATTTTGTTATCGGCGATTAAAGCTTGCCTACCATAGGAAGGAGGACAAATAGAAATAATTAGAATGATCTAGTTAAATAATACCGTTCCAATTAGGGTTTTAAACACTGATTCACACACTTATAAATTTTAACCTAAAATCATTGTCAGAATGGGGAATTTGTTGTAAATTTGCACCCCGAACCCAGATTTTTGGGTTAAATCAGGGAGAAAAGGCTTTGTAGCTCAACTGGATAGAGCACTTGACTACGAATCAAGAGGTTACAGGTTCGAATCCTGTCAAGGTCACTAAGCGATTTTAAAATCGCGATTTATACATTATTTTAATACAAAAGACATGTCTAGAGTTTGTCAACTAACGAAAAAGCGTCCTATTGCTGGTAATAACGTATCGCACTCTAACCAAAAGACGAAGCGACGTTTTTTACCGAATTTACAGAAAAAGCGTTTTTATATTCCTGAAACGGACAAATGGGTAACCATGAAAGTTTCTTCTAAAGCGCTTCGTACCATCAATAAACTGGGTGTTTTTGCGTACCTCAAGAAATTGGAACGCAAAGGTGTTGATACCGGTGTTAAATTATAAAAAAGCATTTTTTAAAAATATTTACCAATGGCTAAGAAAGGAAAAGGTAATCGAATTCAGGTAATCTTGGAATGTACCGAGCATAAGACAACGGGACTTCCTGGTACTTCTCGTTATATTACGGTGAAAAACCGAAAAAATACACCTGAACGTTTGGAACTAAAAAAATATAACCCGATATTGAAGAAAATGACGGTACATCGCGAAATCAAATAAGCGAACGTCTTTATTATTTTTCAATTATCCATAAAAATTATAAATCATGGCAAAGAAAGTATCGAAAAACTCCAGAGTCGGACAAAGAGCAGCAAACGCTGGTTCCGGCCGTGATTTCGTAAAAGTTGTTAAAAGTGTAAAAGATCCGGCTTCCGGAAAATATACTTACAAGGAATTGATGATCCACAAAGATAAGGTAAAGGAATTTTTCGCTAAGAAATAATCTCCTCTTTATCTCGTAAGTGAAATGGTTATCTCGTAAAGCGAGATAACCATTTTTACTTTAACGCTTGTTTACCTTGATTTAGGACTTCCCACTAATTTTTCAACCTTTCCCTGCCCCAATTTGTATTATTAGTTGTATTTTCCGATTTGAATAAACTATCTTACTAATTATTATTCTAAAATCCCCATCCTTTTTATTTTATAAAACTAACTACAAACGAATATGAGTTTTTTTAAAAAAATGTTTGGCAATAAAGAGAAAGACGAGGAGACACTTAAAACAGAAAAAGCCGCTTTAGACAAAGGTCTGGAGAAAAGTAAAACCGGATTCTTTGAAAAAATATCTAAAGCCGTCGCTGGAAAAGCTACGGTCGATGTAGAAGTATTGGATGAATTAGAAAATGTGCTTATTACTTCTGATGTGGGACTAGATACCACCGTAAAAATTATTGAACGGATCGAAGCACGAGTGGCCCGCGATAAATATATCAACACGAACGAACTGAACGAAATTCTCCGTGATGAGATCGTTCAATTACTTGCTGAAAACAATAATACCCAAGAGATAGAAGATTTTTGCCCACCCACCGATACCAAACCTTACGTCTTGATGGTCGTCGGAGTCAATGGTGTTGGGAAAACGACTACCATTGGAAAATTGGCTTATCAATATAAAGAGATGGGACTAAAAGTTGCCCTCGGAGCAGGTGATACCTTCCGAGCTGCTGCGGTCGATCAATTAAAGATTTGGGCCGATCGAGTAGGTTGTGATTTTTTCTCGAAAGGTATGTACACCGACCCCGCTGCCGTAGCTTATGAAGCCGTACAATATGGCATGAACAATGATTGTGATGTAGTCATCGTAGATACCGCCGGTCGATTACACACCAAGAAAAATCTAATGTTGGAGTTGACGAAGATCAAAAATTCCATGAATAAAAAGATGCCGGGAACGCCACATGATGTCATGTTGGTACTAGATGCCACCACAGGACAAAATGCCATCGAACAAGCCACGCATTTTACAGCAGCGACCGAAGTTACCTGCCTAGCACTCACAAAGTTAGATGGTACGGCCAAAGGTGGCGTTGCGATCGGAATTAGCGACCAGTTTAAAATTCCAATTAAATACCTTGGGATAGGAGAAGGAATTCAACAGCTACAAGTTTTTAATAAACGAGCCTTTGTAGATTCTTTCTTTAATAAAGTGGAGGGGTAATTATTAATTAGTAATTTTTTAATGAATAATTAATAATGCCTGCGATCGCGAATGATTTTTTTTGGAACGCTAGTTGAATAAGAAATAGATAGACGGATTAGTCAGTCCGTTGTAGGGGTGCAAACCTTTACTTTGATGATTTACACCAGATATGGGCGTCGCTTGTATCTGGTTTTCTTTTAGAATATCTATTCTTCTGTTGCTAGGAAATTGAGAACGGCTGTTTCCCAAGCAGTAGCATCGTTGACGAGATAAGATTGATGACCAGAATTTTCCATCCATACCAATTTCTTAGCACCTGCCAGGTTATTAAAGATTTCTTTAGTTTCTGTGACACTTACGCGGGCATCTTTGGTACCGGACATTAGCAACGTAGGAATCGTGATCTTCTTGGCATAGGCTTCCGGATTATGATCAAATGCGTCAAATCCACTTTGCCAACCACCATAAAACGTCAACATCTCCGCAAGTGGAAAGGAAGGCGCATTGAGTGCATCAAACCGTTTCCGTACCGTCCCGAGCATTGTACCAAAAGGACATTCTAAAATAATTTTATCCGGCTGTACGTCATGAGCATAAACAGCACGCATAATCGAAGCAGCGCCCATAGAACTACCCATCAACGTACAAGACAAATCAGGAAACCGTTCTTTTGCTACCGATAATACGCGTTGTACATCGCTCCCTTCATTAAAACCGATCGTAGTCTCCAGACCTTCAGATCCGCCACTACCCGGAAAATCAACCAACAACGTATGATATCCCGCAGCATTAAGGCGGTCACCATATCCAACCATACTAGATTTGCAGTTTTGATAGCCATGAAAAAGCACAACAACTCCTTTGGGGTCCGGAACTTTTACCATCCATGCTTCCAGATTGAAGCGACCGGGAATTTGCAAAGTTTCATAAGTATTTTTTGGAAAAATTTTATTTTCAGGACGAGGGAGACTGACACCCGTAAAAGCCAGTTTTCCTTTTTCAAAGAAACCAAGCTCTTCCGGTTTCTTTTTGACATAAGTGCTGTCTTCCGAAAAATGGGTGAGTTGCCACGCATGATTATATACGATGACATTGACGAGTGCAAATAAAACGAGTAAGGTAATGGCGAATCTGGTCAGAACTTTTTTCATAACTATTAATCTATCAATTGATTATCAATAAAAATTGGAATAAGGGATTTTGCTAAAAATCCTTTATTTTGTGGCATAATATCGCAACGGGTTTATTAGTCTTTCCGTTAAACCCTAACATCAACATCACCTAATTTCTTCCTTATGGCTGCGAAGCAACCTAAAAAAACAAAGAAAGTAAAGATCGCGAAATCTTCAAAACCAAAGAAGACCTTAAAAAAGAAATCCACTGCTACTGGTCAAATCATCCCTTTACTGATTGTGTTGGTCGTTACCTTTGTGGTCTTTTTTCCTTCCTTATCCAATGATTTTGTCAATTGGGACGACGATGTCAATATAATAGAGAATGTCAATCTAGAAGTATTTAACTGGGAAAGTGTCAAAAATATTTTCCACCCCATCAAAGGTCATGTCATTGGCAATTATAATCCACTGACTATTTTCACCTTTGCCGTCGAAAAGCACCTAGTCGGTTTAGATGCTACACTATATCATGTGAACAACTTGATCCTTCATTTAGTTTGTACTTTGTTGGTCTACCGGCTCATGCTCTTATTGCGGTTGAGTCCAATGGCAGCCATGTTGGTGGCACTCTTATTTGGGATTCATCCGATGCGGGTGGAAAGTGTGGCGTGGATTACCGAACGAAAAGATGTTTTATTCGGCGCTTTTTATCTGGGCGCTTTATGTCTCTATACTCGCTACGTGGCCGAAGGGTTAAAAAACAAAAAACTATTCTGGATCGCATTGGGCTTATTTTTCTTTTCTCTATTATCAAAAATTCAAGCGGTAGCTTTACCACTGACAATGTTGGCCGTTGATTATTATTTTAAAAGACCGCTGAATTTTAAATTAATTATTGAAAAAATACCTTTCTTTTTCTTCTCTTTATTTTTCGGATTATTGGGAATTTATACTTTATCCTTGCAAGGTAGTTTGGCAGACGATGTCACGCAATATAGTTTTTTTGATCGATTATTGATCGGTGGATATTCTTGGATCGTCTATTTGATCAAAGCAGTGGTTCCTTACAAAATGGTTGCGTTGTATCCCTATCCCAAGTTTCTGACTTGGCAATTTTATGTTGCGCCTTTTATCGCACTTGGTACGGTGGCAGCCGCCTTCTGGGCATTTAAAAAAGAGATGCGGGGAATTGTCTTCGGCTTTTTAGTTTTCTTTTTCAACGTTGTTTTTATGTTACAAATATTAGGTGCGGGACAAGGTTTTATCGCCGATCGTTTCACCTATATTCCTTACCTAGGATTATTTTTTATCGCTGGTTATTATTTTGATAAACTAAACAAAAAAGATGTAAAAAAAGCGAATTTATTAAAATACGGTTTAATGGCTTTTCTAGTGGTTTGTGCTTATTTGAGTTTTCAACAAATCAAAACTTGGAAAAACGGTGAGACATTATGGACCCACGCTATCAATAATTTAGAAGCGACCACCCTACCCTATGGCAACCGTGGTTTTTATTATCGAGAACGAAAAGAATATCAAAAAGCTTTAGTTGATTATAATAGTGCGATTAAACTAAATTCCTCCAAAGGTGATTTATTTAACAGTCGTGGTAAGACTTATTTTGACATGAATAATGTAGCACCGGCCATTGAAGACTACCGTCGAGCTATTGCATTGGACGATACAAAAGCAGAGTATCATGTCAATCTAGGGGCAGCACTTGGTGCTCAAGGCAATATTCCCGCCGCCCTACAAGCACTCAATGCAGGCGTAGCCGCTGACCCTGAATTTGCCAATGCTTACCTCAACCGTTCGCTCGCCTACAGCCAACAAAGTCAGTTCCAAGAAGCCTTGCAAGATATTGACAAATACCTCACCTTAAAACCCAATAATTCAGAAATGTGGTACGAAAAAGGATTGATCTCACGACTAGTCGGTAAAAATTCAGAAAGTATACAGGCCTTTACCCGAGCGATTCAACTAGAACCCAATCGTGGTATTTTTTATTACCAACGAGGTCGTACTTACGCTGGCATGAATCAACCTAATGAGGCAAAAAGAGATTTGCTACAAGCACAACAAATGGGTGTAACCATTGAGGACGATGTAAAAGGTTTTTTGCGGTAAGGAGGATTGGTGGATTGGTGGATTTTTTGATATGCGGATTTGTGGATTTGTGGATTTGTGGATTATTTTGTATCGTCCCAAAATAAGTTGTCAGTTAAAAAATAGGATTAGTATAGGTTGACAGTCACAAATCGAAGGTCCAATATAGGTTGTCACTTAAAATACTTAATCCAGTATAGGTTGTCAGTAAAGATAATAAGCTTTCAAC
>CALFWZ010000191.1 GCA_937928405.1 uncultured Saprospiraceae bacterium
ATCTTTATACGAAAAGGGTAAGGACGAAAAAGTATTTATTGTCCCGCTGATTTTGGGGTACCATTTTGTCTTAGAAGCCGATTTTTTGATTGAGCAACATTTGAAAAAAACAGGTAAAGAGAATTATCTAAAACTAAAAGACCAGTCGTATAGCCGCTGGAAAGTGTTTAAGTTTATTTGGAAATTATTTAGCCGAAGTTCAGACATTATCCTTTCTTTTGGTAAGCCAATGGATGTACTAGGTAATTTTGTAGATGCGGAAGGAAATAGTTTTGACCGACAAAAAAAGCCAGTAGAATTAAAAGAATATTTTATCAGTGATGGCAAAGTAAAACCAGATTTACAGCGAGAGGGAGAATACACACGAATTTTAGCAGATCGAATTATTGATCGTTACCATAAAGAAAATTTAGTGCTAAGCAGTCATCTAATTGCTTTTGTTGTATTTACCATACTTTTAAAAGAAAATCCTAAATTAGATTTATACGGTGTGTTGCGATTGCCAGTGAAAGAGTATGAATTTGAGTACCAAATTGTGCGGTCTGCCTTAGATAATCTTCGCAGCCACTTGTTGGAAATGGAAGCGGATGGAAAAATCAAATTGACAGAAACGGTACGGGGTGATTTGGATGAATTGATTAAAGATGGGATTAGCAATCTAGGTATTTTTCATCCTCGCAAACCATTGAAAATAAATGATTTAGGTCATTTAGAGTCTGAAAATTTTCGTGTGTTATATTATTATCATAATCGGCTTTCCTCCTATTCATTGGCTAAATATGTGGAGTGGGATCATTCGATAGCGGCCTTTGCAAAATTGACAATTTGAACCCTGTAAAAAAATATTTTCTTGACGAACAGCAAATGCTATTGGCGGTAGTGGTCAATGCCTTGATCATCTTTTTATTATACTTTCCTGAAATTCGAGCAAACGCTTTTAATCTATACCAGACACTTGATTTCATAGATCACTTATATGTTTTGATCTTTAGCTTAGAAGCTTATTTTAAGCTAAGGCATTATGGTGTTAAGCAATATTTTGCGGATCGTTGGAATGTTTTTGATTTTGTGATTGTTATGATCAGTATCCCTGGTTTGCTCCATTATATCGGGTTTTCTCAAGTGATGGATACTTCTATTTTTCAATTACTGCGACTTTTCCGACTAGCGCGTTTGATTCGGTTTTTAAAATTTATTCCGAATGTAAAAATGATTGTCGCTGGCTTGAAGCGAGCTATTCGAGCTTCTGTTTTTGTACTCGTCGTCTTGGTTTTTCTCAACTTTATCCTAGCGCTTTTTGCTTGTCATTTTTATGGTAAACTAGTTCCTGATTATTTTGGGAATCCAATGATCAGTAGTTATTATATATTCCAAATGTTTACGGTAGAAGGGTGGAATGAAATTCCCATCGTAATTGCCAATGCCGCCGAAAAATCCAATCCGGAAGGTGCCCTAGTTACCATCGTCGGTGCTCGTATCTTTTTTATCTTTGTGGTCTTAACCGGAGGTATCTTCGGGATGTCCCTCGCCAATGCCATCTTCGTAGATGAAATGACGATGGACAATAACAGACAATTAGAAAAGAAAATCGATAAAGTGCAAAAGCAGTTGAAAGAATTAAAAGAGTTATTGCAGAAATAGTGGGTTGAATGGTTGAAATACTAAATGATAACCATTCAACCATTCAACCATTCAACCATTCAACCACTCAACAAAATCCTACCAAAAATACCCAACCACAAACACCGTAATAATCAACAAGAGGACTGACAGAATTCGATAATTCTGATACCACGGTAATCCAGATAATTCTTCCGTCTCTTCTGCGATTAAGCTAGGCGTCCAGATCATACCTTTTAGCTTTTCAGCGGCAGGACTTTCACTCATGAGACTAACGATGATATGCACCAATAAGCAGAGTATAAATAGTACAGTTGTTCGTAGTAAGAAATGTAATTGGAAGAACCAATGATCTATTTCAGATACGATTCCATATACCCAAATGGCAGCCATAAACATTCCAAAAAGCAGACTAACAATACTTCCAGTACTGGTCGCTCGTTTCCAAAATAATCCAAGGATAAAGGTAGAAACAATCGGTGGTGCTATATAACCCAGTATATCTTGTAGGTAGCGGAATAAGTCGCCATATTTACCAATCTGTGGCGCCCATAAAGAAGCCAAGACTACTAAAATTAACGTTGAAATTTGGCCACTTCTCACCAACTGCTGACTGGTCATATCGGGTCGGAATTTTTTGACAAAATCCATCGTAATCAGAGTCGAGGCCGAATTGAAGGTGGCCGAGATACTACTCATCATCGCCGCCAATAATCCTGCTACAACTAGCCCCAGTAATCCGGATGGAAGTAATTCAAAAATCAAAGCTGGATAGGTTAAATCAGTACAGTCCGCTAAATTTTTACAGAGTCCGCTCGTCGTTTGAAAGGACACCTCTTGATTTCTGAATATCAAAAATGCCATCGCGCCTGGAATCACCATAATGAAAATGACTGGTAACTTTAGCAAGCCAGCAAACAAAGCGCCCCAACGACCATGATTTAAACTTTTAGCGCTTAATACCCGCTGCACCATAAATTGGTTATTGGCCCAAAAATAGAATCCTAGCAAAGGAACACCCGTGATGAGTCCCCACCAAGGAACGATTGGACTACTATACTGTCTCCACCATTCACCGTCGTTATCCCTGATAATACTCATGGCTTCACTAGCATCTTTAGTGGTGACACCCGCAGCTTTTAATTCATCTAATTTAGCAATCATACCGCTCCAACCTCCAACTTCATCGGCTGATAAGGCATACCAAGTCAAGACGCAGGAGCCAAAAATCAAGACAATGGCTTGAATGACTTCTGTTTTTACAACGGAGTTTAATCCACCAGGAATCGTATAGGCTGCTGCCGAGGCGGCCAGAATCAAAATAATTATCCAAGGCTCAAGGTCTGGGAAAATTAATCCCAATACCAAGGTGCCGACATAGAGCGAAGCAGCCGTGTCAATTAATATGTTTCCGACGACGGTGATAAAGGAAAAATAATATCTGGAACGTTGGTCGTAGCGTTTTTCTAAAAATTCAGGCATGGTATAAACACCACTCCGCAAATAAAATGGTAAAAAGAAAATAGCGAAAAAGACCAATACCAAAACAGCATACCATTCATAATTATAAACCGTCATATCCAATAGATAGGCCGAACCTGCTAAACCAATCAATGTAGAACTTGAAATATTGGCAGCAAACAACGAAATACCCACCACTGGCCAAGTTAGACTTCTTCCTCCCAGAAAATACTCCTCCGACGAATTTCTTTTAGAGTGATAAATTCCGTAGGCAATAATGAAGACCCCATAAAGAATCATTATACTTAGATCAAGGGTGCTTAAATTAAAATCTTTCATTTATAAAATTAATTTGCGTTCTCTAAAATTATTGTTTAAGTAGCTTGCATTAAAAATCGTTGCTAATGTAGCGATAAATATTAGTAGAAAAGAAATTCATTAAAATTTTCTTTTCATTGGTGCTTATTGCTTAAATTCGCCAATGCATGGCAAAACAAAAAAAAGGCAAAAAACTTACTAAAAAAAGCTCAAAAAAGGTGCAAGTCAAAGTGGTTAGTCCGCTGACTAAGTGGCTGCCGTGGGTGCTCGGTACACTTGCCTTTTTATTGTATGCCAATACCTTAGGCCATCAATATGCCTTGGACGATGCGTCCGCTATTACAGATAATTTTGTTGTGAAAAAAGGGCTAGCTGGTTGGCCCGAGATTTTTACTACCAACTATCGATTTGGTTATTGGAATAGTACAGGCACCTTGTATCGACCCATTTCATTGGCCGTTTTTGCCACCGTTTGGCAGGTAAGCCCTGATAATCCTTTCCTTTATCATTTATTGAATGTGCTGTTTTTTGCGGCTACGATTGTGGTGCTTTTTAAGACGCTTCGCGCTTTTTGGCCCGAGTTGCATGCGTATATTATCGCTGCGATTGTTGTGCTCTTTCTTTCCCATCCCGTACACGTTGAGGTCGTGGCGAATATCAAAAGTCTAGATGAAATTTTGAGCTTCTTTTTTAGTTTACTAGCGATCCAATTTTATTTAAAATATTTGAAAGCATCCAATTCTGGACATTTAATTTTCGCTTTAGTATTTTACACAGTGGCCTTGTTTTCTAAAGAAAATGCCATTACATTTTTAGCGGTTTTTCCATTGGTAGGGTATTATTATTTGCAAAAGCCTAAAGCTTGGTTAGCAACGGGTCCTTTATTTTTAATTCCAGCCGCGTTCTATCTTTTGTGTCGGTTTATGATTTTGGAGAGTAAAGGCTTAGAGGTCTCTCCATTGGACAATCTGCTGGTGGCTACGGATGGTCCAGTGGAGTGGTATGCGACGGCTATTTTATTGATAGGAAAATATTTGTGGACGCTGTTGATTCCTTTAGAATTGGGGAGTGACTTTGGATATAACCAGATTCCAGCAACTGGGTTTGGAAATATGAAGGTATTGTTTTCCTTAATCACTATTTTAGGATTGACGGTCTTAGGTGTTTTAGGCTTGAAAAATAAAAATAAGGCAGCTTTTGGTATCCTCTTCTTTCTAATTAGTTTTTCAATTTATTCTAATTTATTTATTCTAATTGGATCTTCTTACGGTGAGCGATTTTTGTATGTATCCAGTTTGGGATATGCCATTGTGATGGTGATGGCCTTGCATTTTCTTTGTGAAAAAAAATCAGGAATAAGTGAAAATGAAAGCTTTAATCTAAAAAAATATGGCATTTTATTTTCGGTGACTGCTTTGTTAGGGTTGTTTTATGCCGTTCAAACTTTCGTTCGAAATGCTGCTTGGTACAATTCCTATTCCTTGTATAAAACCGATATCAATACGGCTCCCAATAGTGCTAAATTAAATTATCATCTTGGCTTAGAAGAAGTCAAGGAAGCGCTGAAGGGAAAAGATAAAAATCAAAACTTAGCTTTCCAAAAAGCTGCTTTTTCCCATTTCCGAAAAGCCATTGAATTGTACCCAACCTATGGAGATGCATATGGTCAACTAGGACTGGCTTATTACCGACAAAAGCAACCCAAAGAAGCGCTCGAAAATTATGAGAAGGCCTTGCGTTATGATCCCCTTGATTCCAAAACCTATAGTAATATGGGCGTTATTTATTTTGAAAATAAAAATTTAAAAAAAGCAGAAGAAGTATATCTAAAAGCCGTAGAACTCGACCCATGGTACATCGATGCCCGTCGTAACCTCGGTAGTGTTTATGCCCAGACCGGACGCTTTGACCAGGCAATCACCCAATTTTCTGAAGGTCTAAAATACGATGGAAACAATGCTACCTTAAACCTCTATCTTGGTTATGCCTATCGAGATAAAGGCGATACCGCCAACTCAAAAAAATATTTGGATCGAGCCTATCAATTGGACCCTAAATTAAAAAGATAAGCAACTAAAGAAGATTCATTAAAACAAAAGATCAAAAAACAAACGCTCCGATCTCTTTTCGTCGTTGTGACTCTGCGAGAAATATTCTATTATTCAACGATTCAATAATTCAACAACATGAAAAAATACCAAGCAGCGATTTTCGATATGGACGGCACCATGGTTGACAACATGATGATCCATCACCGGGCCTGGCAAGTAAGTCTTAAAAAATTAGGTACCGATTGGCCGATTGAAAAAGTTATGCAAGAGATTCACGGCGTTAATGAGGAGATATTACATCGCTTATATGGCAATCGTTTTACGCGAGCAGAACGTTTGGCGATTAGTGCAGAAAAAGAAAAAGCATACAGAGAGATATTCCTACCACAAATTAAACTAATTGAAGGATTAGACCAATTTCTCAATACATTAGAAGCTGCTAAAATTCCGATGGCGATTGGTACCGCTGCTCCCGCTGAGAACGCTCACTTTCTCCTAGATAATTTACCGATTCGTAAATATTTTAAAGCCATCTTTCATGCGGGAGATGTATCAAAAGGAAAACCAGATCCAGAAGTGTTTTTGCACGGATTAAAAGCCCTAGATATGAACCCAGAAGATTGCATCGTCTTCGAAGATAGCATCACGGGAGCTGCCGCTGCCAAGAATGCAGGTTGTGCGGCAATCATCGTGACAACTACCCATCAGCAAGAAGAATTCGCCGACTTTGATCATATCTTAGCATTTATCAATGACTTTACAGAGGTAGAAACCCTGATAAAGTATTTTGTTTGATGCCCCAACGCTTAAGATGAGCAATGTTCCCTTTCCTAATTGAAAATTACCATCCACACGTCAAAATATTTACACGTTAGAAAGGAGGCATTATTCATTAATTTATTATATTAAGGAAATCAACAAATCAACAAATCAACAACCAACATCACTTCACCAACCGTACCGTCTGCTCCTGACCATTCCCATCTCGATATTGGATAAAATAAACGCCATTACTTAGTTGAGTGCCATCCCAGTCGAATTGATGACGACCTGCTGATAAGCTGCCATAATTTTTGGATTGCAGGGTTTGCCCCAACGTATTTATTAACGAAATATTCACCTGCTCGGTCGGTGCTGTTAAATCAAGTTCCAACGAAAATTCTGTAGAAAATGGATTGGGTGAAATTCGCATATCTGAAAGGCTAACAAATAATTCTTCAGTTGGAGTGGTCATAAATTGGTAACTAATTACACTCAAGTCATCAAAATAAAAACCGTCTGCTCGAACAAACTGATCGGAAAAAAGGCGAAATTTAATCAGGATAGTTTCTCCTAAATAATCATCCAAACTCACTTCTTCCAATACCCAATCAGCTTGTAGACCATCATATAGTTGTTCTCCTTCTGGTTGGTCGGGCGATGCTAGGTTGGTATATTTTCCACAAAGAGGAGCCCAAGTACTGCCATTATCGTCAGAAGCTAGTATCTGCACGAAGTCATAGTCATCTTCAATTTCCCATTTAGCCCAATATCTTAAGATGGCTAGTTCAGAACTGGTTAGGTCAATTGGAGTCGTAAAAAATATTTCACTATCGGTCTCATTTCGATATCGACCCATTGGACTATCTGTAATGCTGGAAGGTCCACTAACAAACTCATCTGTGGTCAAACCCCAATCTTCAAAGGTTAAATAGTTATCAAAATTACTGTTATCATCATTTAACAAGTCTTGTGGTGTTCCATTAATAAATTGTTTGGTAATCGTGTCTTGTCTAACAAAGGAGCCGTTATCAATACTGATGGCAAAAACGATGGACTCGATGGCACTTCCTAAGTCGGGTGTAATGGAATAAGGGATCGTTATATGCTGGCTTTCCGAATTGTTTAGCGTAAGCGAAATAGGACTGGAAGTAAGACTTAGGTTACTAGAAACGGGTGAGATGGTGACGGTCTGTAAACCTGGACGAAGCCCATATTCTTTAGCAGAAAATTCGAAACTTCCAGAAATGTCGGTAATCGTAGTAGGGTTATTGTCAATTAATTCCAGATAATTAAATAATAGGTTTGCGGCAATAATATTCTGAGACATTACTCCTTTATTAATGTCGATGATAGCATCTGAGGGAGGCCAGAATCCAAAATTTCGTGGACCGACTTCTGGTGTTAGAGCGAAAATTTTCGGTTTAGCTATTTCTTCATTATACATCCAAGAATCGCTATCACCATTGACCGTATATCCAACGGTTTCTAAATCTGTTCCAAAGACGAAACCATTTTCTGCTGTTAGCAACTCACCAAAATTACTATACGTCAAAATATCCGTTGGGTTAGTTGCCATGGGCTGAATCAAGAGATTCCCTGAAGTATGGCAATTGAGGGTGATTTCTACATTTTTGTCTTCTAGAAAAAAAGCAACAGCCTGTGTTTCTGGCTCACTAAATGGATCGGGTCCGCGGTAGGTGTCATTGTCGGTATCTGGAGAGGAGCCTATATCATCTGCTCCCCATTGGTAGCCATAATTTCTATTTAGGTCTACCCCAAAGGTACCATTGTTATTATCTCTTCGATTTTTTCGCCAAAGTCCACCACCATTAGGCTCGATTAATTCATTAAAAATATAGCCATCTGGATTAACGCAAGGAATAAAATACATTTTGGTATTGTCTACTAAGTATTTTATCTGATCGTCTGTCTCATAATTTTCGAGTAGATACCACATATAAAAAAGGAGTTGACTCAAACTATTTGCTTCCCGTGCGTGGTGCAGCGCGGTGTACATGATTTCAGGTTCTCCTTCGTTTTCGGCAGGATTATCGGAAATGGCCATCCAATAAATGGGTCTGTTTTGGTGTGTAGTAAAAGTACCAATGGCTTCCCGTGGGGTGATTAATTCAGGATATAAACTCTGCATTTGATCCAAGACAGTGAGCATCTCCGTATAAGTATGATAACCGCCCATCGTGCCGAGTTGGTAATTTGCTGGAGTAGTAAACTGTGTGCCAGGTTGGATTTGTGTACCACCACAGGATTCGTCTCTAGAGGTAGCTGGTAGTCCTTCCAAATTGCGTTCTTGATACCAAGCAATGACGTCTTCAATCAGTATCTCGTGGGGAATATTATGGGCAATGAGTGTTTGAACTTCCGTTGCGGAGAAATCATTAATTAAATGTTTTCCGGGGGCGTAAGCTCCGTGATCGGTTTCGAGGCCTAGCGCTGCAATTTGGGTAATGGGTGTTTGTGTAAGGTCAATTTTTACTTTAGAATAATTTATTTGTGCCGAAATGGAAGTAACGGAAATCGAAAATAGGAGGATCATTAAGAAGTTGCGAATCATTATTAGCGTTTTTATGCTGTTTAATCAAGAAGAATGCCTCGAGGTTTTGCGTCGAGTGTACACATTGAGAGATGGAGTGGTTTCACGGTAATGGTCGATCTATGTTTATTCTATAGAAAAGTCTACGTGAATGTGGATGGTAAAGTTAGCCTATATTTAATTTATTTAGGGATAAAATGTTGTAACTTGGTGACATTTATAGCTATTTTTTTTAGTTCAAGCAAAATGATTAGGTTGTGGAAATGTTGTGGATAACTAAAATTCTAAAATCGTTGAAAAGAGGGATTAAAAAGTATTTTTGTAAATCGCTGAAAAAGGGAGTTTACAAAGGTATATTTCTAGCAAAAAATTGACATCGTTGGTAAAAAAAAATAATAAAAATACTTCTTGGTCCGCTTGGTTTGTACATCAACTGAGCCTAAAGCTATCGGCTATTTTTTTTCGAATGGTAGATTTTGTTCGGTTAATTCCAATTAGATTTTTTCGGATTGGTAAACACCTCATGGTACCTTTTCATAAATCATCCGACATCATTATCTGGAGTGATTTATGGCCAGAACAGACTAATCTTGTGAATCGCTTGATGATTTGGCACCTCACCTTCATGATCTATATTCTAGAGTTATTTGGAATAGGAGAACTGTATGAAACCTTCACTGATTTTTTTAAATTTAATACCAGAGCGATGACTGAGCGCGAAATCTCGGTCGCTCGGAGTATCTATGGAAATCAAATCAACTATCGTCGAGTAAGATTAGATGCTTATGCTTATCTGGGACCTCGACAGCAAAATATTTGTTACGTAAGTTTTTATTTGATCAATAGTTGGGGCAAGATGTCCGATGCGCTGTTAATCCATGAATTGGTTCATATTTGGCAATACGAACAGCTAGGGGCTATCTATATGCCACAGGCTTTGGTTGCTCAAAAAAGTGGTGCTGGTTATGATTATGGTGGTCTGCACGGTCTACGAAATGCCTTACGGATGACTGGAGATTTGCGGAATTTTAATCTAGAACAACAAGGAGATATTGTCGCCGATTATTTCAGAATCCGAAATGGACAAGCCCCAGAGTGGGGGAATGGACAGCCCAAGCATTTGGCAATCTATGCGGCCATTATACAGCCTGCGTTTGGAGGAAACTCAACCGATCCTAACTAAAATCTAAGGTTTTTCCGTATGTTTGTATGAATTCGTTTTTTTGGAGTTTGTTTAAAAATCTATTTTAGATTTTCAATTAAGAGAAATTTAAACATGCTCTTATCTCAGACTAAATACACAGGGTATCAAAGGGGAAGACTGTAATTATGATAAAATTTTATAAAAAGGAAAATGGGCGTTTAATCGTTGCTGATCAAATCGATGGAGCAGGGTGGATTAATATTTCTCCACCTTTTAGTCATTCCGAATTAGAAGCCCTGGCCACTGAACTAGTTATCCCACTTGATTTCCTGACTGATTCCTTGGATATTGACGAGCGCTCCCGATACGAGCGGGAGGAAGAAGATCGACTAATCGTTCTGAATACACCTATTCTTAATGATGGAAACGGCGACAATGACGCCATCTATGTGACCGTCCCAATCGGAATCATCCTCACGGGGCAAAATATCGTTACCATTACTCCAAAAGAAAATCCAGTCCTCAATATCTTTCTGGAAGATAAATTGAAAAATTTTAATCCACAAAACGAATCCTTATTTATCCTTCAAATCATGGAACAGAATGTATTCCGTTTTTTGACTTGTCTTAAGCAGCTTAACTTAAAAAGAAATATTATTGAAAAAGAACTCTACGATTCCAGTCGGAATAGAGAGTTGCGGCAATTGTTGAGCATTGAAAAATCCTTGGTTTATTTCGTGAATACCTTGAGTTCTAACGAACTGCTGAAAATGAAAATGAAGCGAACGGATTTTTTAAGAATAAAAGAGGATGAGGCGTTGACAGACTTATTTGAAGACATCATCATTGACAATAGTCAGGCTTTGGAGATGTCCAACGTTTATACGAACATCCTCAACGGAACCATGGAGGCCTATGCTTCCATCATTAGCAATAACCTCAATGTAGTTATTCAGCGACTCACCCTGATTACAATCATTTTAATGGTGCCTACGCTGGTAGCTAGTTTTTATGGTATGAACGTTCCGGTTCCTTTCAAATCAGATGACAGTCCAGAAACCTTCTTTTATATTTTGATCTTCTCTCTAGTCATTAGCATTTTGCTAGCACTCTGGTTTCGTAGAAAAAGACTTTTTTAAGAAAAAGAGACTTTTCGATCCCTTGAATTTCTTTCAAGTCTAAGTTTCAACAGCATTAAGCCATAGATAATTTGGATTAAGACATTTGAATTGTTTTTATTGTTAAAATAGATATGTATAAAATAAAAGCAACCTTCCTTCAGGCCGATTCGGCTACCTTAGCAAAAATTCTAATAGCCTGATTTACAATGTTAAGTGAATGTAAATTTTGCTAATTTGCACTAATTTGATGATAGAATTAGTTGATAAAATTATAAAACTTATAAACAGTGTGGAAAAGTTGTTAACAATTAGTTTCTATTGATAATCAACTAGTTAGGTTAGTTATCAACACGATGTGGATAACTTTAAGTACCTAAATTTAATGTTTTCCGTATCTTAGTTTGCAGAATATGGAATTAAAAAAGGTGAAACACTATAAGCACCTCTTTTTATCGAAAACAGCATACTTTTTAAACATACTATAAGCTTGAGAAAGGTCTCCACCTCCTGTTTTCTGCTTTTACCAATCGATGCAATGTAATGCTTCGGACTCTTTTTGTTCGTACTCATTACTCTGTAAATGTGTGTTCATTCGCTGTTTGTTTTTAATAGAACATCCCGAATTAATAGATCACCCCAAAATGAATAGACCATTCGTTAAAGGCTTCTTTTTATGCCATTACGAAAGACTTTCTATGCTTTTGAATTAGAACTTTAAATTTTAAAACCTATAAATAAATTTTATTAAAATGAGTGTAGTGGAAGAAAAAATTTTGATAGAAAACCCTAACCGGTTTGTACTTTTTCCTATTCAACACGATGATATCTGGAAATGGTATAAACAATCCCAAGCCTGTATTTGGACAGCAGAAGAGATTGATCTATCACAGGATTTAGTGGATTGGGAAAAACTGAATGACAATGAGCGTCATTTTATTAAACATGTTTTGGCATTTTTTGCGGCAAGTGATGGAATTGTTAACGAAAATCTAGCCGAAAATTTTGTTAATGAAGTACAATACACGGAAGCCAAGTTTTTCTATGGCTTTCAGATTATGATGGAGAATATTCACTCCGAAACCTACTCGCTATTAATTGATACTTATATTAAAGACAACAAAGAAAAAGACTACCTCTTCAACGCTATCGAAACACTAGACTGTGTGAAGAAAAAGGCCGATTGGGCACTACGCTGGATTGAGCAGGCTAGTTTTGCCGAACGATTGATTGCATTTGCTGCGGTAGAAGGAATTTTCTTTTCTGGTTCTTTCTGCTCTATTTTCTGGCTGAAAAAAAGAGGATTAATGCCTGGATTAACTTTCTCCAATGAGCTGATCTCTCGCGACGAAGGTATGCACTGCGATTTTGCTTGTGCTCTATACAATGACCATATTGAAAACAAGCTGGACATTAAAGTTGTCCAAAAAATTATCATGGACGCTGTAGAAATTGAAAAAGAATTTGTTTCGGATTCTTTACCTGTCAACCTTATCGGGATGAATGCCGAAATGATGTGCCAATACATCGAATTTGTGGCTGATCGTCTCCTTAATTCTTTAGGTAGCGAAAAGGTCTACCACACAGAAAATCCCTTCCCTTGGATGGATATGATTTCTATGCAAGGAAAAACCAACTTCTTTGAAAAAAGAGTAGGGGACTATCAAAAATCTGGGGTAATGGCAGATCGAGATAAACAAACTTTTTCACTAGACGAAGACTTCTAGGAACGTATTTATTTGAGAAAAAAACTGATTATTTACATAACATACGGATTCAATGCTGAGAATATGAAATAAATCCTAGGTGCTTTTAAAAGGCTATTTAAATGAAGCATCAAGGGCCAAATGTCAACTTTGTTAAGCTAACAAAATCCGAACTAACTTATTTTTGACCATGCAAGTAGTAAAAAGAAGCGGAAAAAAAGAAAATGTATCTTTTGATAAAATTACAGCTAGAGTAAAAAAACTCTGTTACGGTTTGAATCAAAAGTACGTGGACCCAATTGAAATTTCCCGAAGAGTAATTCAAGGTCTTTACGATGGTGTCAGCACCACCGAACTAGACAATCTCGCAGCTGAAACAGCTGCCACCATGGCTACCCAACATCCAGATAATGCGCTTCTTGCCGCACGGATTGCCATTTCTAATTTACATAAAAATACCGACAAGTCTTTCTCTAAGACCATGCGGGCACTGTACGATTATATCGATCCTAAAACAGGCGATAAAGCCGGTTTAATCAGTGAAGCAACTTTAAAAATTATTGAAAAAAACAGTGATCTGATTGATAGTGCTATTATCTACGATCGTGATTATAGTTTTGATTATTTTGGATTTAAAACCCTGGAACGCTCTTATCTGCTCCGTATGGACGGCGAAGTAGTTGAACGTCCCCAGCATATGTTGATGCGTGCTGCTCTTGGAATTCACGGTGAAAACCTAGAAGCTGCTATTGAGACTTATACCCTAATGTCCGAAAAGTGGTTTATTCATGCCACACCAACCCTGTTTAACGCCGGAACACCAAAGCCGCAACTTTCTTCTTGCTTTTTATTGAGCATGACGGAGGATTCCATCCCCGGTATCTTTGAAACCCTTACTCGCTGCGCAAAGATTTCACAATCTGCCGGCGGTATTGGTCTGAGCATTCACAATGTACGTGCTCAGGGAAGCTATATCAAAGGTACCGGAGGAACCTCTAACGGGATTGTTCCGATGCTAAAAGTTTATAACGATACAGCTCGTTATGTAGATCAAGGTGGTGGAAAACGAAAAGGTGCTTTTGCCGTTTATATCGAACCTTGGCATGCCGATATTTTTGACTTCCTAGATTTGAAGAAAAACCACGGAAAAGAAGAAATGCGTGCTCGAGATTTATTCTACGCAATGTGGATTCCAGATTTGTTTATGGAGCGAGTCAAAGCAGATGGAGAATGGTCTTTATTCTGTCCTAACGAAGCGCCTGGTTTGGACGCTTGCCATAGTGGTGAATTCGAAGCGTTGTATCATAAATATGAGCAAGAAGGCCGAGCTAGAAAAACCGTAAAAGCACAAGAAATTTGGTTTGCAATTTTAGATTCTCAAATCGAAACTGGTACGCCTTATATTTTATACAAAGACGCAGCTAACCGAAAATCAAACCAGCAAAATCTAGGTACGATCCGTTCCAGTAACCTTTGTACAGAGATTATAGAATATACTTCTCCTGACGAAGTAGCGGTTTGTAACTTAGCTTCGATCAATCTTTCTAAGTTTGTCGAAGAGGGTGAATTTGATTTTCAAAAACTGTATGAGATTACTCGAGTGGTTACCCGCAACTTGAACAAAGTAATCGATGTAAATTACTATCCAGTTGAAGAGGCTAGAAATTCTAATATGCGTCACCGTCCAGTAGGAATTGGGGTGCAAGGATTAGCGGATGCTTTCATTATGATGCGCTTCCCATTTGATAGCCCTGAAGCTCGAAAATTAAACCGTGAAATTTTTGAAACGATTTATTTTGGTGCCATTTCTGAATCTGTAGCGCAAGCAGAACAAGATGGACACTACGAATCTTATCCAGGTTCTCCAGCAAGTAAAGGTCAGTTACAGTATGACCTTTGGGGCGTAACACCAACGGATCGTTGGGACTGGTCTACATTGAAGGCGGACATGAAGAAGCACGGTTTACGCAACTCTCTATTAGTTGCTCCGATGCCAACGGCTTCTACTTCTCAGATTCTAGGTAACAATGAATGCTTTGAACCTTATACGGCTAATATTTATACGCGACGTACGTTGTCTGGTGAGTATATCGTCGTCAATAAGCACTTACTAAAAGATTTGATTCGTCTGAATCTTTGGGACGAAGATATGAAGCAGCAAGTCATGGCGGCCAACGGTTCTATCCAGCACTTGGAAGAAATTCCACAGGAGCTTCGAGACTTATACAAAACTTCCTATGAATTGAGTCAGAAGGTGATTATCAATATGAGTGCTGATCGTGGCGCTTATATTTGCCAAAGTCAGAGTCTGAATCTTTTTGTGGAGAATCCTAATTTTGGTAAACTGTCTTCCATGCACTTCTACGGCTGGCAGCAAGGACTAAAAACAGGCATGTATTATCTACGTTCTAAAGCGGCGGTTGATCCAATTAAATTTACGTTAGCGCAAAAGCACCAACGAGTACAGACCGTTGAAAAAGAAGCAGTAGTTAAAGATGAGCCAGCAGTTGGTATCAATCAAGCCAGCTTAGCGAAACGCATTCAGCAGGTTCCAAAGAACGAAAGTGATACGGAAACTGGACAAGCTTGTAACTTAGACGATCCAGATTGTTTGATGTGTGGATCGTAAAGAACGATTTATAGGTGAATTAATAATGAGAAAGGTCCTGCGTAAGTGGGACCTTTTTTTATTTGTAAGTGCTTCACTTTATTGATCGTTAATTTTTTAAAAGCTAAAAATAATCTATAAAAATAAAACAACCAATCCATCAATTGACAGATTGGCTGTTTAAGATTAATCGCATAAAGTTTATCCTAGAACTGTCTTTTCTCTTCGCTTTTTCCTTTGCCTCGTTTTCCACCTTTACGCTTTTTCATGGCATCGAAGGCGGTAATCTGTTCAGCTGTTAGAACCGATTTGATGGCGGCTTTGTGTTCTTCTCTTAAAGCTTTTTTAGCTGTTTTATTAGCTCCCTTATCTGTACCTTTTGCTTTTAGGGCAGCTCCTTTTTCAGCATAAGCTAGATTGATTTCAGTAACTTGAGCAACCTGTGCATCCGTCAGTCCAAGCGTTTTAGTCATACGTGCTGTTTGGTGTTCAGCTCGTTCCTGTGGAGATTTATCAGATCTTCGATCATCTTTTTTCCCTTTTTTACCACCTTTTCGACCTTTCATAGTATCGAATTTGGTGGCTTGTTCAGCCGTTAAAACAGTTTTAATGGCTACCTTCTGCTCGGTCTTCAAAGATTGGACAGCAGATCTTTTTGCTTCTTTATCCAATCCTTGTTCTTTAACTGCTTTAATTTTTTCAGCGTATGCTAAATTAATTTCAGCTACTTCGGCGGTTTGTGTTTCGGATAAAGATAATTCCTTAGCCAACCGTTCTGTCTTTTTTTCTGCGTGAGCAGTAGGATCCATATCCTTCCTTTTATCGCCCTTCTGAGCCATGATAGAACTAATTCCGAATACCAATATTAAGCTCACTCCGATGAATTTTTTAATCGCTTTCATAATTATTAATTTTAGTGATTTAAAAAAATGTTTAATAATGTTTTAAACTTGATATTTCAAATATATATCCATTTCTCAGTTTAAAAAACTATAATCAACCAACGGGCTGATTTTCTCAACGAACAAGGTTTTAGGCTTATTTTTACCTAGGATAGGACCAGAAATATAACTTTTCGACCTAAGTCGAGAACAAAATTAAACTGCCAAGACACGTGTCCTGAACTCGATTCTGAAGTCACGAAGCTACTAAGGATTTTTTCGAAGAAAAAATCTTGTTTTCTTAATTTCTTTGTGACTTTGTGTCCCAAAAACGATTTTTCAGGAATTTTGTCCTATTTCTGTACGCTGCTTTTCGACCTAAAAGTACCGTATCGAATATCCTTTCAAGTCGGATAAATCCTTCTTTCGGTTTAAAGGGTATTGGGTAGTTTTATTCAACTTCATTGATAAAATCATGGTGTTCGTTGAGATTATTTACCTAAAATGATAAAATAACGTAAGTTTACCCTAATGAATACTTCTGCGTCAAAAACAAATTTGGGAAAATTGATCTGGATGACCCTTGTCTTTGGAGGGGTGTGGATTTTTATTCCTCTCATTTCTAATGATTTTAATCTCGAGCAGTTTAGATTTTTGAATGGTTTGAAAAAAATGCTTGGAGTAGGGGTGATTATCTTTATCAATATCGCGTTTTTGATCCCACGCTTATATCTATTAAACAAAAAAGGATGGTATGTATTAGCCGTCATATTTAGTGTTGTTGCCATTCATTATTCTTTAGAAACTTTATTGCAACCGTTAATTGAATCAACTAGGGAATCTTTTCGTGGAAGAGGAGGTAGAAATAGACCCGGTAGTGGTATTGACTGGTATCGACAATTTAACCAAATAATGCCTTATATTATGGGAGTAGCGGGGAGTGCAATTGTTGAAATTAGTAATTATGCCAGCCAACAATTGAAAGAAGCTACGATGCTAAAAAGTGAAAAGCTGGAAACGGAAATGAAGTTGTTAAAGTCCCAAATCAATCCACATTTTTTGTTTAATGCCTTAAATAATATTTATTCGCTTTCTTACCTAAAACCAGAAAAAACACCAGAAAACTTACTGAAGCTTTCTGAAATGCTGCGATACATGCTCTATGAATGTAACGTTGATAAAGTACCCTTGAGTAAAGAAGTTGCTTACCTTGAAAATTTTATCCATCTTAAATTATTGAAGGACAGCAGGGGAATGAAGGTGACTGCCAACCTTGAAAAAAACAACGGTCACTTAATGATCGCTCCTATGTTGTTGATTCCTTTTGTAGAAAATGCCTTTAAACATAGCGATGTAGAAGACCTAGAAAATGGGTGGATTAATATTGTTTTAAAATACGAAAAGGGTAAATTAATTTTCACGGTAGAAAATAGCAATCCAGAAAAAAAATCTACCAAAGATGACGTTGGAGGAATCGGATTGCCAAACGTTAAACGACAATTGGATTTATTATATCCTAAAAAATATGAATTAGAGATCAAGGAGACTCAAAATAAATATTCGGTTCATTTAGAAATTGATTTGCCATGAAAAAAATAAAATGTCTCATCGTTGAAGACGAAGAATTAGCAAGAGATTTACTGGAGAAATTTATCGAAAAATTACCTCATTTAGAATTGGTTGGAAAATGTGAAGATCCCAATAAAGCAATGGAGATATTCCAGAAAGAGCCTATTGATCTGCTATTTTTAGATATTCAAATGCCTAAATTGACTGGTATTGAGTTTTTAAAAATATTACCTAACAAACCAGTGGTAATTTTTACGACTGCTTATGCAGAATATGCGCTAGAGGGTTATGAATTAGATATTACCGATTATTTGCTAAAACCTTTTTCCTTTGATCGCTTTGTCCAAGGCGTTAATAAAGCCGTTGAATTGATTGAACTAAAAGACAAAGCCCTGCATGTTGGATCAGGAAATAACGATCCCATTGTAACAGAAATTAAAAGAGATTATCTACTCGTTAAGTCAGAACACAAGATTTTTAAAATCCAATTGTCAGATATTTTATACATTGAAGGGATGCGAGAATATGTTGCCTTCCATACACTCTCACAGGGTAGAATTTTATCGTTAATGTCTTTAAAAAAATTAGCAGAAGTACTACCGGAAGATCAATTTATGCGAATTCATAAATCTTATATTATTGATATTCAAAAAGTAAAAGTATTAGAAGGAAATATGGTTCATCTTGGAGATAAAAAAATACCAATTGGAGCGAGTTATCGAGAGGTGGTGATGGAGAAAGTTTTTAAGTAATTTAAGAACAGGACAAAATTAAAATGCCACAAAGTCACTAAGGATTTTTTCGAAGAAAAAATCTCCTTTTTTTGTGACTTTGTGGCCAAAAATAATTTTTTAGGACTTTCGTCCAATACTCAGCAATTAACTATTACATCTTCACCCACTTCCTCACCGCCGTTGCCCCGTCTTCCGTTCTTAAATGAAGGAAATAAACACCTTTGGGTAATTTAGTACCACCAAGATGTACTTGATGAGTCCCACTTAATTTTTGTTCTTGGTGGATGAAATTATGCAGCAGTTTCCCATTTAAATCATAGAGGCTTAGATCCAAAATGGAGGGTTGTTCTAAAGTATAATTGAATACCGATTCTTCCCCGCCTGGATTAGGACTAATCTGCGTTGGAATCGTGATGGCTAACTCCTTTACGGAAACAGGATTCGACAAGGTATTGACCACCGTATTGGTGATAATGGGTTCATTAAAATCAAAATAGATCTCCGCTGTATTTTCAAAAGTAGTTCCGTAAGGTAAATCCTTCTTCGTTTTTATATCAAATAAAACAAACCCATTACTGGCAGGTTCATTGACAAAACTATCTGGCAGTAGAATATTTTCAAAACGGAATTCCAGCGTATGTCCATCAATAATATTTAACCGATAAGGATGACTGGCTTCGCCTGGACGAACCGTCGAAATATCTAACTCATCAGATATTTTATCTAAAATCACGACCGTAAAAGCAGTATCCGTTCCCGTATTTTGAAAACGGACTTGATAAGTTAAAACAGAATCCGCTTTGGTAATATTTCCTTCATCTCCGTCTCCACGTGGCGTTACCTGCTTATCATTCGGATCATAACTTCCTGTTACATTCAGGTTGACTTCTTTGGTATTGTTGGTTAAATCGATATCATTTTCTTCTGGTCCTACGGTCGCTAAGTAAGTAAGAGGTGTTCCTAATGCAACTCCAGGAGGAAGATTTAAATCAACGATGAAACGGGTCCTAGCTCCAGGGGCTAAGTTTTCAAAATCCCAACTTAAAGTAGCGTTTGCCATATCATAATCACTCTCGGCAGGAATGGCATCAAGAAAGCTTTGCAAAGGATCGTGCATAAAGGTAACGGTTCCATCCATTGGAAATCCGCCAAGGTTACGAGCGTATACAAAGACGGTTTGATCAAACCCAGGTCGAACAGCTCCAAAGGAAACACGAACTGCCAAATCTTGATTACCGGGATAGGTTACCCAAAAATCATTATCCGTAGAAGTATCTCCAAAATTGGGAACCGCTACGGTGATCGGTTCGAGACACAAAGTATCAAAGAAGGAATTACCTAAATCTACCGATACTTCATAATTGCCGGGGCTAGTTTCAAATTCATAATATCCATTGCTGTCTGTAAACGTAAAATCACCATTACTTAGACTTATCGGGATAAATTCTGCTGGAAGAGCATTGGAATCGTCCATACAATCTTCGTCGGTAAAATCATTTAAAACAGTTCCAGAAATACGAACAAAGCAAGCCGGATCGTAAAGCACTTCTACATTTTGATGCGTCACACAATTCGTAACATTATCGGTCACGGTCACGGAATATCCACCGGGTGCTAAGTTGTCTATTTCAGGACCTACTCCGCCATTACTCCATAGAAAACTAGCATCTGTGGTTCCTTGCAGGTTAGTAATCGTCACCGTACCACCCAAACTATCACAGTTGGCAAAAGTCGGATTAAGCTGCATGGTTATTTGGGATTGAAGGTTGATCGTATCAATGGTGAAACAACCTTGTGCATCCATCACCTCCATGATATAGGTTCCTGCGATGAGGTTTTCGAATAAATCTTCACTGGTAGTAGGTCCACCATTGAGCGAATAGGTATAAGGTGGAGTTCCCCCTTGGACACTCGTTATTTCAATAAAGCCATCATCCGTACAAGTAAGGCCACTAATATTGTAGTCAAGGGTTAAAAGCGCAGGCTCTGAGACTTGAACGGAGATACCGGTACTACAACCATTGAAATCAACTAGCTCCAGCATGTAGAGTCCGGCTGTTATATTGGTCAAATCTTCTGTGGTAGAAGCAAAGCCGTTGGGGCCAGTCCAAAAATAACTATAACCGCCTGAGCCTCCATTCGCCGAAATATCAATCTCACCATCTGCTGTTCCTGTACAGGAGACGTCTCTGACTTCTTCTAGCGTAACGAATAAAAAATCGGGTTCTATAATAGCAAAAGATTGTGCAACTGTACAGCCAATTGCATCGGTTATTATTACGGTGTAGACCCCAGGACATAGGTTTAAAATTTCAGTATTAGTTTGAGTTATGCCATTATCCACTGTAATTTGAAAAGGGGGTATTCCGCCTATTATTTCTAAAAAAGCTGATCCATCACAATTGCCATCACAAGTTGCTTCTATAACGGTTAAATTGGTAATTATTGGTTCTGAGAAGAGTACCTGACTAGAGGTGGTTTCTTGACAGCCCGTATTGTCTGTAACGGTAAAATTATAATTGGATGATGATAACTCTGGAGGGATAAAGCTAAAGGTACCACTTTGCTCCGTTACCATGCCATTACCTTGGCTAAACTCACTCGTCCAGTTTACTTGGTAAGGAGCTTCTCCTCCTGATATATCAAGCGTTATTTCTATTGGGAATGCATCACAGAGTGCTAAGTCGAAGGTGGTCAAGTCAAAGCATTGAGCATTTAGAAAAGAAAAAAAAGGAAAAAATAAAGCAAGGAAGATCGTTGTAAAGTTTTTCATAACGATAATTTTACGTTTAAAATGAGTAAATAGATAGAAGTATTGGATAACTTCCTAAATAGGTCGGAACGATTTACTGTTTTAACGTGCTTGTTGGGGCAAGATAAGAAGAATATAGCATATTTAAACTGGCATTGGTCGATTTTATTTTAGGAGTTCTAAATTTCTCCTTATCTTTCCACTAGTTATGAAAGAACCCATCAAGCAATACAAACCCGCTGAGAAACTTGAATTGCCAAAAATCAAGAAGGCGTTTCCCAAAGTTTTCAAGAAAGTCAATTGTCCTTCTTGTGCGGAAGCCATTACGGCGGATCAAATCAACTTAGAAAATAGTGCCGCCAAATGCGGAAGTTGCCATGTTATTTTTTCTATTGAAGAAGAAATGGCAGCTATCAAAGTAAAAGAAGAGATCAAACAGGAATATTTCCGGCCAGAAGGAATCAATTTATTTTATTATAAAGGAGAGATGGAAATCTCTTTAGATGGATATGTCAATCAATGGGACGCCGCAGGCTTAATGCTATTCTTAGGTGCTTTGGGTATTGGATTGCTGCTCTATTTTGATAAAAATATGTCTGTGCTGATTCCGTTGATATCCCTGCTAGGATCACTTCTCTTTACCTTTCGATTGATTAATTATAAAAAAAATAGGATTTTTATAGACATTAATGATGCGTCTCTGAGCGTCAAGCATCGACCAAATAACCTAGTAAAAGACGTTTCATTTCCTGCCGAAGATATTGACCAAGTCTATATCAAACAATCTGCAACCCAAGGTGGATACTTTGAACTTCAGGCAATAATTAATGGCTCACAGGGGCAGTATCACCAAAAACTCTTAACGGTCAATACACTTACGAAGGCTAAGTATCTAGAACAAGAAATTGAAAAATATTTGGGAATTGAAGATAGAAAAGTGCTAGAAGCCATTGCTTAAAACTTAGTGCGGGTTAGGAATCTTTTTCGATACTTATATTACTTTTTTAAAATTCTAATTATCTCTTCTACTCAATGAAAGAACCCATCAAGCAATACAAACCCGTTGAGAAACTTGAGTTACCAAAAATCAAAAAGGAGTTTCCCAAGGTTTTCAAAAAAGTTCACTGTCCTTCTTGTTCAGAAGTGGTGGGCGTCGAAAATATTACTTTAGAAAAAAGCCTAGCTAAATGTAGTGGCTGTGAAGTTATTTTTTCTATTGAAAAAGAAGTGGCTAGTTTAAAAGCCAAGACAACCATGAAACAAGAAATCTTTCGACCAGAAGGAATTGATATGTTTTTTTATAAGGATGATTTAGAAATTAGCATAGAACCCCATATCGGTGTTATTGATGCATTTTGTGGATTTTTGTTTCCTTTCGTCACTGCCTTTTCCATCTTTGTTTATTTTGATAAAGGGATTTCTATTTACATTCCGCTACTGCTTACGGTAGGTTCAATATTCTTTTTATATAGAATTTTAAATAACCATAAAAACAAAACCTATATTGATGTGAACGATCATTCCTTGACCCTAAAACATCGACCTAAAAATCTCAAAAAAGATAAACGTTTTCTAGTAGAGGATATTGACCAAGTTTATTTAAAAAAAGCGGCGGATCAACCTGGATATTTCACCCTGCATCTAATTGTTAACGGTCCCAATGGCCAACAGCATCAAAAACTTTTAACCGTCAATTCGATTTCTAAAGCGAAATATCTGGAACAAGAAATAGAAAAATATTTAGGCATCGAAGATAGAAAAGTACCTGAGGCAGATGTTTAGAATTAATTAAAAAAGTAATTTAGGTTATAGTTCGCTCAATTAAAAACAATAGTAAAAATGATTCGTTATTTACTTTTTTTTATTTTAGGTATTACTAATATTGGTTTTGCCCAAACTACCTTATTTCAATGGGATTCTTCTAATAGGATACCGCAGGGAATTATGTCTGATGCTTTTGAAATCACTTATCCTGTCCAATTAAATTTACCATCGCATAATGACAAAAGGATACTTCCCAATGAATTTATCTTGCCAACACCTTCTAATAAATTATTAACCATAAAATTAACCAACGAGCCAAAATATACCTTTAATAATCTGATTGTTTGGAATGGACTAACTCAAGATAATCGGTTCAATCATCTACCTCAATATCAGAATGTGATCGTTGTGTACAATCCAGCAACAGACAAATTTGCTGCCTCCTTTATTTTGCCAGAAGGTGAGTTTCAACTATTACCAACTGCTCACTCAAAAAGTGAATATTGGCTAGTGCAAGGAAGTAATGATTGGGAATGTAATATCTTAGAAGGAAAAGAAACAACTTTGCTCCCTGCCAACCTTAGAGAAGGTCCTGATTGTGATTGTTTAGAAACGGATCAAAATGGTTTCTCTCCTATAGATATTTTTATTGGTTATTCTAATTCTGCTGCCCTCGTAGCAGGCGATATAGAGGCACACGCTGCCATGATGGTGGCAACGGTCAATCAAGGACTCACTAATTCTCTCGTTAATGATGTATACATGCGATTGGTTGGAGCGGGATTAACTGCGAATAATCCAGGAGTTGTTACCAGTGTACTCTCTGATTGTTTGGACTGGTTTGCAAGTGAAATTGAAACAACAGGAGCAGATTATGTCAGTGTTTTTCAAACGTTAACTGGTGCACCGGGAGAGGCAGGTGGTTGGGCAGGTGTCGGTGGATTTACCTCCGTTAATAATATTGGACAACCTGCCGCTTTTAGACATGAAATTGGACATAATGGTGGTGGTGGACATTGTCCTGGAGATGGTTCTACTTTACCTTATGCGCATGGTTTTGACAATGGAAACTGGCGTACCCATCTTTGTGGAAATGATGTTAATTTTTATTCTACCCCTTTGGTAAATGACGATATGGGTAATCCCATTGGAGATGCAGCTACGGCTGACATGGTACGGGCATTTAGAGATAGAGCACCTACGATTATTACCCGCATGCGACATAGGATTCCTTATTTTGTTGGTGATGCTTGTATTGAGATGCCTTGCTTTCCACAGCATTTCAATAATCAAAATGAATTCATCACACAAGTTCAACTCAATTCAATCAATAATGTAACTGGAGGTTGGGCCTGCGATAATGTTGTGGGGTATAGTGATTACTCAGATATGACAACAGATTTAATTGTTGGAACGTCTTATGCTTTAACGGTGACGCCCAATTTTAGCTTTGCCAGTTCTCGATTTAATGTATGGGTGGATTGGGATGCGGATGGTATATTCCAAAGTGATGAGCATGTTATCGACCTGACCGGGACTGGGCCTTGGGTCGGAAATATAACTCCTCCAGCTAATACTTCTTTTGGAATCAAAAGACTTAGAGTTAGGCAACAGTTCGGAGCGAGTTATACACCTGATCCTTGTAATGGTTCTGGTTTTAATGGAGGGGAAACAGAAGATTATAGTATTAATGTTACTGCTAGCCTTCCTGTAGAACTTACAGATTTTAATGCAAATTGCAAAGACCAAAAGCTAGTACTTACTTGGACTACCGCTTCAGAAAAAAATAATCTGGGTTTCGAAATACAAACTAGTAATGATGGTCAAGAGTGGCAAAAAATCGCTTGGCAACCAACACTTAGTTCAGGAAATAATAGTTTAATTCCGCTCTTGTATAGATATGAATTATTAAATTCAATCATGCCATATATTAGACTTAAACAATTGGACGTAGATGAAGGATTTTCTTTTTCTTCTATCATTACCAATCCTTGTTTTGAAAATAATAAAAGGGATTTTACCGTCTATCCTAATCCTATAAAAAATTGGTTGATTATTGAAGCAGAAACGAATGACTTAAGGGATGTTACCTTTCAAATATTCAACCAAACTGGTCAGCTTATTTCAGAGCATATGCTAATAAATTCTTTTACAAAGTGGAATAGTCAATCATTAGCGAGTGGAGTTTACTTTTATAGAATATTAAGTGATAGCCATCAGGTGCAACAAGGTAGATTTATTAAACTCCAATAGGAAATTTATATTGAAGAACGAAAAGTACCAACGTCAGATAGTTAGTCTGACCAAAAGTATTTTATTTGTAAAAAATAAAATTATATGATAATTTGGAAAGGTCTTGGGTTTTTAGGAGCGCTAATCCCGTTTATCCTGATTTTATTGATGAATTGGTTGTTAGGACCAGCATCTCTTGGTTGGGCATTTTTGACCAGTGCGGTACCTGTCTGGCTACTCGGAAGGTATTTTTACAAACGCCCGGTAGAAATGATGGTGGACCCAAAAACAAATCAAAACGTTTCCATAAAACCCGAACATGATCTCTTTTGGGTAGAATTAGATTACTGGGCGATCATTTTCGCGATTTTTGGAATAGCCATGGTATTACCCGAAAGCATCGGTAATATCGCTTTACAAATTGCAAAAATACTTATCCCTTTCATCTTTTTTGGTCGACTTGGATTTGGTCTTTACCAGAAGTACATAAAAAAGGACAATACGGCAATAACCAATTTACAAAACCAGCCAGGATCCAATGCTAATCCGCAAAATGAAAAAGAAGATAAACTATCTAGATTTTCAACAGAGAAAAAAAATAAACGGACCTTCGGAACGTCCCAAGCCAAAGAAAAAACGATTGATAATAATAAAGGCTTGCCAGCTTCTGAACTAAAGAAGAAAGCCTATTATGCCCAAATGCGCAAAGACCGAGCAGCTCCCAAAAAATTCACCGCCTCCACCCATTCCAACTATTTTCCTGGTAGCAGCAAAATGCCTTTCATCCCCAAAGAGGCGATCCTGAACAAGGAAACCACCACTGAAGAAGAATAAACTATTTGAAATTAAATATCTTAATCCACCAATCCGCACATCAACCAATCATCACTTCACCCGCATCGAAAACCGCACTCGCTCCCGTTTCTTAATTGCAACTTTCCAGTTTCCATCATAGCTCAAAAAAGCTGGAATATACTGCCCATTAACTTTCTGTAACTCAATCCGCATCGTCACATCAAAATCAAAAAGTGCTCCTGAATACTGCAACCGATAATCTCGCGCTAATACCTGAAAACTCGTTTTATCAAAATAAGTTTGGAGACTTTTAATCACCGTTTTATCTTTTTTACGATGATGGTAGGTCGGTTTGACTTTGGCAGAAAATACGTAAGCAGGTTGCGCTTCTTTGTATAGAACAGAGTTGATTTCGTAATCATAATATTTGGCCATTTTAGGTTCAAATATTTCCATCTTTTTTCCAATAATTGGAACATTGATTTTCTCTCCAGGACTAAAAACTAGTTGCTTTAGTTTATTGATATGGCCTTCTTGCTTAGGATCACCATCGCCTTCGTAAATTCGGACGGATTCGCAAACGGTATCTTTGGTGAAAAACAGCCGATCATATAATTTGGCCGTATAGTATTTATGCTTTTTTTTCTTAACATTCTTAAAAAACTTGCCTTTGACCTCACGATCCCATTCTTCCATAGAGCGACAATCACCATCTGAGTTTTGTCTAGCCTGACTACGATAGCTAGCCGTTACCTGATTTTTTTTATCCAAAATGTCAATTTGATTGGAAAATTCGTAAGAGTGGTGTCGAAGATTGGTAAAAGCTTGATAAAAAGATTTATCTTTAAGTACTAGATCCACAAAATCAGCGACATCAAAACCCGCCCTAGACGCAGTGACGGTAATCGAGTCTAAGTTGATAATACCACCAAATCCTTCTACTTCTACTTGTGCAGAGGAGGAGGATATTTTACCCAGTAAAAATAATAAAATCAAATATCGGTAAATCAATGGATAGAACTTTTACGAAAGAAGATTGACACGTTAAAAAAGCCCGCGATCGCTCTGCACCTTTTGCCTCTCTACGAGATAATAATTTTAAAAAAAGCCAAGCACTAGGCAACAATTCCCTACACAGTATTTCAGATCAAAAATCTACAAAGTGTGAATCACACCAATAATAGAATTTTACAAAAGAAGATTTACAAGTTAGTAGAGCCCGCGATCGCTCTGCGCTCTCTGCGCCTCTGCGAGATAAAATAAAGAAGTAGCCATTCCGCTTCCCTGGTAGTCTCCTCAGATCAAAAATCTACAAAGTGTGAATCCCAACAATAATAGAATTTTACAAAAAAAAGATTTACAAGTTAGTAGAGCCCACGCTCGCTCTGCGCCCTCTGCGCCTCTACGAGATAACAATTTTTAAAAGAGCCAAGCACTAGGCCACAATTCCCTACACAATATTTCAGATCAAAAATCTACAAAGTGTGAATCACACCAATAATAGAATTTTACAAAAGAAGATTTACAAGTTAGTAGGGCCCGCGATCGCTCTGCGCTCTCTGCGCCTCTGCGAGATAACAATTTTTAAAAGAGCCAACCACTAGGCCACAATTCCCTACACAATATTTCAGATCAAAAATCTACAAAGTGTGAATCCCAACAATAATAGAATTTTACA
>CALFWZ010000192.1 GCA_937928405.1 uncultured Saprospiraceae bacterium
TTTAAAGATTTCTAAAGAATTTATTTCACCATACTCCCATTCTGGCGTAAGTGATTCGAATCTTTGTTTTTTAGTATTCCAGAAATCTACTCCCTGATCAAAGGTCCCTACCCAAAAGGCACCTTCCTCATCACTCAATAATGTTTTTACAATTTCATCTGAAAGACCATCCGCAATTGTCAACTGATCAATATGCTTTTTTCCGTCCTTAATTTGACAAACACTAATTCCTGCATCCGTACCGACCCAAATTTGATTTTCAAGATTTCGAGCCATCGCATAAATTTCTATATCCGTCAATCCATCTTCAACATCCATATTATACATCCTTCCATTGACGTAATAATAGACTCCTTCTCCATAAGTACTAATCCAGAGTATTCCATCATTTGTTTTAGTAATACCAGTAATCATCTTAGCAGGTGTTCCTTCCTCCGGCATCCACTTTTGCAATGGTTTATTTTTTTCTAGATAGAAAATATTTCCTTCCTTGGTCCCCATCCAAATAGTAGCCTGCTCATCTTCGAATAAGGCAGTTACATTTGAAACCAAAACAGAATCTATCGAAACTATTGGTTTAAATTCCAATCCATTATATCGAAATAATCCATTGGAAGTACCAAACCAAAGAAATCCATCCTTGGCTTCCAATATGGTATTTACAATCGTCTTTTTATTAGTTTCAGAAAAAGGATGAGTTTTAAAAAAAGGAACCTGTGCCTTTAGAAGAAAGAGCGTAAAAAAGGTAAAGTATATAATTAATCTAGCTCTAACTAATAACATTTTTCAAGGTTTATTAGGTAATCATCTACTGATAAAGAAAATAAATATTATTAAGATTCTATACTAAACACAGCAGAAATGTTTACCAGAATTTCTTTGGCTATTTTTTGATAAACAATTCTAGGAACTCGTATTTGATGTTCATCCAAAAGGATTGTAAAAGTAGACTTGATGTATAGTTTCTCATCTTTAATCTCTAAATGGCTTTTGATTATTCTTTCTTGAGTAATTCCATGAATCGTAAATTTTCCTTTTGCCCGAAGGATGTATTTTCCATCCTTCCTAAAATCAATTTCTTCAATAATTTTTCCTGTAAAAACTGCTTGTGGAAATTGTCCACTCTCCATATAATTTTCATTAAAATGTTCCCGTTGGAGCGGACTATTGAAACCTTGAAACGATCGAATAGGAATTGAAAAAGCAAAAGTCCTGTTTTCTGAATCAATCACACCTTGTAGACTATTAGACTTTGCCTCAATTATTTCTAGTGGTGCATCACTTTGAAAACTTACACTTGCCTCAGAAGTTTTAAAAATCTGACCAATAGCAACCGTCCCATTTAGCAGGATAAAAACCAATATCGATATTACATTAATTCTCATTATTTTATGATGATACGGATTTTCTTTTAGAATGAAAAATTATAGTTAGATGAATGGGGATTAATTGAAGATGAGTGGGAAAAAAGAACGGTTTAGTCGCTATACAATACACCTAGGGAGTTACATAAACTTCTGTTTAAATAACAAACTACGCTAAACATCTCTATACTAAATTCCAAGAGCGATTAGAATAAAAAGAAGGAAAGAAACCTTCTACAATTTCTTCCTTCTTTGATTTTTGAGGGGAATCCATTTCTTTTCGCTCTACTGAAAGGATTCCCAATTCTTGTTCAAAAACATCAGCGGCTCGCAGTTTATTTTCATAGTCTTTATTATATTTTTTAGCAGAATTTAAGCTCTTACAAGGTCTTCCTAGAACAACAACGAAATACTCATATTTTGCGGGTATTTGGTAACAGGGCAGCCAAATAATTCTGGCTCCTCGGATTCCATTTTCCTCCAAGAAGTTTATTTTATCTTGGGCCTCTTGTGCTGATTTGTAGAAGCCTTCTCTGATAAAAAGACGGTCACCTTCGAAAGGTATATTATTACAGTAGTCCATTTGATTTCTTTTAGCAGGTACTATACGTTCGGCATAATAGTCTGTATTGTTTTGTCTATCAAATGAAGCAATAATTTCCTCTAATTCTTCTGGTGTATTATGAAAATAATGATGAACTTCAACCTGTTCAGTTCTGACCGTCTTTTCCAATACTTTATTTACTTGAATTGATTCTGCCCCAATTAATTGGTTGGGCTTTGGATCTTCTGACTTGGGAGTTTGTATTTGTTCCTCGACTTCAGCGATCGGATTAGTTTCAGGTGGCGTGAAAAATGAATAAACATATACCATGAGTAAAAATCCAGCGATCCCAACTACTATTCTGATTACATTCCACAGAGCGATGACTAATCCTATGACGATACAAATAATGATTAAATTTTCCATGATTGCGTTATTTAAGGTTAACAATGTTGTTATATCCTTAAATTGCGAAAAAAAAAGTTAGTATAAGTTATCTAGGTCAGGTATGGAAGTATTGAGGTTGTTTAAAAATAGCTTATTATTTATGTTGAATTAGAAAGGATTCCAATTCTATTCGGATGGTATTATTTTTAATTTCATCAAGGTCCAGAGCAAGATCTTCTAAAAATGACTTTTTCATTTTATTCTGTTGTGCTAAAGAAAAAGCTTCTTTTAATTTTTGTCTTAAGTTCTTAGATTTAAGTATTTTAATAAAATCAGTTTTCATAAATTTCTTAACGAGCGGATCTTCTTCATTGATATTAGCGGAGGCTTCCAATTTGCTTTGAAGGTTTTCAAAAACCTGAGAAAGGATATCCAAGTCTTCTTGATTTAATTTTAACTGATTGAGGTCAAAATCAACATTTAAGCTATCAACGGCCCACTCTATTTCTTCCAATAATAGATTGGATTTAAAGAAAATTCCGGCTGTTATATCTTGTGGATTAGGGAAATCTTTTTTGAAAGAGATGGCCAAAATTGTGTTAAACAAAAACTTTTGCATAGCACTTTTATTTTTAGCGCTAGATCTAGGTTGCATGGCTGCAAAAATACCATCCTCATTAAAGTCACTTAAAAAAAGACCAATGGATATTCGTCGACCCAACAAAATATGTTCTCGGAATTTTTGCAATAGACTTCCTTCTTCTTTTTCGTTTTTTAAGGTAATAGCAAATTCGATAGCTTCATTATCTTTTCCATTTTTCACGTTTTCAATAAATGTTGAGGCAATCGCATTAATCTTTTTTTCGGCAAACTCATAATCTAAAGAAAGGATATGATCTCTATACCATAACGCCAACGGCTTAGAAAAACGATCTTTCTCACCACCCTGCCACCAACTGGTCAAAGATGGTTGACTACGAGATTGAAAAAATGTATTATTACCCACCTCTCGAATTTTTTCTGCAAAAACATTCATCGCTCCAAAAGAACTTAAAACATCATTTTTATAAAAACCCTGGATATTTATTTTATAATCTTTATTAATTCGAATTAACCGCGACCGAGCTGAAGTAAGCGCAATAAATGACAAGTAATTAGGCTTATTTTCATAAACCTCCCTAATCAGATCATACCCCTGTAGGTCATCCCATATTTCTGTTTTTTCATCTTTGAGTCGTAGATCACAAATAAAAACACAGATGACATTTCGTCGACTATCCTCTTCTAAAGCCTCCATCGCTTCTTTGCTAGTCGAAACAGAGTGGTATGCTATATTATTACGTGCTAACCCCTCGGAAAGATATTCTCGAATATTTTGATCGTCATCCACGAATAACACTTTCCATTTGGTTTTGGGCAAGGGTATTTCTGAAATTTCATTTTCTTCTACTGGAGTTAATCTCAGAATCTGTAACGTATGTTCTTCAACTATTTCTTGGATATTTGTTTTAGTTTTAGGGGCGTGGTTAAGTGCATCTAGCAGGGAAGTTTGAATGTCTTTTAAGCGGTCTTTTTTTCCAGTTAATAAACCTGTTAAATTTTCAAATTTTAAGTTTATCGCTTTTTGGATCTGTGCTAAACGGGTTTCTTCTGACCCACTTTCTTTAATGGTTACGGCATTTTTCAAATCATGCATTATCTCCCTTACTAGCGGCCGAATGCCCAATAGTGCAGACTGAATATCGTCTAGTAATTCTTTAGACATTCTGGATGGAGTCGGAAGGTCTTTTGGAAGATCAGGTAACTGATAAAAATGGTGGTACTTGGGCACCCGCAGGAGTGCATAACGAGCGTAAAGCGGAGAAAAGATTTTTTGGGGAAAAGCGGAGAGAAAAATAATAACGCCATTAAATCGATTCTTTCTTATTTTTTTGGCTACATCAAAACCATAATGTTGAATATAGGCGCGTTGACTCCACTTTAACTCCGCTAAAATAAAACAATAGTCATATTGAATTAAATCATCTGTTTGGAGAAAATCAAGAAAGGCTTGGTCGCTGGTAAGAATTGTAAAATCTCCAGCATGTCTCTTTGCCAAATATTTCTGCAAAGAAACAGCTTTAGGATTCGAAAACAATAAGTTTTTGATCATCATGTTTCTTTATTGATAGTGTTCTCAATTAGCTCCTTTAGAGCTGCTAGATAATCACTATCAGTCGGCTCTATGGTAGCCTTTCCTATTTGTATGTTTTTAACTTTCTGTATAAAACCATTCCAAGCCCTCGGAAACTCCTTAAAATACTCCTTATACATCTCATCTATTTTATTCCAGTCCAATTCCGAGGGGTAATATAACACATCGTGAATAAAATCTACTAATCTTTCTAAATTAGGGTTGTAATTACTGCCGAAAAAAAAACTAGGAGGATCTTGTTCTTCAGACTGATAAAATGCCATAATCAGTTGGGCTTCCTCTGGGGACAGAGCATTTCCACCACTACTAATGGACCGATGAATTTGAAAAACCGTCTCCCCAAAACGAGGATCAAATCCCTCATAACCACCAAATCCAATAACGATAGCTTTCTCCTTTCTTTTTACCTCCTCAAGTAAATAATGCTCTTGACCGTGAATTAAGATGATATCAAAAATTACTTCCGAATCTATAGGATCGAATAGTCCTTCTTCTTTTTCTTCAAAAGTAATACATTGCCTTTTACAATCGTATATAAATATGTTTGCGATATTTCTAAAGGCTTCAATCATCGCATCTTGTCGTTCATCTCGGTCTTCATCAAAAATGATTACATTTGGTCGTTTTTCAAGTGTCATGTCCAAGTTTTATGATTAATCCGTTTTTTTCTTTTTTTCCAGCAGCAAATAGTTTTAAGCTGTTATCAAATCCAAGCAGGTGATTTCTATTCAGAGAAAAATCATCACAATAATTAGAGAGTTTAAAATATTTTAAAATTTTGGTTCCACTGTTCCCCCCTCTTTCAACACCTGTATTTCCTCCAAAGATCGTATTTTCATATTCTTTCCGAATACTCTCGTAAATGCTTTCAGGGTTTATCTCTAATCTGATTGAAACCCCACTTTTATCTAGCCGCACCTCTTTTAAATTATCCTTTCCTAATCTGTCTTCCTCTGAAGAAGTATATAAATTAATTAACATGTCATAGAGGCTACTTATTGTAGAACAAAGTACTTTATATGTTTGTTTCGGAGAAATACTACTAATTCTAGCAATATATCTATCTCTTTCCTTAAAAGTAGATTTAATTGCCTCAATAAATAGTTGATCTTTTCTTTCCTTTTCATTTTTAATCGTATTTCGATAAGCAGCCCAACAAATAAATAGGGCCCCCATAAAACTAAAACTAGTAGACCCTTTGCTATTAATATCAGGTTTCCCATTTTTATCAACTTGTTGCTTGGTACCCATTGTTTTCAAACATTCTCCGATAGGATGCCCTTCATAAAATTTGCCCCGTTCATTGTGCATGTCAAAATCCTTTACAAAGTCATCTTTATCGTATCCTAATAATTTTATCAAATAACTCAATTGGATCGGCATATCCCATTCTAGGTGCCATCGGCCTTTTTTCTTAAAATAGATAACCCTCGAACGATCCTCGTGATTCCAATTATGACAGGCATGTTGATCGAGTTTGGACATATCTTCTAGGAAATCTTCGAGTTTATAAGGATTTTCTTTAAATAAATCATTGTAAAAATCATTACTGCTATGAATCGCCCCCATACAATCTGACACCATATCTTTTAATGTGAAGGACCAATCTCCAGACCCTTTAATATTAATTCTTTTTTCGTGAGGTTTAAAGGCATTTCTGACGGATGCATAATGAGCTGCGCCACTAGTAATAGTTATACAAAGGTTGTTTTGCTCATAATCACTTTCCAGTTGTTCTTTTAAAAAGTCTCTTAATTCGGCATCCAATTCTATCTGATTATCAAAGACGGGTTGTTTAATATCTAAGATGACTATGGCGGATTCAAAATTGATTCCTTGTGCATATAAAAAAAAGTCTTTTCGGCTTTTACAATGATAATAAGATAACTTTCCTTCCAATTTTTTAAACCCCTCTTTCTCTTCTAATTTTAATTCTTGCCTAAATAAGATATCTCCATTTTCTTTTGTCAAAAAACTAGCCATTCCAGTGGCATTCATATCAGTATATAGCCAATAAATTGGCTCTGTTTTAAAGAAATTCAGAATAACCGCAATGAGATTCTTTGCTTTTTCTAGATCATCTTCAATCAAAATCCATTTTCTGGACTTGTTGGTATTTATTAAATTTGGGTTCTTCATATTCCCTTTTATTTGGTTAACAACAGATTTTTTGTAGGGATTGGCGGTCTGTTTTTGTGTATTAAGTGTCATCCATTAAAAAAATTAATCATCAGAAAATATATGTCGCAATGGAAATTTAAATTCAGATTTCCAAAGATATTCATTCGATTTTAGATTAAACCTTGTTTTCCAATTTGCCATTTCTTGGGAATTTTTTATAGTCCCAAATTGTATTAATTCACCGTGCAACCTAGTTAGACAACTTTCTAAGACTGGTTTGGTGCCAAGACTTTCTGGAGGTTTTTCTTTTCCCTTTCGAACAAAAGGATTAACAAACGAAACGAGTAATTGATCTTTTTCTTTTTGGGTTCCAGCTAATCTATTTATCGTAATCGAATAATTCCCGCTGGTATGCTCGTAAATATTTACAATCGTTGCCAACATAATTCTTAAAAAAGCATTTTGCTTTTCGATAAGCAGTCCACCTCTTTTGGGAATCATTTTCAGTTTGGATAAATCAGGTTCAAAAAACATTATCTGCACCGATTTCTCTTTTTTAGTCTCGAGCGTTTTTCTTTCAAATTCTTTTTTAAATTCAATTACAGCTTCAACACTATTCCTGGATTCTCCTCCCAACTCCTCAATCCCCGTGTTGAGTTTGATGGCGAGTTCATTACAATGGATAATTATATCTTTCAAATTCGCGTTGGTCTCTAAAGGAAATATTTGATGATGCCTTCTACCAGACCAAACCCTAAGCAAGACACCCCATATTTCAAATATTTCTGGATTGGGAATAACTTTCCAATTCTTTATATTTTCAATATTGAAATCTTCGGGAGCAGTTTTAACAAAAGGTTGAATAGCACTCATAAATCTTTGGGTATCAGATTTAAAAAAGCCTTCTATAGAAACACTAGATTTTTCAAAAATATTATCGGTAATTTTCGACATCTCGTGGCTAAAGGAGTTAAGGTATCCTTTAAAATAATTACGTTCTAATTCTTTTTTAATCAAAGCACCATAAAAGACTTTATCAATAATGGGACGGGCTAAACTTCTAAAGAGGGTTTTTAATCGGATAATCCTAGTAAAAGCGTCTTCGGATAAAAAGCTAAAACAATGCGTACTCTTACCACCGATAATTAGATTAGATCGATAATAGGTTTTATACATAGGTTTTAAGGTTAAGACCACAAAACCAATTCCCGAATCCTCTTTCTCTTCCTCATCAAGTGTAAATGTCACTTTATTTTCTTTAGAATTCCAAATTCGTAAAACGACATGTTCTTTCGGAAGGTGATAGTCAGAAGCAGAAATTTCGTAAAAATAAGGTAAGATAGGGAATCTACAATCCTTGTGTAGACATTCAATAAGTTTAAAGAGACTGGCTTCCTCTTCCTCCGCAATACAAAATAAATAGGATTGAATTACTCGATCGATACATTGTTGTATATTATAATCTTCTTTTAATTTATTAAGCGTAGGGATAAAATTTTGGAATGCTGCCCGACTACTATTATCTTCTTGAAAATAAATATCTAACCGTCGCTCTAACACAAATAATGTATGCAGACATTGACTATTTGCGGCAAGATCCTCGATTTCCGCTTGGCTTTTGCCAAATTCTCCCTCTGTATGAGGGTCGAAATTAATATTTACTTTCCAACCGAGAAAGAACTCTGCAATATGTATGGTATACCTAATTAGCGACAAAAAACTTCTTGATACAATTCTATCTTCATCCGACTCGTTTTTATCTAAGAGTCCTAACAAGTCGTATTCTGTATCAAAAGTAAATCCATATTTTTCGTCGAAAGGATCCCTATCTACTATTTTTTGTAGTGCTTGCCAATCTTCCAATAGTTTTGGAGTACTATTATTAATATATTGTATCCAAAATCCTTCAGGCGTATTTTTAGTAATACTCATTGCTTCCCAGAAAGAATAATTCCTTTGATATTCAAAATTCTTGGCGCCCTTTTTAAGTTTCCCTTCTATTCCTTTAAGCTGTACTAACCGGAAAAGATATCTCCAAGCGTATAAGTGAAACAGCACCTCTCCTGCTTCACAATAGATAATATCTAGGCCATCTTCATTTAGTTTTTTCTCAAATCTCAGTATTTTTTTCTCTTCTCTCTCACTTCTAAAGCCCGGTCGATGTTCATAAAACTCTGGAAAATTATTCAATTTAATCCGCTGCCGTTCTCTGGCACCTATAAACAAAGCATCTAAAACATTTCGAAATTTTTCAGCTTCTTTTAACCTAGTTTCTTGTATTTCAGGATTTAAACCAGGCTTATTATAAAATAGTTTATCATAATGATAATACTGATACTTAATTTCTATAAAAGGGAGTCTTTTTTTATCCTGTCCCGTCTCCGTATCTCCTAAGAAACTTTCTAATTTTTCAATTAATTCTTTCTGTAAATTCCTATTATAAAAGGAAAGCAACTCTCCATTCGCTTTATCCACAAAAATATAGGCTCCACCAACAACGCCTAATTCTTGGTATAAAAATTTGCCAAAACCACCTTCCCTACCTCCAAAGTCACAGTTTCTGATAAAATCATTAAAACTCCCATCACTTTCTTTTTCTTCTACGTCAATAGCTTTCTCTAGCTTTTGCAAAACTCGGTTAAACTCAAACTCAGTTGGAATTTTAGGGTACGCATTTTTGTCTTCTTTTCGAGTCAGTTTAGCCATATAGGGATAGTAGAATTATTAAAAGTGAGATAAAAAAATAGAGAGATGCCAATATAACTATCAACATACTAAAAATAGAATAAAAAAAGTTAGCAGCAGTTAGCTCAACTAATTTCAGCTAACTAATTCTCTTGTACATTAGGATAAAATTGTCAAGATGAAAGCAGTGTTAGTTTATAATGAAAAAAATAAAATGATTTCTTCACTAAAAGAAAATTTACAGCATTTAAAATGTAGGGATTTCCTTATTGATTCGAAAAATACTAAAAATTCATTTACCATAGCACAAGAAATAAACGAAATGGTAGATAATGAGGAAGTAATTTTATTTATCGATGTAAATATCAACTTTCGTCCTCAACATGATTTTTATTATGGAATTGAAATATTAAAAGAAATACGTGCAAGATTTAATTTTTCTAAACCTAATCTTATACAGAGATGTCAAGTTGTCTTATTCTCGATTTTTTCTTTAAAGCGGTTACTCAGTATGGATCCTGGTTTTTTCATAATTGTCTCGCCTGGAACTACGTTCATCGAAATGCCTTACGATCCTAAAAGTTTGAATATCAAAGATATCAGCAAGAAAAAAATTCAAGATGTTAAAGTTTTGAAACCTTTTTTTAAAGTAGTTGATCGAACTTTTGAAGAAAGGCATAGTTATGCTAATTGGTGGGCAGCCAATCGTTTAAAAACAATCCTAAATCAGTTTTTAAACAAAGATTCATTTTCTTCCAATCCATTATCAAATGTACCAGCTCTCAGGGATGCCCAATTTATTTATAGTGTCGACGATTGGGATTTCAAAAGCGCCAAGAAGGAATCATTAAAAAAGAGAATAAGGCGCTTTCAAAATGGGTTTAAAAAATCTCAATTAAGAATACTCTTAGTGGATGACCAAGCAGATCAGATCGAATTTGAATCTAGGATGGGATGGAAAGATTTATATGCAGACTTAATTTTCAAAAAAGATAGGCGTTTATCTTCTATTAGTATTGAGAAAACAAATGAACAAATATTGGATCAAATTGATGAATCTTATCAATGTATTTTGCTGGACTTAATGCTAAGCAAATCCGATTATAACTTAGCGGTGGAAGAAACTAGGGGTGCAAAACTTTTAGGCAAAATAAAAAGTAAATATCCAATGCTACCCGTGATTGTTACGACGGCTTCTAATAAAGCTGAAAAAAGAAAAACTTTGCGACAGTTAGGATGTGATGCTTATTGGATAAAAGAAGGAATTGATGAACAATTAAGTACGGAGGAAAGCATAGAACGAAATGTACATTTATTAGATTTAATTAATAAACTAACAGGCAAGAACTACACCTTTTTACGAAAATGTATGCTCCTGATAAGAAATATAGAGCAGTCAAAAATGTGGTGGGAGGAGGATATTGCTTGGACCAATGAAAAGAAAAAAATAGATAAACCTCAGGTAATTAAAATTTTAATGCAGTGTTTGTATTTATTAAGAACATACCTTCATAATCAAGTACTTGGAGAAGGGTATAGAACTAAATTGGAAGAAAATTTTTGGCTAGCTGGAGTCATCATAAAACTTGCTTGTATAATTGAAGAGTTCCATAGTACAACCGGACAAAACATAACAACTTCTATGATTAAAAATCGGAATGACCAATTAGGTGAGCAACTATATAAGGTGCGACATGAGGCCGCTCATTATAACAATAAATATGTAATCGACTTTGACCTGCTTGAAGTGTTTTTATCGGGTATGCTTTGTTATTTGTCAACACCACCTGCAAGAAAGCATAAAATATCTTCTAAGAAAAACAACATTTTTAAACTTTTAAAACTTGATTCAAATTATGAAGCAATTTACATGAAATATTTTTTTTAGTTAAATCCCATATACTTATGATTCATCCAATAAAGTCAAAGAATATTTTCATTATTTGGAATAAAAACAAATCAAATGAAATTTTCAATGAAAATGGTATTCAAGTTGTGCATAATTATCCAGAGGTTGAGAAAATCAAAAAAGGTGCAGCGATCATTTTTATTTTATTAGAATTAAATTGGTCAGGCCAAGGAAGTTATAATTCTTTGCTAGGAATTAAGATTTGGCAAGAATTAATCCAGCGAAAAGAATTGTCTGGTACCATCATTTTTCCTATTTCTATCTTTAACGCAAAAAGGTTAAAAGAAATTAGGCCTGAGTATACACCAATCATTGATGGGTTTAGTCGCCAGCTAATTACACCTAACAAAATTTTTAATAACTTAGAGAAGCAAGGTTTTTTTGACGCCATAACCTCAAAGATCCATAAAAATAAAAAACAAAAAGCTCTAGGGGTTGTCAAATCAATTTATTATGACATCAATCAAGATGTTAGTTGTGAGCATCGTTCTTTGGCAAGTAATTTAATTAAGTATGCATTAGACGTAGATAGTGGAAATGATATTTTTGCATTGGAGTTAATGAAAAAAGATATTTCGGATCGTTTATCAATCTTAATTGATAACTTAAAAGAGTTAGAACCAGAAGTCAAAAAAAACGATAAAGAATTACATCAAAAAATTTTCACCAATAATTTTAATTTAATCAATCTGTCAGAATCTATTTTAAAAACAAAACGATCAAAAAATTTAAGAAGACATATTCTGTTTTTTACCTACAAATTAAATTCAGATTATTTCCAACCTGATTCTTTTGTGAATCAGTCCATTGTTCAATTTCAATTAAGGTAATTTTCTACTCATGGGCGAAAGACTTATTTGCTTTCTATATGATCATTTTAATAAAATAAAGCATACAAGTGCCGCCATTCGTCATTTGCAAAAAAACTTTGTTGTTATTGAATTTTCAAATACAGACCATCTATTGGAAATCTGTTCAACCTTGATTCCTTCTAGACGCGGTTTTATATTAGCCCATGCTGGTGTTTCTGAAAAGACTAATTCAAACTATGAGGCTAATTCAATTCACGAAGAATTGAGACACCTTGACTTCAGATTACCTGAAATTGCAAAAAAAATCAAACAATATTCAACAGGAACAGGTAGTGAGTACCTGACAACTATTATTGGCATAGAATCAAACATTTCTGAAAAAAATATATTTTTCGTAAGTGAAATAAATAATATGCAAAAAGATTTAAAAAAAATAGATTCATTTATTTTATCTAAAGGTAAATTTGATTGGAGTTCTAGAAGGCTATTGGAAAAGATAAAAGAGGACACCCTGAAATATGTCATTGGTGAATTAATTGGTGAGGAGCATTCAGATTACATACTGACTATCATTAACCCTGGACACTCAGGAGCGATTCTTCTAAAAATAGACTACAGAAAGAACAACCTCGAAAAATTCAAATCTAAACTCGTTAAATTATCTCAATCAGAATCCGATTTAAAATCAGAACAAGAGGCTGCCGCAATATTTGAAATTGAAGGTTTGAACAATCAAAAATTTATCAGTGCTCTTAGAGGTAATCATGATAATAAAGTAAGTATTATAAAGGGATGGTACTGTTTAATATTTTCCTTTCAAGAGAATAAGATAACCTTAAGAAACTATTTAAAAAAGAATATCAATACAGAGATTAGTTTTATCCCTGTCCTTAAAGATAAAGTAATTGAAAGCTTTCAAGAATTCAATAGAATTTTTAAAAATCAAAATGGTAGTCATATTAAAATGAATCTTGGTATTCGTCCAATCACAAGCGGAAAACAAGATCAATATCGTGGTTTAAACTTAAAATTTTCACAAGCAACGGCTGTTCGACAAACTGTTGAACGATTAAAAAATATATACGGAGAAGCAAATTTTCTTTCCGCAATCTATGGACAAGAAAAAACAGCTAAAGAACAATTCAATTTCTTTACTGACTTCTTAAACAGAATGCCAGAACAAGCTAGCTACAAAACTTATTCTTTGGAAAAGGAAGTTTCACCTAGATTAAAAGTACCACTTGCAGTAGTACATGGAGATTTTCATACTGCTAATGTCATGATATCAAAACAAGGTGATGAACCTGTGTTTATTGATTTTGCAAATACGACAATAGAGCAACCTTTTAAACATGCTTTTTTAGATATTGGTAAACTCTCTACAGACTTGGAAATATCAATTATCCCAGATTACAAACTAATTGATGATCCAATTTTTTTGAGTACCTGGATGGAGCATCATTCTGCCTGGACACATAATGAAAATTATAAACCTTCATCAGATAATGCATTATCTAAAATTTATAGTGGCAACACTTATCTCAGACAATACTTAATAAAAGAGTTTGGTGAAATGATGGAGGAAGAAGACATCATCCGGCAATTCTATATGGTCCGCTTACACTATTTTTTAAAAGCTATTTCCTATAATTATGAAATTAGAGAAAAGCTATTTTTCTTCATCCGAGCCAGCATCGACATCCTCGAATACCTCACAAAAGATAAATCATGAGTACAAGTAATCTTTTTGTAGAATTAATCATCATTGGAATAGGGTTTACGCTTTCCTTCTTGTTTGGTCTGTATTGTATGGATGTAGTTAAACTAGAACTCCTTACTTCTGTCAAAATGGATGGCCTAATCATCCTTCCAATTCTAATCTCTGTGGTTTATTCACTGGGAATCGTTGCCGATCGAATAGCAGATGGCTTATTCACCTGGCAAGGAAATAAAATCAGAGAAAAATACTATCCAGATCGAAATAAAGTATTGGAAGATAAATCAATAATACTTTTAGAAGATTCTCCGTTGGCAGAAATGATTCTCTATGGAAGAAGCCGGATGAGAATCTGTCGTGGTTGGATGTTGAATTTAGTTATGCTCCTTCCATCTATGAATTATTTTTTTATTAAATTAAACCCTCAGCCAGACGCTTTTTTAGTTTTAGTGAATTTTATGCTTATGCTATTGATTGTATTGTTTTATTTCTCTTGGATAAAATTGACAGATAGCGAGTATGATAAACTTAAAGAGCTAAGCAAAATTCGAAGGAAGAAAAAGTAATATTCGTTATGTAAAAATTCTGCTGAATTTAGGTTTAAAATGGTTTATAAAAATCATCAAACCCTTCAAAAGACGGAACAGCCTTCTAATCATCCCGTTTTAAATGCGGCTTATTTATTAAATAAAATTTTAATGGTCCATCAACTTTCCAATCGCCAACCATCCTTGGCATTTACTCGCCAGAAAGAAATACATACCCCGTGATAGATTTTTTTCGTGGTAACCAAACTCGATCAATTCCAAATACGGAATACACTACTCGCCCTGTTGCGTCGAATATCAGTCTGGAAATCAATTTAGCTAGACCTGCTCTAATAAATCAGCCTCAGATTGATTTTTTCATAGAAGTTGTCAATAAAAATTCTGCTCCATCCAGCGAATTCGGTTTTAATTGGAGGGTACTTCAACAACAGCATGCTGCACTTAGTTTGAGGGCTGGCGTGCGTTTTACTTTTGATTGATTTTATATAAACTATCTAAACCAAAGAATGGGCGAATATTAAAATATTCGCCCACTGTGCATTAAAATCGAAAAAAGTAATTAGAAAATCTTATGAAAGTTAGTTTTGGTACTTTATCCCTCTACTAACCTTTTTCGGAGTTGTATTTAATTCATCCTGCATGATCATTGGTAAATCTCCATCAGTAATAATTACTTTTGCATTGGGTGAATTTGCCAATTCTTGGAAAGCCTCGATAGACTTAAACTGTAAAATTTTTGCATCTAGACCTTCAGAGATAATGATTTGAGCATCTCTAATTCCTGCCGCTTCTACCCTTTTTTGTTCGGCTTCCTGCCGTGCCTGCTGGATTACAAATTCCATTTGTTGGGCCTGCTGTTCAGCTTCTAATTTTGCCTCAATTGCAGTTGCTAAACTACGTGGCAATTTGATACTCTTAAGTAAAACTGCTTCCACTTCGATTCCTTTTCCATCGAGCAGTGTCATCATTTGTTCTTTGATAGCCTTTTCAATAGTTGCTCGTTCGCCAGTATGCATATCTTTGGCAAAAAATCGGGAACTAACATCTGAAACTGCTGATCGAAAAACGGGAAGAATAACATTTCGCTCGTAATCAACTCCGATATTCCGGAGGATTTGTGGAGCCTTTCTACGATCGATATTATAGAGAATAGACACCTCGCTTTGGATCGTTAGACCTTCCTTAGAAGGAATGCTTAAACCGACTTCCATGTTTTCAGTTTGGGTAGAAATTTTAACAATCTTCGAGACAAATGGATTATAGATTTTCAAGCCACTGGTATAAGGCTTGTCCGCATATTTCCCAAGTTTTCTCTTGACGCCTACCTCACCTTCTCGGATGGTTACACAACTTGCGAGGGTAGAAAACACAAAAAAACATAACATTAATTTTACAAAATTTGATACTTTCATCGTGTTATAATTTAAAGGGTTTTAAAATAATGGTTGATATAATTATTTGAAAGCGCCTATTTCTAACAAAATAATATAAGTATTTAATCCTAATCTGATCTTGCTTGTCTTCCTTGGGATGGTTTTCCATTTTCAGGTTCTGCCTTTATTTTATCATCACCTATTAGTCCAAAACAAAAGAATACCATCATTTCCTTTACCTCTTCATTAAGACTATTTTTGTTTTTTCTGCTACCAAGATCTGTCAACCGAGGTAGGTGTCGAGCAAAGTAAAGATTATTATTAGCTGTTTCAATAAGGGTGCTGGCCAATGCTTTTGGATAAGGGAAATCCGACTTAACTTCAATGATGAGGTCTGCAATTTTCTCACAAAGACGTTTATATGCTAAGAAGAAACCCTCCTCATTATTTGTATCTACCAATTTATGGTGATAAGCTTTTGAACCTTCTCGAACAACTATTTTATGTAAAATTTCTTCATCCACAAATTCCACTTCCATATTTCTATTGGCAGTGTCAATAATGATATCCAAGGCCAAAGTGAGTTTTCTTTTTGGATCAATAATATTAATGGTATTTAACTCAAGACGTACAATCATCCATTCCCAGTACCAGTTCAATAAATAAACAAATAAGTTGTGTTTATTTTCAAAGTATCGATAAATCGACGCCTCTGAGCAAGGAATCTCATTGGCTAATTTTTTGAAATTAAATTTCTCTAAGCCAATCTGATCAATCAATAAGACACTTTGTTCTATTATTTTCCTTCCCAACTTAGATGCCTGAGGATCCTTTAAATAAAGGTTTGAGTTGATGTCTAGTTTCACAAAAAAACTCTTCATATTCCTAGGTTTTTTGTTGATGAAAAAATTAAGATGATTAATCTATTGGAATTGTATAAAAAGCACAAGTAACTCAAAACTTATGCTGCTGCGGAAGGAAATACTCTTTGAATTCTATCTTTTAGCATTTTTCGAGCATGAAAGATTCTACTTTTGACCGTTCCCATCGGAAGATTTCCTGTAGCCTTTTGTATCTCTTCATAACTATATCCTTGATAAGCCATCAAGAACGGAATTCGATAATCATCATTTAAAGAGTCAATAATTTTAAATAATTCCTGCATAGTTACAGACATTTCACCTTCATTGCTAATGGTTTCTTTGGGAGTATTCAAGAAAAAATGCTCGTTCGTATTATCCTGTATCTCATTTCTTTTTTTCTTTTTACGATACAAGTTGATGAAAGAATTTTTCATGATAGTCCCTAACCATGCCTTTATATTCGTACCAGGTAAATATTTGTTTTGGTGTCGAAAGGCCTTTAGTGCCGTTTCTTGAAATAGATCTTGAGCTTGGTTTTTGTCTTTAGTCAATCGCAGTGCAAAATGCTTAAGATAATCGGTGTGCACCTCGAACTCTTGAAGAAACTTAATACTTTGCATAATGAATATTTTAAAGGTTATACTTTTTGAAATGATAGCTTTACTATCATTTATGACACCTAAACATTCAAATTAAAGATTTTGTTTAATCGCAAATAAAAAAAATTTCGTGGTTGTAAAAAACCTTGTGTGTTACCTTATTCTTTGACAGAAAAATGACCGTTTTAGAAAAAAATTTAGATTGTTAAACCATATTTAGAAGGGAAAAATCTTCTAAAAAACGGATACTCCTTTTTGATGCTTAGCAAATGCCAAGATTACCAAGGTGAAGTTGCCAACAACAAAAATAACATGCTAAATATAGCTATATACTATTGATTAATTATTTAGGCTTATCTTCTGGCCTACATAGTTAAAATCATAATCGAGTAGGAGAAACGAGCGATGCCTTTCATCGGTCGTTTCGTCCTCTCACACCACCGAGCGTACTCTCGTACTCGGCGGTTTCTTTAAGATCTGGACAAGAGATAGTTTTCTAGCAAACTAAAAAGACCTTGTTCT
>CALFWZ010000193.1 GCA_937928405.1 uncultured Saprospiraceae bacterium
CTTCAGCACTGTATGCACAACCTGCTAATAACGAATGTAGCGGGGCCATTGATATTTCTGCCTTATTTGACGGAAACAGCAATGCTTCAACCCTTTTCGATAATACAATGGCTACGAATGTAAGTGACCCAACTAATGGATTCGCCTGTTTTGGAGAAGCAACTCCAATCGTTGAAAATTCCCTTTGGTTTACTTTTACAGGTGATGGAAGTGCTTATACCATCAGAACAAGTGATTGTGGTTCCGCAAATTATATTGCGAATGCTGACGCACAGATAGCTACCTATTCAGGTGCATGTGGTTCCCTTGCCCCAGTTGCTAATGGATGTAATGAAGATGGACCTGGTTCTGGTGCTGGAAACTGGTTTTCTGAAGTCACTATCGAAACGGTTGCTGGTACTACCTACTATATGTTAGTGGATGGTTTCCAAGCAGCAGCTGGAGAATTCTGCCTTTTAGTAGGGCCTGCAAACTTTATCACAGAATGTGAAGCTGGAACACTGCTTACTACTGGTGTAGTTCAGGTAATGGGACCAACTGAAACCTTTACGCTTGAAGTTGAAGGTGAGATCGTTCCTAATACGCCTACTCAAGGTCAATTTGCATGGTATTTTGATAATACTAACACCAATGGATCTGGTGGATTAGGAGGAGCATTTTGGTTAAATGTAGGATCAGGAGCTGAGATTATGTACAACCGTGACCTAAATGGTATTCTTTCTGGTAACGGATTTCCAGTAATGGCTGGAACATGGGAAGTTTCTAGTCGCGTTTGGAATAATGCAGCCACTACGACAACTACTGACCCTTGTAGTATGAGTACTGAATTTCTTACAGTTCTTTTTGATGAAGCTCCGATTGTTACTGATTGTGAGGCAGGTACCTTAACTACAACAGGTACAGTAATGGTAGACGATGCGAATCCAACTTTCACCATTACTTCTATCGATAGAGTAATTCCTAACTCCCCTACTCAAGGTGGATATACTTGGTTCTTTTATCCTGGTGTTGATGGAACAGGTGCTTTAGGTGGTGCATTTTCTTTTGGTATTATCGCTTCTGAAAGTTCTACTTATGATGATGACTTAAATGGTGTATTATCTGGAAATGGCTTTGCTCCTTTCGGAGGTACTTGGCATGTAAAAGGTCAAACTTCAACGGATGGAACCAACGTAAATACTGCTGGAGATTCCGTTTGTGATATCACCGTAGACTCTTTAACTATTGTCTTCCCAGCGCTTGACCCTGGCCCATGTGATGCGGGACAGTTTGTTTCTACAGAGACCCAAATTGTATGTCCAGGTGGCCAAGCTGGTGTTGCGCTAGTTGCTGGTACAGATTCTATTCCTTTGGGCGGATCCTTAGGATGGTTTTTTGACAACTCTGTGTCAGGTGGTACTGGTGGTGTTCCTGGAGGTACTTTATTAACGAATGCTAGTGCTCCTGCTGCCTACAATAATGATTTGAATGGTATTTTGAGTGGAAATGGTTTTGCTCCGCTAGAAGGTGCTTTTGTACTACGTAGTGTGATGTATACGAATCCTGCAGATCCAGGTGGATCTATTTGTTCTATTTCTTCTGATTCTATCCTGATTCTTTTTGGTGATATAGTTGACCTACAAATTATTGATGATAGTGGTGATTTGACTGCTTTTGTTGGACCAAACTTTATGGACTACACTTATTTGTGGAGTACTGGAGAAACAACCATTACCATTACACCTCCTGGTCCTGATTCATACTCAGTTACCGCTACAGATGGCTTAGGTTGTGAAACAGTTGCTGAACTAACACTTGTTTCTACTAATGAAGCTGACATCGTAAATAATCTATCTGTTGCACCGAATCCAACTTCTGGATTAATTAACGTTGCTTTAGATCTTCCTGCTTCAATAGAAGTACAATTAAGCGTTATTGATATCACTGGAAAAGAAGTGATGAATTTAGCGCCCGTAACTTTCTCTAGCAGAAGGTTTGAAGTTGATCTACAAGGTCAAGCAGAAGGTTTATATTTATTAAGATTTAGAATTGGTGATGACGTAGTAACACGTCGTGTTATCAAAAACTAATTTTTGATTATAATTGAGTTTTTAACTCAACCTATAAAAGTCAGCTTCGATAAAATTCGGAGCTGACTTTTTTGTTGGGGGTCAACATCACCCATCGATTTCTAGTTCTTGCCCTGATCTTTCTACACCTAAAAGCGAAGTGTATTAAACTTTTGTCAAATAATTTCCTTTATCCTTTTATCTTTGTCGTTACACTAGACTTTATTCTGTTCATCGTTTTATTAAAAAATAACTAACATGCGAATACTTACTTTTTTATTGGCGCTTTGTCTTTTGGCCTCTTGTGCCTCAGACACGGCCAAGACTGCTGAAAAGAAAATGGATGATACTGCTGCTACTACCACTCCTCCAAAAAAGGAGATGAGGTATATCGTAACCCCTTTTTCCAACGCCTATGATTATACCGATGCAAATATGGCAGACATGAAGTATAAATCAGGTACTTTTAATTTTGATGTTAAAGGCGATAAATATAAATTGGGACAACAAACTCCAGATGCTGCACAAAAAATGTGTGCCAACTCTGCTAAAGGACAGCATATCCATCTAATCGTCAACAACGAACCATACATGGCTAAATATACCCCTACTTTCGACGTAGATCTCCCAGATGGCGACCACTTTATTTTAGCTTTTTTATCTCGTTCTTACCATGAAAGTATTAAAACTCCTCAAGCCCATAAAGCCGTAAAAGCTACCGTGGCAAATAAAAGTATCACAGGAACTACTCCACTCACCCAACCGATGTTGTTTTATAGTCGACCGAAGGGAACCTACGTTGGAGCAGCAGATACTAAAAAAGTTATGCTCGATTTTTATCCTATCAATGCTTCTATTGGTACAGACTTTATGGTCAAGGCCGACATTAATGGTGAAACCCATACACTGTACAAATGGCAGCCTTATTATATCGAAGGGCTTCCAATGGGTGAAAACAAAATAACCTTGACACTGGTGGATAAAGCAGGAAAAGCGGTAGATACGCCGTTAAATCCTGTCACTAGAACTTTTACCTTGAAACCAGACATCAAAGAAGCTAATTAAGAGCATGTTTAGGTAAGGGGTCTTGAATCCTAAAAGTCTTGTAGCGCGTTGAAAAAAAATTTCGTGAAAAGAATAAAAATCTTTTCTTCTTACGGAACTATTTATATATTTGCAGCGCTTTATAAGCAGGGGCCTTTAACTCGTTAAAGGTCAGTGATAACTGGTGATTGTAGCTCAGTTGGTTAGAGCGCTGGTTTGTGGTTCCAGAGGCCGCGGGTTCGAATCCCGTCTTTCACCCAACCCAATACGTAGACGATTGAATCTCAATCGTTTACGTAAAATGGGGTTTTCAAAGTGCGACATAAGTGCGATAGTTGCACAAAATTCTATTCTTCGCCATTTCGGCAACTCTTTCAGTAGGGAATAAAAAAAGTTTGCTTTCTATTTCTGTTATCTACAGAATATCCCTCAGCGATATTCAATAGAATTCTCCTTTTGGGATTCAGGATAAATACAACTGAAACGATTTAGGTGGTTCTATTAGCTTTCCCAAATCAAATTTTTATCGTAGACAAAAGTCGGATGGCAGGTTGATTAAACGAATGGATTCCGTTTAATTTGACGAGTTGAAATTGTTTAATGATACTATTGAAGCTGTTTAAAATAGATAGATGATTTAGTTACATGTCATTTATCCTCAATACTTCAGCTAATTTCAACCTCCATTTTTGAACAACTTCGTTTAGAGAATGATCGCCAACAACATTGTTAAGGTCAATTATTGCCAATTTTATTTTCGTAGGATTTGTGACTTCTACGAATAAAATAAACGATTGAAGACGAACATCTGCACTTTTTCGCATAAACACGCAAGGAAATTTCTTCCATAAAAGCATCGTACAATTGATAAGTAAAAAAAGCCGCCGCGCTTTTTATTCTCTCTTTTAAATCGGCGGCGGCCCCATTTTGTACAGCGTAATCGTCATCAACGATAGATCATTTTAGAGACCTATGCATTAATGGTGCCATTTAGGCAACAATGTATTTGAACAAAAATGAAAATTAAATAATCTTAATCCAGTAAAAGTCTTCCTGCCCCAACGGATATTGATGGGGCGAGGTTAGACCGTCAATTATGAAAAAAGCACACTGTATTTATGTGGTTAAATTTTTTCCCTGCTGCTGTTGGCGAAACTTTTTCACCTTCCCTCGTAATAAAATCACCTTTTCTAATCTGTCCATTGCGTTCTGCTCAGCTAAATCTAAAGCGGAATTTAATACAGCGTTGACAGTTCCCTCACTAAACGAATCTCTTCCTTTTAACATTAAACTGATATTGGCTCGTGCCTTACCATGTTTTTCTGCTAACGCTTTCATGGCTCCTCGAGGAAGTATTTCGGTAGTGACAGGATTGTTTTTTAAAAAATGGCTTATATTCATTATCATTACATTAACTGGGTAAATGTAGTACAAAATTATGTAATTTTAAATTACCATGCAAATTTTAAATCAGTTTTGTTAAATAAAAACACAAATAAAGTAATTCTATATAATGTATTTAAGTACGAATTTTAGCTTAGTCAGAAAAAAATGGCGTCTAAATCAAAAAGAAATGGGAGCCATTTTAGACAGTAACAAAGGTCAAATCACTAGTTACGAACGAGGAAAAGCTGTTCCGGGTATCCCCCTATTAATTCGATTTTCTAATTTATCGGGATTGAATATTAAAGATTTGTTCACCAGGACGATTGATGTGTCAGAAATACCTGATAACCCGTTCGATGAATCAGAAATGGCTTCAGTGAGTGATTCGAAAAGCCAATACGCTCAAGAATTGACAGAACATCCACAAATTGTCCAACAACGGCAAATCATTGACCATTTGTTGGAAGAAAATAAGCGTTTGAAAAATCAATTGGCAAAGATTGAAAAGAAACAATAGCGATAATTCCCTTCTACCCTTGTCGATTTTTTCACCAGATCTCGTAATAAGTTTACTTTTTCTAAGCTGTCCTTTGCACTAAAACAAAACAACATCCTCTATCTTAGTGGACGGTTACTTCACAAAACGAATTTCTTAAGATTAAGCCGATATTGGCTCGCCCTCTACCATATTTTTCAGTAAAATCTTCCAATTCTCTCGAGGAAGCAATTCTATGGTCAAAGGATTGTTTTTAAAAAATGATTTATATTCACTATTATTACGTTAACTTAGTGTATATAACACAAGGATATGTAGCTTTAAATTACTATAGAAATTAAAAATTACTTTCATTGGATAAAAAATCACAGGTAGAAAGCTTCTTAATGTATCTAAGCGCGAATTTTCAATTAGTCAGAAAGAAATGGCGTTTAAGTCAAAAAGCCATGGGAACGGTTTTAGACAGTAACAAAGGTCAAATCACCAGCTACGAACGAGGAAAGGCGGTTCCAGGAATCCCTCTATTAATTAAACTTTCTGATTTATCAGGATTGAACATCAAAGATTTTTTCACCAGAACGATTGATGTGGGGGAAATACCCGATAATCCATTGGAGGAACCTAAGGCAGGCTCCGTCAGTGATGCAAAGACTAAGTATTCCAAAGAACCAACAGAAGACCCACAAATTATCCAACAACGAAAGATTATTGATCATTTATTGGAAGAAAATAAGTTATTGAAGCAGCAGTTGAAGGAGAAGAAGTAGATTTTTAGGGAGAATTCGTGAATTATCTTTCCAACGCATTCACCCAATCCACCCCCTTCTTCAATAAATCCAAGGTCCGTTTTTCCTTAGAACCCTCCTCAGGCACATGTGCATATTCCCACTGCGCGAGCGGCGGCATACTCATCAAAATAGATTCGATCCGACCATTGGTTTGCAGGCCGAATTTGGTGCCTCGATCCCAGACAAGATTAAACTCTACGTAGCGTCCACGACGAAGCAATTGCCAGTTGCGTTCCTGTTCATTAAAAGGATAATCCATCCGCTTTGCGAGGATGTTTGTATAGATTGGAACAAAACTCTCTCCGACAGCTCGTACAAAATCAAAGCGATCTTCTTTCGTAAATCCATCTTTTCCATCTAGTCGATCAAAAAAGATTCCACCAATCCCTCTAGTTTCTTTTCGATGTGGAATGTAGAAATAATTGTCTGCCCACTCTTTAAATTTTTCATAATAATCAAGTCCATGTTGGTCACAAACAAATTTGAGTTTACGATGAAAAAATTGGGCATCATCGTGAAGAATATAATGCGGCGTTAAATCGATACCGCCACCAAACCACCATGTACCATCACTGGTTTCAAAGTATCGGACGTTCATATGGATGATAGGTACCCAAGGATTCTGCGGGTGTAATACGATGCTGACACCAGTCGCATAGAAATCTACCTTTCCTAATCCCAAGGAACTGGCTATAGCTTCGGGCATCGGACCATGAACCGCAGAGTAATTTACACCTCCTTTCTCAATTTGCGCCCCAAGGATTACACGCGAGCGTCCTCCCCCACCTTCTGGTCTTTTCCATTCGTCTTCTCGGAATTTACCTTGTCCGTCAGCAGCTTCTAACGCTTTGCAGATATGATCTTGCACCTGTTGAAAATAAGCGGATATTTCGTTTCGATTAGGCGTCATACTAGGATAGTTTTTCTTTTGCCGCTGCTACGGTTTTCTTCGCATTCCCAACAAAAATTTCATCGTCGATCACGAGTATAGGCCTTTTTAGAAAAGTATATTCTTCAGAAATGAGCTGACGATAATCTTTTTCCGTCAATTCTTGATTGGCCAGTCCCATACTCCGGTATTTCATGGAGCGACGATTGAATAGTGCCTCGTATGAACCAGCCATTTTCTTTAATTCGTCTATTTGCTTTTTAGTAGCGGGTTTTTCTTTGACGTTTTGTTGATCGAAGTCTTCCAGACCGCCGAGCTCTTTGATAATTCGTTGACAAGTATTGCAGGTGGAGAGGTAATAGAGTTTTTTCATAGTTGTTGATTTGTTGATTTGTTGATTTGTTGATTTGTTGATTTGTTGATTTGTTGATTTGTTGATTTGTTGATTTGTTGATTTGTTGATTTGTTGATTTGTTGATTTGTTGATTTGTTGATTTGT
>CALFWZ010000194.1 GCA_937928405.1 uncultured Saprospiraceae bacterium
TTCACTTCGTTTCGGTAGGCAGGCATACCACCGTGCGCCATAATCTGACCAATCTAATCCAAAATCTTTATTAAACTCCTTACCGTTGTAAGTGTAGTCATATCTCCTTCCATTCGTATCGCCAAACCAAGCATTGCTGGGAGGACCACCGAACTGCATCCCAAACGGATAATAGTGGTTGACGACGACAATCTCCTCCTCGTCGATGATGTAGGGATTTTTGCCGCTGCTACCTTCTGGATTGAGTTTGGTGATTTTACCGTTTTGGGGCTCTTTTGTATCACCTTTTATTTTGGGATGTCACAGTGGGGGGGGAATGACTTATCCGCAGCCATTGTACTTCATTTTTAAATAACATTCATTACATTAATCTCTAAACTCAAATTCTTTTGAAATTTTTCTTAAGCAACCATTATTATCAAAATGAAATAGATAAACCATACCTCCATTCATCCTGCTCCATTTTTCATACTCAGTTTTACCTCCTGGAACATTAAACATAGAATGTCTGTTATGCACCAACTTTATTAAAAGTTTATCATTGTAAATATTAGAAGCGAAAAGAAGATAGTTAGCTTTTTTTCTAATAACGGTTTGATTTGGAAGCTCTATTTCTTTTTTAATTATGCAAATTGAGTCTCTTGTTTTAACTGCATCAAATGGTATTCTTTCATTTATATACCATATTGTTGGTTCTTTTATATCTTCTTTGTCAAAATTACCTGTATAAAATAGATCTGCAACTAGTACACTTTCGATGTAATTTATAGCTAATTCTATTTTACTACAATTCTGTCCATAGATAATAAAAGGAAATGCAATAAAATAAGATGCAATAATTATTATTCTTGATTTATACATATTAAGGTAGTTTTCAAATATTATTCAAGTTAATAACTGATATATTTTCCTCGGATTGGTGATAATGTGGGATATAAAATACCCCTTTTTATTCTTCCTTGGATTTGTTGATACAGCAATTGTCTATTACTTAAATCAAACGGTATATGTGACTTTCCATTTAAACCAACACTTAGATATGAATGTCGTTCACCATAATCAGAACCCATTTGTTTTCTAATTCCATTCATGATATTTCCTACTGAACCTATCCGACCCCACTCATTAGCTTCTCTCCCATGAAGTTTACCTATACCAATATCTGTATGTAAAAATTCGTGTGTAAACATCATTCCAAACCCCATTGTCTTCTTATTTAGTGCTGAACCGGTTCCAGCAATAAATGATTCGGTTTGATTAACATCAACTTGAAAATTTAATCCCATACCATGACTACCTCCAGAATTTACTAAACTAAACTTTCCCGTTTCCTTATGATCTATTCCTTTTTTTATGAGGTCACGAGAAATAGAACTTCCCATTGGATCACCATTTTGATCCGTGCTAATTAAAGCATTTCCATCATCATCCTTTTCATATTCTAAAAACCCTTTATTTATACTAAAGGATAAACCAGTTTGCTCTGACAAATCTGAAATGATTTTTTGCAGAAAATTAGTTCCATTATCTTTGTCATATTGCTGAGCCTGACTTACATCGATGCGCATCCCGTCTGGATCAACGAAAGATATAGGATTATTGGCTACGTAAGTATATGGAGAAATAGAAGCATAATCCTCCGCCAGCGGATCAACAGCCCCCCATCTCCCAATCGTCGCATCCTACCTTCACTTCGTTTCGGTAGGCAGGCATACCACCGCGCCCCATAATCTGACCAATCTAATCCAAAATCTTTATTAAACTCCTTACCGCTGTAAGTGTAGTCATATCTCCTTCCATTCGTATCACCAAACCAAGGATTACTCGCCCGACCACCGAACTGCATCCCAAAGGGATAATAGTGGTTGACGACGAGAGTTCTATTTAGTATTTTATTTTACCTTTGTTAGAACTACCTTTTTAAATTTAAGTTTTTTATTACTTATAATTTCCAGTTTATAATCTCTTTCATTCATGTAACCATTTGATAAAATTTTACTGAGTTCACTAACTTCTTCACATTGAAGGTGAATTATTTTTTCTCCTTCCAGCTTCCACCTGCCTATACATTTTGGGTTAGTATCCTGATATTTCAATTCTAATTTAAACGTGTTAGGATCTTGTTGCAATATCAACCTGTATTCGTAATCCTTCCCCTTGTTATAGTACTCCCCATAGAAATTATTATCCATTGGTAGAGTTCTACAACCTGTAAAAAAAAATAATATGTATAATGTTTGAATTAGTATTTTCATTGTGCTATAAATATTGCGTTAGGAAGTGATCTAATACTAAAGTTTGCTGGTAGTCTTAGCATTGCTGGATTATTAGGGTATGCTCTCATGAAATCTGCCCTTGTAGAATTGACATTTAGTGGTCCTATTGCTGTATTGGCGGGACCACCAGGTCTGTAAGGCTGTTCACCTGTCGAAGTAGTAATTCCTTGAACCCATTGAGCAGTGATAGTACCGAATGAGTTAGCAGTTGAAGTAGAATTTAAACCTGAAACAGAACTAGGATCGTAAGCAAATTGAGCTTGATATGCTGCAACTTCGTCACCTACATCTGCCAAATAAGTATTTCCACTCTGACGATCAAATGCAACTTCACCTGCTTCAAATTGACCTGCATGCTGTGATTCATGGACAAAATTAGAAGTTGAACTATAACTTATTACGATATTTCCAGAATTAGGATCATATGATGTATCACCCACTTCACCAGCGCCATTTGATAAACTGTAAACCTGTTGACTGTTTTCTAAAGTGTTAAACATGCCAAGTGTGGTGTTTAAACTTGCCACTCTTTCATTGAGATTACCAATTTTTCCTGCTAATTTATCTGCACTCCAACCTTTTTCTGCTGCCTTTGTAGTTAATTTATCAATTTTGCCTTGCAATCTGTCTCTTTTTGCTTCAACACGGCCCGTTTGCTTATCCCATTCTCGCTGACTTGCCGGTTCTATGATGGCACCTGTTGGATCAATATAAATCAAAGGATTATTGGCAACATAAGCGTAAGGTGACATTCCTATATACTTCTCCGCCAGCGGATCCACAGCCCCCCACCTACCAATCGTCGCATCATACCACCGCGCTCCATAATCACTCCAGTCTAAGCCAAAGTCTCCATTAAACTCCTTACCATTGTAAGTATAATCATACCTCCTTCCATTCACCCCACCAAACCAAGGATTACTCGCCCTACCACCGAACTGCATCCCAAAGGGATAATAGTGGTTGACGACGACAATCTCCTCCTCGTCAATGATGTAGCGATTTTTGCTACTTTCATCCGGATTGAGTTTGGTGATTTT
>CALFWZ010000195.1 GCA_937928405.1 uncultured Saprospiraceae bacterium
GCCGCTGTCCGATATCGGATTTGGCATTTTCAACTTTCTTTACACTCTTCAAAAAACAAGGACCGTAAAGAAAGTAATTTTAATTTTATCAAGCATTTAGCATTTATGGCCGCTAGAGCAGCTTAAATGGCTAAAGTCGAGATTATTTGACCGTTACTTAATATAATTCATTAATCACGTTCAGATTAGTCGCATAAACGAGACCACTTTCAATATTCGTTCTGATACTATGCCTGTATTTGGTTGAGGCTTATTATTTCGTTCTAATTTTTTAATTACTTCCTCGTATTCAATTAATTTTTTCTAAAATCTTTCAATGGATAGTCTCCTTTTCTATAACAATTTATTTAGTCATGAGGAATCTGTTAATGAATTGCTTTGTCGTCCTGATGCGTTTGAACAAATACCAAAAGACTGGCAAATCATAGTGACAGATATAAAGGGTTCTACTGAAGCGGTAAAAAGTGGACGTTTTGAACTTGTCAATTTAGTCGCAACAGGAAGTATCATTGCCGCCTTAAATATCGCTTCAAAAACTAAAATTGATATACCTTTTTTCTTTGGTGGAGATGGAGCAACATTTGTTGTGCCACCAACTTTACTCCCAGAAATTATAACTGCATTAATACAACATCAAAATAATGTAAAAAAAGAATTTAATATAGATTTAAGGGTTGGTAGGTTACCTGTTTCAGCAGTATATGAAAATGGCTGTGAACTAAAAATAGCAAAACTAAGTATAAATGAACTACACACCATTCCAATTGTCTTGGGTACTGGTTTACATTATGCAGAGAAAATAATTAAACTTAGAGATATTAATTTTCAAGAACAAAGCAACGAAAATGTTACACTGAATTTAGAAGGTATGGAGTGTCGCTGGAATAAAATTCCTCCACCTAAAGATACAGATGAAGTTGTTTGTCTCTTAATTAGCTGCTTAAAGGAAGATGAACAAGCTAAAATTTTTAAAAAAATCCTAGATAAAGCGGATGAAATTTATGGCTCACACAAAAAACGAAATCCAATCTCTTTACCAAGATTACAACTCAATATAGGTTTTCATAAAATCAAAGCAGAATTAAAAATGCGACAACCCAATTTTGGTTTTATGGAATGGATCAAAAATTGGATGTATGTAGTGATAGGAAAATACTGGTATCTAAAAAGTAAACCAGGTAAAAAATATTTAAACGAACTCATTCAGTTGTCCGATATTTTTGTCTTAGATGGACGGATCAATATGATCATATCCAGTAGAAAAACGCAACGAGAAATATTGACACTTTTTTTAGATCATCTAGAAAATAATGGAGAAATTTTTTATGGATTTTATGTAAGTAAGCAAAGTATTATTTCTTGTTATGTTCGCAATCGAGATACCAATCATATTCATTTTATTGATGGAGCTGGTGGTGGCTATACTCAAGCAGCCATTATGTTGAAGGAGAAAATTGAGAGAAAAGATATGATTAATTAAGTACCTAGTCAAAAAATAAGATTGAGTAAAAAAACAAACGGATAAAAAATCTCCCCAATAAGCATACAAATCTCACCCTGAAATCACTCATTTTACCCCAGTTTCTAGAAGAATTTATTTTCATTAAAAAAAAAATATCTTTTTTAATAAAAGGGCTGAACATTATATCAAGTAAAGCTTTTAGTTGATAGATCAGAAGACATACCTCAAAAACTTTCCTTCTCATCTTCTTTTTGATTTCCTAAAAGCCAACATCTAAAATCCAAAAACTACTCTATACTCGTATATTACTATATACAGGGTAATCTAATAATTTCTGAACCATAAAATAAATCTTACAATGAATGTTTTTTCCCCTTTAAAAATTATTTTTATTACCAGTCTCATTAGCCTTGTATTCGCATGCGGACCCCAGCAAGAAACTAAGTCAAATATGACTTCCAACCTTCCAGAATTATTAGAACGTAGTGAAAAAATTCAACTCGATAAAGAATGGGACTTTTCGCAAAACTTCTATGCAAAACAATTAGCAACCTTATCTAAAGACCCAAACAATGCTGATGCAAAAATTAATCTTGCTCAGTTATTTACAAAAGAAGCACGAGTTACAGGAGAGCATGGACATTATTATCCCGCTGCCTTAAAAATGCTTGATGAAGTGATTGATTCTAAACCAAAGGATCAAAACCAACTTTTTATTGCACTGACTACCAAGGCTGGCGTTCAATTATCTTTGCACAATTTTGCAGAAGCAAAAAAAACGGGAGAAAAGGCCTTGCGACTCAATCCTACTAACGCACAAATTTATGGAGTATTGGTAGATGCTAATGTAGAATTAGGTGATTATAAAGCAGCCGTTGCGATGTCTGACAAAATGATTTCTATTAAGCCCGATATTCGTTCTTACTCTCGTGTTTCTTACTTACGTGAAATTCATGGTGACGTTGATGGTGCTATTCAAGCAATGGAGATGGCCGTAAAATCTGGCTACCCTGGCTATGAAGAAACTGCTTGGGCAATGCTGACTTTAGGAGAACTATACCAACAATATGGTCAGGATGAAAAAGCACTGGCTGTTTATCATGAAATTCTGAATACACGACCAGATTATCCTTTTGCCGTGGCAGCCATTGGTGATATATATTATAACAATAACAATCCTGAAAAAGCAGCAGGTTATATCCAAGAAGCAATGGATATTATTCCTGAAGTTGGCTTTTATATTCAGATGGCACATATTTATAATGATCGAAATGAAATAAGAAAAAGAGATGAAATCGTCGCAGAAATTTTTCCAATGTTGGAAGATGACGAAGCCAACGGGCACAATATGAATCTTGAATATGCTTCGCTTTACCTTGACCTTTTAGACAATCCAGATAAAGCCTTTGAATATGCGAATAAAGAATACCAAAAACGGCCTTTGAATATTGATACCAATAGAATGTTAGCCAAAATCTACCAAGCTAAAAATGACAAAGAAAATGTAGTTATTCATACAAAAGCCGCATCTGTTACTAATTCTGCTCACCCCGAATTGGAAGCACTAAAAGCTAGCTTGGCACTACGCTAAGGAATTTTCATTTCCAAAAAGTAAAAGACCCAACACTGAACTACCTTGTTATAATCCGCAAAAGTAAAAAACAAATTCATTTTTTAAGAATGTAATGTAAATTTACTTACGAACTGCATCAACGAAGAGCCACGGTTTCGGCTCACCTTGGTCAAATTTTCTAATTAGAATATAGAAATTTCGTACCAATTTAAAACCTTATTTTATTAATTATCAGTCTATTATTCAGCTCAAATGTTAGAGCCTGAACAAGAATACTGATGTCAAAATGATCTTACATGAAACAGTTATCCCTCACTTATTGGGTCCTGCGTCGCAGTTTAACTGCCTTTACATTTTTGCTTTTTGCGGGTCTCTTGACGGCCTCTAGTCATCGAGAAGCTCCCTTAATTTCTAATGATCCGCTCGCAGATAATACGGATCTTTATGCTTTTCGAAGCCCGGACAATCCAGATATGATTACCATTATCGCCAACTATATTCCAGGGGAAGCACCTCAAGGTGGACCTAATTATTACACGTTTGGTGAAAATGTCCGTTATCAAATTCATATCGATAATAACACGGCCACTCCTGGTGATGATATTATCTATCGTTTTTCGTTTACCTCGGTCAACGAAGATCCTACGACTTTCTTTAATATCCGATTAGGTGCACAAAACCTTAAGACGACTTATACTTTAGAAAGAAGTATGGATGGTGGAAACACTTTCCAAGTGATCGTTCAAAATGGGGTGGTCCCTCCACCAAACATTGGCCCTCGGTCTATTGAATCTGGGGTTGGATTAGGTACCACTTACGCGACCTTATTCAATAATGCCATTACTACAGCAACTACTGGAGAACAAGTTTTTGCTGGACCAACAGATGATCCGTTTTTTGTTGACTTAGGTGCTATTTTTGATTTAGGAAACGCACCTCGTCAAGGTGGAGAAAGATCAAGAGATGCGTTAGCAAAGTATAATGTTCACTCAATTGCGCTACAAATTCCAATTACTACTTTATTGAAAGAAGGAGCAGCGACTACGCCAGCAAATATCCTAGACGGTGATTATGTTATCGGTGTGTGGGCTTCTGCTAGTCGCCCTGCCATGAAAACATTAAACCCTGGAACAGGAACGGTTGATTATAGCGGTGACTGGGTACAGGTTTCGCGAATCGGAATGCCTTTAACAAACGAGGCGGTTATTCCAATCGGTGCAAAAGACGAATGGAATCGACGAACACCTTATAATGAAAATGCAGCGCACTTCGAATATTTCTACAATCCAGAATTGGCTTTATATATGGATGATGACCTCTTTGGAGGAGCGGTACCTGCCTTTGGTCCTTTACGAATTCAAACTGCTTCTTTAGGTGGTTTCGACTTTACGAATGGAGGAGATGGACTTTTTTCACTAAAAGGAAATCCTGCTCTAGACGGTACTGCTCTAGACGATGCAGTATTCGGAACGTTATTATTACCAGCAGCAGAAAAACCACGTTCTGTTGATCTTTGGCCTATCTTCCACACAGGTGTTCCCAATGTAATTCCTTATCAATTAGCAACCGGAAAAGCTGGTAATCCTTTAGCAGCTGGAAAACCGTTTATCAATAATTTCTTACCCAACGGTGGAGATATGTTACGACTCAATATGGCAGTACCTCCCACACCACGGGATGATCCAAATTTCAGTTCTTTAGGATTGGTACAAGCGGCGGCTATCGGTTTGACGGTAGCACCATTTAACACTACTTCCGATCTAGAGTTTATTCCCAATATGGATGGATTTCCAAATGGTCGAAGATTAGAAGATGATGTAACCCGAATTGAATTACAAGCAGTTGGAGGCGTTGTTTTAGCGGCCGTAGGATTGTGGTATGACGATTTTGATCCTACAGATCCGAATGCAAGTCCTGTTACAGAAGATCTCCTAAATGTTTTGACTTATACAACTGGAGTAGAAACGAATGATGCTGAATTCTCTAGTAGTTTCCCATACTTGGCAATGCCTTGGAGTGGAACCGAAATTGGACAGTAGTCCTTTAAGGGAATTATTAAAAACAAATTAAAAAACACTTCTTCGCCACCGTATTTTTTCAGAATACGAAAAGAAGAAAAAATTATAAATAATGAAGAATTTCAATAACTTACGTCAAACCTTGATGTGCCTAGCGTTGCTCTTAGTAGCGAGCTTTAGCGCCCTCGCATCCTCGCATCGAGAGGCTCCGCTCATCTCTAATGATCCCTTAGCGGACAATGTTGACCTTTATGCTTTTAGATCACCGGACAATCCGGATATGGTCACGTTAATCGCAACCTATGTTCCATTTCAATTACCACAAGGTGGTCCAAATTATTATTCTTTCGGTGAGAATATTCGCTACGAAATACACGTAGACAACGATGCTTCGATTCCTGGAGATGAAATCGTTTACCGTTTTACTTTTACCGTGGTGAACGAAGATCCTACTACTTTTTTCAATATTCGATTAGGTGCTCAAAATCAAAAGACTACTTACACTTTAGAAAGATCGGTAGATGGTGGAAATAGCTTTCAAGTAATTATAGAAAATGGGGTAGTGCCTCCCAATAATGTTGGTCCTCGTTCTATTGCTGGAGGGGCCGGTTTAGGTACTACTTATGGTTCTTTATTTCAAAATGCCATCACGCAGGCTTCTACGGGTGAAACTGTTTTCGCTGGTCCTACCGATGACCCTTTCTTCGTAGATCTCGGTGGTATTTTTGATCTAGGAGATGCGCCACGTCAAAATGGAACTCCCGTAGACGGAACCGCTTGTTTTAATGTATCTGCCATTGCCATTCAAGTACCTATTTCTATTTTAAAAAAAGCAAGTGCTCCCGCAGAACCTACCAGTATTTTAGATTCAGACTATGTAATTGGTGTGTGGGCTTCTGCTAGTCGTCCAGCTATCACTACGTTAAGCGCAACGGGTAATCCAACTTATGAAGGAGATTGGGTGCAGGTTTCTCGATTAGGAATGCCTTTGACCAATGAAGCGGTTATTCCAATTGGTGCGAAAGATTTCTGGAACAGCATCACGCCTTATGATGAGATTACCGAAACTACCATGGATGAATATTTCTACAACCCTGAACTAGCATTGTATATGGATGACGACCAATTTGGTGGTGCAGTTCCTGCTTTTGCACCACTTAGAATTCAAACTGCTTCTTTGGGCGGTTTTGATTTCACCAACGGTGCAGATGGTTTATATTCTTTAAAAGGAAATCCTGCCTTAGATGGTACTGCCTTAGATGACAATATTTTTGGAACCCTATTACTACCAGATCCTGGAAAACCTCGTTCGGTAGATCTTTGGCCAATCTTTCATACAGGTGTTCCTAACTTAGCACCTTATCAATTGGCAACTGGTAAAGCAGGAAATCCGTTAGCCAATGGAAAACCATTTATTAATAATTTTTTACCAAACGGAGGAGATATGTTACGCCTAAATATGGCGGTACCTCCTACGCCTCGTGATGATGCTAATTTTAGTACGTTAGGTTTGGTACAAGCGGCTGCCATCGGATTGACCGTAGCACCGTTCAACACAAATGCGGACTTAGAATTTATTCCTAACATGGATGGTTTCCCGAATGGTCGAAGACTAGAAGATGATGTAACTCGTATTGAATTACAAGCAGTAGGAGGTGTTGTTTTAGCAGCCGTAGGATTATGGTATGATGATTATGACCCCACTGATCCAGCAGCTAGTCCTGTCACACAAGATTTACTTAACGTACTTACCTATTCTACGGGTATCGAAAAAAATGATAAATCCTTTACCGGAGCGTTCCCATATTTAGCCATGCCTCATAGTGGTACTGGAAACTGTAGCGGAGAGGTCGTTCCAAATGCACCAGGTGTTGTTTCTACGGCTTCCATTTTTGTTTCTTCTAATACCAGCGGACTGGTGGGTGCATATGATATACTAAACTCAGAAGAATTACAGTATATAAGTTTCCCAAGTCAAGGAGCGGATGCAGATGGAATTTATTATGATGAAGAAAATGACGTTTTATACCAATTGAACAGATCTGCTAATGTAATCAATGCTTACAGTAATGTGGCCAGCAGTGTTGCTAATGGTACTACTCCAACACTTACGGCTACTTCTAGTTCTGACTTCTCCAATGGTCGTGAACTTACGTTCATTGGTGGTAAATTAATTGTAGCACAAGATGCAAACGCTGGCAATGGTAATCAAGACAAACTGCTAGTTTATGATGCTTCCGCAACGTCTATCACATTTGACAGAGCTTATGATGTTGACATCGCTCTATGGGGAATTCAAGGTGCAGGTGATGATTTATTTGCTATCGTTGATGTCTCAAATAGACTAGCGGTCTTTGATGACTTCTTGGCAAATCCTGCTGGTATGATTGCTCCTTCTAGAGAAGTAGAAGTAGAAGGGTTGGTACGAACGCACGGATTGCACTATATTTCCGATTTAGATATGATGTTACTTACAGACATCGGAGCCGCCAGTAGTGACAGCGATGGTGCTTATCTGCAACTCTGGAACTTCTCTACAACCAGTGCCAATGGTATTATCAATACCAATGAACAAATCAGAATAGAAGGATCTGGTTCTTTCCTCGGAAATCCAGTAGATATCGATTATGATGAAACCAACGGTATCATATTTATTGCAGAACGTGCAAATGGTGGAGGACGTCTCTTAGGCTTTGTTTTAGATAGTTCTCAGGAAGCAATTCCTCCAATTTATAACGAATTGTTTGCAGGTGCTTCGGCAGTAAACCTACCCGGTATGACAACTGCTGCTCCAGTAGCAGAACCAGTAGGGACTATTTTTGCTTCTTCTAATACAACAGGAGATGTGGGTGCCTTTAATATTTTTGAAAACGGAAATCCACAACTGACCACTTTTATGAGTGCAGGAGTAGATGCAGATGGTATTTACT
>CALFWZ010000196.1 GCA_937928405.1 uncultured Saprospiraceae bacterium
TGCAATTCAGTTGTTTCTTTTCTTAGTAGCGTTAATAAATTCTCCATTGGCGTTTTATTATTCTGTTTCTTGACTTTTTTTGATTAAATCGATCATCACGTCATGAAGGACTATAGGTTTAAAAGGTTTTCTTAGCACCTCAATTGAGCGGTATCCACCAATGGACTTGGCATTCAACAGTGGATCAAACCCCATCTTGGCCGTGGCGCCCGTCACGGCGACAACCGGTACAGTGGCACCCCATTTTGGGATTTTTTCTAGTGAGGTGTTTCGGATATAACTGAGGAGTGTAATCCCTGCACGAGGCATTAATTTTCCAGCGGAATTTTTTAAAAAAATATCCAAAACGATGGCATCGAATTCTATTTGATTACAATAAGTAACGGCTTCATCAACCGTCATGGCATGGCGTACTGTTATCCCTTCTCTTTTGAAAAATTGCGCCCATTGACTAGCAAGATCAATGTTGTCTTCAAAAATAAGAACAGATAATTTTTGATTTTTTTTATTCATTTTTTACATCCAAATTTACTAATTTAAGAATAGAAAGTAGTTTAGGTTTGCTAACAGGTTTTGATAAGATTTCTAAACAAGCGGTATTTGTCAATTCTTGATCCTTACTTCCAAAGCCCGTAGAAAAAACAAAGGGAATTCCTTTCTTTTCAAGTAAGTTTGCTATTTCGAGACTAAATTTACCACGTATGTTTACATCCAAAAAAGCGATATCGTACTCTATTTTTTCTATACAAGCTTTGGCTGCTTCGATAGAAGGAGCTGCATCTACTTTAGTAGCTCCCAGACTTTTTAGATGACTAGTCATTTCTTTAGCAATAATATAATCGTCTTCTAAAACTAAAGCTACAAATGAGTTGATTTTTGCGGGTTTTATTTCTATTGGGTTTATTTTATTTTCAGTTGCTAGAGGGCTATTTTCTACAGGAATAATGAATTTTCCTTCCACGCCTTCGGCTGCAAAATTAAGCGTACAATCTGCATTGAATTCATAAGCTAGTGCTTCTTGAATCAAAGTAGTTCCAAATCCATGACGTGTTGGTTTTTCTACGATTGGGCCACCTTTTTCTTTCCAAGAAATATGGAGCTTTTCTAAATGATAATTCCAGGTGAGTTCAACTTTTCCTTTTTCATTTGAGAGCGCTCCATATTTTACAGCATTAGATGCTAACTCGTTCATAATCAATGCCAGTAAAGAAGCTAGAGATGGAGGTAAAGCCACCTGATTTCCGCTGAGTAGCAAGCGTTTTCCTAAATGGTTTTGGTAAGGAATTAAGGCATGTTCAAATAGTGTTTTCGCGTCAACATGTTTCCAATCGTATTCCGTTAATAATTTTTGTGTTTCTGACAAAGCCAATAATCTTACTTCCAAAGTACTTACAAAGTCTTCTATACTGTGAGAAGATTCTTTTGATTGTGTAATAATTGAACCAATTAAGGCAAGCATATTTCTGACTCTATGGTTTAATTCTCGAATGACTAATCCAAGACGTTGGCGATGTTGAGATTGAATAGAAATAGTGGATAAAGTTCTAGAAAGGGCACTTTGTAAGGATTCCGCGATGACTAATTCTTCATCGCTAAAGCTATCAGAGGTTTTTTTCATTGATTCTTGGTATTCTTTGAATGAACCTCTTGGGTGTAGTCGAAATCCGTCTTCAGTTTTAAATACCTCTTTGGCTGGATTCCCCGCCCATCGAATGACTTTACTTTCATCTTTACGGAAATAGAGTAAATATTGATAAGACATGGCTGGATTAGGTATGGCCAATACACCTGCAATTTCTCCACAGATTATGTCCGGAAATTTTGATTCAATCGAGTCAATTCCAATGGGTTTAGATGAGTTTTTTGTTTTAAATAAATCATCAAGATGAACGCATAACTTTCGAACTACTGCTTCGTCTGGACATACCCCATAATTGTCAAAGCGTTCTGCACTTAAGAGACCGACACCATCAGAATTGATCAATGTTGCTAGCTCAGAACTAGCAGTCTCCCAGTAAGAAGAAAACCCAAGCACACTATCATCAGGAACGAATAAGGTAGCCGCTACCCGAGTACATTCTTCAATATTTGAGATTCGTTGTTTATAAATAATAGAATTTATAAGCAGAGAGATAGAACCTCCTAAAATTTCTAGGGCAGCTAGCGTTTCAGTATCCAGCATTTTTTCTTCCATGTGATGAAAAGCAAAAAGTCCCCACATTTTACCATTAACGGTGATCGGTAAACTTAGCGTTGCTTCTACCCCCATATTTTTTAAATACAACATGTGAACTGGAATATGACCGCGAAATAAAGCAAGTGATAAATCTAATGGTTTTTGTTGTTGATCAACAGATCGAATATTTACTTGTTCAGCGCTAATAGATGGAATAATTCGAATGGGAGTAGTTTCGTAAAGTCTTCTAGCACTCTGTGGAATATCCGCCGCTGGAAAACGATGATTAAAAAAAGAGGTTATCTGAGGTTCTCTGGATTCAGCGGTAACTTCTCCTGCCCCATCACTAAGAAAACGATATGCTTTGACTCGATGAAAACCTGATAAAGCGCGAAATTCTAGGACTACTTGTTCTAGTAAGTCTTCTACATTTGTGATGGAATTTAATCGGGCAACAATTCGTTGAACGTTATCCAGCAAGCTTAATTTTGAGTGTGCTGACTGTCCTGTTGGTTGTAATTCTATGATCAGTCTCTCTTCTTTAACGTGGGCATATACTTCACTCGTTCTGATTTTAGCAATAATTTGTCCGACGTGTTCTCGTTGAGTTTCAATGGTACTGTGTGCCAATGAATTATTACATTGATGAACGATAGCATGTGAGAAAATATATTCGAATTTGGCTCCTAAAATTTTATCAATAGATACATCGAGCCAATCTGAGATATTTTCAGCTACATTGACGATTATCTGAGTTTTTATATCCACTGCTATTAGACAGCCATAAGGTTGAATATAACCAATATCATGAATAGGAATCGTTTCACAATTCTGGATGGCTTCTTTTTCTGCTTTTAGTCGAACTTTGATTTCTTCCTGATTCATGTATGTTATTTCGTGGTGAAAGTCTGTTTAAATTATAACTATTTTTATTTATTTTAGAAATTTTAAACAACCTCTAAAATAAAGATTTAGATAACTGACAAAATAGTAAATATTTTCTTTGCGGTGCCTATTCTAGAAGAGATTCTTTTCTGTCGATTGACTTGGGACTTATTAAATACTTGAGAATGGTAAAGTGTAGCATAAAGAGCTTATGGAAGAAGTTTGACGAAACACTTATCAAGTCTTCGGTAAAGTAAAAAATATAGAAGAGCCAACACCTTTTTGGGATTCAACTCCTTAGCTTAATCGATTATTGATTATCGTTGATCGAATAAGGTAGATGAAAAAGAAAAAAGATTGATTTTAATGCTGTTTTACGGTATTTAAGTTCGATCTACTTTGTAATAGAAGTGTTTCTTCGATTTAGTTTGATCCTTTTTTTGCTGGAAGAAATTGAACGAATCTTACTCGGCTTCTGATCGATTGTTCAAGACAAGCAATAATGTGGCCCTAAGCAAATAAAGTACGAAGCTATTTTTCGCCCCGCACCTAAAGGGTACGAAACGAAAAATGAGCTTCGTTTAAAGACCAAAATTATATTAATTTTTGTTTGCTAAAAAGCCTAAAGTAAGTGCTATCTTTTCAAAACCATCTTTCCAGTTCTAATTTCATCGTCCACTCTAAGGATATAAAAATACACACCTGTCACAAAATTATTTCCATTCAAGTATTCAGAATATTCACCAGCCGGAAGTGCTTCGTTTTTCAAAAACTGTGCTATAGTCTTTCCAGAAAAGTCTCTGACTTCAAGACTTACTGAAGCAGCCTTGGGTAAGTTGAAATAAATTTGAGCCTCTTGGTCAAAAGGGTTTGGATATACCCCTGAGACTATTTCTTTTTCCTCCGGTTCTGAATCTAAGTCTGATTCTGGGCTTCTAAGATTAATGCAACGAGGAAAAACACAATCTTGAATAACGAAGATAGGTCTCGTAATCCCTCCACAAGTTATAGTTATTGATCCATACCGATCAAATGATAAATTGTTTGCAGATAAAGCTACAGTTAAAGTTCCGGGGCCATTACCAGAAACAGGAGAAAGTGCTATCCAATTTCTATTAGTTGTCGCTGTCCACGGGCCATCACTCGAAATACTTATAGTCTGAACATTCGCAAACCCAGATGAAGATATAAAAGTAGGATTAACAGTTAGGGTGGTACAACCTGTTGCAACTACATTTTCTTGTGAAACCGAAATGGTTCTAGTTAATGTTCCACAGGTTATGGTTATCGTCGCAAATCTGGTACTCCCCGTATTAGGGGCCGCAGTAGCAGTTATGACATCGTTTCCAGTGCCTGAAAAATCTGATAAACTCAACCAACTCTCAGATGAGATTGCGGTCCAACCACCATTACTCGTAATTGAAACGTTTTGAGTGTTGCCAGCAAATGGGAAAGAAAGTGTTGATGGCGTTGCCTGCAAAGTTGTACATGGAGTATTTAAATTACAAGGTGCCGCAAGTGCCTGGGCAGGCGTTAAACCTTGACATAAAGTCTGATAATCATAATAAACATCATCTACCCAAGCATGCCAAATCCAAAATATTGCTGCCGCAGGAGATCGTCCATCAGCCATTTGACCTCCTATATTCCGATGAACCGCATTGTGTTCACATTCCAAGTCAGCGGCAAACTTATCTACGGAGCTAGTGCGTGTAACACCACAATAGGCAGCTGGAGAAGTTCCTAGGTAGGCACTACAAAGACTAAACTGATTCTTAAATCTATTGACATCATAATTAAGCGTGATACTTACTCCAAAGGGACCGGAACCGCCAAATACAAGATCAAAGAAAGGACATTGGTCCTCTAATTCAATAAATTGAGGATCATCAATTACCGCATCGATAAAAAACTCATTTGGGATGCAGGTAAAAGGGTCCCATCTTGGCAGTGGAACAAACATACTTCCTCCATTTGACATTAAATAGTCTTCTAATCTAGAAATATATCCTCTATGCCAACACAGAAAATATTCATCAAAATTATGGAATTCACCAAAAACGGGTCCATTATTAGGGTCCATGTTAACATGCTCAAGTACAACTTCAAAGCTGTTGGCTGAAGCATAATCGAGAATTAAATTCTTTAATGTTTCTCTTTGTGCAGGCGTAAATTCAGTAATGTCTTGCCTTCTACCTTGTTGAGCAGACATATCGTATGATAGTAATAAAAACAAGCAAATTGTTGCGAGAACTAGTTTTTTCATTCTTAATAACATAATAAAAGATTTGTTAGTAAATAATTTTTTTAAATTCTTATTGGCTTTATGCTAAAATTCAAAAGGCAAGGACAGATGGCAATAATATCACCAACAAAACCATTTGTTTTGTTCCGAAATTAATTTCTAATAGATGAGGAACAATATCTATTCCTTCTATACCATCATTAAAAATTGAAGCTGGATTAGAATTAAGCAATGTTAATTGCTTTGTGTTATAAAAAACACTTTACTATCCAAATAGTAAAATCATTTTGGAATTTGAGGGTCTAAGCAATGCATTGGAAAAGTAGAACAGTAAGATGAATGCCTTTTGTCATTAGAGACGCTAATAAACAATTTAATTACGTTCTAAAGGTACAATAATAAAAACAATAAACAATTATTTAACAAAAAAAATACTAATTTTAATTTTCAATATTTAACAATTGGAAATGTGTGTTTTTTCGCTTTGACACCATAAGCAAAAAACGAATAATAAGCGCTTTTAAAAAAAATAATAGCTGCTTATTTAGACCTGCCGAAAAAGGTAGATGCCAACGAGCAGCCCGGCTTTTGGTTGGTTTATGTGAGGAGCTAGTGTGTAAGCAAAAAAAGATAGCTTTTATAACCCCAAGGGTTGAATAAGCTTACGGTCCCTAAATTCATCCAAATGTTAATTTGCAATAAAAGAAATAACCCCCCGTTCTAAAATTGAACCAAACCAATTTAAAGTGAAAAAAATAACAATGATTACGTTTCTCTTACTTTTTGTAATGATGGAAAGTACCTTAGCTCAAGTTAATCTGAATTTTTCAGCAGGTATTAATGATGCAAACCTAAAGTATAAAAATTTAGAGAATGCTGCTTATACGAATGGATCAGGATATTTTATTGGGATAGCTCCATCCTATAAATTCTGTGAAAAAGTAAGCTTTCTCGTTGATTTTCAATACAGCAACCAAAACTATTATACAGGTGATATCAATAGTATTACGGCGTCTGGGTTTAAAACTTCTTTTATAAATATTATGCCTGAGATGGAGTATCAAGTTCATAAAAAAATAGCCCTTGGTGTTGGCGTAAATTATGGACTAAAGCTCAACGAACAGACTAGAATTGCAAATGGAGATTGGTCTAAGACGAGGGGTTTTGAACAAACGAAATCAACCGATTTTGGACTAACAGGAAAATTAAAGGTAAGTCATAAAAAATTATTTGCTTTTCTAAGATATAATGTTGGATTGAAAAATATAACCAATTTGACATTCACAAATAATAATGGACAAGTCATCGAGGATGTTCAACAATTAAATAGAAACCTTCAAGTCGGAATCGGATATGCTTTGAGCTTCAAGAAAACATAATTGCTAATTGAATAAACTAAAAAAGCTAATTGTTTTTGAATAAAGAAATAAAATGAAAAATAAAACATTTTTCTTGATACTATCATGGTTGGTATGTGGTACCATATCTTTCGGACAAGAACAATATTCAAAGTATCAATTCTTTACATCAATTGGAGAAATAGATTTTGCAACCTGCGTTTCCCCAAATTTCCTTGTCAACTTTGGGGCTGGATTCAAATATAATATTTCTCCAAAATTCGGCGTATTTGCATCTGGTGGATTTAGAAAAGGAAGTTTTCGCATTTCATATTGCGAATCGAGTCGGCATGGAGATTTTCAAGAAACAAACTTTAATATTGGAGTAAATCACGAAAAAAAATTCACAAAATGGTTTAGTGGTGTTTTCCAACTTTCAGTATTTAAAACCAAGAATAAAGTTTTTGATGGTCTTCAGAATAGTCGTCCCGGTTTACCTTATACAAATTGGACCTATGAACTTGATTGGTATGGTCTCGAGTTTGAACTTGGACCAAGAGTTCATTTAAATAATTCTATCTCCATATTTATTTTGACTTCTTTTAAAATTGGGACAGGCGATTTTTGGGATTCTGGAAGTTTTGACCTTAGTAACGCAAATTTCCATGGCGAATTAATTGACATGAATCAAATGGGATTTGCTTATGAGTTTTAGTAAACAAAAAACGAGTAGATACCATTCACAAATTGCATCTACTCGTTATTCCTTATTGGGTTTAATCAAAACTTGGATAAATTTTATTTAACCATCAGTCGTCCAGAAACAGATAGTCCTTTATTTGATTCTACTTGATAAAAATAAATGCCTTCGATCAAGGCGTTTCTTTTGAGTAGAATATCAGGACGATGGTGAATTTCTTGCCGAACCAATCTACCGTGTAAATCGTAAATATGGAGCTGATAAGTATCGGCTTTATGGTTTTGAATATGCATAACCGTTTGGTCAATGAAAGGATTCGGGCTGACCACGATGTCTGGCTTGGAATCGGAGAATCCGCTAACCTTAGTAATGATCACCTCAATAAAATCTTCGGCAATCGTGTGGAAAGTTTCATTGGTAATAATAGGTTCATTAAAATCAAAATAAATGGCTGCTTTATTTTTGATGACGGTGGATAATGGCGTAGTAGATTTTGGCGTCAATTTAAAAGAAACAAAACCATTGGAAGCCAACTGATTGGCGCTACTATCAGGCAGATTGATATTATTAAAGGTAAATTTTAGGGTGCGATGCTCTTCAAATTTATAAGAATAGTTGTGAGAACTTGCGCCAGCTTCAAAGCTACCAAGGTCTAGCCATTGGTCTAATGTATCTCGAAGTACCACGGTAAAGGCGGTGTCTGAACCCGTATTTTGAAAGTAAATAATATACTCCAACGGCGTATTGGGGCGAATATAGTGCGGCGTACTATAGCCTTCGGGATAGGCTGATTTGGCATTCGGATCAAAGGAACTTCGTGCCTCTACCAAATCTAAATCACAAGCTGGTAGACCATCGTCCAGACCAAATTGATTACTAAATCCAGTGCTGTATTCTCCGTCGTCGTTGGTGCCACAGCCCTCAAGTACCACTAATGGATTTGAAACGCCAGGTGCATTTTCGACTTGGTTGGCCAGCATCGTATAGGTAGCCCCGTTTGAGGGTAGTGAAACATCTTCTCGTTCTCCTGGCAATAATTGGACGTCATCCGAAGAGCGCCAAACGGCATCTTCGACAATGATATAAGCAGCAGGACTAGCCATTGGTTGATCACCTATATTTTCTATGGTAAATATAGTTTCCACCTCGTCGCATATACCTGTTATTTCAATAAAAGCGCCTGAGTAAAGTGGATTAGTAGGCGTGCAAAGGGTATCGGGAAAAGCTTGGGCCTTCACGCTATACGTATCACCCAGCGAAGCATCACAATCTAGGAAAAGACTCATAGAAAAATTGCCACATTCTAAGGACGCTAAATCTCCTAATTCAAAAATATAGGTATTGCCGACTTGACTAGTCCAGGGAGGATTAGAAGCCGTGGCAGTAATCGCTGGATCCAACGTAATCTCAATTTTTGCATCAGCAGCCACTACGGTACCTTGGTTGCAATATTGAAAAAAGGCGGGACGATCAAAACAAGGTCTTACAAATGGCGTATTCCCATCAATGGTCATTTGAGGACAATCCACCACGCTACCGATCGAATAGTCAATGTTGATCTCATTGTCAAAATCAGGAATCAATACTAAGGAATCATTGCGGCAGCTAGTCCAATAATCATTTGGGTAATGACAAGTCACCACATAGGTACCAGTATCTACTGGGATAAAATAATTACCTATACTATCCGTAGAACCGACAAACGTATCGCCGGATTTTTCTGCGGTAACCAGCCAATTGGCAATTGGAATATCTACCGAACTGGTATCGCAATCCATATCTACATCAATACTTACATTTCCAAACAAACTATTGTTGTAGATATTTCCCATGGAATCGACCTTGAGGATGTAGCCCTGAGCTCCATTCTGACCAGTTAAAATGTAGCCACCATCGTGCGCATTGGTCACTCCTCGAATATAAGTGGAGGTATTGCGATGATTATAAAATTTGGTCCAAACTAGTTCACCGTCAAGATTTGATTTTATCGCAAAGCCGGTGCGTTCTTCATCAGGGGCAGTGGGGGCTATAGCGCCAGTGCTAATAAAGCCATCTCCCACATTATAGGTTCTCTCTAAAAAAAGTCCTTCTTCCTCATAAATTACATTTTCTGAAAGAAGATTACCTAAAAGATCCGTTTTGGTCTGAATAATTTCTCCCCCCTCTTGGGAATAAAACAGATAATTATTATCATCTTTCAAATAAGTCTTCGCAGACGGGCTAACATTTTCAAAGACAATGGGTTCAGAAAAAGCAGAGTCCCCTTCAACTTTGGCGTAAGAAATTTCTCTAGTAGTGCTCGGAAAAATTTTTACTCCTAAAACATGTAGCTCGTCATCGATATAAAAAAATTCGTTAACACTAAGCTTAAGTGGTGTTGGCAGTAGTTTGAATGATTCCAGATCCCCATCACAGCTCATTTTTCCCAGGTATCTCTCATCAGGAATTTGAGATCCGAAATATCCTTTACCAACATAAAAATAGAAACCTCCATCAGGTGCATTAATCCATTCAAAACTCGATATAAAATCTCCTTCATTAGTTGGGAATATTACCTCATGTTCCCATACCGTATTTCCATCGCTATCAAATTTTACAAAAAACATAATATCGAGGGAATCTACACCACCAACTGTTGACAGATAAGACGTGACAAATTCACCATTTCCACAAGCTAAAATTGGATAGGGAGGATTGTTATTATTGGTTTGGGGAAATTCCAGGGACCAAACTATATCTCCATAAGCATTCAACTTGTAAATAGCAACGCGTCGACCTAGTGAATCAGTTTTTGTATTATAGGTAAGATAATTTCCATCCCCCGTAGAAAAAGGTTGCCAACTCGCATAGACTCCTGTAGCATTACTACCGATAAAGGTTTCCCAACCCTGAGCGGCTGCTTTTTGCCCACACAGCAATACGAAAGTGCAAAGGATCAGGAATGATTTGATTAGGGGGACGGAAAGAATCTTTGAATTGGTCATAGTTTTATATTTCTTTTTTCAAAGGTACATCATCATTTGACCGTTCACAACGAAAAAAAAGGGCATTTGTAGATTGTAAAATACTATATTTTTTCGTAAAAGGTTGATATTCAAATTATTATTGTTAATTTTAGTAGATTCAAATTTGGAACTATGAACGAAGCAAACTATAAAATTCAGGAAATTATTCAGTCAATTACGGCAAAAGAGGAGCGGCAGCTACGAAAGATGCTAAAATCTCCCTTTTTTACCCAACGAACGGATATTCAACAATTATTCGAATTGTTGATAAAAATGGCCAAGAATGGCAAGAAATTCCCAACCATTAAAGAGATTGCTAAAGACCTTTTTCCAGAACTACCTAATAGAGAAATTAAGGTCAGAGGAGCGATGAGTGATTTAAAGCAATTTATAGAAGAATACTGGTGCCTGCAATACCTAAGAAAGGATAAGGTTAAAATGCATTTGATGATTTCTGAGATTTATCGAAGAAGAAAACTGCAAAAATGTTATGTAAGTAATGTGAAAAAAATTGACAGCTTGATGGAAAAGCATCCAAAGAGAAATGCAGATTTTTACCAACTGCGTCTACACTTTGAGATCGATCGCATGAAATATCAATCGGCCACCAAACGGACCGAACATTTATTTTTACAAGAAATTTCAGACACCACAGATATCCTTTATTTGATTCAAAAATTGAGAAATGCTTGCGCCCAGCTTTCTCATCAATTGGTCTTTAAAACCAACTATCATCCTGGTTTATTAAATGACGCACTTAGCAATTTGGAAGATAGCAGTTATTTGAATAATCCTGCGATTGCGATTTATTATTATTGTTTTCGATTTTTAAAAGAGCCGGAAGAAATTGCCTTTTTCGATTTATTTAAATCTATTCTTTTAGAACATCGAGATCAATTTACCAAAGAAGATTTGGAAGCTCCTTATCGATTGGCCATCAATTTTTGTATACGAAAATCGAATCAGGGTGACAAAAATTTTACGATCAACGCCTGGGAATTGTACAAAGAAGGTTTGGCCACAGACATTCTATTTGATAATGAATTAATTCCCAGATTTACCTTTAATAATATTATCGCCTTAGCATTACTTTTAGAAGAATTCGATTGGACCGCTGCCTTTATCAACGAAAAGGCAGACCATCTGGAAGAATTGCACAAAGCGCAAACACTCAGTTTTAATTTGGCGAGATTGGCCTTTGCACAAGGTCAATATGATCGATCATTGGAGTTGTTACAACAAGAAAAGTATACAGATTTGCTCAACAACCTAATTTCAAGAATGTTGAAAGTCAAAATATTTTACGAAATTCAAGCGCTTGATTTACTTTTTTCACAACTAGATACTTTTGAGCAATATACACGACGAAAAGAAGTCGCTGAATACCACCGAGTTAATGTTTTATTATCCATTAAATATGTTCGTAAATTACTTTCCATTCCATCCTATGATAAGGCCGCTAAGCAAAAACTGCGTAATCAAATCTTATTAGAGAAAAACCTACCCGAGAAAAAATGGTTGTTGGAGAAGTGTTTGTGAACCCCACCTAAACCCAAAATCAGGTATTTATACGGTAAAAGTCGAAGGTATTTAATGATATCTTTGAACGAACAAATTAATTCAATCATCAAACATTTACCGAATGAAAAAGATTATCCCTAATCATGTACCAGCAAAAGGTTGGAAAGGAGGTTTTATTGAGTATAATCCAGCATTGCAATATAAAAATGGTATTGCTAATTTAAGCACCTTGGATTTTAATTGTAACTTAGATCGGATCTACAATATTAAACGTCAGCAACGTGTTTTATGGCCTGAATTTACCTGGTTGACAGTCGAAAAAGATCCTAATTCGCGGTGTTTTCAAATGTTTGCACCAGATATATCGAGAGCAGGTTATGATAATACAGGGCAAAACTGGGCGGTAATTTGTCCACAGCAAGGGACTTACATAAAAGGTTTTGGTACCATAAACGTTGAGGTCACTGTCACAAAACAACGGGGTTGGGTCAATGAATCAAATAAAAGCTTAGCCATCGATATGGTGGTTAAACCAAGAATATGGTTTAGTCCAGATGCAAATCAGTCCGCTTATGGAAAACTATTATGGGGCGCCTTTGAGTTATTAAATATATTTCATCATTTACCAATTAATAAAGATCAAGCCATTATAGTCCATACGCACCGGACTGAGAAGATGGACCATGTAGAAGATCCTGAAGTTATTTTTGTAAGAGATAAGTTATATACGCCAAAAGCCTTAGATCATTTACCGTCTTTCACCTTGCATAACCATGAAGCTTGGAATTATGCTAATCTAGAAGTTGGTATTCGCGATATTGCAAAAACAGGAGATCCTATTGTGGATGAGTTTAATCAACTTGTCATGGATCTTTTCAATGTAGGTTCTGGAAATTTATTACAAAATGGAAGTGTACTGACATGGAATGTTTGGGTAGATGCTCCAACAAAAGTGAATCAAACTGAATGGAGAAATCACGCGCAATATTGGCGTAGATCAATTGATGTAGACCACTGTAGTCCAGATGGGAATGGTTCCAAAGTTCGGTATGCTGATGGTCAGGAATTCTCTGTAGCAGAAGAATTGATCACCGAAGCTTTAGACGCTATTTGGCAATTTATTAAAAAGCATATCTAACTATAGTCATCCTAATTGTTTGCGTTTTAGAAAGCTGATAACCCTCAATTTTTGTAAACAAAAAACTTCCCTTGATATTGATTCGAGGGAAGTTTTTTTTATCTGCTGACAAGAATAGAGTAGGGTATAACTACAGAAATTTTTCCACCAATTTACTTAGATGCTTCTCGATTAAAAAGTAAAATGCCACCAATCCAATCCAATCCAATTATCAAAGTGCTAAAAATGGATTTTTAAAGCTACTGGCTCATTAGAAAAGAGCCAGTAAAGCTTAGTGCGGACATCCGCCTCTTACCGTTTATTCTGTTTAATCAGCCGTTTATTTTCTTTTATGACCGTTCATGAATTATTGCTAGGAAATTTGTTCATATCACTTGATATTGTGTTAACACGGATCAAGTCTAAGTAAATTTTTGATTTCTAAAGATTGTGTTTTATTTTTTGAGAACACCTTGTCAACTTATTAATTTTTGAACGACTTATTAACTAAAACTAAAATTATCACAGCTATGAAGTTATCTTTAAAGACAACACTCTCCAGTTTTTTTGTATTAATGCTCAGTTGGAATTTATTGGCACAAATGCCAACGACGCATGCAGAATATCTTGCCGACAATCAGGCAATCGCAGAAAGATTTGCCCCTAATTTATATCAATTTACTGCCTCTAGTCCATTTGGCACTATAGTCGACAAACCAGTACGAGTTGATTTTGACAATGATTGGGACGCCACCAATGCCTGGGAGAATACCTTCTCGGCTTTAAATGCTCCTGCTGCTGCCTATTACCATGTTTTTTGGACAGACGCTTATTGGGTGGTAGTGTATAGTTTTTATTATCCACGAGACTGGGCTCAAGTTCCACTTTTACCGATTGCTACCCGTATTGCTTGTTTAGAAGATCAACATGAAAATGATGTAGAAAGAGTCATTTTGTATATTAAAAGAGCTAGCAGTATTAACAATTCTAAGTTATATCATATGATTGCTACCAATCATGGAAAGAAGGATCACCGAAGCTTTTGCAGAAATAATAGGGTTGTTAACCCTAATGTGTACGCTTCCTCAGGTTCACATGCCATGTATAAATCCCTTTCTAGAGGCTATAATGATGCCACCGGTAATCCATTTTGTCCACCTCCTAGTAGATATGTTAATCCCTTTCTTGCAGGCAGTTACGATTTGGTGCCCGTATTTGAAGACGACGGACTTTATGATAATCGTTTTAATCTAGATGTTTTTCAGAATGTAAATCAATTTGTTTGCACTGACGGTGGCGGTTGTGATAATTGGCCAATATCTGAAGCATTTGCAAGTGCACCATGGAATGGTACTATGGGAAAGGATCCAGCTTCTGAATTTTCATCACTTTGTAATGTTACATTTGGTAATAATCAATATAAAAGCTTAGATTGTAATTTTGGTATTAGACGTACCACCCAAGAATCTATCTGTGACGGAGATTATTTTGCTTTGACGCTTACGCATCGACAGAGTTCCAATACGCCAGCAAACTTTATATCAAATGTAACGTGGGAGTTTGATGAAAATCGATTCACTTGTGTTCCTATTCCCTTATTTGGATTGACTTGTGATTCTGAGACCATAGTGTTGCGGCTTAATGATGGAGGGTATGGTGATATGGAAGTAATGGCAAGTGTAGAAAGCTTAGATTGTGGTTCACTGGAAGCAAGTTTCGACGTTCAATCTTCGCTGACCGTAGTGGAGTTATTAAGAGACGAATGGATTATATGTGGAGATGGTTATACAAATGATCTTTATTTAGAAGGACCTCAAATTCAATTTAGTGATTTAGATATTGTTTGGTCAACAAGCGATCCAAATACAATTGTGTCAACAGCTCAGAATGGTAATCTGATAATTATCACAGATACGAATGAAGAAACAATTGAATTAACCTACACGGTTTGTGGTGTTTCTAGAACCATTACGGTGACCGTTTTACACGGCCTCGACGACGAAACTTGTGATGATATTCTGGATACCATTTATGCGGGTGGCCGCGATTCTACTGATCCATCAGATCCTAAAAATGGAGAGGAAAATTCGGATCTAAATAGCTTAAGATCATCAGAGATAAAAACTGCGATTGAAGGTCAATTTTCATTATACAATTATCCCAATCCATTTTCAAACCAAACAAACATAAGCTATACGTTACCAAAAGAAGGTCTTGTTCGATTGTCAGTGACCAATATGCTTGGACAAACAGTGGCAGTTTTGGAAGACGGTATTAGAAAAACACAGGGCAAGCATCTTGTTAAGTTTGATGGAACTGAGCTTCCTAGTGGAATGTATTTTTACACCTTAGAAGTAGGAAACACCAGAATAGTGAAAAAGATGCAGATGGCAGCCGGGTTTTAATTTTTTCAAAACGGCTTAAATACCAAACTTCTAACACTAGTTTTGTATAGACGAATAGCCTTCCTCGAATTTGATTCGGGGAAGGCTATTTAACTTGGTATTCCACCACAAGCCACAAAGCGAATAAAAGAATGCTCGAAAATTGTTAATTAAAAGTGAAGATCCCTTGGTTAAATACTTTGATATTTGTCTAAGCGGTTATATGTTCACAAGTACTGTCAAGCTTTTTTGTGTGCAATCAGTATCTTTTGATGAGAAAATTTTTCAGTACAGCTAACTTGAATTACGAAATTAAAAACCAACTATCTTATGAAAATGCTCAAAATCACATCGATCTTATCCTTCTTATTTTTCTGGACTATCAATAGTAACGCTCAAAATTACGACTCAGTCGTTTACGAGTCGGCTACATTATTGATAACAAAAAATGATAAAACCAATCACTTTCAAATTACGAATAGGTTGACGAAAGAAAGCTTGAAAAATTTAAAATTTGTTAAACGGATTGGAGCGGATTTTCAAGTATTAGGAGAAGACAAGAAAATTTTCTACCTAAACGAAAATTGGAGAATCAGCGATGAAGTAAATAATCGTTTTGGTTTGTGTGGTACCGTTCCCCATTATACGATGACGGTAAGTGAAAATAAAGACAGTCTATTTGTCTATAAAAATGAAACCTTTTATGATTATGGGGATGTCATACCTGCAGAAAGAATATTTGAAATTTCAAAAAAGGACGCTGATAGTATTGTCTTCATTAATGGTTTAGATAAATTTGACTTTACCGCAAATTTTAATGCCTTTGGGGAGGCATTAAGCAATCCAAATAATTTCTTTTTAGTCAAAGATGGAAAATATTTTGAAGCAGATAATCCGCAAGAAGTATATGACAGCCTAGACTTTTCAAATCACTACTCTTTTATCAAAACGGTCAAAGATGGATTGTATGGAATTCTAGGAGTTACTGCTCCCAAATATTTGGAGGTATCTGATTTTAACGGTTATTTGGCGCAAGCGATTCTGCCAGATGGTCGCGTAATTTATGTTGATAAAATGGGGGCGGAGTATTATTAACTATTTGAGATATTTAACGAATGGTATTTACTATTTGTAAATACCATTTAATTTTTGAATTATAAAAGCTCAGGTAAAAAAAGCGTAGAGCGGTAGTTCTAATTGAGCGAATTGTCTTTTTTTTCTAGCCCTAATGGTCTAATAGCGATACAACTAACGTCTGTAGGTTTGCATCCAGTCCTTATAAAATTGTAATTTTTTCCCGTTCTAAAAAAAAATAATAAAACTCACGGAAAGTAGTCACAAAATTTTAGTTACGGGTCATTGTATTGACATAATGGCTTTTTTTGTAAAAACATATTTTTGTTGAGAAGTCTGAGCATATTGATTTAAAAAATGCCACCCAGTTTTTTTATAGAAAAACAAAACTGAAAGAACAATTTTATGAAAAACATTTTAATTACTGTATTTTTATTTACCTGTATCGCTCAGGTCAAAGCTCAAAAAGGCCAGGCGCTTTATGCAGAAATAGGAGGAGCAGGAATAATTTATTCGGTAAATTATGATATGCGATTTGCCAAAGGAGAAGATAAACTTGGGATGCGTGCTGGAGTGAGTATACTAGATGGCGGGGTTATTTTTCCCCTCCATCTAAATTATTTGCTTGGTAAAGGGAATAGTAAGTTTGAAGTTGGTGCTGGGATGACAGCGCTTTTGGGAGACCTAGAAGGAGATAAGCGTATTCAGGTTTTGGCGAGTAGTGCATTAATGTATCGTTTTCAAAAGGAGGATGGACGTTTTTTGTTCAGAGCTGGACTTTCACCAATCTTTCTTTTGAGTGATTTTGACGATGATCTTGGCGATGTACAAAATATATTGTGGTTTTGGCCTGGCATTTCATTTGGATATAAGTTGTAGCTAATCTATGGGACTGTTCCAAATTCTATGTTTTTCAATCTCAATCTCAACATCAAAAACCTGTCCGATGGACAGGTTTTTGAATTTTTAAATTTATTTTGACACAGTTTATTGAACAGTCCCTAATCTATTAATAAATCATCTTTGTCTATCCCTGTCTTAGACTCAACACCCTAATTTTATCAGTTTAAAGACAAATTTATAGGTTTAAACAACTTCCCCTCAGATATTAGAATAAAGTCTATTGCTAATTACCTCATTTTTTGCGTAATTTGTACTAGTCCAACCACACGCCTTACTCAATTCTAACGTAAGGAATTTTTTAAATAAAAAATCATCTGAAAACTGATTGAATTTTCTTCTGTTAGAAAATGATCTCTGGCCTTGTTACACTACCTTTATTAAAGAATAACAAGGCTGCCATCCAACCAACAGGCATTTAAACTAACCTTTTGTAAACATTCTTAAACAGTTTTAAAATATTAACTTTGGTGCGTCATGAAAAGACTCCTTAATTTTTTAATCGTCTGTCTTCTTGTCCTATCTGGATTTTCGGTGTCTGCCCAACTATACATCAACGAATTTATGGCAGACAATACCTCTACGATTAGTGACGAACAGGGGAATTTTGGTGATTGGATAGAAATTTATAATGCCGGTTCAACGGCCGTTGATCTGGGAGGCTATTTTCTTTGGGATGATTTGGATGCCTCCGACTATTGGCAAATCCCTACCACCAATCCAACAGTTACGACCATTCCAGCGGGAGGGTTTTTGCTGCTTTGGGCAGATGGAGATCCAGAAGATGGGGAACTACATCTAGATTTTAAACTTAGTAGTGGGGGAGAAAGCATCTTACTCATGGCACCGGACGGAACTACTCAAATTGATGTTATAACTTTTGAAGACCTAGGTTCGAATATTTCCTTTGGACGAACGACCGATGGTGGTGCTGATTTTCAAGAATTTATCACCACCACTCCTGGCGAAAGCAATGAAAATACCTCATCCATTTTATTCTTTCCAGCGTCCATTAATAGCGAAATTGAAACCGTGAATGATGATGCCATCCAATATGGAATTTCCAGTGGAGGGGTAGTGATAGATGGATTTGGAATGACCATGACGGAAGTTTGGTCAAATCAAACAATAGGATTACGATTTAACGAAATTTATCTTCCTCAGGGAGCCGTCATCACTGAAGCGTATGTGCAGTTCACTACAAAAAATCCTTCCAATAGCATCGGCCCTTCTAGTCTTTCTATCAAAAGTGAAACTTCTGGAAATGCTGCTCCTTTCGAAGAAGTCAATTTTAATCTATCAGATCGCTTGATGAGCATAGATTCTGTTATTTGGACACCAGAAGAATGGACATTACAAGATTTTGCGGGAGAAGACCAAAAGACGCCTAATCTGGCCTCGATTATTAAGGAGGCAATAGATCAGCCAAGTTGGACTCCGGGAAATTCCTTAGCACTAATCATTTCTGGAACGGGACAAAGGTCCGCACATAATTTTGTTTCTGGCTTTCCGTCTACCATAGAAATAAAAGCAGAAATTCAAGTTCCAACAGCACCCATTACTGGATTACTCATCAATGAAGTGGCGCCTAACGGAACCGACTATCCCGATAAAAATGGAAAATTTTCTGATTGGATAGAAATTTACAATACCAATGATTTTCCTGTCAGTCTAGGGGGATTGTTTTTAACGGATGATGAAAACAATCTTTCTAAATGGCAAATTGGTGCTGTTCAAAATCTTCCACCAAATGGCTACGCCACGATATGGGCAGACGGAGACCCAGAAACGGGTGGCTTTCATGCCAATTTTAAATTAAAGGAAGATGGTGAAAAACTACTCTTGGTACAAGCGTTAAACAATGAATTTGTAATTATCGATTCTACCACTTACCAAGCCGTTCCTTTTAAAGGATCCACTGGACGATCAGCTGATGGTGCTAGTGATTGGACCCTCTTCGGACAACCAACTCCTTTGGCTCCCAACGAGAATGCACTTGCTTGGATTGCTCCACCTGTTCTTTCTGTAGACAATGGTGTTTTTGAAACAGCACAGACGGTCGAAATCTCGCACGAAGATGCAGATGCTACTCTTTATTACACTACTGATGGTTCTGACCCCGATCAAACTGCTAACGTATATACCACAGCAGTTACCGTCGATCAAACGCAAAGTCTTCGAGCGATCGCCTATAAAACGGGAGCTGCTCCTAGTCAAATCACCACCAAAACCTATCTTTTTGATGCCAGTCCTAATCTTCCAGTCCTTATGATTACCACGGATCCTGATAATCTCTGGGATGATGAAAATGGCATTTACACGATAGGAACAAATGGTACTTCTTTTGGTAACTGTCCCAATGATACCATCGCAAATTTTTGGCAAGATTGGGAACGCCCCGTTCATCTTACCTATTATGAGACAAATGGTGAAACCGCTTTTGCAGTGAATGGTGGGATGAAAATTTCTGGGAATTGCTCTAGAAGATATGCTTTAAAAAGTTTGAATTTTTTTCTTAGAAAAAGCCAGTACGGAGATGATAATATTGGCTACCAATTATTTTCAGATCGACCCTTTGATGATTATGAACGGCTAAGACTGAGAAACAGTGGTCAAGACTATCGAGGTACCATGCTTCGAGATGGTACCAACCATCGAATCTTCGCGCAGGTGATGGATGTCGAACATCAAAGTATGCAACCTACACTAGTCTATATCAACGGAGAATATTGGGGAATTCAAAATTTTAGAGAAAAATACAACACGGGTTACTTTAAAAGACTTTTTGATGTAGATGAAAAAAAGATGGAGTTGTTAAAAAAGCCTCGCTATTTAACAGAAATTGGTGAAGGTGATGATATTCATTATAATGCTGTTTATGATTTTATGGTAGATAATGACCTGAGTGTAGAACAGAATTTTGACTATATAAAAACACAATTCGATATTAATAATGTGTTGGATTATTGGATTTCTAACCTCTATATGAGTAATGCCGATTGGCCGGCAAACAATCTTCAACTTTGGCGTCCGAAACAGGAAGATGGCCGATGGCGATACATGTATGTGGATACAGATATCACCACCAATATTTATGGAAGTAATGCTCCCGGAGGAGACACTTGGGATAAAATCGAAGAAGTCTTAGATCCGTCGCTGGAAGGTTGGCCTAACGATAATCGAGCAACGCTGCCATTCCGAAGTATGATGGCCAATCAGGCTTTTCAGGATGAATTTATCCAACGGAGTTGTTCTTTCATAGAACTGGCTTTTAATGAAGAACGGGTACTGTCTATCATTGACGAAGCAGCAGGTGAGATCGATTTAGAGATGGGAGCACATATCGAACGTTGGGTTTTTGACAATCCTTTTGTCGATGATTATGATCTTTGGTTAGACAATCTTTCTAAGTATCGAAATTTTTGGATCGAGCGTCCACCATTTTTTTACCAACATCTCGTTGCTAATTTTAATCTTGGTGATACCTACGAGCTAACCTTTAATTACGATGCTACGACGGATGGAGATGTTTTTATCCATTGGAAAAACATGGAAATTCCATACGATTATACTGGAACCTATTATGCGGGTCTACCGATCAGAGCGACCGCAGTAGCAAAAGAAGGCTATGTTTTTTCTCATTGGGAAGAAACCGGAGATAGTACGGAAGTGATTGAATTTATTGCAAATGAAGATGCGACGTTGACGCCGATTTTTGTGGAAGTAGTTGAACCAACTTCTACTAATGAACTATCGGACGATACGCTTATCCGTGTTTTTCCTAATCCAGCGCAAGACAAACTTTTTTTAGAAGCCCCAGATTTGGTAGGAGCTAGCTTTTCGATTGCGATCCATAATCAATTGGGACAAGTCATAAGTGTAGAAAAGATAAGTACTGGGTTGAACCTCCACGAGATTAATCTAGAAAAGATCCCTGATGGTTTTTATTATCTAGTTTTGACAACTAATGATAATCGTCATAAAACGAAAAAGTTTATTCTTAGACCGTAGGTTTTTAAATAGTGTTGATAGATAAATGATGATCTAAGTATTCCAGTATCGTTCCTATTTCTTTGAGGAAATAAGCAACTTATCCATCACGCTTATATTATCCTCCACAACACCCGAAGTTTCTGCCAATTCATTCGGCGTATACGTTCTTTTAATCTTCTCAATATCTCCTTCGATCAGTGCATCTCTAATCGACCAAATGCCCATTAACTCAAAATAAGTATCATCCGAGATATGATCATTATAGTTCAATTCATCTAGTATATCCTTGGTAGAAATTTCATTAGACGTGTCAATATTTAGTTGCTGAGCAAGCTTTTTTATACGCTGTTCTAAGCGCAGAAAGGCGGCTGCTAATTCTTTCTCAAACTTAGATTCAATAATAAAGTGATCCACTTTTTTCGGTATGGGAACCAAAGCATCAAATGAAGTGGTATATAAATCTTCAAAGAAAGTATTTGCATTAAGGATAAAAATCATCTTTTCGTTTAAAGCGAATGTTCGATGAATATAATGAGCATGCGGTTCCTTATTTGATTTTAACCAATCTTCTTTTGCGACATCGAAGGTAAGAAAAATAACATCTTGATTCTTTTCGTAAGAATACTTTAGCATCTCATGATAGATAAAATAATCGCCATAAGGAAATCTTGGTTTCTCCAGGATATCTCCCATTCCCGGAAAAGATCTATTGGTGGTTTCCGTTTTTCCATTTCGTTGATGTGACTTAAAACGGTTGCTTAAAACATCGAACTCCTTCTTTAAAAAATCTTTCTCGGTAGTAGATAGATTATCAATTTGTTCAAAGGAAGCAAATAAGTCTAATAATTCATCATCGACATAGTTAGAATTTTCTGATTCTGGTGCTACGGTATTTAACTCAAATAAAAGAGTAGACAATGTGTCACTAGCATCCGTTAAATGTACATCTGGTAGATTTTCATAGAGTTTTATTACCTTTTTTCTATTCTTAATAAATTCTTGTTCAATTTGTTTTGTTACGACGATTTGATTTTTTCTTTCTGTAAAGAATTCATACAAAAATGCTCTTGGTGCTGGTGAAATGCTATAGCCTCTTAATAAAACATTGGTATCTAAAAAAATAGGGATATGCTCACTTAGATGGATCGCAGATGGGAGGTTATTAGCATAATAGGTTAAGGCTGTCTTTTGACCGATGACGTCAGTGGAGCGGGAGTCGTCTGGCGTTTCAGCTTTGTCCTTAATGGTATTAAAGCTAGATCCTTTTTCGATGACGCATTTTTTATTGGACACTTTATTTCTTTTTCTTAGAAATGGTTATTTGTTCCGCATTCCTAAATGACCGAAAATTTCCTCGGTTCTATGAGAATGCGAACAATTGGAAGTTATTAATTATGAGCAAAATTAAGCAATTGTCAGAGATTCTATTTTAAATATTTAAAATGCGTTAGGAGACTGGGCAAGAATTTCTACCATGAGAATAGAATCCCACTCTTTTGAAATATTTATAGGATCAAATATCATGATGGTATGAGCATATGTGGATATTTTTTAACTTTAATTCCAGACAACCAAACCAAGACCACTTACCATACGAAAACGGACAGAATGTGAACTTTAAATAATTACAGAAATTCCCTATATTTCTATTTAAAAGCGTAACCGGAAAATCCAGTAAAAATTTTTAATCAATTTTTACCCTTAAAACATTCGCCAAATGTCAACTTACTTTGTATATGCCTTCCTTGGATACTTATGTACCCTCGTCTTTGTAGTAGGATACTATCCCCACCTCTATTCCAAATCATATAGCCATTGGAGGGCGCTGCCTCAATTTCTTGTATTGCTCGGTTTAATATTTGGAATATTCTACTATTGTTTTCCAAAAACGATAGAGGATCCTGACAACATTTATGGCGCTACTATTATTGGTTTAATTTTATGGATCATTGTTTTAATTGTTCGATCTACTTATTTGTATTATGTGGTGGGATATGGAAAACGCTATCCAGGACATCGAAAAAAGCCATATAGTTTTAAACATTTGATCGGAGGAGGGACCGTTATTTTGGGAATCATTGTTTGGTATGGATATTATTATGAAGGTTTGAAGCTGAGCTATTTGGGTAGACTCGCGGTGCTATTAATGGGATTATCATTTTTCTTCGATTTTGAAAATAAATTTGATTTAAGCTATCAAGATGAGGAAGAAAGATTGACAAAGTTGGACGATGCGAAAGGAACTGCGCTTTTTATTCGGTCTTTTAAAACGGAGAAAGCACCTTTTTGGACAGGATGGGTTTTTAATAGTCCAGTAGATACTTCTTCTTTGAATACTGCTTTAATGATGTATTTTCCTTTTTACCAGTATTTCGGAGAAGCATTTAAAGACCATTTTGGTCCATTGGTGGGATTAGGAAGTCCAAGGGATACGTTTCCTACTGAAGGAATGGTAATTAGCTATGAAAACGATAAAGATTGGAAAGTTGCTTTGCTCCATCATTTAGAGGCTTGTAAATCGATTATTATGGTTAAAGGTCAGTCCAATAATCTTTCGTGGGAACTTGATCAAATCAAATCTCAAAACAAACAAAATAAATTTTTCATTTTTACGCCACCTCAACAAAGTTCTTTT
>CALFWZ010000197.1 GCA_937928405.1 uncultured Saprospiraceae bacterium
TGTTGATTTGTTGATTTGTTGATTTGTTGATTTGTTGATTTGTTGATTTGTTGATTTGTTGATTTGTTGATTTGTTGATTTGTTGATTTGTTGATTTGTTGATTTGTTGATTTGTTGATTTGTTGATTTGTTGATTAAATTCTTTTTTTTCATTTAGAATCAATACTTGCCTTGGATCTGTTTTGGGAAATGTAACGATTTTTTTTGGTGGTTTGCTGATCAACGGAGGCCGACTAGAATACGTTTTGCTTTAAAACTTGCTACTTGTAAAAAGTAAATTCCGTCGGTCAGGTCTTCTAGGTTGATTTGTTCCGTTGCTGAGTTGATCGTACCTGTTTTTACGATGGCTCCATTGATATTGAGCAATTTCCAAGGGCGGCTTTTTGGATCAGGGAGTTGAATGGTTAGTTGATCTTGAGCCGGGTTGGGGAAGGTTTGAAAGGTGGATAGTTCTTGTGCTTGTGTGCTGGATGTAAAGTCTCCATCCCATCCAATATGGACCATACTGAGGGTGTCGCCAGAGCGATCTACAATTTGGATATTAGTCGGCTGACCAATCCACAATTCTGTTATTTCGTTTAATTTAAAAAAGAAAAGAGAATCATTTCCACAAGTAACATCAAACCATAAATTAGGATGCCAGTCAGTGATAAATGTTTGATTTAGACAAGTATTGGTAAATGCCAACGTATCCCAGTTCATCTTCATCGGTAATGCACTATTTTTAACAAAAAAAGTCATTCTACCAGCATTTATATACTCCAAAACACCATTATTACACCTTAGTCCAGAAAACTCCTTTTTTCCATTTCTAACAATAATATCACTTTGATCACTGTCGATATTTTCTATAAAGCTAAATCCAGGAAAGCATCCGAAATTTGCATCATTGACATGCCCCACCCTTACCTCAAGATGCTCTCCAAATGGAACTTCTTTCATATCTACTTCCCCAAAAGCTACATCTACTCCTCGAGTACCTGTCGGATCAAATCCCACGATGACGGAATCTTGATTACCTAGCGTATCGGTAAAATAAAATTGGGTGCTAAACTCTTGAGCGTTTAGGAGCATTGAGGAGGAAAGAAAAATGAGTAGAAAGTAAAATGCTTTCATAAATTATTTTTTTTGAGGTTTTTTCCAATGTACGTCAAAAAAACAATCATTCAAAAACAAAAAATGTAAAATGCTTACATAACATTGTTTTGTAAAAATCAAAAGAGGTGAGAATATTTAAAAAGTATGATGAGGTAGATATTTTTTTAAAGAAAGGGTATTTATTGGTCACGTGTTGCCACAAATTTACACCTATAATCTTCACGATCATCAGGAGTACGAACTTGCATCATCTCTAACATATCACCATCAATTTCTGCTTCAAGTGACGAAGTACGCCCATCCTCCTCAGAAGTAGAAGAAAAATTCACTTTACAGTTATTAAACTCAAAAGGATCAACATATCTTGCGTAAAGGCCAAGTCCATCTACCCCATAAGCAATTTCCAATTTATCGTTACCAGAAGCAGTGATGAACACTTTAACGATTTCACTTTCTTCTTCTTCACAAATGTACGTACCGGTGTAGGTACCTACCCAGTCTGCCTGTACACAATTATTGTCGTCCTTGCCACAAGCAACAAAAAGAGAAAACATCACTAAGATCGTAGAAAATTTTGCTAAGTTCATTTCAGGAAGTTTTATGTTTTCAGAGATAATATCATAAAATTACAAAAAAATTGGTCTCCCATTTCATAAATTCTAGCTACCTCACCTTATCCAACAGCTTCAACGTCAGCCGAGGAGGCATTTCGGAGCAGTTTTTTTTAAGAGAAGAACCGAGTCTTTTTTTATCAATGGCTTGATCGGTTTGTTTATGCTTGGCAGATTTGGCGCAAAGGATGGCTCCGTCAAAAGCGACCTGTACTTTATTAACGGTAGCATCGATCCTTTGTGCGGAAATGATGCGGATGGCAGCGGGAGGTTAATCCCATTTATCAAATTTTTCATCAACAAAAATTTAGTTTTGAATGGGACTTACAATTTCTGGCCCAACGGGATAAAATCCAATAGCTCATTATTACACGTATATTATATTAGTATCATATTAAGTACTACTCAAAGGATTAACGCTTTAGTTCAATGCAATGACGAGCCTTAATTTTTGAGTTTAATTAAATTTTCTTGAAAAATCACCTTTATGAAAAAAATTCTTACAATTATTTTATTCTTCTTGGTTTGCTGTTATTCCAATATATATGCAGATCATCTCTCTGGTAGTTTACAAATTACTGCTCGAATGAATGGCGCTAACGAAGTGCCAGCTGTTATTACCGATGCGCAAGGAATTGGAATTTTTACGATAAGTTTAGATAAAAAATCTATTGCTGTCGATGTTAGCGTTAGTGGTCTTAGTGGAGATATTACAGGTATTCATATTCACGAAGGCATGGCTGGAACGAATGGTGCAGTAGTATTTAATTTAAGCGATTTTGTCAACGGAAATAGGATCAGTACCACAATGAAAGATATTTCATCGGATCAGATGGAAAAATTCTTGAATGGTACTTATTATTTGAATGTTCACACGGATGAAAATCCTGGTGGTGAAATTCGAGCACAACTCATACTGGAAAGCGATTTTCGATATATGGCGTCTCTTAATGGGATGCAAGAAGTTCCTGCGGTAACGACAGATGCTTATGGATTAGGCGTGTTCAATTTGTCTAAATCAGGATACAAGTTGGAAATTAAAGCGGTCGTCCAAGGTTTAAGCGGGGACATTACTGGTGCTCATTTGCATAGTGCAGCAACGGGTGTAGTTGGTGACGTAGTTCAAAATTTGACCATGAATGTCGTTGGTAATGTTATTACGGCTACGGTTGATCCTAGTGCTTATTTAACGGAGCTTCTAGCTGGAGATATTTACCTTAACATTCATACTGCCGCCAATCCTGGTGGCGAAATTCGTGGGCAATTAAGCCTAAGTAATCAGTTATACTTTGATAGTTTTTTAGATGGCAATCAGGAAGTGCCTGCAGTGACAACCCTCGCAGAAGGCGTAGCCGCAATTAGTATTTCTAATACAATGGATGCCATCGAATATGATATTGTAGTAGACGGATTGAGTGGAGATATTACGGGTGCACACTTTCACATTGGTGCAGCTGGTACCGCAGGAGGTGTCGTCTTAAATTTGACGGATGATATTGATGGCAATAGAATAACAGGGAGCATTAATGGTTTGAGTGTCGAATTGATTAATCAGTTTTTATCCGGCGGTATTTATCTTAATATTCATACGGATGCTAATCCGGGTGGAGAGATTCGTGGTCAAGTATATAAATTGGCAAGAGAAGCTTATACCTACCAATTTAGTGGTGGTCAAGAGGTACCTGCAACTAATAGTCCTGGAACAGGCGCGGGAATGGTGTCTATTGATCGAGATCAAACTAATGCCCATTTTATGATGGTCGTCAGCGGATTGAATGAATCTATTGATGCTGCGCATTTTCATAATGCAAAACCTGGCGTGGTTGGAGACGTGATTTATAATCTAACTCCTTTCCTTAACGCTACGGGAGGAGCTTACGGATATTGGACAGAAGAAGATAGTCCAAGTTTTATGCAATCGCTCTTGTTTAGAAATAATGAGGTATATGTCAACATCCACACTGCTACTTTCCCGGGTGGAGCTATTAGAGCCAATATTATCAGAAGTCGAGATCTATTTACCGCACTTCCTACTGATCCCGAATTTGGAGCAAAACTATTGATGGCGGCAAGATTGTCTGGTGCTGCTGAAGTACCTGCCGTAACTACCGATGCGGTAGGAGTAACCTCTTTAATGCTTAATGAAGATCGAACTGCAATTGACCTCAGTGTTAGTGTCAATAATTTAACGGGACCAATCACAGGTATTCACCTTCATCAAGGTCTTCCTGGTACGAATGGCGACGTGGTATTTGATCTGACTCCTTTTTTACAAGGTAATCGCGTAACCACTACCCTAATCGACTTTACCAGCACCCAGTTGAACGATATGTTGAATGGAGAATTTTACCTCAACGTTCATACCGATGCTAATCCTGGAGGCGAAATTCGTGGACAAATAGAATTAGAAACTGACCCTACTTATCGCGCCAATCTGACAGCAGATCAAGAAGTGCCTGGTAATCCTTCTACTGCAATCGGCTTAGGTACTTTCAACTATACCAAAGTCTTAAACTTATTAGAGGTTAATGTTTTAATAAATGGTCTTAGTGGTCCGATTACAGGGATACATTTGCACAATGCTGCGGCAGGCGTAAATGGTGATGTTGTAGAAAATTTAGGACCTTTATTAAATGGGAACCAAGTAACAGGTTCTGTTGATCCAACCGCTTATCTAGCTGCTTTGCAAGCAGGCGAAATTTATATCAATGTACATACGGATGCTTATCCAGGTGGAGAGATTCGTGGTCAATTAACTTTGGACAATAATCTTACTTTTGATACTTGGCTGAATGGTGCCCAAGAAGTACCTCCTGCGGTTAATGCAAGTCTGGGTTTGGCCTCGGTTAGTATTTCACCAGATTTCACAGAAATCAATTATCGCATAATTGCTACTCAATTAAGTGGTGCGATTACAGGTGCTCATTTTCACAATGCTCAACTAGGCGAAGCAGGTGACGTTGTCTTAAATCTATCAGACAATATTAATGGCAATGAAATCATGGGAACTGCTAGTGGAATGGATGTTACAGATGAATTGATTAATCAATTACTTACTGGACAAATTTATCTCAATCTACATAGTGCAGGTTTCCCCGGTGGAGAAATGCGTGGACAATTGTTCCGTTTAGCCAGAGATGGTTATGGTTATGATATTTGTACCAACCAAGAAACATCGGTCGTCGATGTACCAACTGCTACGGGTGCAGGAATGGCTTCTATTGATCGAAATCGCTCTAATGCGCATGTCATGATCGTTGCTAGTGGTTTGAGCGGAGATATTTCAGGCGCACACATTCACGAAGGTATAACGGGTGTAGATGGTCCTGTTATTTATAACCTTACAGACAAATTTAGCAATGGAGGTATGTTTACGTATTGGGGAGCGAATGATCCAGATGTTGAATTTACCACAGCCATTGCTGAAATAATGCAGGCAGAACGAACTTATGTCAATATTCATACAAACTTGAATCCAGGTGGCGAAATCCGTGGCCAGATCGTTAAAGTACTTGATTGTTTCTTTACAACAAGCGTACAAGAAATTGATCCAGGTGCGCTGAATATAGCAAAAGCATTTCCGAATCCAGCTAGCAACGAATTGAATATTCAATTTACCTCTAATGCTGATGAGGAAACAGAAGTCAGCTTGATTAGTGTAACAGGTCAACAGATCTATGCCTCCTCTATTCAGGTAATTTCGAATCAGCCAAATAACCATCAGATCGCATTAGACCAAGTTAGCCCAGGTATCTATTACTTATTTCTAAAAAATAAAAATTACTTAGCTAGCGAAAAAATAGTTGTTATCCGTTAGCGTCAAATATGATTTAAAGACACAATAAATGTACAAGTGAATGTTTTGGTTTTAGGCTGGATTCCTGTTATTGGAATCCAGTCTAAAACCTTTTTAATTTTATAGAGAAAAATAGCACAACATTGTAGATCACTCAAAACCTTACCTCACCTTATCCAACAGCTCCAACGTCAGCCGAGGAGGCATTTCAGAGCAGTTTTTTTTAAGAGAAGAACCGAGTCTTTTTTTATCAATGGCTTGATCGGTTTGTTTATGCTTGGCAGATTTGGCGCAAAGGATGGCTCCGTCAAAAGCGACCTGTACTTTGTTAACGGCAGCATCGAAAGCTTTGTCGTCACCGGCATCAAGGTATCCTTTCATTTCGGTATTGAGTGCGATAGATTCACTGGCACAATCACAAAAATCTTTTGCTAGGGCTTCGTAATTCAGTTGATTGGTTTTATTATTTGCACTGCCTGAATCAGATTGACAAGCTGCGATAAAAATTAACAAAGAGCAAAACATAAAAAAGGATGAAAATCGAAGTATCATAATTATCATGTAATTTTAAGCGATTTGTTCAACAAAAACGTTGTCGGCAAATTTTTTAGAAATGGTCACTTTCTTATCATCAAAAGCAATGAGCATCGACTGATCGAATCCCTGAATGTCTTCCACAAATACTTCACTGCTTAATACGAGTCCAATTTTAGAAACATACTGCAAAAAAGAAACAGAACTATCTTTTACAGAAGTCAGCCGACAACGGTCTCCTACGACCAAGGACGACAGCGTAATTTTGGGTGTGATTTTATATTCTCCTTTTTGATTGGGAATCAAGGCTCCGTGAGGATCTTTTTCGGGGTACCCCAAAAATTTATCTAATTCTAAAATCAATTTAGGAGATTGGATATGTTCCAATTGTTCCGCTACATCATGCACTTCCTCCCATTTGAAATTCATATGTTGACATAAAAAAGTTTCCCAAAGTCGATGTTTACGAATCAGCCAAATAGCGATTTCTTCTCCTTCTTGGGTCAAGGATAGTTTACCGTATTTTTCGTAACTAACCAATGCCTTACCTTTCAGTTTTTTTAGCATACTGCTCACCGATGCTGGAGAGATGTCCAAGTATTCGGCTAGCTGACTACTTCCCACACGTTCGTTACCGCTTTCTATAATCAAATAGAATAACGCTTTAAGATAATCCTCTTCTGTTTTCGTTAAAGCCATGGACTTTGGTAAGTTAAAATTATGCTACTTGCTTTTTGCTGCTGGCTACTTGCCCGCTTTCTACAAAAAACGAGATAAATAGCTAATCCTTAAAGTTGAGGGAATTTTCACTCCTCTTCGCCGCTCATCACCGGATTGTCTTCCCCCGTCGATAACCAGAAATTATTAACACCAACACCTTGGATACAGGTAACCCGTTGAAGGTTGACCAACTCGAGCAGCGCTAAAAAATTGATAATGGCGTGCATCCGATCTTCACAATCTCCGAATACGGATTCAAAATCAATCCGCTTGAATTGTTTGATCTTGGCTAGAATCTGAATTTGCTGGCCAGAAACCGTATAGTTATAGGTAAATACCTTATGGACCGCCTTTTTCTTCTTATCTTCCAAACGATTCAAGACCCGTTGGAAGGTTTTCATTAATTTGTAAAGCGTTAAGGATTCCAGTTCTATGTCTACAAGCGCAGTTTCTGCAATTTTCCGGACATCCTTTGTTGTATTTCCTCGAATATTCCGCAGGCTACGATCCCCCTCCATTTTACGCATATCCTCCAAGACACTCTTGTAGCGCTTATATTCCATAAGCCGTCGTACGAGTTCCTCCCGTGGATCAATTTCATTGCCTTCTTCATCAATGGGTTTACGAGGAATCAACATTTTGGCCTTAATACGCATCAAAGTAGCCGCAACAAGGATAAACTCGCTCGCCAGATCAATGTTGAGGGATTCCATCATTTTGATATACGACAAAAATTCGTCGGTAATCGACGCAATGGGAATGTCGTTAATATCTAGTTCATCGCGCTCTATAAAGAACAACAATAAGTCAAAAGGTCCTTCGAATTGAGGTAATTTGATGGTATAAGTAGCACTCATCCTTTTATTTTTGCGAAGTTGTTTAAGAATGTTCACAAAAGGTGAGGATAAGCGCTTGATTGTCAAAACGATACAAATTTTGAGGTTCATAGCCAAAGCTATGGTGCCGATAAATTTGTGAAGTGTTGGCAATCAATGACTTGTCCGCAACCATTGTGCTTCATTTTTAAACAGCTTCTGAAAGAAGATCTATATTTTGAAAGAAAACAAAGGTACTAAAAACAAAACTTGCAGCGGTGGGATTCGTAGGAGAATTTAACGCTTCCACACAAAAAAAAGGTAGGGAAAAATTACTGGATTTAGCCTACTTTTGTCAAGCATATAAAGAAGTTGTTTAAAAACTTCAGAATCAAATTAATATTTCCATTATGTCCAACCTAACCAAGCCCGTTTTTAATTATAAAAAGGGAAGAATTAAAAAAGATACTTTAATTGACCTCTATAAAGGCATGCTTTTCCCTCGAATGATCGAAGAAAAGATGCTTATTTTACTTCGGCAAGGAAAAATCAGTAAATGGTTTTCAGGAATCGGACAAGAAGCTATTTCAGTTGGTGCAACGTTAGCTTTAGCATCCGACGAGTTTATCTTTCCGATGCATCGGAATCTAGGCGTTTTTACGAGCCGTAATATTCCACTAGAAAGGTTATTCGCACAATGGCAAGGAAAAGCCATGGGTTTTACCAAAGGACGAGATCGTTCTTTTCATTTTGGGGCACCTGATTATCATGTGGTGGGTATGATTTCTCATCTTGGACCACAACTCTCCTTGGCAAGTGGAACGGCATTGGCACATTTACTAAAAAAAGAAAATAAGGTCTCACTGGCCTTTACAGGAGAAGGTGGAACAAGCGAGGGAGAGTTTCACGAAGCACTCAATGTAGCCGCCGTGTGGCAACTACCGGTCATTTTTGTTATTGAAAATAATGGTTATGGTTTATCAACGCCTGCCAGCGAGCAGTATCGTTGCGAACACCTCGCCGACCGTGGCAAAGGCTATGGAATGAAATCGATGACCATCGACGGAAATAATATTTTGGAAGTTTACAATACGATTAATAAAGTCGCTAAAGACCTTCGTAAAAACCCTGAACCAGTGCTAATTGAATGTCAGACCTTCCGAATGCGGGGTCATGAAGAAGCATCGGGGACTAAATATGTTCCTAAAAAATTAATGGAAGAATGGGCTGCTAAAGACCCCATCGAGCATTACGAACGTTGGCTGATAGCAGAAGATATTTTGAGTGAAACCACCATTGCTGATATTCGGAAAGATAATAAAGCAAAAATTGAGGCAGGTTTAAAAATCGCAGGCGACGAGCCTCCGGTCACGGCCAACCTATCCGAAGAATTGGAAGATGTTTACGCGCCCTTCCATTTTACGGCCACGGCTCCTGCTAGCGATAAAACAACAGATAAAAGATTTATTGATGCCATCTCAGACGCCTTGCGACAAAGTATGGAGAAGCATGACGATCTAGTCTTAATGGGACAAGACATTGCGGAGTATGGTGGCGTATTTAAAATTACGGATGGTTTTGTAAGGGCTTTCGGCAAAGGCCGAGTTCGTAATACACCACTCTGCGAAAGTGCCATTTTAGGCATCGGCCTCGGGCTGAGTATCAAAGGGATGAAGGCGATGGTCGAAATGCAGTTTGCCGATTTTGTCACCTGTGGTTTTAATCAAATTGTCAATAATCTAGCAAAGCTTCATTATCGTTGGGCACAGAATGCCGACGTGGTAATCCGCATGCCCTGCGGAGGCGGAGTCGGTGCTGGACCATTCCATTCTCAAACCAACGAAGCATGGTTTTTCCATACACCAGGTTTAAAAATCGTTTATCCTTCCAATCCATACGACGCTAAAGGGTTATTATTAGCGGCATTAGAAGATCCAAATCCCGTTTTATTTTTTGAACATAAAGCACTTTATCGAAGCATGACCGAATCTATTCCAGACGATTATTATACCATAGAAATTGGGAAAGCCAAGGTGGTTCAAAGCGGAAGTAAGGCTAGCATCATCACCTACGCACAAGGAGTCAATTGGGCCAAAACAGTGGTGGAAGACATGGGGCTGGACGTAGAAATCTTAGACTTGCGTAGTCTGATGCCGATTGATTATGCAGCCATTCAAGAAACGGTAGCAAAAACCAACCGCGTATTAATTTTACATGAAGATAGTCTCACAGGAGGTATTGGTGGAGAAATTTCTGCGTGGATTTCAGAACATTGTTTTGAGCATCTGGATGCGCCTGTCGTGAGATGCGGTAGTCTGGATACACCGATTCCTTTTTCCAAGAATTTAGAAGCGGTTTATCAACCCGTAGATCGGTTTAAAGAAAAATTGGCAACGTTGTTAGCTTATTAAGTGATCCAAGAAATTTAATCACGAGCCATTTCAACCGCAACTACACAACTTCAAATTTGCTATTGAGGGTGAGATTTATTTTAAATACTTTGGATTAAGTATCCCATACTCTACAATGTCTCGAAATTCGTTTGCTTTAAAAACGTGATCGCGTCGCAAACCCTCTTGTACCATTCCATTTTTGATCATCGCTCGCCCGGAGGCTGGATTTTTGGTGAAATGTATTGCATGAATTTTATGCACATTCAGTTCTTCAAATCCAAAATCAATGACCCGCCCTATCGCTTCAGTCATCAATCCCTGATTCCAATATTCTTCAGATAGCCAATATCCTAGTTCTGCTTGACGGTGGGCAGCGTTGATATGCAGTCCGATGCCACCTATCAATGTTCCTACTTCCCGATGTTCAATACCAAAGATATAGGCTTCTTTATTTTTAAAGCCCTTTGAGGCCATGTCGACCCAAGCGACCGCATTTTTCTCCTCATAAGGATAAGGTAAACTAGCGGTAGCATCCGATATTTTGGGATTATTAACATGTTTGACAATATCTGATATATCACTTAGGGTAGGTTGCCTAAGAATCAGTCTTTTACTTGAAAGTTTTGGAAATTCAGTGCTCATTGACAAGCATTTTATGAAAAAATAGAAGTACCATTAAAACATGAAAAGCGGGAGAAAAGGTTCCAAGGTATTGCAAGTATAAAAATTCAAGGCGTTATATTCACCCAAACCACCTTACAATGGGTATAGTTTTCGTAATTTTGGAGTTTTTAATCAACTTCATAAATTTAAAAGAAATAACAAATGAATCTCGAAGATTTTGTAGCAGTGAGTGGTCTGCCGGGCGTATTTAGAATGGCTGCGAATCGCAGCAATGGTTTGATCGTAGAAGATCTGGACAGTGGAAAAAGAAAATTTGTTTCTGCCCGTAAGCACCAATTTACGCCTTTAGCTTCTATCGGCATCTATACGCAAGACGATACCGAAGAACTGGATGTGATTTTTAAAACCATGATGGAAAAATCAGCCACCTTAGCTCCTATTCCACATAATTCTAAACCAGCCGAAGTGATTAGTTACTTCAAAGAAATCCTACCAGATTACGATGAAGATCGAGTGTACTTGAGCGATATGAAAAAGGTGATTAAGTGGTTTAATTTTTTGAATGACCGAAAATTAATCTCCCTCGAAGAAGAAAAATCGAAAGAAGAAGCCGCCAAGGAGGAAAAGAAAAAAACTAAAAAGGCTCCAGCTAAGTCTGAAGAAGAATAAACAAACTATGTATAAAGGCAAAAAAGTGGTGGTTGTGCTACCTGCCTACAACGCAGCACTTACCCTAGAGAAAACTTACCGAGAAATTCCATTCGACTTAGTCGATGAAGTCATCCTCTGCGATGATGCCAGTAAGGACAATACGAGTGAACTAGCTCGTTCTATTGGTATTAAACACGTGATCGTTCACCAAAACAATAAAGGATATGGTGGCAATCAAAAATCGCTTTACAATAAGGCGTTGGAACTCGGTGGTGATATTGTCATTATGCTGCATCCCGATTATCAATACACACCGCTATTAATTCCTTCGATGGTGAATATAATTGGGGAAGATTTGTTTCCAGTTGTTTTGGGTTCTCGAATATTAGGAAAGGGTGCATTGGCCGGAGGAATGCCTTTCTATAAGTTCGTAGCCAACCGTCTCTTGACTTTCACGCAAAATCTATTGGTTAATTATAAGCTTTCAGAATATCATACTGGATATAGAGCTTTTAGTCGAGAAGTGCTACAAGGGATTGATTTTAATGCCAACGACGATGATTTTGTCTTTGATAATGAGATGTTGTCACAAATTATTTTCCACGATTACCAAATTGCGGAGGTTACTTGTCCAACTAAGTATTTTGAGGAAGCTTCTTCTATTAATTTTAGGCGGAGTGCCAAATATGGTTTTGGAGTACTAAGGGTTTCTGGGCAACATTTTTTGCAAAAAATGGGATTATTGAATCTTGATCGTTATCGCAAGCCCAATAATTAAAAAGAAAGGCATTATCGATTGAATTTATTAAATGCTTTTTTCCCTAATAGAATAAAGGCAAGCAGTAAAGTGTATGTGAATGTAGCCGTCATATGGGTTGTTTTAAAAAATTACTCGACAAAATTACAAATAATTGCTGGCTCACCAAAAAATAAAGCTCCTTTCGCCGAATACTAGCCATTTCTCCAAATAAAGTTTAATATTTCACAATAGCGCATCATGGAACTAAAGGAACTCCTCGACCAATATGTCAACACCTATAATGTTCCTGGCTTTATTACCAACGATCCGATCAGTATTCCACATCGATACGCCCGACTCCAAGATATAGAGATAACTGCCTTTTGGACTTCTATGCTGGCTTGGGGCCAAAGAGTGACGATCATCAATAAAGCGACCGAACTCTTTGCGCTCATGGGTGAAAGTCCTTATGAATTTATCCTCAATCACACTGAAGAAGACCGTAAGCCATTTTTAGATTTCAAACATCGTACTTTTCAGCCCACAGACACGCTTTATTTTCTAGCATTTTTTCAACAATATTATCGTCAACATACTTCTCTAGAATTTGGATTCTCCCAATTTATCAAACCCGATAGCCCTGACATCTCCCCTGCCCTATCCGGCTTTCACGAATTATTTTTCAATCTCCCCGATAGCCCTCAGCGCACTCGTAAACACGTTGCTACGCCTATTCGAAAATCTACTTGTAAACGATTGAATATGTTTCTCCGTTGGATGGTCCGAAAAGATCAGATGGGAGTGGACTTTGGTATTTGGAATACGATCAAACCATCACAGTTGATGATTCCCTTAGACGTACACGTAGAACGGATTGCCCGAAAATTTGGATTGATAAAAAGAAAGCAAAGAGATTGGAAAACAGTAGTAGAACTAACGGAACGACTCCGGCTTTTCGATGGGGAGGATCCAGCAAAATACGACTTCGCACTATTTGGATATGGCGTAGAAGAAAAATCCCGAAAGCAGATTTAACTGCTCCCGGGATTCCAGTATGTTTAGAAAGAGGTTATTATTCCTCTTCGAACTTAAGTTCTTTGATTAAAAATGTTTCGCCTACCTTTTCCAAATAGATCATGACGCGAAATTTTTGCGCCGACGTTTCTAAGACACCGATACAGTATTGACCACCTGCCCCCTGTGAAGCACCCTGATGGACCTGGGTATATTTCTTAGGAGGATTATTGGTGAAAAAATCTTTTACAGCCGATTCTGCTTCCGCTTTGCTGTATAAATTAATGTCATCCAATACCGTCATTTCAACATCTTCGTCAAAAAAATTGGCTAGTGCCACTGCGTCTCCACTACTGATAGCATTCGCTATTTTTCCCAAATTAACGGGGCCAGCAATCATAGCTGGTGTAAAGAACATCAAAAAAATAATTGATTTCATCATTATTGTTTTCGTGAATGTTTTGGGCATCCCCAGAACGAATTAAGCAATAAATACTTTACCTATTTAAACGAGTATAAGACGGCTTCGTCACAGTCTTTTCTCTTAATTTTTTCCTAAAAGTACCATTTCCAAGGAGAGAATCCTCCTTTTTAGCTACTTTTAAGGCCGGAATAGTCACCTAACAAACGATTCCTCCTACCATTATATTACCAAATTATAGTAATTGTTCGAAGTATTACAACTACTTTGGGGCTTTTTATTTACTATAAAATAGTATTTACTTAAAACACATGGACAAAAAACACGCATTATTAGTTATTCTTGACGGATGGGGAATCAGTTCGGACGATAAGACCAGTGCGCTAGCGCAAGCCAATACACCCTTTGTAGACCATCTATGCAAAAATTACCCCAATAGTACATTGGTTACTTATGGTGAGGCCGTTGGATTGCCTGCTGGACAAATGGGAAACTCTGAAGTAGGTCACTTAAATATTGGGGCAGGCCGAATCGTTTATCAGGATTTTGCTAAAATAAATAAATCTATTTCTGACGAAGAATTTTATACCCATCCTGTTTTTTCGGAGGCGATGGACTATGCCAATAAAAATGACAAAGCCCTTCACTTTATCGGTTTACTTTCCGACGGTGGTGTGCATTCGCATACCAGCCACCTACGGGCCTTGTGTGATATTGCCGAAAAAAAAGGAGTCAAGCAAAGTTATGTTCACGCGTTTTTAGATGGCAGAGATGTTGATCCAAAAAGTGGCAGCGGTTACCTAAAAGCGTTGGAAAACTATTTGGAAAACAAGTCAATAAAAATTGCGAGCGTCATTGGCCGCTACTATGCGATGGACCGAGACAAACGTTGGGAACGAATTAAGCTTGCTTATGATCTATTGGTTAATGGAACTGGTACTGCAACTCAAAATCCAGTGGCTGCGGTCAACGAAAGTTATCAAGAAGACATTACAGATGAATTTGTTAAGCCTTTGGTCTGTGTCGATTCAGATAATCATCCTGTTGGTAAAATCCAATCGGACGATGTAGTGATCTTTTTTAATTTTAGAACAGATCGCCCACGAGAAATTACAGAAGCATTGACACAGCAAGATTTTCCGGATTTTGGAATGACCAAATTACCCTTGTATTATGTTACCATGACGCGCTATGACGAGAATTTTAAAAACGTAAAAGTAGCCTTCCCTAAAGACAACCTCGTACAAACCTTGGGTGAGGTAATTTCGGATGCGCAACTTTCTCAGATTAGAATCGCGGAAACTGAAAAATATCCACACGTTACTTTTTTCTTTTCTGGAGGAAGAGAAAAACCGTTTGTAGGTGAAAACAGAATAATGGTCGACTCTCCGAAGGTGGCTACCTACGATTTACAACCTGAGATGAGTGCAGAATTCGTTACCCAAAAAATCATTCAAGCCATTGAGAATATTCACCCTAATTTCATTTGTCTCAACTACGCCAACACAGATATGGTTGGACATACAGGAGATATGAAAGCAGCGATTAAAGCAGCAGAAACGGTAGATGAACAGCTCCAAAATCTTATTCAAAGCGCACTCAATCATAATTATCAAGCGATTATCATCGCAGATCATGGGAATTCAGATGTGATGATCAATCCAGATGGCTCGCCAAATACTGCGCATACTACCAACCCCGTTCCTTGTATTTACGTAAGTAAACGAGCGGATAAATATTCCTTATCAGATGGAAAATTAGCCGATATTGCTCCTACTATTCTTGGAATACTAGATATTGATGTACCCGAAATAATGACTGGAAATAATTTATTAAAATCAAATGACAGCTAAACCGTTTATTTTTTATCTTTTTACCCTTCTTTTTTTCAGTGCTTGTGTTTCAACTGAAATAAATCCACCTGCCACCAATGGTTTCTTCGATTTATCTGATTTTATGGATCAGGAAATTAAAGTCAAAAAAAGTCAACTCAAAAAACTGCGAAAAACCATTTCGCTCGATGGCGTTACCGAAACAAAAGAATTAGACATTTTTGATTTTGAAAAAGAAACAGAACTCTTTCGAGCAGCGGATATCAATAAAGTGGCGTGGTTGGATCGTTATGCAACAGATAGTATTTTTTATAAAAATGGTCCACTGAAAAAACTGATTTATAAAAGTAAGACAGATGATTTAAGAACTAAAAAACTCATCATCCATTTCGATACTAAAAATACGGTTGACAGTATTTTAATCGAACAGTCTGGAACCAGTGTATTGGCCAAGTCTGTACAAAATTTACTTTACTTACCTGCTTCCGGATATAGAATTGAAAATCAACAGGATATTACCGCCTTAGACCCGCATAAATTAGTTGTTGACGTAGCGTTTGTTTATTGATTCGCAAGTGTCCAGGGACATCACGCATACGTTCTACATCATTGACGACTTCACCGTACTGGTCGGTCAATACTACCACTACCCGACGATTGTATTTTCGTCCATCTGGTTCATCGGTACCATCGACTGAAATATTGATGGCCACAGGCGTTGATTCTCCAAAAACCTTAACGTCGATTCTTCCAGAATGAATTCCTTTTGCTACTAGGTAATTTCTTGCAGTTCTAGCCCGACGGATAGAAAGTGCCAGATTAAATTCTGCTGATCCGCTGGCATCCGTGTGACCTTGAACTGTAGCTCGTAGGTGGGGATTTCTTTTTAGTTTTAAAAATATTTTATTCAGTTCTTTTTTAGATGATGGGGATAGTTTTGACTCACTAAATCCAAAGTAGAAATGACGAATATATAAATGTTCGGTATTGATATTGGTGTAAATAGCTCCCTGTTCGGCGGCAGGATCATTGGCAGTACAAAGAGATTTTTCTTTTACCATATCAATAATCTGAGCATTATTGAACCCTCTTTTTACTAGTATTTTTCTTGCTTCCTCTGCGTCTTGGGAAGAATAAAAATTCTCACTAAGATAATAACGGTTTATTTCGTTTTGATCTACGTTAGCGTAAATGTCATTAACGCCAGAGAAAAGAAAGTGTGTAAAGGGGACCTGCTCGGTAAAAGCAGCTATCTGAACCCGATATTCTTGCGCAAACATCGACAGATTGAGGAATAGTAAAAGGAAAACAGTAGTGAGTACCTCAGTGATTAACTTAAGCATTATTTTATGGTATTTTGTGGCAAAATAACCTAAATCCAGCCATAAAAATGGCTAGAGGTCAGCGGGACGATAGTTTGATTTTTTGAGGTATTGACGAAGATAGATAATATTAAATTATAAACAAACTTAATGTTTGCAAAATATTAAGTATTTCTTGAATATGGTTATAATCGGCTTTTTTTCAACTATCAACGACATTAAAAGGGCTGTCATAAATCCATTCAGAAATAATAAAACGCTTACCTTAGCAAAAACTTTGAGTGAACCTTATGGATAAAGAATTAAATTTTCTAAAAACGCTATTTAGTGGAGGCGATCAACCTGTGGAAGTATTTCCTTTTATGGTGCAATTACTGCTGACCGTACTTCTTTCACTTCTAATTGGCTTTTTTTATATAAAATATGGCAATAGTCTATCCAACCGCAAAGCCCTTTCCAGAGTATTGGTCTTAGTAAGTTTGACCACGATGATCATCATTACCATTGTGAAAGGATCCTTGGCATTATCTCTAGGATTAGTAGGAGCTTTGTCTATTGTACGTTTTCGAACAGCGATCAAAGAACCGGAAGAACTTGCCTACTTTTTTATGGTCATTGCAATTGGCCTAGGCATTGGTGCTGGACAATTATTGGTAACCATTATCGGCACTCTTTTTCTTTCCGTCGTTATTGTATTCATTAATCGACAAAAAACCACCGAAGTTTTACAAAATCTAATTATTCGATTTCAACAACAAGAGGAAAATGATCTTGAAAAAGCTATTGAATTATTAAAAAAACATGCGACTCAGCTAGAATTAAGGCGCCTAGATGAAGACAAGCAATTATCTGAGGTTTCCTTCGCCGTACGTTTTTCTAGTCCAAATAATTTAATAGCCGCTAAAAAAGAACTGCAAGCTATCTTTCCAGGTATATCATTTAGTTTTTTAGAGATTATATGAAAATTAAATCTAGCAACGAAGGTTCTCTTTTATACACCATAGGTTGGCTGACCATCGGCATTTTCTGCCTAGTTGTGGCCGGTTGGTTTTTGCAGCGTACTCCACAACAGTCCGTAAATGATGCTGCACCTCCACTTTCCACTACGATCACTAAAAATCATTCAAAAAAAAATATTCCTAAAAAAACTTTTCGTGAAATTATAGAAACGCATCAAGACCAAACGATTTTATTGAGTGTCAAAGATGAAGCTTCCAATAATTTTACGAATGCCTATCGTTCGTTGGTACGAGAGATGGGTGGTGAAGAACTGGCAAATATTTCTTATCGAGAAGCCTATACGGGTATCATTCAGAAAGGAAAATTTATTAAAGACCAAAGGAGTAAATCCGATACCTTATCTGCTACTTTTAATAATTATCAGGTAGTGAGTGTTCCTATTCCTGCGGGGGATTATAATTTATTCATTATTGAAAAAGATACCTTCAGAAGAGAGGCAAGAGGTTTACACGCTTTTGTTATCAACGAAAATGGCATACTTACGCATACTTATGCTTTTGATTTTTTCGAAAATCCAGAACCGAGGTCTACCCAGATTTACCTCAATTTATTTTTTGAAGATCTTCCTCTTTTAACGATTGAACTCGATGAGAAAAAATTTCAGAAATTTCAGAAAAAGAGAGACCAGGCACTGAAAGATGGAATTTTGATTACCGAAGAAGACGATCAGGTTCGTGCCTCCTTACACTATAACCAAGAATCCTATCCAATTGATATCCGTTTGAAAGGAGATTGGACAGATCATCTAGTCGGTGATAAATGGTCTTTCCGAGTTCATCTGGATTCGGAGGATGCGATTATGGGAATGCAGAAGTTTTCGTTACATCATCCTAAAACAAGAAACTATGTTGGGGAGTGGTTATTTCATCAGATTCTAGCCGATCAAGGACTGGTAAGTTTACGGTATAATTTTGTTCAGCTTTTCATGAGTGTTAATACACCAACCGGAAAGAAAACAAAAAATCTGGGTGTTTATGCCTTAGAGGAATTTTTTGCTAAGCAACTTATTGAGCACAACGAAAGGCGGGCTGGCGTTTTACTCAAAATTGATGAAAGTCTCATCTGGAAAAATCGAGTAGCTATGAGAAAAGAAGATCCTGCTGGAAACTATATTTTCCTTTCAGGGATCGTTAATTATCAAGACTTAGCGATTCTTCCTTTTTCTAAAAAAGCCATCCGCAAAGATTCTACTTTGTTTAATCAATTCTTAAAAGCCAAAACTTTATTGCAAGGTTATGTAAAAGATTCGCTTTCCTTTAGCGACGTTTTCGACGTACCTCTAATGGCTAAATACAATGCTGTTTGTAATCTACTCGGTACCAGCCATGCCATGATCAATCATAATTTACGATTTTATTACAACCCTATTACCGCTCGTTTAGAGCCTGTTGGGTTTGATGCAAATGGCATTCACAAGCAAATTTATGCTACTTATTTTGATCGTAGTAGAAAAAACATGGAATATATGACTGCTTATACAGAAGCAATGCAGTCACTTTTGACCGATGAATATTTTGAAAAAATCATCAACTGGCCCCAATTAGAGGAAAAAATAGAATTGATGAAAATTGCTTTTCCAGCGTATAAATGGGATGGAGCAGCAATGATAAATTTTAATCGTCAATTATTAAAATCCACGGTAGATCCAATCAGTTCGTTGACTGTTTTTTTTAATGATTATGATGGTAAAAACTTAACACTCACTCTTGAAAACTATGGTGAGTTACCTCTCATAATTGAGGAATTGACAGATGAAAATAATCGTCGTCTAAACTATTCAGATAGTGAAATCTTTATATCGAAGAAAGAACAAAAAACTATTTCTTTTAAGCTTGACAAAAATTTTCAACGACTATTTGTAAATAAGAAAAAAAAGAAGGCTGGTTTTTCGGTACTTAATGATTTAGAAAAAGTAAAAGTTAACTACCGTATTTTGGGAAATGACAACGTCAAAAAACAAGCTATTTTACCTTGGTCTAATGAAGCCCCTAGTAAGGCAGCCAATGATTTATTTAGAAGACCAGGAAATGTTGAGGCGTTTCCTTTTTTAGAAATTAATGAATTAGAAAAAACGATTACCTGTAAACCTGGCGATTGGAAAGTTGACAGAACCTTGATCATTCCTAAAGGATATGTGTTACGCATGTATGCAGGATCGACAATTAACTTATCCGAATCATTTGCTAAGATCATCAGTTTCTCTCCAGTTCGTTTGATAGGAACACCAAAACGCCCTGTCCGTATTGTAGCTAAACAAAAAAAAGGAAGAGGAATCTTGGTAATGAATGCTGCGGATACTTCCGTCATAAAGTACTGTGAATTTGACAAACTAGCCAATCCCATGGATATTAATTGGGCGATCTCTGGGGCCGTCAATTTTTATAATGCGCCCGTTCATATTTCCCATACCAGTTTTACCAATAACCGATCAGAAGATGCTCTGAATATTATTAATACTAGTTTTACTATGGATGATGTTGTGTTTTCGAATACACAATCAGATGCGTTTGATGGAGACTTTGTCAATGGTACCATTCGCAATGCCTTATTTGCCAATTTAGGTAATGATGCAATTGATGTCTCAGGATCACAAATACATCTCGAAGATATTATAATTAAGCAGGCTGGTGACAAAGGTTTAAGTGCAGGTGAAAAGAGTAGTATGACTGGTAAAAACATAAAAATCTTTGCATCAGAAATTGCTGTTGCCAGTAAAGACAATTCTAAGCTAACGGTGTCAGATTTATGGTTGGATGGCAATGAATTATGTTTTACGGCCTTCCAAAAGAAACCAGAGTTTGGTCCGGCAACGTTAGACATAACCAACGCAGTATTGAAAAACAATACGTTGGATCATTTGATTGAAAATTATTCTAGTCTTCTTTTAGATGGCAAAAAAATGCCAACGGTTGACCGGGTAAAAAATCAGATGTATGGTGTCATTTATGGTAAATCAAGTAAGCAATAGTGGATGATTGAAAAATTAGAAATACCTCCTAAGTATCGTTACGAACGAAAATTCACCATTGCTAATTCTAGTAAAGCGCAGGTATTGCATTCCATCAAAAATCATCCTGCTTTTTTCCGTCCTATTTTTCAACCCCGCCAGATCAATAATATTTATCTCGACGATCAAAAATTATCTTTTTTTAAAAATAATAGGATTGGTATTTCCAAGAGAAAAAAAATCAGAGTACGTTGGTACGGCTCTCTTTTTGGAAGGACATCAAACCCCAAATTGGAATATAAATTAAAAGATGGTTTGCTCGGAGATAAATGGATGTTTGACTTGCCTGAATTTATAATAGAACCTGGTTTTGCTCATCGTTCATTATTGGAAGTATTCGCTGGTGCCACTCTTCCGTCGCCAGTCATCGAAGATTTACATCCCTTACGACCTACGCTCTTGAATGCATATCATCGAAGTTATTTTCTTTCTGCGGATGGAAAATTTAGAATTACATTAGATGATTCAATGGCCTATTACCGATTTGATTATCCGCGCGCTCATTTTATGGCTGTTCATCGAACGCCAAATGATTTCATCGTTGAATTAAAATATCTACCTGACGAAGATAAGTTAGCCAAAGAGGTTGCTAGCAAATTTCCATTTCGTATGGATAAAAGTTCAAAATATGTAAATGGGATAATTGCTGGAAAAGGGTTTAGATAAAATTTTTTATTTTTTAAAAGTTTCTAATAAAACAATATGGCTCCAAAGTTTTTATTTTTTGCAATAATTTTTTTTATGATTTCTAGTTGCACGAAAGACAAAATTGCGACTGTTGAATATCCACCTTTTAGACTGCTTCATCTCTCCCATACTCGTACACAATTTCCTCATGAAATTCCACCTTCTTTATTCGAAATAGATTACGATTCCTACGACCTTCTTTGCTTAGGGGGAGATATTGATCAAAACACTTCGTCTTCGGACTCGACAATGCAACTCTGGGATAGTTTGTTGGATTTTAAAGATCCGAATACTTTATGGGCTTTAGGCAATCATGATGTAAGTGACCGTGAATTAATTCGACAATATACAGAGCGACCTTCATTCTATAGTTGGTCCAATGATTTTCTTACTGTTGTCGTATTAGATAGTGAATTAGCTTCTAGTAGTATATTGGATGAACAACTTACACTTGTTGAATCAGTGATTGATACGATATCAGCAGACCGATCTTTGATATTGCTTACGCACAAACTTATCTGGATGCCAGGACATCCTGAATTAGAGCCAATGATTAATGATGTTGCTAATGGTGGGTTTGGGAGTTGTGGCTATTGTACAAGTCCTAATAATTTCTATCAAGATATATATCCACTTTTAATTAACGCTCAGGAAAAAGGAGTAACCGTAATCTGTTTAGCTGGAGATATTGGCGCCAAAGTAGCTGAGTTTGAGTATGTCACCTCGGACAGTATTTTCTTTTTAGCATCAGGTATTGATTACCGAAGAGACGTAAATAAAATGTTAATTTTTGAAGGTACTAAAGAAGAGAATTATTTATTGCGCTGGTGGTATAAAATACTTGAATAAAACAAAAATAATTTCTATTAAAAAGTCAGGAATGCATTTATTGGTATCCTGATACTTAATACCCAAAAAGGAGAAGGCCCTCATTCGTGTTGAATGACGGGCCTTCATAAAGATTGGCGGCGACCTACTCTCCCACCTAGATCGGCAGTACCATCGGCGCTGAGGAGCTTAACTACTCTGTTCGGAATGGGAAGAGGTGATCCTC
>CALFWZ010000198.1 GCA_937928405.1 uncultured Saprospiraceae bacterium
TGCTGGAACTCCAGAAAACAGTGGGTGCGCGACGGTAGTCATGACGGCGGATGATCTAACCATTACACCAAGTCAACCAATCCAGATTATCAAAGTTTTTGATGCTAATTGGAATTTTGTTTTTCAATGTTCCGGTAATTGCCCAAATCCAGTATTTATTGATAATTTAACCGAACAAATTTATCACATCAAAGTGGATGAGTATGATGCTAATTGGAATTTTGTTTGTAAAGTAAGGTTAGATCTATTTCCTGGAGGAGCTGCCAACTTAAGAAATAAAGAAATTCTAAAAAATATTAAAATAGCAATACATCCTAATCCGACCTTGGGAATTTTCACGATCGACACCCAAGAATTACCATCGACGACAGGATTAGTGAGAATTTATAATGCGATGGGTCAAGTGATTCAAGAAAGGAAAGTAGAAGACTTCAGTAGGCAAAATTCCTTAGAATTTGATTTACGATCTCAAAGCAGTGGGTTGTATTATGTGGTAGTCCATTTACCATCTGGAAAAATTTTCACCGAACGGGTAATTGTGGACGGACATTAGATTACAGTGCATTAAATCAAAAAGTGAATCAGACAGCCGGATTTTCCTCTTAGGAAAGTCCGGTTTTTTTATTTTAGAAAATAAATTGGTATCCGTAAAACGGATAGATTGATGTTGAAGATAATACTCAAATCTTTTTCGTAAATTGGCTTTTTCAAAAAAACATAAAATTCAGAATGAACAGTATAAAAGACCGGTTTGATCTTACCAATAAAGTGGCCATCATTACAGGTTCCAGCAAAGGAATTGGAGCAGCTATGGCTCGGGGACTGGCCGAATTTGGAGCCAAAGTAATCATCAGTAGTCGTAAACAAGAAGCTGTGGATATCCTGGTCAATGAACTCCGGAAGGAAGGCCTCGAAGCAACAGGAATTGCCTGTCACGTAGGTGATCCTGATCAATTGAAAAATTTAGTTGATAAAACAGTAGAGACCTATGGAGGTATAGACATATTGATCAACAATGCAGCTACAAATCCAGTATATGACGGTATTGAGAAAATGGATGCCGAAGTTTTTGATAAAATAATGAATGTCAATGTCCGAGCTTGTTTTCTGCTAGCCAATCTCTGCCAAGCAGAAATGGTAAAGCGAGGAAATGGCTCCATCATTAATATTGCCTCTGTAGAAGGCATTAGACCAAGTACCGGACTAGGACTGTACAGTGTCAGTAAGGCAGCACTAGTAATGTTGACAAAAACGCAAGCTAAAGAATGGGGACCATTGGGAATTAGAGCCAATACCATTTGTCCAGGATTGGTAAAAACGAAATTTAGTGCAGCCCTTTGGCAAAACGAAAAATTACTAAATCACATGACCAAACAACTTCCCTCTGGAAAAATGGCCGTACCAGAAGAGATGGCTGGATTAGCGGTTTTTCTAGCCAGCGATGCTAGTAGTTATTGTACTGGTCAAAATTTTACAGCAGATGGAGGGTATTTAATCGCTGGTTGATTTGTTGATCAAACAAAATAAAAATTTTATAAAATGAATTTCGAATATACCGAAAAATCACTCGTGCTACAGGAAAAGCTGCGGAACTTTATGGACAGAGAAGTACTGCCCGAAGAAAAATCCTATGAAGAATTTACCAAAGAAAATCTATGGCAAGTTTACCCAAAAATGGAAGCGTTAAAAGAACGAGCCAGAGCAGCAGGATTGTGGAATTTATTTTTACCTAAAAACTATAATGAGTTCAGTCCAGGATTAACCAACTTGGAATATGCCCCGCTCGCAGAAATCATGGGAAGGGTTCTATGGTCTTCAGAAATATTTAATTGCTCCGCTCCTGATACAGGGAATATGGAAGTATTGGCAAAATATGGATCATCAGAACAACAGGCAGCCTATCTACACCCACTATTAAAAGGAGAAATTCGCTCAGCTTTTTTGATGACCGAACCAGCCGTAGCTTCTTCTGATGCGACCAATGTCGAAACCGCCATAATTCCAGATGGAGATCATTATGTGATTAACGGTCGCAAATGGTGGTCGTCAGGAGTAATGCATCCCAACTGTAAGGTCTACATTCTCATGGGAAAAACAGACGTTAACGCCGCTAGACATATTCAACAAAGCATGATTTTGATTCCGGCGGATACGCCAGGCGTTAAAGTTTTAAGACCGCTAGAGGTTTATGGAATGGTAGATTCCCCACATGGCCACGCAGAGGTTTTATTGGACAATGTACGCGTTCCAAAAGAAAACTTAATTTTAGGACCAGGACGCGGTTTTGAAATTGCCCAAGGACGGCTTGGACCGGGACGAATTCATCATTGTATGCGCTTGATTGGAGCTGCCCAACGTGCATTAGAACTGATGTGCACACGTGTCGCCACCAGAGAAGCATTTGGTCGGCCATTAAAAGATTTCAGTAGCATCCGTCAAGACATTGCCAAATCAAAATGTGAAATAGATCAGGCGCGTTTACTCACCTTAGCAGCAGCCGACAAAATCGATCGCCATGGCATTAAAGGGGCGAAAGAACTCATCAGTATGATAAAAATTGTTTGTCCACAAATGTGTTGTAATGTGGTAGATCGTGCCATTCAAGCACACGGTGGATTAGGTGTTTCGCAAGATACACCACTCGCTGGATTTTGGGTGTATGGTCGTACAGTGCGAATTGCAGATGGGCCGGATGAAGTTCATATGCATCAGTTGGGGAGGAATTTAGTGAGGAAGATGGTTTGATTTGTTGATACTTAATTAAAATAAAAATTATTTTGAAAACAACTTTTGCTTCTAATTTTCTAGCTTCAACTAAAAAGCAGTTCAGTTATTATCGCCTATTGGGCGACCGCACTTTTGCGCAGGTTTCTGACGACGATCTATTCTGGCAATCTCCTTCTGAGAATAATTCTATTGCCATAATTGTCAATCATATCCACGGAAACATGATGTCGCGCTGGACCAATTTTTTAACTACCGATGGAGAAAAAGATTTTCGAAATCGAGATCAAGAATTTGAAAATTTAATAAAAACCAGAACGGATCTTACTGCCAAATGGGAAGAAGGTTGGAATACTTTATTCACTGCTTTGGATTCCGTTACCGAAAATAATTTTGACCAACTAGTTTATATTCGTAACCAAGGTCATACCATTACAGAAGCGATCAATCGACAACTAGCTCATTATGCGTATCATGTAGGACAAATTGTTTTAATTGGTCAAATGCGACGTGGGAAGGATTGGCAAAGTCTTTCCATTCCAAAAGGGGATTCCAAAAAATATAATCAACAGAAATTTTCTCAAGAGAAAAAACGCGGTCACTTTACTGATGAATTTTTAGATAAAAAAGATAATGTCTGAGTTTTTTATCGGTTTCCAACAATAAAATTTCAACAATATTTTTATCTTTAGGTAAACCAGTAAAAAACCAACCACATGATTAAGAAAATTTTTCTTTTTCTACTTCCCATATTTATCCTTTTTGTATTGTGGGAAGCTTATCAATTTTATAATTATCAACAGGAAAAAAAGTATCGTGCTTCCTTTTATGAAAATTTAGTAGATACTTCTTCTCCGACAGTAACGGTACTTCGTGATTCAATTCTCATGGGTTATCGAAACGAAAAAAAGACCATTCATATTTACGTACCACCAGCATATGAAAAAGATTCAACCACTAGATATCCTGTCATGTATTTCATGGATGGAGAATCTTCTTTTAATGACCTTGAGAATATGGGGCCAGAATGGCAAATCGATGAAGTAATTAATACAGCCTCCAAAAATGGAAAACCAACGGCCATCGTAATAGGTATCAATGATGCTGAAGATAGAGATGCAGAGTATACCGCTTTTATCAATAAAGATAACCCAGATGCACATGGCGAAAAATTTGCAACTTGGGTAACCACGGATCTAAAAAACTGGGTTGATCAAACCTATCGGACCGATCCTTCCACCACTGCTACCACCATTGGTGGGATTTCTAGAAGTGGGATGATGGCTTACTATATGTTAATGGCGCATCCTGACATTTTTGGGAACGCCATTATTCAATCACCTTCTATGTGGGTGGATTATGATCGGCTCATGGCCATGACCTTAACAAAACAAGAATTAGCAAATAAGAAGATTTTTGTTAGTGTAGGTGAGAAGGAAGGTGGTCCTATGATTCCACATGCCAAAGCAGTTTACGAAAAATTTAAGGCCGCTGGAATAAAAAAAGATGCTCTTCGATTTGAAATAATTCCAAAGGAAATTCACTGGCACATTACATGGCGAAAGTCTTTTGCATTGGCTTATCCTTGGTTGATGAAATAAAAAGGCCACACCTAAATCTAGGTATGGCCTAATTACTTTTATTAATCTTTAGAATTTATTATTTCATAATTACGATCCTTTCAACTGTTGAATAGTTTTCACTATCAATTCTAACCATATATACTCCGAAAGGAATGTTAGCAATATCTAATTGCAAATTATCATTTGCTCGCTGTAAATCTTTTTGTAAAAAAGTTCTACCTAATAAATCAACTAAAACAAGTTGACCAGTCGAATTTTCTAATCCTTCATAATTAACTTGTAGAAAATCATTTGCCGGGTTTGGATAAATACTTAATTTTTCCACACTACTTAAGTTTGAGGTAGAGACCACACAATTTTGACCTTCATCTACTCTAACTACCGTAATAAAATTGTCTGAAATATCTTCGCAATTATCATCCGTCAAGGAAGAAATAGGGTCTCCAATAATTGGATCTTCTAAACCAAAATAATTCCAACCCCAAATTCTACAAGTTCCAACTCCAGCTCCTTCTAAATCAATCACAGGGTCCGTACTCCAAGTTAAGATATTGTCCGCATCATCGGTAATGATATACCAATAAGAGAGATTTGGAGTTGAATTAATATGGCTGACCGTGATCGGGTCTGGTTGACCATCAATACAAATTTCGACGTCTGTTCCAAAATCACTATCCAAGGTTCCTCCATTGGCCACTTCCCGATTTACCGTAATAAAATCTGTTGAAATAGCTTCACAGGCTCCATCTGCTAAAGTCGAAATTGGATCACCTACCGTAGGAACTGGTTCTCCACTATAGCTCCAGCCCCAAACTCTACAAGTCCCAGCTGGGGCAGCACTTAGATCTAAATTTCCACCAGCAGTAGAATTTTGGAAATCTAAAATATTGTCATTATCATCCGTAATGATATACCAATAAGAGAGGTTGGCAGCCGTTGTCGTATGAGAAACATCGAATACAATATTTCCAGCACACTGCGTATAACTCGTACTCCCATCAAGCAATGTGACCGAACCACCATCTGGAACTTCTCTCGTAACGGTAATACCATTAGATAAATCAAAATTCCCACTAAGATCTGATAAATTATTACCTACTTCTCTTCCTGTCAATTCGCCTTCCCAACGGATATACCAGATAATACAAGTTCCAACCCCAGCACCATCTAAATCAAAAGGTGAGGCATTTGGCAATGCTAAAATATTATTGCTATCGTCTGTAATAATCCACCCATCAAGCGTTCCGATGGCCTCCACTACCATTACATTAATGGGATCAGGATTTCCATCCACGCAGATATTTGTATTATCCGTTGTTGAAATTGTTCCACCTTCTACGACGGGTTCGGTTCGTATAACTGAAAGATAGGCAGCACTTACGGCCTCACAATCATCGTCAGAAAGACTAGTAATCGGATCACCTAAGACTGGGTCACCAACACCACTATGACTCCATCCCCAAATTCTACAGGTTCCCGGTGGAGCACTACTTAAATCTAAGGTACCTCCAGCAGTAGCGTGTTGAAATCCTAAAATATTTACATCATCATCTGTGATTACATACGTATAAGATAAATTTGGCGCCGTCGTCGTATGAATAACATCCACCATTATATCACCAGCAACAGCTGTAATTTCTGTACTGCCATCAGCAAAAGTCATCGTTCCACCATCTGCCATTTCTCTATTAACGGTGATACCGTTCGAAAGATCAAAATTTCCAACTAAATCAGAAATATTATTACTAGGCATCAAACCAGTTAAACCATCTTCATAACGAATATACCAGAGAATACAAACTCCAACCCCGGCACCTTCTAAATCAAAAGTTGCTGTTGGTGGTAAGGCTAAAATATTATTATCAACATCCGTAATAATCCAACCATCATTCGTCCCCATGGCTCCCATCACCGTTACATTAATAGGATCAGGATTTCCATCTATACAAGTATTCGTATTGTCGGTAGTTGAAATTGTTCCTCCGTCAACAACAGGAGGATTTCGTATCACCGTAATAAATGCATCAGAAACATCCTCACAATCATCATCCATCAGGGTAGCAATAGGATCTCCTACTACTGGATCTGCTAGACCACGATAATTCCATCCCCAGATTCTACAAGTCCCGGGAGGTGCTCCACTTAAATCTAGCATTCCACCTGCAGTTGAATTTTCAAAAGCCAGAATATTGTTATTATCATCTGTGATGATATACCAATAGGAAATATTTGGTGCTGTCGTAGTATGGATAACGTCTACCATAATATTTCCAACTGTTCCTGTATAGGTCGTGCTACCATCCGCTAAAGTAACTACTCCACCATCTGGCACTTCTCGGAATACAGTGATAAAATTGGATGAAATAGCTTCACAAGCGCCATCGGATAAAGACGTGATGGGATCACCTGCTACGGGTAATGGTTCTCCGCTATAACTCCAGCCCCATACTCTACAGGTTCCTGGAGGGGCACCACTTAGATCTAAGGTATTTCCAGCCGTAGAATTTTGAAAGGCTAGAATATTATTATTATCATCTGTAATGATGTACCAATAAGAGAGATTTGGAGCATTAGTGGTATGCGTCACATCGAAAACAATGTTTCCCGCACATTGCGCATAATTCGTGCTACCATCTAATAAGCTAACTGATCCTCCATCGGCAGCTTCTCTTGTTACGGTAATGCCATTAGACAAATCAAAATTCCCCATCAAATCCGATACATTATTACCGACCAAATTTCCAGTTAAACCATCTTCGTAACGAATATACCAAATAATACAAGTACCAACTCCGGCTCCATCCAAGTCAAATGGTGGCGCAGTAGGTAAAGCTAAGATATTATTACTATCATCTGTGATAATCCAACCACTGTTAGACCCAACCGCCCCCATTACGGTAACATTAATTGGATCAGCGATTCCATCCACACAAATACTCGTATCATCTGTAGTTGTAATGGTACCGGCATCTGGAACAGCAAGTCGGTTGATCGTAATAAATGCATCTGAAACATCTTCACAGTCATCATCCATTAAAGTTGAGATAGGATCTCCTACCACTGGATCCGCTAAACCGCGATAATTCCATCCCCAAATTCTACAAACCCCTGGAGGGGCTCCACTTAAATCTAACATTCCACCAGCGGTAGAATTTTGAAAAGCCAGAATATTGTTATTATCATCTGTGATGATATACCAATACGAAATATTCGGTGCTGTCGTGGTATGGATAACATCTACCATAATATTTCCAGCAACTCCTGTATAAGTCGTACTACCATCCGCTAAGGTAACTACTCCTCCATCTGGCACTTCTCGATATACGGTAATAAAATTAGCTGAAATAGCTTCACAAGCGCCATCCGCAAGGGTTGATATTGGGTCGCCAACTACTGGCATAGGTTCTCCCCCATTATTACTCCAACCTCTAATTCTACAAGTTCCAGCAGGTGCCGCACTTAAATCTAAGGTGCTACCTGCGGAGGAGTTTTGAAACCCAAGAATATTGTCGGCATCATCTGTAATGATATACCAGTAAGCGAGACTTGGAGAAGCGGTGGTGTGGGTTACATCAAAAACAATGTTTCCAGCACATTGCGCATAACTCGTGCTGCCATCTAATAGCGTAATCGTTCCACCATCTGGACCTTCTCTCGAAACAGTAATTCCATTAGAAATATCATAACAACCTTCTAAATCAGACAAATTATTTCCGATAACATTACCGGTAAAACCAGTATCATATCGGACATACCAAATGATACAAGTCCCAACGCCAGCGCCGTCTAAGTCAAAAGGTGGTGTATTGGGAAGTGCTAAAATATTATTTTGATCATCTGTAATGATCCAAGCACCTAAGCTACCGGTTGGATTACCAGTAACGTCCACATCAATCGGGTCAGGTATTCCATCTATACAAATATTGGTATCATCCTCCGTAGAAATCATTCCACTTTCAACATCACAGATAAGCGGAACATTGCTATTCTCTGTACAAATGGTCGGACTTATAGTAGCCGCCCAATCCGAAGAGGCATCACCAGTAGCATCATATTCAATAGACATTCCAGCTCCAATGGCTGGAACAAAATCTCCAGTCGTCCAAATTCCAGCTGCAACGGCAACAGATGATCTCTGGTGACCAGGACTTCCCCATTCTACGTAATCAATAATGGCGGAAGGCATGCTAAAATTAGCAGAATTGAATAAACCCATTTCTGAATCCGAAGATAAATTATTGAAATTAGTTATGGTAAGTATTTCACCAGGTTCCATTAAGGTAGTTCCACATTGTATAGTGAGTAATGTGTCTGAAATCTGACGATAAGAAGGAAAATTACATATCCAGTAATTAGAAACGTCAACCGTATCAGTTCCAATATTTTTTAGCTCAACCCTTTCAGGTGGTAGAATTTCATTTATTATAATTTGGGCATTTATTGTATGATTTCCGAAAAGGGTCAGGAAAATAAATAAAGAAAAATAATGATACCGCTTGGGAGAATCGTAAAATAATTTCTTTAATTGAGGGGAAATTAAATTCATATTTTTAGGTTTTATTTAAAATATAATAATGCTTTTTTGAATATCGAACCAGCAATCATGGTATGCAATATTATACTCATACGAACATAGTGCCAGAAAGATTTAAGAAAATGCCGATGGAATTGTTCGGAAAAGGACAATTCAGTGGAATAAGGGCTAATGAAGGGTAATTTTTAGGGTAAAGGATAGTATAAAAGGGTGAAATCAAAGGAATTTTCCAATCAATTCTATGAAAATATACTTAGAATCTGTCGACCAACAGGGAAAATTTGAAAAATTCAGGATCTAGAATAGTCCCGATGGATCTCGAAGACCTTCACCGATTCTCCATCTTCCATTCGATCTTCTAAAAATTTCATACCTAGCTTTTCTAACACTCGTTGAGACCTAACATTATCCGGTAAAATCATGGCGATAATTTTTTCTAAATTAAGTTTTGAAAAGCCTAGTTCAAGACATGCTTTTCCGGCTTCTGTGGCAATGCCTCTACCCCAATATTCACTTCGAAGCCGATAGCCCAAATCTACTGCTTGGATATCTTCAAGATATTTTAATCCAGCAAAACCGATAAATTCTTTGTTTTCTTTCCAGACAACTGCCAACCGACCAAAACCATGTTTTTTATAATCTCCCATAACATCGTCAATGATTCTTCGCCTTGTTTCCGCTTTACTTACTACACCTCCATCTCCTGTAAATTGGCTCACCTTAACGTCTAGGTTCATAAAATAAGCTGGCCCAATATCCTCTAGAAGGAATGGTCTCAAAAAGAGTCTCTCAGTTTCAATAAATAGATGTGATAAATCCATAAAAATCTTATTATTAATCAGGAGTTAAGGTAGATAGGCAAAATTTTGAATAATCAATAAAGGTTTGTTCAGGATTCAAATTTACTTCTAGATCACTTTTTTTCTACCGCTCCGATCATCACTCCGAAGTTTCCATCTAATTGTTCCCAATTTTGTGCAGGCAAATAAGCTCTTGATACGAAGCCGTCCAGATACAAAGCATTTTGACAACCTTGATTTTTAAAATAGGTAGCCAAATCATAAAAGTTTATTTTCTCCTTTGACATGACAAATAACACTTTTCCATCCGGAAGAATTCCAACCCCATTTCGAATATGCAAATTAGAAGATCCAGCTTGAAACGCTGGATGAATTTTTCCATCGATCAACAACATCGGACCAGATTGCGTAGCAAAATAAATATCTTTCTTATATTCAAATCTTTCCGTTGGGATGATACCGGCTCTTTCTCTTTTTGTTAAATAAAAAACACCATTGGGTTGCAAATAAAAATTCCCATAACCTGATCCAACGGTATCTAATGGAGCAATGATCTCACCACGCTCTATATATAAACCTTGTGGCGAACGGTCTCGATTATACATGCCTCCATTTGTGGCAAACACCAATTTTTTATTTTTACTCGCTAAAGCCCTTTTTAAATTTTCAGGGTTCGCATAGTTTTCTGCTTTTTGATTTTTATAATAAAAGGCCAGTTCTATTTGGTTTAAATCAACGACATAAACCAATAGGTTTTCTGGCCGATCGATAGTATAGTTTGAAGTTTTACTTGAAATAGGTTGACAAGATCCTGTGGTTAATTCCAAGAAAATGCATACTATAAAAAAAAGGGTGACTCTGATCGGCATCACTTGAGATTTTGATGAAAATGGAAAGATTTTGTGGTTATTTTTCAAAAATTATCATGATTAGAGAACACGAAAGATAATCAATCTACTTTCAATTGGTTAATGGTCTTTTATAGCAAGCTCCATCAAATAGGAAGCAACTTCTTTATCATTATGGAGTATCAAAATATTTTTTCGGTCTTTCAGTCCCATTAATTTCTTCAACATTTTTTTTCTTCTGATCAGATTATAAGTGGCCACATAATGATAAAACGCTAGATCAAACCTTTCGCGACATCCATCGGGCATGTCTGGTCTTACTTTTCCTTTATGCTTTAAAATTCTTTTGGTGATTCTCCATAAACATTGCATGGTGGAGTAATCAAGATATATGATAGTATCCGCTTTTTCAATTCTAATATCAATGGTTCCGCCATAATTTCCATCGATAATCCATTGAGGTCTTTCAGCCAAATCAGTAACGATAGAAGACCATTCTTGCGCTTCAGATTCTGTCCAATTTGGTTTCCAATAGTATTGATCTAAATGAATTACTGGCAGTCCAGTGATTTCACCTAATTTTTTAGATAGGGTTGATTTTCCTGCTCCGCAACAACCTAAGACCATTATTCTATTCATAAAAAAACTTAGACTTTGTTCGATTCAGATAATTCTTTTTTCTTTTCTCGTGATAGGTATATTTCATATAAAGCTGCTATAACCAAAGCCAACCAGCTACTATACTCCATAATTTTATTTTCCGTATCAGTTCCTTTATTAAAGAGATTTAACATCATTAAAATGATGGCGATAATATATAAAATTTTGCTGACCTTTTCTTTTGTTCGGAATGAAACCAATAGTTTTTCAACTAAGTTAGTTTTTTCTTGAATGGAAGATAATCTAAAACATTAAAAAATATTGACCGTCAAAACATATCAATCATTTCGCACACATTCTTCCATAAATCGAGTAGGAGAAACGAGCGATGCCTTTCATCGGTCGTTTCGTCCTCTCACACCACCGAGCGTACTCTCGTACTCGGCGGTTTCTTTAAGATCTGGACAAGAGATAGTTTTCTAGCAAACTAAAAAGACCTTGTTCTT
>CALFWZ010000199.1 GCA_937928405.1 uncultured Saprospiraceae bacterium
TATTTTTGAAAATAGCCGTAGCTATTTGATGAAATTTAGAGGAAGTAATCGCCATAAAGAAGCATTCTAAAATTTAAATGAATTTATTACACAGTGTATTAAGTATGTTAGCCAATAGTCCTCTACCATGAATACGAAAGCAATAGATCAAGCATTAGCGACGCTCCGTGCACAAATCAACGGACGAACTTCTTTATTGCAAGACTATAATTCAGTTACTAATCAACTAGCAAATCTGCCGAAAGTAAAAGAAAACTATGAGGCCATTTTAGCATTGAATGAAACGCAAGAAAGACTATTAACTCAATTAAGGGAAAACAAAACATTACAAGAAACATATCTACAAAAGATTCAAGAAAAAGCGGAACTACTCAAAAGTAAAGATCCAGTTCTAGCAGAAAAATTAACAAATTTAGAAATAGAAATTAATGAAAAAGAAGCCATCCTGCTTCGACTCAGTGAATCAATTACCGCAGTTACAGAACTTTTAAATGAGTTTGGTAAATTGCATCGACAAGGTGGAAAAGCAAAGACTTGGGGCATAGGAGATTTGCTCAGTGGATTGTTTTCCAAACAAAAAAAACACCAACATTTACAAGAAGCAAAATCAATCACCACGAATATTCGTAAGTTAACGAAAAGGTATAAAAAAGAATTGGGTGATATCAATATAACCCATCTAAAGGACCTTCCGGTTAATGGTTTTATAGGAACGGTCGATCATTTTTTGAATAATCCATTAACCGAAACCATTATTCAATTTGAAATACGTGGTTTGTTGAAAAAGTCTAAAAAATTTGAAGCAGATCTCTTGTATCAATTAGAAAAACTTGAGGAGAAAGAAAGTGCGTTGGAAACAATGGTTAAGAAAATTCAACAAGAAAAAATAAAATGGATCGAGGAGATTAGCATCGAATAAAATGTCCGTTTTAAGCCAGAATAAACTTATTATATCAATTATCTTAAAATATCACCTATCATGAAAAAACTTATCCTCCTTTTTTTAGTTATACAAATTGCGGCTTTAAGTTGCACTTCTAATTCCACCAACTCCGCAACTACTGGCGGAATTGTAGATCTAGATCCGGCGGCTTTTAAAGCCAAGATGGAAGGCCCAAATACGCTTGTTTTAGACGTACGAACACCGGAAGAAATAGCGGCGGGGAAGATTGCAGGCGCTTTTGATTTGGATATACAAAATCCTGAATTTAAGTCTCAAGTAGAAAAATTGGATAAGGCAAAAACTTATTTGGTCTACTGTAAAAAAGGAGGACGAAGTGCACGGGCTTGTTCCATTTTAGAGGAAGCAGGTTTTGAAAAAATCTATAATTTGAAAGGTGGATATGATGGCTGGAAAGCGGCAGAATAACCTAAAAGGATTTTTGCCACTAAAGCACAAAGTCACAATGGGTTTTTCCAAATGAACCGCTAAACGGCAGGCCTTTGTGGCCGCATAAATTTTGCCTAAAAGCAACCAACGATGATCAAATATATCGACATATTTACAAATGGTTATACCGGATACGCGAGTTATCTCTGGAAGGAAATCACCCATCCTAGCTGGCATAATTATTTTTATTGGTTAATTCTAGTTTCCTTATTTTTTCTAGTCTTAGAAGTAGTGATTCCTTGGCGGAAAAACCAACGTACCTTGCGAAAAGATTTTTGGTTGGACGGGTTCTACATGTTTTTTAATTTCTTTATTTTCTCCTTAGTAATTTATCAGGCGGCGAGTGACGTAGTGGTCAATTTATTTAACGATGGAATCATGGCGTTGACCGGAGGATTCGACTTGCAAGCAATCAATCCGATGCGAAATTTTCCTTTTTGGGCTATTTTGTTAATTGGTTTTTTTGTTAGAGATTTTGTGCAATGGTGGATACACCGTTTGCTGCATAAATCGGAGCGACTATGGGAGTTTCATAAAGTACATCACTCGGTAGAAGAAATGGGGTTTGCGGCACACTTGCGGTTTCATTGGATGGAAAATATAGTTTATCGAGTCTTAGAGTATATTCCACTAGCTTTATTAGGAATTGGATTGCACGACTTTTTTGTCATTCATATTTTTACCCTCATCTGGGGACATTATAACCACTCCAATATCACCATTAGTGGCTACGTAACCGGGGGATTACTTGGGGCCTTATTTGGCATCTTAACCGCCAACGGATTATTGGATATTCCGGTATTTTTTGAAATGGTGTGGTGGCAAATGATCGGATGGACGCTGATTTTTGCAGGGTTGGGCAGTGCGCTACTAGGAAAAGTTATGAAATATATTTTTAATAGCCCAGAGATGCACATTTGGCACCATTCCTATAACTTACCCGCAGACCGACATACGGGTGTTAATTTTGGTCTCACGCTCGCTATCTGGGATTATCTTTTTGGTACCGCCTATATTCCGCATAATGGACAGGATATTAGATTAGGTTTTCCTGGAATTGAACAATTTCCCGATGGATTTAAAGGACAAGTCTTACATGGTTTTAAGGGGGATAGTGAATAGAATTGATAATGCCTCTTTTGGCGTGTTTTACTTAGGGACTGTTCTAAATTTTATGTTTTTCAACCTCAACCTCAAAAACAACTTCAATTTTCCTGCTAACGTGAAAAAAATAATTTTAAAATCCTGAATATGAATTTATTAAATGCAATCATTTTTAGGCATTAAGGTTGCCCGCTGCCGGCCGGTAGGTTTCAAATTTATTTTGACACAGTTTATTGAATAGTCTCTGAATAATTAACAATGTCTCTTCTTGCATGTTTTATTTAATGGTCTATCTTAACTGTTAATGAACATTTAAGATTTTCCCAATGTCATTTTAGAGACAGCATTTAAAACGATAATTTTATATCTTTAATGAATAAAAGAATCGCCCAAAAAGTGTATTCCTCATTTCAAAATTATTACATTATTCATCTCAAAATGAAATACCTATATCTTTTCATCGCGGTCGCTTTTTTACATTGCACTACTGCACCTAAAGTAGCGGGGCAATTTACGGAGGCGGAATTTGCAGAGATGGCGGATAAAATGGCCAAAGGAAGTGTTAGAGACATCGATGTCAAAACCCTAAAAGCCAATCCAGCCGACTATATTATTTTAGATACTCGAGAAAAAGCGGAATACGATATTAGTCATCTCGAAGGAGCCATCTGGGTAGGATATGATGATTTCAAATTAGAAAGACTGGACGATATTCCAAAGGGAGCGAAAGTACTTACCTATTGTTCTGTTGGTTATCGTAGCGAACGCATCGGCGAAAAATTGCAAAAAGCAGGATATACCGATGTCTATAATCTCTATGGTAGTATTTTTAGTTGGATCAATGCCGGCTATCCTTTAGTCAAGGCAAATAATGAACCCACCAATCAAGTCCACGGATATAACCAGCGTTGGGGAAAATGGGTAAAGGATAGTGGGGTGGTGGTCTACTAGGCTGTTAAACTAAAAAAAACTGCTGCATATTTGAAACTGGTTTAAAAATTATCACGATAAAAGTTTACCTGCCGGAGGCAGGAGGGCAAATAGCAAATAGCTAGGGTGTTCAATCTACACTATAAGAGTGAAAAAATTCTTCTTGTACTTTTTGACCTTAAAATTGAGTTCTAACAAAAAATCTAATTTTTTTTTATTAATAACTGGAATTGTTCCTGCTATGAAAAAGGTTCCGACCTTTAGTTTTTTTCCATTCGGTGCATTAATAAAATGTCTTAAACTGAATACTGTATGAGCTAAAGAACTGTTAAATAAAAAAATAAATAATTGATAATCAATAATTTATATTTTAAAATGGAATCTCAAAGCGAGTTTATTCAGTTTGATATTTTATTAGACGTACCGAATTCGAAAAATACTACAGGCGGCAGATTTTTTGTTTCGTTTTTTTTCTGCCAAAAAAATGAACAATAAAAATAAATTAAAATGTAAAATTTAAAAGATTTTGCATGCTGTTTCTTCTAGGGAAAAATGCAGCAGTTTTTTTCATAATTGAACACCCTAGCCAAAAGCAAATAGCAAAAAACACCCATTCTATTGAAATGATTATGTTAATTTTAAACATGCTCTAAATAACACTATCGAATATGGATCAAATGTCACTTTCTGATTGATAACTTGAAAACTAACCACAGGAAAATGATGGTTCCAATTCCTATCCACCAAGCATAATTATTGCCTTGCGAAGTTAGTGGAGACATATCTCCTACACCTACGATTCCTGCCCAAAAATAAGGATGTGCAGTAAATGGATCTGCATTTTCTAAATAGGTAATTTTTGCATTTCTCAATGCTTCGTCCTTTCGTTGTCCTTTATCTAAGTTTTCATAAAAAGAACCGATCAGCTTTGAGGTAGATTGGTCGTTGGCCATCCAAAGACTCATCATTACACTTTTGCATCCTGCATACGAAAAGGCACGTCCTAGACTTATCACGCCTTCTCCTTCAGCAAGTTTTCCGAAACCTGTATTACATGCACTCATGACTGCAAGTTCTGCCGATAGTTTCATATTGTAAATTTCATAAGCATTCAAATAGCCATCTTCCATCGTATCTTTTTGATTGGAAAAAACTAAACCTGAATGCATTGGCTGCTGGTCATTAGCCAAAGCATGAGTGGCTAAATGGATGATTTTACTTTCGGGTGCTAATTGCTGGAAAGAAGTTTCTGAAGCCTCATTCCCTATAAAAATATTTCCATTAAAAAATGAATTCGCTTTTGTGATTTCTGATTCGGAATAGTTGAGATCAATTAAATTATCTCGATAGTTTAGCGATTGGTTGTCGGTATTGGCTGCTAAGTTTTTATCATGAAATGAAGGTGCAAAACCTAAATAATTATATTTATGGTCATATGTTTGCGTATGTTTTTTTTCATAAAAAGATAAAGACCACGCATATTGTATATGATGATTTTTCAAGAGATAGGGAAGCTTCCTAAAATCTTTTTTGTTAGTTTGTGGAGCCAACATTTCAAAAGAAAGGTAATTCATTACTCCGTGTGGAACAAAAACTACTTGCTTACTTGCTTTAATCTCTTTCCAAATAGGTTGAATTAGATTTTTATATAAAAAATCGAGTCGATTGATATAATCGGAGTTTTGATTTTTTTGACTGAATCGCATAACATCAAAATCTCTTAAACCTATAATAGCCGAATCTAATGCTTTGGAGTAGGCCATTTTTTCTCCTTTTAACTTACCATTGGAAATAACGAACAGGTAAATATTATGATCATCATAAAAATATTCAACGAATGCTATTTGTTCACTTTTAGTTTTTGATTTTAAATTTTCGATGTCCACCTCTGGAGAAGCATATTTCAATTTAAAGTAGGCAGGGTTATATTGCTCTATCGCTCCAATTTTTTCTTCATAACTTCTTTTAGCATTAAAAAGTTGATTAGCTATTTTTTCTTTTGCGACTTTATCTGATTCAAAAAAATGTTCTTCCAATGCTTGAATTTGAGCACGTAAAGATGCTATATCATCCATCACTTCAGCTGGGATTCCAGAATTTGCTAAGGCAAAATTTTCGTTCATGTTTTGCCAAAGAATACTTGCTTTACTTTTTTCAGAAAAACTAAGTGCTAATCGTAAATACTGACCGTCTCCTGTTTTATCATACATTTGATACGCCAACCCAACGCCCAATTCGAATACTTGATGCATGGCTTCATTTAAGGTTTGACGTTCCTCGGTGGTGGAATATCCTCTTCTTATTTTTTCAATGGCATCTACTGCCGTCTGGATCGCCTTTAGTGCATTTTCTAAATCTGAACTATTTTGATTTTTGGAATATCGTTCATTTAAAATGTATGCCTTAGCATCTAAGGCATAAACAAAATCAACTTCGGACTCCACTTGATGGAACGAGGGATTTTTAGAAAAATCGGAAGGAGAAAAAACATAGTTTTTAGCAAGGTATTCTAAAGCAAGACCATTGTTGTAAAGGGCAGCATCTAGTGCTCCTTTTTTTAGAAAAACTTCGGCAATATCATCGTAGGCATCAGAGACGAGGTGATCAATTCGATAATCATGCGATAAGTATCTATTCAAATTTTGCTGGTAAACTTCCAGTGCCTTGTCATATTCTTTTTCCTCTTCGTAAAGTTCTCCAATGGCATTATGTGCTGAAACTACGTAGGGGTGCGTCAAGCCTAATCTTCTTTCATTAATTTCAATATTTTTTTGCATCATTTTTTTTGCATCTTCTATCCTTCCCACGGCAGCATAAAAATCTCCAAGATCTCCAAGTATACCAGCTGTTTGAGGATGATCTTCTCCCAAAGATTTTCTGCTGATGTCTAATGCTTTTTCCATGTACGGCAACCCCTTTTCAACCGCTCCTTTAGCATAATAATTATCAGCAATATTTCCATAATATTTGGCTACACTAGGGTGGTATTCGTCGTAATTTAGCAGTTTGATTTTTAAGGCTTTCTTACTGTATTCTAATGCTTTTTCATAATTCCCTTTCTTTCTATACAACCATCCGAGGTTATTATATATTCGATTAAATGTTTCACTATCTGGTGCTGATTTTTTTTGATAAATAGTTAGTGCTTTGGATAGGTAGTTTTCCGCTTGTCGGTAGTCGCCATTTCTAACAAAAGTAAGTCCAACGTTCATGTACATATCTGCTACGTCTATACTTTCTACTCCATATAATTTTTTGAAAATCCGAATTACCTTTTGGTTATAATAATGAGATTTTTCTAAATTAAATGATTGAGCATAAGCGTAAGCTATTTCAATATAATACTCTGTCACCCGTTTACTTTCTTCCCCTTCTAATTTTATGGCAAGTGATAAACCTTTGTTTAAGATAGCAAGCGCAGATTTTAGATACTTTAGTTTTCGTTCATTTTTCCCTAATCGAAAATAGGATTTGACGACCTTTAAATGAACAGAATCATAAAGAGATAAATTAATTTCAAGTGCTTTTTCAAAATCTTTTTTTGCACGTTTATAATTGCCTTCATGGTACCAATCCTTCCCCGCATAGTAAAGGCTATCCGCCATTTGAGCGTCTAATTGCCCAAAGGAAGCATATGAAAAAAGGAGCAAAAAATATAGAATAGATTTTTTCATTTAGTTTTTTGGAATCTATATTTATATTACGAACGGGGTGAAAAAAGGAAAATGAAAAAGCTGTTTATTTGTTTAGAATGTTTAACTGTTGACAAGTGTTGCTTATAAACAGTTAAACAAATAAACATTTTAAACCATTTTGAGTATAGCAGTTAAAGTTATAAAAAAAATAGAGAAGGTAGTTTTTTACCACCACCTTCCCCACAATATTTTTCTATTTTAATTTCATTAGTTCTTTCGACAAATTTGCGATTGAAGAAGCCGTATTGCCAAAATCAAAAGCCACTTTAAGCGTCTGTCTCCTACCCAACCACTTTACTTGTAATTTTAATTTGACTGCCTTCTTACTGAGTAATCCAAGCCTACCTTCAAATTCTGCTTTTTCAACGTTGACGATTCCATCCGGTCCTTTTTCCAAAATCCAGGCGGTTGCTTCTCCGCCAATTCCTAAGCCTTTTTGGGTAGTTTTGACCAACGCTAGGGCTGATTTTACGGCACCGAGTGAAATTCCTCTTTGACCCTTTAAATAGATTACTTGAGGATCTTTGTCAGGATCACTATTTACCCATTTCAATCCATCTAACGCTTTTTTAGCAATATTTAAAGAATACGTCGCTGATTTTTTAGCCGTATACTTAGCGGCAATCTTTGTATTATACCATGCTTTTTTATGGAATGGAGCATTCTTCTTTGCTTTTTGTAACGAAGTGATTTCTTTATTGATGGTATTAACTTTTCCTTGCCAACTTGAAAAGGTACGCGCCGCAGCATCATAAGCCGCTCGCTTTTTGTTTTGTTTTTTTCTAATCGCTGCTTTTTCCGCATTGATTTTTTTATCCCAATCTGCCACTACCTTTTCTGCTGTTCTTAAACCATTATACGCCACTTGTAATTTGGAAACGCCTCCTTTGGTGGAGTTTTTAACGAATTTGGAAACGTCCTTCTGTAAAAAATCGAAAAAGTTGTTTTCCATTAATACATGGAGATACATGTCTTCTGCTTTCTTGATGTCTCCACCACTTGCTGTAATTTTCCCGTTGAAAAGATTAAAAATTCTTCCAGCAACCATGAATTCAAATCCATTTTCTTTCATGTGAATATCGGTCTCTCCTTTTAATCCTAAAAGACTTACAGCACCGTTGACGGCAAATTTTTTGTTTTCTCTTTTTCTTAATTCAAGGATAAAACCTGGTCGTGGATTATTACCCGCTCCTTCCAATTTGAAGATGCCAAAATCCATGGGGTCAACAAATGCTTTCGCCATGATTCCATTATCATAACTAATATCAAATCCTCCTTCTGCTTGGAATCCTGAAACATTCATCTCACCTCCTGCCCGGAATCCTGCATCATAATTTTTTTCTAAAACCTGAATTGCTTTGGGTACTACTTCGATATAAACATCTTTGAAATAGGTGTTTTGCAACGCCTTCTTCATATCATCAGGAATCTTACGCTTGACCCTATCACTCATGATCATCTCCAGAAAATCATACATAACCAATTTATTAAATCCTGCTGACAACATAGACTTGGCAGGGTTACGAGTATCAAAAGCTACGGTCGCATCTCCTTGGAATTTTCCAATCTTAATATCCCCTGACAACGCAATGTTTGGAAGTATTGCTGGTGCCGTGGTAAAACTCGCTCCCACCTTGATGCCTAAATCACTTACGCGCAATCCTTTTGCCCCGAGCGGATCATGCCAATCCCCTTGCATCATCGCTAAGAAATTTAAGGTTTGATCCGTCAATACGATTTCTACACCACCTTTAAATGTTAAAAGATCATCACTCACCCTGGTATCCATTACACCTAGTAAGGAAAGTGCAAAATTACTGGGGGAAGGTTTTAACCGGAATATAACGCCCGTCAACTTCGACGTTTCTCCCAATTTGATATCTGTATCTAAGTTGGCATCTAGATGGATATGATCTAATTTACTGGTCAAAGGAGAACTAAGAATTAAGTTTTTAACGCCAATCAAATGATCTACTTTGAGTTTTGTCAAATCTATTTTGGCCACCATGCTGCAACCTTTTTTGATGGCCGTTGACACTTGTGCCATACTGGGAATCTTAGCAGTTTCTTTCTTAGATTTTTCTTCCGAAGAAATCACAATCTTCTGACCACTTAGATCAATCGCATCTAATGATTTTAAATGGTTATCAATTTTTGAAAATTTAAAACCCTTTGGAGGTGAAATCGTCACTAAGTAAGCAGTCTTCTTCTTTCCTTTTTTCTTTTCTCTTTTTACCCATAGGTCTACGTTTCCAAAGTTGGAGTTAGCATTAATGGTGACCCAATCTTGGTATGGTGCAAACGTCAAGGCGGCATCTTGCAGATAAAAGTTGATCAGTTTATCTGGAATGTCAAATCCTTTAATACTGTTTTTTCCCACTAGCGATTGCAGTGTGTTTTTTAAGGCAATTTTCTCTGTTTGAGCGATGAGTTGTAAGTCTTCTTTTTTATCGTTCAACTTAGCGGTTACGTCCAAGGTTTTTCCAAACACTTTGGTTTGACCTGTCAAGTTGGCAAAGGTCTTACGCTTCTCTTTTAGATTAGGATAATCGAATTGAAAATTAATTTTGATTTGATCTAATTTGACCTTGGCACCTGAAAAAATTTCCCAACTTTTTAAAACATTAAAAACTAAATTAAATTGCTTGACTTTTCTTTCCGTCTCCTCTTCGTCGTCCCCTTTCTTTTTGTCTTTTTTATCTTCTTTGGAAAAATAGAAATTAAATTTTTCTAAATAAATGCCTTTTGAAATTCCACTAGGAATGGCATTTTTTAAATTTTGCCCAGCCAATTTTACCAACGCATCATTGGTCACCGACATTTTTGCATTCGACGGCATGACCCCTTCAAAAAAACCAATGGAGTTATCACTATCATAGCTGACCGTAAAACCTACGCCTGATTTTCCAAAAAAGGTACCCGTACCCGATAGCTTTTTTTCAGAAGTGGTAACATTCAATTTTTCAAACGAAAAATTTTCGTTTCCGATGGCAGCGTTAAGATGAACTCGAAGTTTTTCTTCCCAATCCAATTTAGTTGGATTGGTATTGGCAAACGCTGTTTGCAAGAACAAGAAGCAAGTCGCTGTTAAAATTAATTTGATCGTTTTCATGGACATGGATTTTTTTGGTTTGTCAAAATTGGATGTTCTGACTCCATATATCATGAAGAGAGGAAAGGTTACCTTTTTTATTAGAATTATTTTAAAAAAATTATTTTTGAAAAAATATTAGCTTTACGGGTAACCTTTCAATGGCATATGTTATAAGTAAATGATACAAGCACAAACCCCAAGGGATCAAAAAATATTAGAAGGTATTTTACATGCTGATAATCAAGTGATTAAGCAAATCTATGATGATGTCTTGCCCAGTGTGATTCGATGGGTCAGTGAAAATAATGGAACTGAATCAGATGCCAGAGATGTTTTTCAAGAGGCGATTATTGCGCTTTTTCGAAAAGTTGAAACTGGCAACTTTACCTTGACTTGTAAATTGAAAAGTTATATCCGAATAGTGTGTCGAAATCTTTGGTTGACGCGGATTAGAAATAATAAAAAATTTACGGGAACTCCTTTGGAAGAAATCGAGGAAGTGAAATTGGAAAATGACATGATCGAACGCATCGAACAATCTGAAAAAGAACAAGTTTTTTTTAAACACTTTGATGCTTTAGGTGAAAACTGTAGAAATATTTTGAAATGGTTTTTTGAAAAAATTCCTTTGAAAAAAATTGCGGAAAAACTCGACACCAGCGAAAGTTATATTAAAAAAAGAAAATTTCTTTGTAAAGAAAAATTAGTCAAAGCTGTGCAAGCAGATTTGAAATTTAATGAATTAAAAAACCACTAATTTCCGAGGCACTCACTACCTAATCAAAAATATGAACTCAGAAGAAAAATATGCCTTAATCGAAAAATACCTTTCTAAGGAATTAGAAGGAGATGCCTTGGAAAGTTTTGAAGCCCAACTTCAAACGGATCCTGAATTAAAAGAGGAACTTGTTTTGCATCGCCAATTGAGTGAGACTTTAAAAGGAGAAAAAGTACATGAATTACGAAACGTACTAAAAGAGGTAAATGAAAATTGGGAAGCACCTGCCACTACTCCTGATGCTACTAAAGTTGTGCATTTTAATTTTCGAAGAATATTGTCAATGGCAGCAGCGGTGGCCTTGCTATTAATTGCCTATCACTGGTTTTTTAACAATAATTTATCTAGTCAAGAAATTTATGCTTCCAACTTTGAACCATATGTCATGGTATTTGACCAACGATCAGGCCAGGCAAGTGAAGTGCCAACTTTAGATCAAGCCATTGATCTCTATCATAATCAAGACTTCGGAACTTCAGCAGATGCTTTTGAAAAAATACTAGCCGAAGATCCTGAGAATATGATTTATATCTTTTACACCGCCAATGCTCGATTAGCTAATCAAGAGGCCGATAAAGCCATTGCTTCATTTAAAAAAATAATTAAAGCGAATGATGTAAGTTTTGTTGAACAGAGTCGATGGTACTTAGCTTTAGCTTATTTGCAAAAAGAAGATAAAGAAAGTGCAAAATCATGGTTAGAAAAAATACAGAATGGGCAATTCAAATATAAAGAGGCGCAGGATATACTTAGCAATTTATAGTCCTCAAAAAAATTGGCCGCCTAGCTATTTTCGAACAACTTCCATAACAAAAAATGGACGGTGTCCTTCCATCCGTCCCAAAAGCAGCATTTCTACTCCAACTTTATAATCTTGGACCTATTTTCGCTGCCTCAACTTTCCTTTTACTTTGGTTTATAGAGGTATTGTAAAAAAATATTGATGACAAAATAAACTTAAGTATGAAGCTTTTCTCAATGCCCTCCTTTAACAAATTTACGACCCTTTTATTTTTAATCTTGCTTTCACAAAGCATAATAGCGCAAAACACCAGAGACTCGATTACGCTGGAGGACTTGAAACCATTTAGTTATGATTTTGCTTTAGAAAATGGCCAATTAGAAGGACCTGGCGCCACCATTCTCCGGGAAGCCGTTGCCAACGCTCAATAAATCATTCCAAAGGTAGATGTTGGTGCTACGCCGAATTATTGAATGGTAAAAGGAATTACTACTACATAAAAAAACCCTCACAAATCACTGATTTGCAAAGGTTTAAGCTTTAGCAGCCCCTAGGGGAATCGAACCCCTCTTTCCAGGATGAAAACCTGGCGTCCTAACCGATAGACGAAGGGGCCGTCTAACCTGATTTTTATGCAAAAACCAGGTTAAACGTCTTCGTTTTGAGTCAGTCGGATCCTTTTTAAGTGACAAATTGTCAAGGTGCCTTTCTTATAAAGCGCTGCAAATATATGATTCCTTTATCTGATTGTCAAAGGAAAAATCATATTTTTTTTCTTATTTTTTTTATTCTAATAAATGATCAGATGTACATTGGTTTTCTCCTACCCTGTTGCTCTTAGAAAATCAGTGAGGCGTATGTTTTCTTTTTCCTTAGTCGCGTTGGCTTATTTTAGTTTTTTATGAAGTTGTTTAAAAAATAAGGAGGATATTAATTTCAATGCTTAAATTTGTAGGATATATGGCCAATACTTCAGAATCAGCTAAAAATAATATTCAAAAAATCGTCGCTGGTGCGGTTGGGTTTTTTATAATAATATTTTTGTACGCTAACGAATTTTCTTGGTATGCGAATACCTTCGATCGAAATAAGATGATCCTGATAGGGTTATTGCTGGGTTTGTTAGCCGGTGTGGCGATTGGCTATAAATTCCAGCAGGAAAATCAGGAGATTATTGAAAAATTTCAACTTTATATTGGAGCGATGGTTATTGGAGCGATCTTAATGCCATTATTATTTAGTTTGACCAACCGGTTGTTGTCTTTCCGAGGTGCCCAAGAAGAATCGGTAGAATTTGTTAAAAACGAAGCCTTTAACGAAAGTAGATTTGGTCGGATTCCACAAGAAAACCCCGATGGTTATTATGCCTTTGTTGTTCGAAAAGGATCCATTATTCGACTAACTACGAAAGCACCCATTTATCAAGAAGCTCAAAAAGGAGATAAGGTGCTCCTACCTGTCAAAAAGGGAATCTGGGGTTTTGAAATAGCTTATCCACATCTCTTACATGAATAAATCACTACGTTCCTTCAATACTTTTGGCATCGAAGCACATACGGAAGAATTAATAGAAATAACTTCGGTTTTGCAGTTGCGTACTGTTTTGAAAAAAATCACTCATCCTTTTTACATTTTAGGTGGAGGTTCAAATATTCTCTTGTTAAATGATTTAAAAGGAGTGGTTTTAAAAATGTCTATTCCTGGAATACAAATCGAACGTGATTTTAAACACGCAGTTTATCTTTCGGCAGGGGCAGGAGTTAACTGGCATCAATTGGTTTTATTTGCCGTTAAAAATAATCTAGGTGGTTTAGAAAATTTATCGCTAATTCCAGGCACGGTAGGTGCTTCCCCTATGCAAAATATCGGCGCTTATGGAGTCGAAATTAAAGATATTTTTCATCGACTCGAAGCGGTGGAAATCGCCACCGGAAAATCAAAAATATTTCGAAAACAAGCGTTGGCCTTCGGCTACCGTAATAGTATTTTTAAAAACAAGTTAAAAGGAAAATATATTATTACTAAAGTATGGTTTAAGTTATCTAAACCACCACATCGCCTCCACCTATCTTATGGAGCGATAAAAACAGTCTTGGCAGGTGCTGGGATTGAAAACCCCACGATTCAGGATATTAGTAATGCGGTCATTAAAATTCGTTCAGAAAAACTCCCAGATCCTGAAGAAATTGGTAATGCGGGCAGTTTTTTTAAAAATCCGGTCATTAAAAAGAAATTATTTGCTGAACTTTATGAGCAATATCCAGATATTCCCCACTATCCCCAGTCGGATGGAACCATCAAATTACCAGCGGCTTGGCTCATCGAGCGATGTGGCTGGAAAGGAAAACGGGTAGGAAATACGGGCACCCACGTCCGTCAAGCACTCGTTCTGGTCAACTATGGAAATGCCAAAGGAGCCGAAATTTATACGCTCGCACAGGAAATTCAGGAATCTGTCTGTCAAAAATTCAAAATTAGTTTAGAAATGGAAGTTAATATCTGGGTTTAATCCCAAAAATCTTGTTAGCTTGCGTCTTTTATTATCAAAACTAAAATTTACATGAAAAAATTAATCCTCAGTGGAGGCTTATGTGTGAGTTTATTGCTACTATTTTCCGCCTGTGGTGGAGGGGCCGGTGTCGGTTCTAGCAGCACGAAATTTGCCACTGAAACAGACAGTATGTCTTATGCGATCGGTAATTTCCTTTCTCAAAACATGAAAGAGCAAGGAATGACTCTAAATAGCGAGATGCTAGAAAAAGGGTTTGTTGATCAAACTAAAAAAGTAGGTCTTACCAACGAAGAATCTCGGAAATTGATTGATCAATTTCAAATGGAGATGATGATGAAACAGAGAGATCCTGCCTCAAAGGATAAGCCTTTTGGCTTTAATGTCGATAGTGTTTCCCTTGCCATTGGACAGGATTTTTCCTTCCAAATGGAAACGATGGGGATGGAATTAAGTGGTGCTCAATTTGGAGCAGGTAGCCGTGATTTTAATAGTGGAAATAGTGCAATGGATAGTTTGACTATCAAAAGTCAAGTAGATAAATTTACTGCTGACATGCAAGCTAAATCCATGGAAAAAGCGGCTATTGAAGGCCAAGCCAATCTCGCTGCTGGTGCTGCTTTTCTTGCCGAGAATGGTAAGGTAGATGGCGTAAAAACCACTGCTTCCGGTTTGCAATATAAAGTAATCAAAGCTGGTAATGGTAAAAAACCAAAAGCTACAGATAAAGTAGAAGTACATTACGAAGGTAAGTTGCTAGATGGAACTATATTTGACAGTTCTGTACAACGTGGCGAGACCATTACTTTTGGCCTCAATCAAGTGATTCCTGGCTGGACGGAAGGTGTACAGTTAATGGGAATAGGTTCTAAATACCGCTTTTGGATTCCAGGTAATCTGGCGTATGGAGAAAGAGGTTCTCCACCAAACATTGGACCTAATGCTGCGCTTGTTTTTGAGGTTGAGTTATTCGCTATAAACCCAGAAGGTAAATAAGGCATTTTTCAAATAAAATAAAAAGGACCTGAAGTATTCATTTGCTTCAGGTCCTTTTTTGTTTTCAGGGGTCACTTGTTGATTTAATTTGTTTTTAAAATTTAAATTTAAATTATTTTGTTTTAAGTTGTTTTTTTGTCTAATTTTGCATTATGATCTTTTTTCAAAGTTAGATTGATTTAGGATTATCTTCTTCTTTCGGGCTGCTCAAATCGAGTGGTGACTTCTCCGAAAATAAATTGAGTAATAAATAATGTTTTAGCATCCAACTGGTTTGATATTAGTTGAATTTTTCTTGGTAGTAACAAAGGACTTCGTACTCAATTTTAATAATTTTTTATGTTTAAAGAATCGGATAATACTAAAAAAGATAGCAAGTCTGTTGGAAACATCTATGATCGAATTTTCCGTGAAAACGCTCCGGCGATATTCATTCCATTGATTGAATTGCAATTGAATATTGAAATTTTAAAGTATGAATCGTTGGAATTTAAAATGTCAAAAAACTTAGAGCGAGAGGTCGATTTTTTGTACAAAATTTACGATAAACAAGGTAAGCAAAGCATTCTACATTTAGAATCCCAGACCAAGAATAACCCTGAAATGCTGGCTCGAATGCAGGAATATCATGGATTGATTTATCGCCGTCATAAGATGCCGATTCGTCATATTGTGGTCTTTCTCGGGAAAAGGAAATCTACTATGAAGTCATCGCTATCACCCAATCTTATTTTTACTGGTTTTGATATGATTAATATTACAGAAATTGATTCGGACCAGTTGATTAGCTCTCAAATTCCAGAAGTGGTGGTGATGGCATTGCTTGGCGATTTTAAAAAAGATCAGGTTGAACGAATACTTAATAGTATTTTAAAAAAATTGAAAAGCCTTACTGATTCAGAAGAAAAGCTCACAAAGTATATTAACCAGTTGGTAATTTTGGCTAGAATTCGTAACTTAGAAAAAATTATCATAGAAAAATTAGAAAATATGCCTATCTCATATAATGTTGAAAAAGATAGTCTTTATTTACGAGGACTTCAAAAAGGAAGAGCTGAAGCTGCTTGGAAAATGTTCAAAGCTGGCAATTCCATTGAAATCATCTCAACTACCCTTGAATTAACGATCGAACAGGTAAAAGCGTACATTGATAAATTTGAAGTCAACTAATGAACTAGTTTAGATGTTGGTAGCAAGATTTATTACACTAAAATTATTAAATCCAAAGTCAAAATCATCCTTACATCCGAACCCCTTTCCCCAAAGGAGTATCAGGTGTTTCACTTGGAATCCGTCCCAATTCCACTGGAAGAGATAAGGTTTTCAATCGAGGTAAAACCATCTTGGCAAATCGTTTGCATTCATCCAGATGAGGGTAACCAGAAAAAATAAAAGCTCGAATCCCCATATCCATATACCGCTGGATTTTTGCGATAATTTGATCGGGTGTACCTACTAAAGCAGCACCACATCCTGAACGTGCTCGTCCAATCCCCGTCCATAGATTGGGCTCAACATAACCTTTTTGATCCGCAATATCTCGCATTTCTGCCTGTCTAGATACACCGTAAGATTTTGCGTCTAAGGCGCGTTCTCGAATCTCTTTTCCTTTTTCTGGTGCTAGTTTAGACATTAGTCGGTCGGCAAAGTCACGAGCTTCTTTTTCCGTTTCTCTGACGATGACGTGGATCCTTAATCCAAAATCAACCGCTCGATTATAGGTGGCTGCTTTCTGACTCATATTAGTCATCAATTCTAATAACCGAGTTTCTGTCTCCGGCCACATCAAGTATACATCACAATGTTCTGCACACAAATCTACGCCAGCGGGAGAGTAACCACCAAAGTAGAGTAGTGGTCCGCCATTTTGTTGATAAGGTTTACAAGGAGCCGCTGGTAGATTTAATTGATAATGTTTTCCCTGAAAGTCGATGACGTCTTGTGTCCAAGCTTGTTTAAGAATTTCAATTACTTCTCGCGATCGGGCGTACCGAATCGCAGAATCTACTTTGGTGCCGGGCAGGTCTGAGCTGATTATATTAATAGTCAGTCGTCCCTTCAGAATATGGTCAAGCGTGGCAATAGCCCGAGCCAGCATGGGCGGATGAATTTCTCCGCAGCGAACGGCAGCCAATAAATTGATATTTTTAGTGAGCGGAGCAACCGCACTAACAAAACTCATGGTATCTTGTCCAACTTGATAGGAGGAAGGACAAAGGATGTTTTGGTAGCCTAATTGGTCGGCAGTTAGTAGAATATTAGAAGCGTTCTCCCAGTTACTTTTGTACTGATTGTCCATCTCCCCCATAAATTCGGTGTCTCCGTTGCAGATAGGCGCAAACCAGGAAATTTCTGCTCCCTTCAAATGCTTAGATTTTATTGTTATGTCACTCATGCTTATTGATCTATTTTACCAATCGTTATGCTGATGGATTTAGGAAAAACATGAAAATAGTAATAAATAATTGTTTCAAATAATTTCTGTTTTAGGACTTCAGAATGTTTGGTGTAAACTGTCCTAAGACCTGAACCTACCAAGCCTTAAATACCCTGTAATTTAGGTTGCCGTGTATTTAATAGATGTATATACCGGAATTTCAGTATTTAGGAGAAAATTATATCTTTGCATTTTGCTTAAGGTTATATATATCCTCCATCTCATCTTAACTATAATCAATCACCTAAAATATGGAAAACTTAGAAAAATATTCAGAGAAACTAACGGAAATGTTGGTGACTTATGTCCCTCGGATTTTTATAGCAGTATTTGCTTTGATGGTTGGGTTTTGGCTGGTCAGGAAAGTGCATAGAATCCTGGCCGTCAGTATGGAGCGTAGTAATATGGCACCTGAAATTAGGTCTTTTGCCACTTCATTTTTAGATATTGCTATGAAAGTGGCAGTCGTCTTGTTTGTGGCCAGTATCTTAGGATTTGAGTTGACCTCCTTAGTTGCTATTCTAGCAGCTGCTGGTTTTGCAGTAGGAATGGCATTGCAAGGAAGTTTAGGGAATTTTGCAGCCGGAATCATGATTTTAGGGGTCAAGCCTTATAGGGTAGGAGACTGGGTTGAAATTCAGGATAAATTTGGTCAGATTGAATCCATCCAAATTTTTAATACCACCTTGGTCTCGCCA
>CALFWZ010000200.1 GCA_937928405.1 uncultured Saprospiraceae bacterium
ATTTTACAAGTGAAAAAATTATCTGCCACAATTGGATCTGAAACTTCTACACCATGAAATTCTTCCACCATACTTTGCCATAATTTACCTTTTTCTTCAAAAGCTTCCATTCCCTGAATTCGTTCAGTAAACCCACCACCTGGTGGCTCAATACTGACAATATTTGGAGAATATAATTCTTGAACAGCTTCGTCAAATTTACCTTGACGGCATAGGTTAACTAACTGATCTGCAATATTTTGTACTGACATAATTAAAGTTTTAATGGGTATTGATCCCAGATTTGGCTTGTATTATCAATACAAATATAAAACAAAAAATTTAATTATTATAATGTGCTGAATAATTTGTTTTAGGTACTTGATTATAAAATATCTAGGAACTTTTGAAGAATGGTTTTAACTACTTGAACTTCAGGAAGAATGGACTCTACTGGTGCTTCTTCTGTGATTTTTTGGATTAATTCTGTTTGATTTGCAGCCATCATCTCGTTGGACAACTTATTAAGGTGGATAGTCGCACATAGGCTGATGATCATCATTAAGGCAACAAGTAGACGAATTGGAGTTTTTTTCATTTTGGTAGAAATTTTAGTCTAAAATACTTAAAAATTAGAACGAGGTCACAATATTTCGACTAATGGAGTCTTTTTTCGGATAAAAGGAGCCAAAAAACCGATTAAAATTGCGCTAAATAGCTTCTCTAATCAGTTTTTCTTTGCTATAATAGGATAAATAGCTTTTAAACCAATTCCAATTCCATTTTGGCCGAACCCATATTCTTGCTTTTTCTCGATTATTAACCACAATGATTCCGATACCTTGATATTGGCAGGACCATTTGAGCAGCTGCTTTTTGTGTTTGCAAAGTTTCTCCAGGCTATCTTTAGAAACTGCCAGCCATTGGTGATTCCCGGGATATTGGCGGATTTGCTCAATCACGTTTGATATTTGATGACAAACCCGATTTTGCGTGACTAAGGCATAAAGAATGGCCCCAAATAAAAATACAATAAAAGGGAAAACTACCTTATAAATAAATAATTCTTGCCGAAAGACAGCAATCGCTGCTCCTGAACCGATAACTGCGTAGAAACCCCATTTTAAACTTCCTAAGATGATACTTCCGTGGTCTTTATAAGGGCGAATGGCTGCTAGGGTTTTATATGATTTAGCTTCCATACTCACTACGAATTCACCCCAAAGTACATGTCGAAAAGCCAACAATCCATCAGCTCGTTTTCCCCCATATTCTTGTTTGGTACGCACCTCAAGTTGGGAAAATATCCTTTTCCCCAACGATCTTCCTTCATACCGTTGAACTAAAAATTTTTGTGCCGCCTTTTGTACCTTTATTTCGCTCAAACCCATAATAGTTGCTTTGAAGTAGATATAAAAGAAAACCTATATCTAATTTCATTCCGAATTTTACCAAATTTTGATTTTAAATAATTCCATAATTTGAATTAATCTTTACCTTTGCCGTATGAGTAAAACGATCAATCAGCGTAATAATTCTGCTGAACATTTTGCGGAAGCAAAAAAATATTTCCCAGGAGGGGTAAATTCACCCGTCCGAGCCTTCAAATCAGTAAGCGGTCCTCCCCTATTTATTCGCGCTGGTTCAGGTTGTAGAATTTATGACGAGGACGATAATGAATACCTTGATTTTTGCTGCTCTTGGGGACCGCTAATCCTTGGCCACGACAATCCGTTAATCCGAGATGAGGTCATTGCAACCGTCCGTAAAGGAACGAGTTTTGGAACACCTACCGTATTAGGAAATAAACTCGGTAAGCTTATTCTTTCTAATAACCGTTTTATCGAAAAATTAAGATTTGTAAGTTCTGGCACAGAGGCAGTAATGTCTGCTATTCGGTTAGCCAGAGGCGCTACTGGTAAATCTAAAATTGTCAAATTTGAAGGCTGCTATCACGGGCACGTTGATTCTCTTTTAGTGAAAGCAGGTTCTGGTCTGGCCACTTTTGGAGAAAGCACTTCCGCGGGAATTCCACCTCCTTTTGCCAAAGAGACCCTAGTAATTCCACTCAACGATTTAGAAGCCTTAGACCAGGTATTAGAGGATCATTCTGGCGACATTGCTGGGATCATTATTGAGCCGGTTCCGGCTAATAATGGCTTATTATTACAGAACCCTTGTTTTCTGTTGGCCCTTCGAGAACGATGTACGGCACATGGGGTGCTTTTGATATTTGATGAGGTTATTTCGGGTTTCCGAGTCGGATTTGAAGGAGCTGCTGGAATTTATAATATACAACCCGATATTATCACCTATGGAAAAATAATTGGAGGAGGAATGCCAGTAGGTGCTTATGGAGCGAGTCATGAAATAATGAGCCATATTGCTCCAGATGGCCCAGTTTATCAAGCAGGGACTTTATCAGCTAATCCTGTGGCTATGTCTGCTGGTTTTGCGGCACTACGTCAGTTGATAGAACCTGGTTTTTTCGAGGATCAAGAGTACCGAACCAAATATTTTGTCTCCTTACTACAAGATTTTTGTGTATCTAAAAAATATCCTGTTCATTTTCCAACTATCGGTTCTATTTTTTGGATTGCCTTTGCAGCAGATAGAATTCAAAGAGCAGACCAGATTGATCCAGCGAAAATGGAATTATTCAAAATTTTACACCATGAATTATTGCAGAATGGTTGCTATTTAGGGCCTTCCGGTTACGAAGTAGGATTTGTTTCAGCAGCGCACAAAAAAGCTGATTTGGAGGAAGCAGCTGTCTTAATTTGCAATGCAATGGATTCGGTTTTTCAGAAGGAACTAGAAGCGTAATATTATTCGTTATGAAAGGTCTAGGATATTGGTTTGTATAACCTATAGATTTCAATTGAGTTTTTTTATAAAAACATAAATCTAATTCTACCTCCATAATGAGCCTTACGACCACGGAGATTCTCATCACTAGTGGAAATTAGAATTTCATAGCTAAATCTATTAAATTTTATTCCTGTTCCAAGTTCAATCGAATTGAATTTCTTAGTGATAGAATAGTTTGGAGGCCTTTCATTCATAACGGATTCAAGTCTATTATCTATATCGCGCTCCCGGAATTCTGTAATTATATATTCAAAATCTATGGTGTTTTTGAGCAAAAAATTTCTTCCATAAGCTGCATGTAAGATTATATCAAACTTTGAAAATTTAATTATTTCGTAATTTAACCCCATCGTAACTGAAATAGAATTGGTCTTATTCTCGTAATACCACCAGCTTCTATCATCAGGTACTTCTAGTTGATTTCCTACCGCTAACCGGGTATAATTGCTTTTTCCACCATAACTAAACCTATTTACTTTTCTATATTCTGTACCTAAAATAAAATTACACCGATTGGACCATTTCCAACTTGACACTAATCCTATTTCATAATTTTGACTAGTAGAGGGTTTGATAAATTCAACAGCAGAGCTATTCCACACATATTGGTAAGATGGCATGAATGAAAACTCTGTCTGAATTCCTAGTGTAATTTTTTTCTCGGCATCTTGACCATTTCCAGTATATTTAACAGAAAAAATTACCATAAGCAATAATATAATTCTAAAAACCATTATATTTTTTTAAAATTGTTGGATAATGTTAGTATAAAATTTTAAACGATAATTAAGCCACACATACTCTTGTCCTATTTCACCCCAAATTATCAAGAATGGTATCACGTCATCTGAGTAACGTGCAAACAAATTGGCATCTATCTCTCTCGACTAAAGATAATAAAAGATCTTCATAAAACTATGATGTTATATTTTACTGATAAATACATCAATCGCACCAAGCGAAAATTTGCTATTTTTGAAATTCTTTTATTATCCATATAATAGAAGTTGTTTAAAAACTCCAAAATTCTGATGAAATAAAAAAAAGGAGACTTATCACCAATTTTTACGTCAAAAGATAGGAAAAATAAAGAAAGTCGCATCAAACGGATTCGATACGACTTTATCATCACAGAAAACTAACTATCAACTAAATTAAAGAACATACAAATCGAAAAGGATTACCAAACGTATCTTCGCCTAACTTTCTTGTAATCCTGGTTGGTTTTTCGTCTCTCGTAAGTCTTTTAAACGATAAATAATCGTTAGAGATAAAGAATAAATTATTCTTATTTCGTACCTTAGAAACGGTAAAACTGTTCATTACGCTGCCTAGATTTGTGTTTTTTTATTAAAATTTATCAAAACTTCTACTTCTATATGTCCGAACGTCCAGCAAAAAAGTCTAGCATTGTCTCAAATATGTTTATGCTACTGATTATCAGTACCTTAGGAATATTAGGGTATAAATATGTTCAGAATAATGGTGGAATGAGTAGTTTCACTAAATCTGGAGGGTTAAAGACGATTCCTGAAGAAATGAAGATCAATTACGTGCCAGCGGAGTTTGATTTTGAATTTGAAGACGAAAATGCCTTAGCCATTCTAGCCAATCCACACCGTTACCATCGAGAATTCGATAACCTCATCAAAAATTTTAACCTCGCTCTTCTCGGTCATGTGGCTAATCGAATGGCACTGCCAGATTCTTTGAAAAATAGATTGCCTGCTGAGTATGCGCAACATCATAGTTATCTCAAACAGCTTTATTTTAACGACTTTACCAATATTAGAGATACGACCGCTAATATTTATGAAACTTGGTATAATAATGAAGGAAAAAGTGCGGTAGAAGCTATGAACGAGGTAACAGGAAAATATACCTGCTTTATGGTCAATCATGTTATCACCACACTTTTAGAAAACTCTGATGGACGATTTATGGTGACGGGAAGACAAATCGATACCCCGTGTGGAATAGCCATGACAGAAGGTCTTGCCCCGATGATTGCTCGCTTGCAAAATAGAGCAGCCGTGAACGATTTTTCCCGTTCTAAAGGATTGATGAAGGAAAAAGTGGAAAGAGTAATTGCAGAATTAGCAACGATGGAAATCCGAGATAAAAAAGGGATTAGCAAACAATTACAAACCAAAATTTGGGGATTTAATGTCTCTTCCACAGATATTGAGATCTCTGCCATTAGTATTTTAAAAATAGGATTTCGTCTAGATGAATATTTTGATATCAATCTCGATAGTCGAAAACGTAGGGTAAAAGTTACCTTACCTGAACCAACCATTTTGAGTCATGAAGTTTATCCAAAAGTTGATAAAATGGATATTGGTTGGATGCGAGAAGTGAATACCGATGATTTTAATGAAAATTTTAACATCCTCCGTAGCGAATTCCGCCGAGATGCCTATGCAGACAATGCGATGGAAAAAGCAAAAGATCAGGCAACGGAACTAATGGAAATGATGATGATGCCTTTGGTGGCTTCCGTTGGGAATGGGTATCAACTCGATGTCAACTATCGGGGTTCTCAGCCGGTTTTGAATTAATAAATTAGCTTTTTCTATCATTAATGATGCGGTAACTTTTTCTAAAAATGCATCTAGTTGACCCTGTCTTTGCCGGCAGGCAGCAAACCAGCCAAAATGGCCACTATATCTATTTTTCTAAAAGTTACTATACTATCATATCATCAATTCTTTTCCTATTAGCGAGTTTTTAACGAATAATACCCCAATCCTTGCGAATACTAGTCCTTGACTCCAAAGACTCCGTTCTCCCCTTAACTTTGAAAGTGTAAACAAGTTTTAATTCACTTTTAAATTTTAAACCCATGAACGCTCTTAATTCGTTTTTTATCAACTGCTCCCTTGTTCTTTCTTTTTTCTTAATTACCTTTTCGGTAAAAGCCCATGATCAAATTGACTATGCCTTCAATATAGTAGAAGCAGATCCACTTGCTTTTTATGATGAAATGGTAGATCAAGATTTCGAAGAGCCTTGTGTTGAAGTTTTGGAAGAAGAAACAATTTCTCTAACGCTGAATATCACTCCTCCAAAAACTCGACAAATGTACGGTCGAGAAAGTATCACCTTCATTTTGGGAAAAGATGCTAACCCTTTAAATCCTTTATTAGATGAAGCCTTTTATTATTTTGCCAACCACCCTTATGATCAAACAGAGTTTATCATTACTTCTTGTCGTAATTTATTAGATGTGCGAAATTATTTAGCTACTTATCCGACTGGAAATGCTTTACCTTGGAGCACCATAAATATCGTGTTGTCGCCAAATGAGGAACCGAAGGATTTAATAGTTCCTATTTTTCCGCAAGGAACTAAGTCTACTATTAATAATTTAGAAATGGTGGCGCTGAAAAATGATTTTCCAAGTTTATCGAGTAATCAAATCGATCAATATACGACACTTTATATTCACGCAGCAGAAGTTGCAAAAGATTCCAAGTTAAACAATGCTTTAGAAGGATTACTTTTTGCAAAGGAAAACATAGCCATTAGTCCTGTTTTCTTAAATGATTCCTTTGCCATAGAAATGGGAGAATAATAAAATTTTCTAAATAAAATAAACCTTGAAGTAAGAAACCGCTTTTGATTTCAAAAGCGGTTTCTCATTTATTTTGAATTATCTTCCGCCTTGCCAAGCCTGTTGGAAATAAGTTTCTACTTGTTCGGCAGCTGCTCTTCCTTCCGCCAGGGCCCAAACAACTAAGGATTGTCCGCGGCGCATATCACCGGCTACAAAAACTTTTTCCACATTGGTTTGGTATTCACGATCTTCTACCAAATTGCGTTCATTGGTGGCAACACCGAGAGCAGATAAAACTCCATCCAATTGTGGATGGGTAAACCCAATGGCGAGTAAGACAAGATCACACTCGATAATTTCTTCCGTTCCAGGTATTTCTGTAAATCGTTGATCCTTCCAATCTACGTTCACCGTCTTAATCGCTCTCACTGAACCATCAGGATTTTTTAAAAATTCTTTCGTTAAAATTGCCCATTGTCGTTCGCATCCTTCCTCGTGAGAAGAAGAGGTTCGAAGCTGCATTGGCCACAATGGCCAAGGAGTAGATTCATCTCTATTGGCAGGAGGTTGAATTAATAATTCAATTTGAGTGACTGAGGTGGCACCATGCCGATTAGAAGTACCCACACAATCCGCACCCGTATCTCCCCCGCCAATTACAACCACTTTTTTTCCTTTAGCTGTAAGGATTTCATCTTTAATTGTATTTCCGGCAATTCTCTTGTTGTTTTGTTCTAGGAAATCCATCGCAAAATGAATCCCTTTTGCCGATCTTCCCGGGATAGGAAGATCTCTTGGAATGGTGGAGCCACCACAAAGAACCATAGCATCCGAGGCTTGTAAAAGCTCTTTGGCATCGACATTTACTCCGACGTTAGCGCCTGTTTTGAAGCGAACACCTTCGGCTTCCATCAAGTCAAGTCGTCGGTCAATCACATTTTTCTCTAGTTTAAAATCAGGGATTCCATATCGCAGGAGTCCACCAATACGATCGTTGCGCTCGTAAACAGTAACGGTGTGTCCTGCTTTGTTTAATTGAGCCGCCGTGGCTAATCCCGCTGGCCCTGAGCCTATCACTGCGATTTTTCGTCCAGTCCTCAAAGTGGGAGGTTCAGGCCGTACCCAACCTTTTTCGAAAGCCATTTCGATAATAGATTTTTCAATATGCTCTATGGTTACTGGACTTTCATTGATACCTAAAACGCAAGAAGCTTCACAGGGTGCTGGACAAATTCTTCCTGTGAATTCTGGAAAATTATTGGTTTTACTCAAAATTGAATAGGCGGTTTCCCATTTTCCTTCTGTAACGGCTTCGTTGAAATCTGGAATCAAATTTCCTAATGGACATCCATTATGACAAAAAGGTACGCCACAATCCATACAACGATTGGCTTGCGCTTGAATTTTTTCTTCTGACTGAGGCAAATAAATTTCTTTATAATCTTTAACTCGGTCCTTTGTATTTCTGGTGCGAGGGGTTTCTCTCGGTATTTTTAAAAATGCTTTTGGATCATTTACCATAATAATTCATTTTAATTCGTTTAAGGATTAGGATTACCTTGAAGGCATGCTGCCTTGATCAACTGCTGCTTTCCTATTGGCTAATAAGGCCTTATATTCACGTCCCATAACCCGTTTGAAATTAGTGTTTTCATTTTCCCAATCATTTAATATGTTGAGTGCCACATCACTTCCAGTGTATAAAAAATGACGGCGAAGTAGGTACCGTAAATCTTCGGTATCCGCTTTAGTCAGCGGGTCAAGGTCGACTAATTCTTGATTGAGATTTTTATGAAATTCATTATCGCGATCAAGTACATAAGCAACGCCACCGCTCATTCCAGCGGCAAAATTTTTTCCAGTTGGCCCTAGAATAACCACCTTACCTCCCGTCATATATTCACAGCCATGATCACCGATTCCTTCGATGACTGTTTTTACACCAGAATTTCGTACCGCAAATCGCTCGCCGGCACAGCCACGAATATAGGCCTCACCAGAAGTCGCACCATAAAAAGCCACGTTACCAATAATGATATTCTCACTAGGTTTGAAATTAGCTTTACGATCAGGAATAACCGCTAGTTTTGCTCCTGATAGACCTTTACCAAAATAATCATTGGCTTCACCTTCTAGGGTAAAACTTAAACCCGGTGCTCCAAAGGCACCAAAGCTTTGTCCAGCTGATCCTCGAAAATGAAATTTTATGGTATCTTCAGGTAGCCCTTCACTTCCATGTAATAAAGAGATTTCATTAGACAACATGGTTCCTATCGCCCGGTCCGTATTTTTGACGGGAAAGGCTGCGTTTACTTCTTGTTTATCTTCCAAAGAAGCTTTTGCATATTCAATCAATCTTCGATCTAAAACATCTTTAATCCCATGATCCTGCGCGACTTTTTTGTATTGTCCAACAGAAATATCAGCCGGTTCTTTATATAAAATTGGACTCAGATCAAGCTCTTTATATTTCCAATGTTGAATGCCTTTTTTTAATTTCAATAATTCCACTTTTCCAACCATCTCATTGACCGTTCTGAAACCTAAGCGTGCCATATATTGTCTTAAATCTTCTGCCAAGAAGGTGAAAAAATTAATTAAGTGTTCAGGCTTAGCCGTAAATTTTTTCCGTAGATCAGGATTCTGAGTAGCAATCCCAACCGGACAAGTATTCATATGGCATTTTCGCATCATAATACAGCCTTCTACCACTAAGGCCGCTGTGGCAATCCCCCACTCTTCTGCTCCCAATAAAGTGGCAATCGCTAAATCTCTTCCCGTTCGTATTTGCCCATCTGTTTGGAGTGTTACCCGATCTCGAAGTTTATTTTTGACCAATGTCTGATGTGATTCTGCTAGCCCCAACTCCCAAGGAAGTCCTGCATGACGAATGGAGGTAATTGGAGATGCTCCGGTTCCTCCATCATGTCCAGAAATTAGAATTGCATCGGCATGAGCCTTGGCTACTCCAGAAGCGATAATTCCGACACCGGCTTTAGAAACTAATTTTACATTAATTCTCGCTCGACGATTGGCGTTTTTTAAATCAAAAATTAATTGTGCTAAATCTTCAATAGAATAAATATCATGGTGTGGTGGTGGTGATATTAAACCAACTCCTGGCGTACTGTGACGGACTCTACCAATCCATTCGTCAACTTTTTTCCCAGGTAATTGTCCACCTTCTCCGGGCTTGGCCCCTTGTGCCATTTTAATTTGAATTTCATCCGCGTTGGTTAGATAATAACTGGTCACCCCGAAACGGCCAGAGGCTACCTGTTTAGTGGCAGAGCGTTCCCAATCACCATTCGCTTTGGGCGTGAAACGAATAGGATCTTCTCCTCCTTCTCCACTATTGCTACGTCCACCAATTCGATTCATGGCAATCGCAAGGGTACTATGCGCTTCGTGTGAAATAGAACCAAAGGACATGGCACCAGTGGCAAATCTTTTTAAAATATTTTCTACCGGTTCTACCTCTTCAATTGGAATGGAAGTGGCTCTTCGGAAGGTGAGCAATCCACGTAGTGTACAAGCTTGCGTAAGTTGTTCATTGATTAGTTTGGCATAAGCTTCATAGGATCGTTGATCATTTTTACGGGCAGCTTGCTGAAGGAGATGAATGGTTTGAGGATTGAAAAGATGATATTCTCCATCTTTCTTCCATTGGGATAATCCTCCGGTTACTAAATCCTGGTCAGGCTTTAGGGAAGTATTATAGGCGAGTCGATGTCTGGCGACAACTTCTTTTGCAATTCCATCGAATCCGATTCCTTCAATTCTAGAAACCGTTCCTTTAAAACTAAAATCGACCACTTCTTGATTGACACCCAAGGCTTCAAAAATCTGTGCTCCTTGATAGGATTGCAAAGTTGAAATTCCATTTTTAGAAAAGATTTTTAATAATCCTTTCCCAATGGCTTTGATATAAATTTCCTTGGCCTTTTTTTGAGAAATCTCATCAGAGAAAACTCCTTTTTCGTGGAGATTTTGGATGGTATTTAAAGCAAGGTATGGATGGATCGCATTAACACCATAGCCGACTAAAGTAGCAAAATGATGCGTTTCCCAAACATCACCAGCTTCTACTACAATACTGGTAGCATTCCTAAGTCCTTGTTTTATTAGGTGATGGTGAACAGCTCCTGCCGCTAATAAGGAAGGAACTGGAGCAACATGTGGACTAGCATTACGATCTGAAAGAATAATGATATTGGTGTTGTTTCTTGCAAAATCTTCTGCTGTGGCACAAATATGATCTAACGCAGCTTTGAGACGGCCTTTTTGTTCATCAGCAATAAATATCAAGTCAACTTTTCCAGATTTGTAATGGGGACGATGAATAAATTTTATTTTGGTAAATTCCTCAGCATCCAGAACGGGTTGATTTAAATGGATATATCTTGCATGTAGTGGATCATCTAACAATAAATTTCCTTTATTTCCTAATGTAGAAAATAGGGACATGACTGCTCGCTCTCGGATCGGATCAATGGGCGGATTAGTTACCTGCGCAAAGAGTTGTTTAAAATAATTGGCTAGATGCTGCGCATGATGAGACAGCACTGCCAGTGGTGTATCTGTTCCCATGGACCCAATTGGATCCTTGCCATTTTGGATCATGGGAGCAATAATCACCTTTAAATCTTCCCGACTATATCCGAATAATTGCTGACGATTAAGGAGAGATTTTTGGTCGATACCTGTTCCTACTGCTGGTCGTCCAGGAAGATCATCAATGGTTGTTAGATGTTCGGAAAGCCAATCCTTGTATGGTAATCGCTGACAAACAATTTTTTTAACTTCTTCGTCACCAATTATTTTTTTCTCATCCATATCTGCAATTAGCATTTTTCCGGGTTGTAACCGACCTTTCAAAATTATACTTGCTTGATCAACGGGTAAGGCTCCGGCCTCAGATGCTACAATTAAGGTATTTGTATCTGTCAGACAATATCTAGAAGGCCTTAAACCATTTCTATCTAAAGTTGCTCCAACTAGTATACCATTGGTAAAACAAATAGAGGCTGGACCATCCCAAGGTTCCATCAGGTTTTTATGATATTGATAAAAATCCTTTTTGTATTCAGGCATTAGTTCATCATGTTGCCAAGCCTCTGGAATCATCATCATCAAGGCATGAGGTAAGGATCGTCCTGACAAGACTAAAAATTCTAACACATTATCGAAATTTCCAGAATCGGAATGCCCTTGCCCGCAAATAGGTTTTAATCGGCGCATTTCTTCTTCTGTAAATAAATCCGAAATAAGTTGATCTTCTTTTGATTTCCACCAGTTGAGATTTCCTCTAATTGTATTTATTTCTCCATTGTGGGCTATATACCGGAAAGGCTGGGCTAGTTTCCACTTTGGGACGGTATTGGTAGAAAACCTAGAATGGATTTGGGCAATGGCGGAAGTATAGTTTTCATCATTAAGGTCTGGGTAGTAATCGCCAAGTTGGTGGGTTGTCAATTGTCCTTTATAGACAATTGTTTTATAGGAAAAAGATGGGATGTAAAACATATCCCGAGTTTGAGGATAAACCTCATGAATATTGTGAATGGCATATTTTCGAAGAACAAAAAGGCGTCGCTCCAAAACCAATAATTCAAGTGTATCTTTGGGTTTTACAAACACCTGCTCAATATATGGCTCACTCGCGATTGCTGATTTTCCAAGACTTTTATTATTGGTAGGGACCTGACGATAAGTTATTAATTCAAAACCTAGTTCATCAATATAATCATTAAATAATACGCGACATTGCTCTTGCAGCCGTTCATTCTTAGGAAAGAAAATCATTCCTACGCCATACTTTCCAAATTCGGGAAGACTTATTTTTTGTTTAGCCAATTCCACTACAAAAAAGTCGTGCGGAGTCTGCGTAAGTATACCCGCCCCGTCACCTGTGTTAGGTTCACAACCACAAGCTCCTCGATGCTCCATATTGGTGAGCATTAGAATAGCATCTTGTACGAGTTGGTGTGTTTTGTTGCCATTTAGATTGGCGATGAGTCCAGTTCCACAGGAATCTTTTTCCAGTTCTGGAACATAAAGGCTTTTAGTGGGTAGTTTTTGTGTAGAATTGGGTTGCTCTGCTTCCTCCATTTTAAATCGTTTTGAGACCTTTTCTTTTTGGAAAAAAGGTCAATGAAAAAGGTCAATTTAATTTGGTAAGATATCAGACTGATTCCAGCAACTGCCAAAGGAAGTTGTTGTAAAAAGAAAAAGTCTTATTGGTTGCGAACTTCAAATATTAGGCTTTTTTGATTAAAAACCAAATATTAATTTATGAAAAAATAAGAAAGCAGAGTATAGTTTTGGAGTGTTGTTGAAATAAAAACTAGTTTATTAAAACATAATAATGGATATTACTAGTTTTGACAAAATTTAATTTTCAGATTTCGAAAAAAAGCTATAATTTTTTTGATTTGATGAATGGGAAAAAAGAATATAGCTGACTAAATTTTTATTAATTTTTTTATCACTTTTTTATCATCCTGTTGTATTGATAGCCAATAAATCCCTGATTCTTTAAATATATGCTCATTTAGAGTAATTTGATTTGTCTCCATCTGGCCTGGTATCTTTTGATGAAAAACGATTTGACCGAGGCTGGTATGAATTGTTAAGAAAATCGTTTTTTCAGGATTTGAATTAAGATAGATCCTGGTATTTTGTTCGAACGGATTAGGGGCCATCGTAAGATCAAATGTTATATTGGTTGGGACTTCTGGTTTCCCAAAAAATTCCAAAATCAACGGATGTCTAGTTTCTGAGGTAAGAAAAGCGTGGGCCGGATAATCTTTAGAAAGTTTAATGGCATCACTTAAAAAACCATCCCTAACTGCTTTAATTTTCCAAATAAAAACGGAAGACAGATTATCCAGCGCCGCTTGCTTTAACCCACCAGCCATTCCAGTCCAGATACCAGCCGTAACATCATTCTGTTGATCCACTATCATGAAATGCTGTGGATCATACGGTTCCTTCACAACTTCTAATAATTCAACTTTGGTCGGATCAAATTCTAATTGCCAAGCAAAACCTAAAACCTCAGAAAAATTTTCCTTAGGAATGGTAAAGGAATACTCCTCTCCTGCTTCTAACGGTTGATCTGGAATTCGGAAGGGTATTATTTCTCTAGTATCTCCAATTTGTAATTGATTTGGATCTGCATCTCCACTCACATCACCCATTTTTATCCCGATAAAATCAAGCGTATCCTTGGCTTGGTTTATCTGACTACAATTGCCATTCCAGGGAATTGTAGTTGCCCAAGGATCTAGTGGATCGGGAAATTCATGGTTGTCAGGCACAAACCGCCAACTTTCCGTAGCATTAAAAATAGTATCAATAAAAAGAATCACTCTTCGAACAGCAATCAAGTCAATTGGTGTGATAGAATTACTTAAATTAATATCGGCAGCCAACCATTGATAAGGATTTTCAAGGGTATCATATTCTAGTAAATGTCGCTGAATGCCTATGATATCTTGAATGCCTAATCCATTAACCGCTCTGGTGTTTTTGCTTAAATTAATTTCACAAGACGCTGTATTAGCTGGAATACGAGGGAAGTCATAATTGCCATCTTGCCCAGTAACTTGATCTGAGATGGCTGGATGTGTGACGGAGACAGCAACATTGGGAATCGGCCTATTTTGCCAATCACGAATTTCACCCGTAATCTGTATTGATTCAAATAAACCAATATTATCCAAATCAAAACTAAGAATTGATCGGCCATGACTACCGGCTACCACCTGATTGTTTTGCTCATTATACACCAAATCATAGACTGGAACCATTGGGAAATTCCCACCTAGTCTTTCCCAATCTTCTCCGGCATTAAGTGAGGCATATACACCCGCATCATTGGCTACCACTAAAACCGTATCTTGGTGTCCGGGTAGGATGATGATGTCATTGACAGCAATGGGAGGCAAATTTCCAGCGATATTTTCCCACGTAGTTCCACCATTATTTGAACGAAACACAAAAGGTGTGTTTTCATTATCTCGGTATCCAGACAAAGTTACATAAACCGTTTCCGGGGAAATTGGACTTGCCTTAACACTAGTAACGTATCTTCCTGGTAAACCTTGTTTTATTTCTTCCCAGTTATTGCCGTCGTCCGTTGTTCTCCAAACATTAGCATCCGTTGTTCCTACATAAATTCGTCCTTGCTCTAAAGGAGATTCATCTAAGGTAGAAATGGTATGAAAATTTGGAGCAAAGATAATTCCATCGGTTAAATCAGGACTGATAGGATCCCAATCAGATCCACGGCTAGTGGTTTTATGAACTCGAAAAGTTCCAGTATATAAGGTATTCGATTGATGTGGACTAATAAAATATTGCATATCCCAATTTCGGCGCTCGCTGTTAGGAATCCCATTGGTGGCGCTCGAGAAACTAATTCCGTTATTGGTAACACCGATTCCACCGTTTTGTGTTTCTGCATAAAAATTAAGGGAGTCATCGGGATTAAAAGCCATTTGAAAACCATCCGCTCCACGCACACGAGTCCAGTTGTTGATAGTATTGGCATTACCGGATTGGGTACCATTATCTTGAAAACCTCCGTAATAAGTGTCTGGTTCAAAAGGATTGTACGCTACCCTGTATACTTGTGTGGCAGGAATATTTTCGATATCTGTCCAAAAAATGGTCCCTCCGGGAGGACGTCGATAGGCTCCACCATCATTTCCTAAAATCACACTTCCATCACTGGCGAAGGCAATGGCGTGATTATCAACGTGCACATTATTGGGTGCTGCTTCTCCCCATGTAAGTCCTCCATCCGTCGAATAAACCAAAGGAACACCTAGGACGAACATCTCATCTTCATCAAAAGGATTAACTCTTAGCCGACCTAAATACCAGCTAAAGCCAAACATACAAGTGCTAATGAAAGGCGTATTGTTATCAGCAATTTGATCCCATGAATCTCCATTGTCAGTCGTTTTATATAACCCACTAAATTGATACGTTGGACTCGTAAAACAAGCAAAGAAAGTATTGGGATTTTGTTGAGATTGTGAAAGAGAGATTCTACTGCCATTGCCGATGGGTAATCCATTCGCGAGTGGTTGCCAATTGTCACCACCATCAAGGGTTCGATAGACTTTATGACCAAAACTAGTGAGCGTACTTTCTTGATTATTTCGAATCCTTGTCCAAATACCTGCAAAAAGAATGTCAGGATTGCTAGGATGCATTACAAGGTCAATTACGCCCGTTTCATTATTGACGAAAAGCACTTGATTCCAAGATGCCCCACCATCTGTCGATTTGTAGAGGCCACGGTCGTTGGTACGTTCAAAAGGCAAGCCCATCGTAGCAGCGTAAATGATATTAGGATTAGAAGGGTTAATAAGAATTTTAGAAATAATATACGTTTCAGAAAGTCCAATATTAGTCCAAGTATTTCCTCCATCAGTGGTTTTATAAATTCCATTACCGATAAATGGATAACCAGTAATAGAAGGATCTCCTGTACCGACAAAAATTGTTTCTGGATCATTGGGATGGAAAGCCATATCACCAATCGCTAAATAGGGTTGGTCATCAAAGATAGGATTCCAAGTGGCTCCATTATCAGTAGTTTTAAAAATTCCACCACCAGAGTAGCCTAAATAAATTATCGTTGGATCTGTTGGATGTACAAGGATAGCATTTACTCGAGCTCCAGCACTTCCAGGACCTTCTGTTTGCCAATCCGTATCAAATCCAGGTAAAGTAGATCGTTGGGTTGCTTGTTCCTTCGCTGCTTTCATTCCTTTTAAATAGGCCTTCTGAGAAAACTGATTATCCGGATATGATCTTTGCAAGAAGAAGTGATCGGCGGGTCCATGTTTTGAGGCAACGCCAGGATTTTCTGGAATAACGGCGGGAAGAATATGGGTATCTAATTCAAAATAATTTGAGAAATGAAATAGTGTTGCTAAGGTTAAAAGCACCAAAATGATAGAAAACAATATTTTTTTCATAGATCACTATTTGTTTCAAAGCTGAGAAGTTTGTTTGGCTTGACAAAGTAGGTGAAGTGAAATTGTTAACCTGTTCTAAAAAAGAGGCTTGTGTAGATGCCTTTAACGGTAATATGCTATCACAAAATACTAATTTCCAATTGATAAAAAAAGTAGTTAAGAAGCCATTTTGAACATTCTTAACTACTTTCAAGGAATCGAAAAAAATTAATCACGATTTATTATAGCGATGCTCTGCGTCATACGCACTAACGATATTTTCATTAATAACGTCTTCTTCTACTAGACCATCTCGAAGCCGAATGATTCTATGCGCATGTTCTGCGATATCAGGTTCGTGTGTTACAAGGATAATCGTGTTTCCTTGTTTGTGAATTTCTTCGAGGATTGCCATGATTTCTATGGAGGTTTTGCTATCAAGGTTACCGGTAGGTTCATCTGCTAGAATGATGGCAGGATTGTTCACTAAAGCTCTTGCGATGGCAACTCTTTGTCTTTGACCACCAGAAAGTTCATTTGGCTTGTGGTCTACTCTATCACCTAGGTTGACAGCCGTCAATGCTTGATTGGCTTTTTCAGAACGACGGGCTTTATTTAAGCCGCTATATACCAAAGGTAATGCTACATTATCTAAAGAGCTTAGACGAGGTAACAGGTTGAAAGTCTGGAAGACAAAGCCGATTTCTTTATTTCTTACTTCCGCCAGATCATCATCTTCCATTGTACTTACATCAATACCATTGAGCAGATATTTTCCTTTGGTTGGTGTATCTAAACATCCTAAGAGGTTCATCAGGGTCGATTTACCAGAACCAGAAGGTCCCATCAGTGCAACATATTCATTTTTTTTGATGTCAAGGGTAATCGACTTGAGCGCGTGGACTTTTTCACTGCCCATGACATAGGTTTTTCCGATATCTGAAATTTGTATTATGGTGTCTTTCATAGTTTTTTAGTCTCTTTGTTAATTAGATTCGACTTTAAAAAAGTATTCTTTTTATTACTCCATTGACGTTCATGCAAAAATTAGGTTTTCTTAATCACTTTAGGAACAAGGAAGCCTTTGTTATCATGCTTTGGGGCATTTTTAAGGGCCTCCCCTCGATCCGTTTTTTCGCTGATTTTGTCTGGCCGCCATACATTAACAGCATCTGTGAGGTGAACCAAAGGGTCAACATCATCAAGTTGGAGTTCATCCATTTTACTGACCATTCCTAGCATTTTGTTTAAATCTGATTCCATCTTATCCCTTTCTTGATCAGAAAGTTGAAGTCTGGCTAAGTTTTCTAATTTTAAAATTAAGGCATTATCAATCTTCACAAGTTAAAATTTCGATGATTACTATGATTTATTCTACCAACTCACAAAATGGGTAAGGTAGAATTGGCAAGATAAATAATTTTTTGGAACCAATTTGCGTCCTGTGGAACCCTAGGTTTAAAGGATTTTTTGTTTTTTTTTAGAAAAGGCTTCCTAAGATTAAAATGGAATCGTATTTTCGCAGCTTAATAGGTTGATAAAACTTTCTTCTGTCAAAATTTAACCAAGCACTTAAATTTCTTATACATACTATCATTTACATGAATCAAACTCCTCCCAACGTAAAGCATGTCGCCATTGCCGGAAATATAGGTGCCGGAAAGACCACGCTCTGTACGCAGCTTGGTAAAAATTTTGGCTGGGATGTTCATTACGAATCTACGGATAATAATCCCTATCTCAGCGATTTCTACAACGATATGAAACGCTGGTCCTTTAATTTACAGATTTATTTTTTGAATAATCGATACCGCCAAATCCTAGATATTCACAAAGGAGATGTAACGGTTATTCAAGATCGTACCATCTACGAAGATGCCAATATCTTCGCACCCAATTTGCATGATATGGGCCTGATGACCACGCGTGATTTTGACAATTATACCGATTTATTTAATCTAATGACCTCTCAGATATCTCCACCAGATTTACTGATCTACCTGAAAGCGGATATTTCTACCTTGGTTTCCCATATCCAAAGTCGGGGTCGCGATTATGAAGGAAGCATCAGTATAGATTATTTGAAAAGATTGAACGAGCGATATGATGCTTGGATTGATACCTACGATGCAGGGAATCTACTCGTAATTGATGCCAATAAAGTAGACTTTAAAAATCGTCCTGATGATCTAGGCAAAGTAGTGAATTTAGTGCAAGGAGAATTGCATGGATTGTTTCAATAAAATATCTGGTAATTAATATCTTAAAAGCCCCAACATTTAGCGTGTTGGGGCTTTTTCTATCATTCAAGAATCATCTTTCTTGTCTCCTTGATCTGGCCTTCAACCATCAAGGTATAAAAATATATTCCTACACTCATTTCACTGCAATCTACATGCACTTGTTGATGTCCATTTTCTGGCAAAGGAATAGATTGCACAGTTCTACCTGATACATCTGTAATTTTTAAAATGGCGTTTTTAGAGTCGGGAGCCAAATAATAGTTGATGATCGTTTTCTTGTTAGCAGGATTAGGTATGTTTTGTTTTAGGAAATCATCAGTAACTAGCTTTTGCGCTTTCAAATCTTCGTCCTTACCGTCCATCGAATTTACGGCCAAGTAGACATCTAAATAAGTACAATTGTTTTTAGATCCAACATTTATCCAAGACGCGCCGTCCATACTTACCGTAGTAGGTCCTAATTTATTATTACAGCCACTATTATCGTGATAATAGTCTACTCCATTGATGGTTACTTTTTTTCTTTTTTCTCGTTTTTTATTTTTAATATTAATTTTTATCAATCGAGTGTCCTTAGAGATATTACCGGAGAAATCCATCAGTCTAGCTTCAAAACGATACCTCATAATTTCTCCTTCCTTAATGCGGTTAGGAAGTTTGAAATTGCGGTAACAAGCACCATTCGAAAGCGAAAAACTACCATCACTGAGCGGATAGATATACTTATTACCAGCTTCATCTTTTAGCTCGATAAGCATTTCTGGTTTTCTGGGATATTTGAGTTTTCGCTCTTCCGTAAAATTGGCAGGAAAGGAAGGAACATAGGTATAATTATCCATCGCCTGCATATTAAGTCGTATGCTATGTCCAGAAGCAGAGCTATTAAAATGCCCGTGATATTTTGCTGTGATTTCTGGTCCCAAAATGGGATCTCTTTTATCGCTTTTGAATTTCACCTTCCAAGATTTTTTTTGCAACCTTTCTATCTCTATTTTCATCCTTGCATCTATCTCCATCCCTGTTTCAACTACCATAGAAACGACGGCATTTCGGGCTAATTTTTTTTCCGGTTTTAATAGAACAAATCTGTCTTGGTAATCGTACTGCTGTCTATTTGTTATCCTTTCGCTATTACCATATCCTTCGATAATTTCTAGGTTGATCTGTTTCCCTTTTTGATCTTTGAGATAGATTCGTTTATATTTTTTTAAATTTGGTTTGATGCCAGAAAATTCTACTAAGAATATCGGATTTTGTGCGATATGATCACTCGAAGGAAAAACTCGTAATTGTTCACCCGCACAACAGGCAAATCCCATTTGAAAAGAACAAAAAATCAACAAACAAAGAATCGTAAATTTTTTAGTTAGATGCATAGTTTCAGATTTTGTTAAAGAAGATGCGATGCTAAGGTTTTTTGGTGGGTATTAGAAAGATAAGTTAATTACCTATCTTCTGCAGACCTATTTTTATCATAAGTCAGCATTCAGAATGCAAAGCGTTTGGAAATTTGGAGTTAATTTCGCTGTATAATAATATGACGAAAAAAAGGGAGAAAAGGTTGTATGGAGGTTTATTATTTCTGAAAGAATATGAATTGATTATTAATAGGTAGAAGAAAGTTTCATCTGGATTATTAGGTTCACTCCCATTGAAAATTCGCCAATTCAAAAGTCTCGGAGGTGCCAGATTCATAATCAAATGTAACATGCAGATCAAAAAATCCAACCTGTTTCTCTACGAGCAAAAGTTTGAATTGCTCTTCCGATTGATTCAAATAATTGATTAATTCAGCCTTCGTCCAATTTTCAGAATTATCTAAATCTATGGGTGCTCCTACGGGGATGCCTAAATATTCTACAGTTGAATGAAATTTAATATCAACCATTTTATCCTTGAGGCCAAGTTCTCCATGGTCTGGACAAGACAAGGCATAAGCGGTATTGATGAATGAAATTGGAGTGCGACTCGCTAGGAAGTCGACCTTTAAATCAACCCAGACTATTAGGGAATCTATATCTGTTTCCGTATCTATCCGCTCGGTTCTATCCATAGAAACTAGCGTACTATTTACAGCAATTATTTCTTTATAGGATAGATATTCTCCACAAGGATTACAGCTAAATATCCCAAAAATCGAGGTGGACAGAAGAAAGACTAATACTATTTTTTTCATATTTTTTAATTAAATTATTTATCTCAACCGCACATTTTTCACCTTAATAACTTCCGCAGCAATGCTCACCGCAATTTCTTCTGGGGTTTGACTTTTGATAGAAAGACCGATGGGGCCATTCACCTTATTTAATAGCGCTTGAGAAACGCCATCTCTTTCTAACACTTCCCACATCGCTTTTAGCTTTGCGGTACTTCCTAATACACCAAGATACGCCATTTTTTTATGAATCAGTTTACTCAAAACCAATTTATCATCTATATATCGATTGGTCATGATCGCCACGTAAGTTTGTGAATCTTCGGGAATATAGCTGGCGATATCTTGGAAATCAATAATTTCTTTCCGATGAGCATGAGTGTTTTGTTCAAAGGTATTTAGATTTTCTCGATCATCGAAAACGACCACATGAAACCCGAGGGTAACAAACAACTCTGAAACGGATAGACTAACATGCCCTCCCCCAACAAGGTACAGCGTATTTGTAAATCCAATTTGTTCTTTAAAAATCCAATCTTCCGCATTGTTTATTTGAAAATCGAACTTTTGTTCTAATTGATTACCTGAAAAACTAATGGCGTTAGGCGTTAGCAGTAACACGCCTTTCGTATTGCTCTTCAAGGCAGCCAATATTTCTTCTGCCATTGGAATATGTGTAGCATGCAAGGGATGAAAAACAACGGTCTGTTCTCCGGAGCAAATCATTCCCGATCCATGGTCTTTATCTCCTCGGTGTACTTGTTTTTTGAATAAAATTTTATGATCTTTTCCTTGTAATAATTTTTTCGTCGCTTCCACCAAATTGAATTCCATGACGCCACCTCCGATGGAACCGTAGATAAACCCATCTTCTGAAACCAGCATTTTAAAGCCTTTTCGTCCAGGAGAACTACCACTGTTTTGAATAACTGTTAGTAGATAGACATTCTGATTGGCTTGTAATTTTGATAGAAGATGTTTGAAAAATTGCATGCTTGTATTAGAATTGTTCTAGGAAAAGATTACTTCACTCAAGGCGTAATAAATCGCCATCAAAGCAGAAAAAATAGCACTGGCTAAAAATCGCCAATCTAAAGGTACTTTGTTTTGAATCAAAAAATTGGCTAAAAAAGAAACAGGTATATTCACTAAAAAAGATAAAAATCCAATGGTGAGTAAATTTAAATTAAGCGCGCCAAAGTCACCTGAAAAAAGTTTGATAAAAAAAATATGACGGGCAATCCAAAGTGGATTAAAATAAACAATCGCTAACGCTGTTTTGGTCAGCGTTTTTTTAATACCACTAATCACTTTAGTTTTGCGTTCTATCCAAGCAAAATAATTGGGAATTTCGAAAGCATAAAGCGTGGCTCCTAAGAGCATCATTCCTAATAGTCGAATTATTGAAAATTCTCCAAGTAAAACTGCGGCTATTAAATCTCCTGAGCTATAAATTAAAGCCCCTCTTAAGATGTTGGATTTTGTGTATGCTAATTTGCCCAAATTAATTTTTCTCATACAATCCCATTAATACCTTTTCCGGAGTAAAGGGTGCATGAAATTTTAGTTCATAATTTTTATTAAAGGCTTTGACTGCTTGTTGGATGGCGAAATATGCGCCGATGCCATACATCAATGGTGGTTCTCCCACGGCTTTGGATTTATGAATAGCCATTTTATTTCCTTCTGTTTCTACCGGAATCGTTTCGATAATTTTTGGCGCAGAAAAAATATCTGGGACTTTATAAGTGGATAAAGCATTTGATAATAATCGACCGTTGGTATCATAAGCTATTTCTTCTAGTGTCATCCAACCAATACCTTGTGCCAGCGCACCTTCTACTTGCCCAAGATCAATCCCCATATTCATACTGATACCGAAATCGTGTACGATTTTTACATAATCAATTTCATAGGTTCCACGAACGCAATCCACGGTGACGCCTGTAATGGCCGTACCGTAGACATGATAAGCGAAAGGATGCCCTTTTTCTTTAGTTTTATCAAAATGAATCGTTGGTGTTGCGTAGTGAGCATTCTCGGACAAAGCAACCCGCTCTAACATCGCTTGTGCTACCAAGGCTTCCCAGGTAATCCTTGATTTTTTGCCATCCACAAAAACATGGTCTTCTTGAAAACTGATTTTTTCGTTTTCTGCTTTTGCCATTTTCGCAGCCACTCCGGTCAATCTTTCAATCAATGCTGAACAGGCCATGTCAACCGCCTTTCCATTTAAGTCCGCGGTGGAACTGGCTGCGGAAGGAGAGGTGTTCGCAACTCTGGTGGTATTCGTAGTTTCTAATTTTACTTTTTCCGCAGAAATACCCAAAGCTAGTTTAGCCACTTGCAACATTTTGGTATTGACGCTCTGTCCCATTTCAACGGCTCCGGTACTGACGCCCACACTTCCGTCTTGGTAAATATGTATCAACGCTCTGGCATGATTCATTGGGGTATTGGTAAAAGAGATGCCGAAGGTGATGGGCATAAAGGATATACCTTTTTTAAAATGTTCATGCTTGGAATTAAAATCTTTAACTTCTTTTTCCAGTTGCTCAACTCCAAATTTATCTTTTGCGGTAAACCAAGAATTTTGCGCCTCAACATTTGAGGCAATTTGTCCGTATGGAAACTCATCTCCTTCTGCTAGTAAATTTGCTTCTTGGATTTTGCGTTTATCAATGCCCATCTGATCAGCGGCCTTGGCAATGGCGGATTCAATGACAAACATTCCTTGTGGACCGCCGAAGCCTCTAAAAGCGGTATTAGGTGGCAAATTGGTTTTACAGCTATGTACAGTTGTGCTTACATTCGGTACAAAATAGCTATTGGTCGCATGAAATAAAGTTCGTTCTGCAATCGCGGGTGAAAGATCGGCCGCGGCCCCAGCGTTTTGTAAAAATTCTGCCTCAAAAGCGATTATTTTTAAATCTTTGTTTAATCCTATTTTAAAGAAAGAGGAATAGGGATGTCGCTTCCCAGTCATCCGTAGATCATCATGTCGGTTGAGGATATATTTGACAGGTTTATTTAAATATTGTACTGCCACGGCAGTCATTACCGCCCAAGGAGTTGCTTGATCTTCTTTGCCACCAAATCCACCACCGAGTCGAATAACATCCACTTCAATTTTGTGCATGGGGACACCTAACACTCTAGCTGTTGCCTTTTGCACTTGGGTGGGACCTTGGGTAGAAGAAGTGATTTTTATACTACCATTTTCTTGTGGAACGGCATAGCAACCTTGCGTTTCTAAATAAAGATGTTCTTGACCGTTAGAAAAAGTCTCTCCTTCGTAAACATATTCACAATCGGAAAAAGCAGCTTTGGTATCTCCTAACTTAAAATATCGTGGCGCACTAATAAAACTTTTCATTGCTTTGGCTTCAATGGCAGTAGTAATGACCGGTAAATCTTGAATGTCAATTTCAATTAGCTTTCGTGCTTTTTTGGCAATGACCTCCGATTCTGCCACGATAAAGGCGATGGGCTGTCCCCAAAAATGTACTTCGTCTTCTGCCCATAAGGGCTCATCGGGCATGATCCCTCCGATTTGATTTTCTCCTTTTATATCTTTGTGGGTAAATATTTTTACGACTCCTTTTAGTGCAGCTGCTTTTGAATAATCGACGCTGGTTATTTTTCCGTGTGCTTTGGGAGAATCGAATACGACTCCATGCAAGGTGTCTTGTCGGGTGATCAAATCATCAACAAAAAGGGACTCGCCTCTCACATGCGTAAAGCTGTCTATATTTTTCATCGTCCTGCTCATGCGGTCAAATTTTGAAGTTGCACCTTGGATGGAAATAATTCTAAGAAGTGAGCAAAGAATAATTGTTGTGCTAAAAGACGTTTATAATCTGCGGCTCCTCTGACATCACTGATGGGAGAAATTTCAGATTGCAAAATAGCGGCGGCGGCTTTGACCGTTTCTGAATCAATGGTTTTTCCAACTAAGAACTTACCGGTTTCAAATAAGTATTTTGGAACGGCGGAAACGCCACCCACTGAAAAATGAGCATCCTTGACGACTTCGTTCTCTACCGTTATTTTAGCAGCAGCATTGACACTAGCAATATCTAAATGCGTTCGTTTACAAACCTTTTCAAAATTATAAAAATCACTTGATTCAATTAAATTAAAAGAAAGACTTTTTAGCATTTCACCTTTTTGTAAATCATAGGTTTTATATCCTTGGTAGAATTTATTCATGGGGAGGGTTCTTTCTCCGTTTGATTCCGTCAGGATCGTTAAGGTAGGATTCAGTGCTAAAAAGAAAATCGTCATATCCCCAATTGGAGAAGCATTGACAAAATTTCCGCCCAAGGTTCCCATGTTACGGATGGGTTCAGAAGAAACTAATTTTAGATAGTCTTTTAATTTTGGAAAGTGCTGATGTAATCGGTCGTTTTCTAAAAGTTGGGTAACTGTAGTATTGGCACCAATCGTACAAGTATTATCAGAAAACTGAATCCCAGTTAATGCTTCGTACTCCCCTATTAAGTGGACGGACTCTTCGGCCAATTGATCGGCGTTGTGGACATAAAGATCGGTTCCGTTGGCGACGATTTTTCCTTGGTCAGCTGATTTTGACTTAGGTTCTAGCTGTTTTAATCTTTCAGGAATAGTAGTAAAATAGTCCGGAATAAACCCTTCTTTAATCAGCCAAGCAATGGCATCATTCCCATCTTTATTGGCTAATTTTTTTTCTATTTCCCAACCAGCCTTTTCAATGGATTTATAACCCGTACAGCGGCAAATATTTCCACTAATCGCATCATTGCAAGCACCCAATGGACCGTCCCTTTTTTCCATCGCATACCCAGTCATCGACACCACAAATCCTGGCGTACAAAATCCACATTGAGTCGCGCAATTATCTGTCATGGCTTGTTGCACCGTATTGAGCTTTGCTGGCAAATTAATTCCTTCGACCGTTACAATATGCTTGCCATGCGCATTGCCTAAGGGAGAAATACAGGAAGTAATGTTTTGGTAAGAGACTTTGCCATTGATAAGTCTTCCGACTAGAACCGTACAGGCGCCGCAGTCGCCCTCACGACAGCCGATTTTGGTTCCTTTGAGCTGTTGGTGTTCTCGAATGAAATCAAGGAGAGTTACGCCGGGATTGAGGGCGGTATGGATGGTCTCGTTGTTTAGGATGAAATTCGTCATATTTAATGTGCAAAATACAAAAAATATGGCTTAATTTTAAGTGCAATTATTCTAATGTATTATATATGTTTGGATTTACAACTTTCTATTTTTGAACAGCTTCATTATAAACCCATTACCTCTGTTTCAAAAAACTAACGCTTAAATCTTTCCCCAAACCTCCATTCCCGTTTCAGATTCAAACTTTAGTATTTCTCCACTTTCTGTTAAATACAAATAGAGAAATCGAGGCTTTTTCCCATAATTGGGTTCTCCATCATCAACTTCTTTTATTCTGTAAACATCTCTAAATAAGACATTATTTACCATTGTAGAATCTACATGATGCCTTTCTGCAATGGTACAATCTTCATCAATATGAATTGAATAAACTCCTCGCCTAAAGATACTCACTGGGTCTTGAAATACTCCCAGAGAGTCATTGTAAGAGATCGTAAAGCGAGGTGCAGAACCTTGTCCATATGTTGTCATATTGTACCTTATTCTTGCATTATCTTTACCTAATTCAAAATATGCGTTTAAGGATTGATGGTTATAGCAATCTTCATCAGAACTATAGGCCAACATGTTTTCTAATTCTTGACCAATTGTCGTAAATTCAATAATATCTTCATCATTGGTTTTTAGTATTAATTCATCCTCCATTTCTGGAAAAATACTAAACAAACATGGATCAACTTCAAATGATGCACGGAGACAATCTTCCTCACTACAAGCCAAAATTGATATAATTAAGATCAAGGGAATAATGAATTTAGTCATGACTAAGTATTTTAATTTATTTTCAAACATCAGATTTAAATTAAATAAATTTCCTATACAAATCAACAAAATAATTTTGTGTTTATCTATATTTTATTGTTTTTTGACAGAAATCATCTTTAATATTTCTTATGCTTTCTAATTTTTTTATTTTTTGAATTCAAAACAAAAAAACACCAATATTTTGTTAATCCTAAAACAATAATTACCTTTATACAGCTTTCAACTTTCACCTAAGTAAACCAAAAATGAAAACCTTCCTATCCAAACTCAGCTATCTTGTTGGTTTTTCCAGCTTGCTCTTTTTATGCACTTCATGCTCTTCTTGTAAGACCTCTGGTACAACTGAAGATTCAGGTCCACCAACGGCTATTCCTCGAGGATCATCGAATGTCCACCAAGTGAATTATGCTGATTTAGCGGTTTGTGATGGTTTCCAAGTGCAAGATTGGAATTATATACATGATGTAAAGCATGGACTTTATGGTTATCGGGAGGATGAACAAGGTGGTTTTGTAGGTGCTCCTTCTCTACGTAAACAATATTTAGGTTTTATAAATATCAATAATTGGTTTCCCTTGTGGCCTCAAAAGGTTTCCTGCTGTGGTCAATTTCACCATTTTAAAACCCATAATAAAGGAGATGAAAATGATTGGAATCTTTTTGTTATACCCGATCAACATAGTCGTTTTATTATTGATTTTGCTTTACCACATCGAGGGAATAGCCACTTTAATAGTGGAAAAGGCGCCAAATGGAGTACCTGTATCACGGATGGAGATTGTGTAGAAGCAGAAATTACTGCCATTGAAAACCGGGTAATTAATTCCATTCTGTCAAGGAATTTAAAGGAGGATAATTTTGTTCCTTCGATGGTTGGAGATAATATTTGTGTTTATGGAACCGCCGTCAGAGAATATGTTCATAATAATCGACCTGAAATTCATCCAGCAGAAATCATCTGGTGGAGCAAACCTGCTGAACCAGATATCCATCATGTGATGGTGGTACAGGATGCTTCAAAACGATTCGGGAAAAAAAATAGGTATAAAAATGTTAATAACGAACCTGGTCCTTGGCAGCCTTGGGCGCAAGCACCAATTACGAGTATATTAAAAATTCCATTCGAGTTTGAGGCAAGTGAAACCGATACGATAACATTTCATTTATATGAAGAAACCAGTGCGTATGTGGAACCAAGTGATGCTTCCACTAATGACCCAACTGATAATCCCATGACGGTCTTAAAATTGGATAGAAATGATCGGATTATTGTGCACGAACATCAGAATAGAGATGAAGATATTGGGATAAGTTTTGTAGACATTTGTCGACAAGCAGGTGATCGAATAACTGGATTTTTAAATATTTCCATCAACATAGGGGCCGGAACAAATGAGAAGCAAGGTGTTTTTTATTTAAGAATTGAAAAAAATAAATCCCAGCCAGCGATACTTCCAACGATGGCTTCTTTTCGACAGCCAAGGCTAAATCCTGCTTTAGATTCTACTTTAAAATTTGAAGTTAAATCCATTTTTCCAAAAAAAATAAATGGCAAATTAACCTTGACCGCAAGTATTACGACTCAATCCCCCACTCCTTTCTCTTTAAATCCGAACGATCTAGCTAGGCCGATGCTTTTGGATGGACGACAATTGTCCAAAGAGGAGATTCGTTCTTTAAAAGCTGATTCTATCAAAAATATGTGGCTCATGAATACCACTACATTTACTCCGGTGGTTTCAGATTTTTCTTTGATTCCACTAGAAGAATATTTGAGAAAAAAAAGGACGGAGGCTACTCCCGAAGCAGCCAGTATTTTTAAAAAATACGTTGGAGGAAAACAGTTGGATGATGAATATATCAAACAGAATAAATTGATTGAATTATCAACCTATCCATACTATTGTGTCACAGAGGAAGGAGATTGTAATTTAGAAGAAAGTTCCAGCGTCTTAGATAGTTTAAATGAATGGGCCAATAATCCTGAAAATTTATTGAGTTATGGAAATGAATGGGAGATAACCGCCACGAATGTATTTACCAATGAACGCGTCCCGATTAAATTTGGTAGTTCCCAACCAAGTAATGCCCCAATTTGGATAGAATATTTATCCAATAAATTCAATTCGAACGGAATTCGAATTCATTTTCTGGGTGCTCCAAATACGGTTTATCGGGTCACTGCCATCGTCAACATGTTTGATGAGTTTTCTAACCAAGGAAGACAAACCTTTACTTTTTTAAGTCATGAAATTGTTAAGCAACAAATATCACTGGTAGATAGTCCTGACTTACTGATTGATATGGTAGAAGGATTAGGTATTTCTTATGATGATAACTTTAAATCTCGTTGGGAAAAAAGAATGAATGGTTCAACCGCTTTGATTAAACCCCGACAATCGATTGTTCCTGACCTCAAAGAAATGGCCTATCAAGCAACGTTGAATTATTATATCCAGATTCTAGATGATGGAACGATCACAGAGCAAGAATTGGACGGTTTAGAAAAAAGTATACGCCTAACAGAAGAATTTTAATAACCTCAATATATTTTTCATGGTACAAAAAAGAAGATCTTTTATTCGTCGACTTCTGGTCGGAACAGGTGTGATGGCTACCCTTATTTTGGAGAGTTGTTGGACACCATTCAAAATAAAATTAAACTGGTCAAATGCCTTAAATATTGGCGGTGTCGATCCTAAAAAAATAATTAGCCCAAATTCTTTGAAGGAATTAGTAGAAACCATTCTTACGGCGGAATCAAATCAGTCTTCCCTGAAAATGGTGGGTGCGGGTCATTCTTTTTCTGATGTAGCCTTTTGCAGAAAGACTTTGTTGTTACCAGAAAACCTAAATAAAGAACTAATACTTGATCGAACGATTCTAAAGGACGCTCATAACGAAAATAGCAGATTGATACAAGTGGAAGCTGGAATGAGTATTGAAAAAATCAATCAAATTTTAGATAGAGAGGAATTAGCCTTGCAGAATATGGGAGGCTATGATGCGCAGACGATTTCAGGCGCCATTATGACGTCCACACATGGTTCTGGCGTCTTATTTGGCCCGATCAATGATCAAATTCGATCTATGACCGTGGTCGCTTCCAATGGTCGGGTCTTGATTGTTGAACCAACCAATGGGATTACGGATCCAGGTAGGTTTAACGGATTTATTAAAATTTCGGATCAGGAGCAAGTGCCCGCCACCTTAATCCAAGACGATAAATACTTTAATGGAATTGTGGTAAGTATGGGATCATCTGGAGTGCTCTATTCTGTTGTTTTAGAAGCTGTTCCGAGTTTTTGGTTAGATGAAATCCGTACCGTTACTACTTGGGGAGCACTGATTGCCCCGGGTGGATTTTTGCGGCGGTTGGTGGATGGAGAGCGGATCGGAGAACAAGCTAACCAACCCAAATATTATGAAATTTATTTTAACCCGTATAACCTCAAAAATGCAGACCCAAAGGATCATACCTGTCTTTTAACAGAACGCTATGTCATTGAAAAACCTGAGGTGTTAAGTCGAAAAGAAAGAAAAAGAGGAAATCAAGGAAATAAAATGCTTAAATTTTTATCGCGATTAACAAAAGAAGGGGAAGATTTAGTCCGGTTTTTTAATAAACATCCGAAAAAGATTCCAAGTTTTATTGAAACCTCCTTAAAGGAATTAAGAGATGATTCTTATAAAAATATAAGCCATCAAGTTTTTCATATCGGTGCTCCAAATGATATGCGCGCTTATGGAATAGAGATGAGTTTTAAACTAGAAAATATTATCGAAGCGGTAGAAACTTGTTTTGAACATGCTAAAAAATGTCAAGCTCGGGGTTGGCTACATTCCGCGCCACCCTCTTTGCGTTTTGTCAATCAATCCAAGGCGTTTTTATCCATGACCAATAATCAGGTCAGCGCCTTTATGGAAATGGGAATTTTAGTCGGTTCCAATGGAAGTGATCAGCTTCTGAAAAGTTATGAACGACTTTTTATTGAAAAATATGGTGCTCGTCCACATTGGGGTTTAGACTTAGATATTCTAAGCAATATAGATCAGGTTAAGGCGCTTTACGGCTCCTCTTGTGAGGATTGGTTAGAAGTGTATCGGGATATGAACAGCACGGGTGTTTTTAATGGTCAATTTACAGATCGAATGGGGATTTCGGTTTCGAGAAGTTAGCTTCTCTTAGAATAATTTTTAGAATTTATGATATCACTCTTCTGCTACTAATCCAATATTTTGTATTTTTAGGAATCAAAAATATGGCAAACTAGTATCATGAAAAATCTCCTTATTGTTCTGTCTATCCTTTTCCTTTTTATTCATTGCAAGGATAATCCAGTTCCCGCTCCACCGAATACCAACCTAGGGTCCGTTGAACTTAAAGTAACTGGCGCTCCGGAAGCAGCTAAATATTTCCAGGAAGGACTATTGTTATTGCACAGCTTTGAATTTAAAGATGCAGCAGAGAAATTTCTAAAAGCTCAAGAAATAGATTCCACTTTTGTTATGGCCTATTGGGGAGAAGCTATGTCTTTTAACCACCCACTTTGGAAAGAACGATATACCGAAGATGGGATCGCTGCGCTCCAAAAATTGGACTCAACCAAGGAAGAGCGATTAGCAATGGCAAAAACGCCTCTTGAAAGAGATTTACTAGAAGCAGTAGAGATTCTATACACCGAAGGAGATAAAAAAGAATTAGATATCGCCTATAAAAATAAAATGGAAAAGCTTTACCTAAAATATCCCAAACAACATGAGGTGGCCGCCTTTTATGCCTTGTCCTTATTAGGATCTTCTAAAAGTAGAAAGGATGATGATCATTATGATCGAGGTGCAAAAATCGTCCAAGGGATTATTGAAGAAAATCCACAACATCCAGGGGCCTTGCATTATTTGATTCATTCTTATGATGATCCAGAACATGCGAGCTTGGCTTTAGATGCGGCGCATAGCTACTCCAAAGTAGCCCCAGATGCGGAACATGCTTTACATATGCCTTCTCATATTTTCGTAGCACTGGGTATGTGGGATGAGGTAATCAAAAGTAATATTGCTAGTTACGAAGCAAGTGTGGTTCGCATGAAAGAAAAGGAATTGGATAATGATGCTAGAGGTTATCATGCCTTTAAATGGTTGATGTATGGCTATTTACAAAAAGGAGCATTTGCCAAGGCCAAAGAAATGGTTTATGAAATGAAAAAGAATTGTCTCGAAAAACCTTCCAGCAAAGCTCGGGCACACTTTATCATGATGAAGGCCGATTACCTGACTGAATCTGGTGATTGGACGGATTCGATTACAAAAATTACGGTTAAGCCAGAGAAATTAAACTTAATGGTGCAAGGTGTACAAGTTTTTACCCAAGGATTGGTGGCCTACCATAACGGCGATAAAACGGTCTTAAGGGCTGCTATCGAAGAATTGAACAAGATGGAGTCAAAAGCTGCAACGAAAATGGAAATGGGTACACCGGCGATGTGTAGCGGCGTATCAAGATATATGCAGCCGCCTTCGGTCAATGAGGTAAAAAGTGTCAATGTAATGCTCTATGAATTAAAAGCTTCTCAGGCTTTACTCAATGATGATCTGTTGACTGCCGAAAAATGGATGAAAGTGGCAACGAAGTTGGAAGAAGAAACTTCCTATACCTATGGTCCACCGAATATTGTTAAGCCTTCTTTTGAATTGTATGGTGAATGGTTGGTAAAGCAGAATCGGAAAAAGGAAGCAGCCCTCCAATTTGAAAAGGTATTAAAAAGGGCTCCAAAAAGGAGATTAGCAATGATTGGACTGGAACAGGTGAAGTAGTCAGCCTTATACCTCTTAAAAATTTAGTCTAAATCATCTTTATTATTTTGTGAAAAGGCGGTAATTATACCCCTGAAGTCTACACATAAAACGATTAAGTATAAATACTTGTTCTAAAAACAAGTATTTATACGCTATTTAAATTAGTTAAATGAAAATACCTTTGTTATGTAATAACTTAGAAGCTAAAAGCCACTCTTTTATTATATAATCATACTTTAAGAACTAACCTTTTGTAGTCCTCAAAATCCAAGAAAACACCTAATATTTTATCCAAATTAGAGATGGATAACAGGATTTAAATTAGCAGAATCGTTTTTTATGACTAACAAAAAATTATCAAAATAAATAGGTATAACGGCTAAATTAAGATTTTTTGATACTGTAATTTACTTGTTTAGAATAAATTAACTATTAAAATTTCTTTTAAATGGGAAAAATCTTGTATAATTGCAATAATTAATTTAACCCAAAAAGTCAGTGAAAACAAGATAAATTTACCATCTTCTACCTAAAGATTGATAATTTTTCCTATCCTGTTTTTCTCAGAATTGAACACATTTCTAATTCAGTCTACCTGAATCTTTGGATAATTTTTGTAAAAGGTCAATTTCGGTGTTAATTCGCCGTCGATATTGCTATACATCGCCTATGGTCTTTACTCTATGGGTTAAAATTTATAAAATTATTCTATAACCCTTTTAAAATTTTAAAAAATGGAACCCTTTATTTCACAGATCATTATTATGGGCTGTAACTTCGCACCTCGTGGCTTTGCACAGTGTGACGGCCAATTATTACCGATTGCTTCCAATTCGGCCTTGTTTTCTCTAGTCGGAACCATCTATGGTGGAGACGGTAGAACGACCTTAGGCTTACCTGATTTACGTGGACGTTCTGCAGTTCACTATGGAAATGGACCAGGATTACCAAGTATCCGCCAAGGTTCCAAATCTGGTGCGCCTACCACTACTTTGGGTATTCATAATATGCCCGCTCACAACCACCAATCCATTATGAAAGTTGCTGCTAGTACCGGCACTGTAGGGTCAATAGCAGATGGAAACTATTTGGCGTCAACCGCCAGAGGTGGAGCGGTTGTTCCTGATATCTATGCAAATCCGGCAGGGACAGGTAGTATGGCTGGTGATGCTATTCAGGTAGGTATGACTGGAGGAGGGCAAAGTTTCAATAACTATCAGCCTTATCAGGCAGTTAATTATTGTATTGCCTTAACAGGAATTTTCCCATCTAGAAATTAATATGGTATAAATACGAAGTTGTTTAAAAATGTCCTTAGATTGGATTATTTTTAAACAACTTCTATTTATAAAATTTCAACATTATGCATATACATGTAAAAAAAGATCCAAAAGAACTGTTACAAGCCAAGCAATGGTGGGGAAAATTGGAAATGCAATGGAAAATGGCCTTTAACGAGGCAGTGTTTAAAAAAGGTACCACGGTTGAACTACCAACGGATGATGAGTTAATGGTTTTCTTAATTATGGTAGACACTTTAAGATTTGCTGGACCCGGTGCACAGTATCCAAATATGTCTTTTCAATTAACCAACCTATCTGGGTTAAAAGGATTATTACGATTAAAATACTTGTCGATCACAAATATGAATTTAACTAGTTTAAAGGAACTGTCATTTCATACCAACCTGCAACACCTTTTTGTAAATAACAATAAGATTACTTCCTTAATGGGTATTGAAAATATGACTCAATTAGTAGATTTATATGTACAATGTAATGAGATAACAGATTTGACACCGATCAAAAAATTAACGCAACTGAAAACCGTATACGCTACCGAAAACAACCTTAAAACAATCAATGGGTTTACAGATGCGCATGCGGATGTTATAGAGAAATTTTACGTGATTCCAAATAAAGCATTGCGCGATAAAGAAATAATTAAATTTCAAAATACTTATGGTATTATTTGCCATAAGGGATAATACCGATTTTAATACTCAAACTTTAAATAACTTACATGATGAAAAAATTTACACTCTTTTTTATTCTCTCATTTTTGTTCTCCATAGTGGCTTTTGGCCAAGCAGGAACAAGCTTAACCTATGTAGATAGATTTGGGCCTCTTACACTAGATTACAATGGACTTGTTAACGGCAAGCATAGTTACACAGAAACGATAACTGGTGATAATATTACTTTATTATGGACTGGAACCCGATGGGAAATAGTTTGTTGTGGAGGTGTCATAATCGCTTTCAGTGACGCAACGACCGTAGGAATTAATCCTCCTAGTTCAGATATAGTTCCCGACCCTTGGGTAGCCGTTGACGCAGCATCTGCTTTTGAAAGTGTTACTGGAAGCGGTACGACCACGGTTTTACCTGTAGAGTTAATTAGCTTTACGGCCGTTAAAGTAGATGTAGGTCTTGAATTACAATGGCAAACGGCATCTGAGCTCAATAATGAAAAATTTGAAATTGAAATGAGTCAAGATGGTAGAAGATTCCAAAAAATCGGTGAAGAAAAAGGATATGGAACTACTCAGACTCAAGTTGATTACGATTTTCAGATTGAAGAACCTCCAGTTGGATTGAGTTATTATCGATTAAAACAGGTAGACTTTGACGGGCAATTTGAATATAGTGACATTGTTAGTGCTCACTTTGATAAAGGTGGATCTATTGGTACTATTTTCCCAAATCCAAGTAGAACTGGTCGGGTGAACTTAGAATTAACCACTAAAGAATCTAAGATGGTTCCTATTTCGGTCTTTGATGTTACCGGAAAATTAGTGAAGGATCAATTACGTCAATTAGAAAAAGGAAATAACCAATTAAACTTTGACTTTTCTTCTTTAAAAGCAGGAAGCTATATTCTTAAGGTTGGATTCGAAGATGGTCCTATCTCAAGAAAATTGATTTTAAATTAAGTATAATTGTTTCGGTTAAAACACCTGTAATTCCCAAATCTTGAATTGTCAAGATTTGGGATTTTTTTTTTAAGCTGACCCGCTAATATTTCCGAAATATTATGATATCCTTTAAAATATTCTGATTTAAAAAATTGTTGTATATTTTTAAATGATGCTAGATAAATAAAGAAGTTGTTTAAAAATCAGAATAACCGATGGAAAGCTGGACTAAAAATGTTGCTGAATACTTAGGAAAGATTCTTCTTGGAATTCTGCTAGTCGTTGCCATCATCATCGGAATTAGTCTATTCCTTTCGTTTGAGTTTGACAATTTCTGGGTCTTGGTATTGGCGGGATCTACCATAATTTTTATAATCTTTAGGGTGTGGTTTGCGCTGGTTGAGGAAAGTCCAGTCTGGGGGTTTTTAGTTTTGTTAATGATTCCGATTTTGATAAGTTTGTATTTTATGGGGTTATCGATCGATCAGTTAGTGAGTAATGTTTATATAAAGTATCCTATTTTAATTTACCTTGGTATTCATTATCTGCTCTTGTTAGTTGATTTGGTCAAGCAAATATTTAAATGATGTCATTTTTTTGCTGGTTAACTAACACTGCTTAATGATAACTAAGAAAAGATCAATTTTTGTTAATCCAATAAACGTAACTCGTCCATCAGTTCTATTTTTAATGCCTGATTTTTTAAGTATTTTAAATTACACTACACACTACTACCCTGCTCCTTTCGTTCCTCCAGCTGCCCTCTGATCTCTTCCGCTTTTTCTTCAGATAGATCATAATTTCGCATCACCCACATGGCAAGTAACGTACCCAGAATTGGTAAAGCAGAATAGAAAATCCGGATTCCAGTAACCGCACCATCAGGTTGTGCCTCCGCGCCAGGTGTAAATCCAACAAGTGAAAAAATTAGTCCGCTAAGCAGGCCAGCAAAGGCAGAACCAAATTTTACCATCCACCAGTAAATGGCCCCAAAAATACCTTCTCGTCTTTTACCCGTATTCAATTCATCTAAATCACAAACATCTGCTGTCATGGACATCATCAGGGTAAATAAACCTCCGATTCCAAAGGCAAAGAATGGGAGTGCGAATAAAAAGAGATACGGTTTTCCAGGTACGAATAAAAACCAAAAAAGAATATATCCAATGACGGAAATACCTTGCGAAATAAGAAAGGTTTGTTTTTTACCAATCTTTTTTGATATCTTAGTTACTATCGGTATTACAATAAACGTAGTGGCAAGTGCACCCAAGCAACCATGCAAGGTTGGCCAGAAACCAGCAGCTGCATTGTCTCCATCAAACATATAGTATACGATAATAAAAAATGAAAACGCTGCAATGGTCTGAAAAGAATTGAAAATTAAAAAGGTAGCAATACATAATTTTCGGAATGGAAGATTATTAAAAGCTTCCTTAAACCCAACCAGCAATTCTGATAAACTCTCTTTTATATTGCTCATACTCAATGGGGTTAAACTGGTATCCTCAAGAGTAGATTCGCTTTTTATAAATATTGCTGGAACTAACGCTAAAAACATACAAACAACGCCTACCCAAATAGAAAGTTCTCGACAGCCAGCAGCTCCATCTACAAACCAATTTGGATCATACAGAATCACCCAAAACCATGGTGCGATCACCCAAGCCCATTGACCAATCCATTGCGCTACCGCCATAATAT
>CALFWZ010000201.1 GCA_937928405.1 uncultured Saprospiraceae bacterium
AATTTTAGAATGCTTCTTTTTGGCGATTACTTCGTCTAAATTTCATCAAATAGCTACGGCTATTTTCAAAAATATTAGACTCGTACTCCCCAAAAATAATCTACTCAAAATATAAAGCAACTTAATACACAGTGTATTTAATGTTGGACATTTCTAAGATGTTAAAATAATATGTTAATAGTTATGGCTGGAAAAAGTCATGATTGATGGAGGTTTTACGAATTCTGGGTAGCGTAGAAACGAAGCTTACCCCCTATTATTTAGTTGCCCACTTTTTTTAGTAGGGAAAGAATTTTACAATTTGACGTATTAAGGGGCTTTTTGACGAAAGTCATCTTAACATCATATTGAAGATTAGATATACTATACATAAGTTTTTTTGAGTTATAATAATACTTGTTTTTTCGAACCTTGACCCGCATTTTTTTGTATATATAGGTAGGAATCACTTACCCCTTAAATTTCTCAGATAATTTCATAATTTTTTTCATGAAGCGTAAACATGTAACAACGGTTTTGGCATTGACTTTAGGATTATACGGAATTCACCGATTTTATCTTGGGCAAAAGTTAAAGGGAATTCTTCATTTTAGTTTGGCGATGTTTTCTGGTTTTTTATTTTTTGAGGAAGGTGCACCACTCATTATGCTGCCAGCAATTATTGGTTTGATGGATGCTATCTTATTTATGGTTATGCCGCAAGAAGAGTTTGACAATCGATATAATTTTAACTCGGTACAACAGGAGCAACTTGCTCCACAACGACGGACAAGGGCATACGATGCACGACGAGAGGAGGCTCCACCTGCTTTTGAGCAATCGCTTTATGAAGAACGACAATGGGACGAACAGCCTTTTAAACGCACGGGCGTTGCAAAATTTAACCGACATGATTATTCCGGAGCCATCAAAGATTTTTTGAGAGCGCTGAAAGATGCCCCCAATGATCCAGACTTGCATTTTAATTTAGCATGCTGCTACTCCATAGAAGAAGAGACCATGATGTCGTTGTATCACTTAGATAAGGCGATCGAAAATGGATACAAAAAATTTGATAAGATTCATCGACATAGTTTTTTGAGTTATATTCGTCAGCAACCACAATTTCAAGAGTTTGTAGATAATGATTACCAACTTGTTAATTATTACGAAGAAGTCGAGGAGGCATTGGACGAACAGCCAGAAGGATTAGAGTTGGATGGCTTGATTGAACAGATTAAGAAACTGGGAGAATTGAGAGAGAAAGGGATTTTGACGGAGGAGGAGTTTAGGGAGCAGAAGCGGCGGTTATTGTAGATGTGCGGATTGGTGGATGTGCGGATGTGCGGATATGTGGATATGTGGATATGTGGATTTTTTGATTAGTTGATTTTTTAACTTTATTATAAAATTACTATGAGACAAAATGAATTACTGGATGTGACATTTCAGTTGGCCTTAAGGATAATTGACTATTGTGAATTACTAGAGCAACATAAAAAGTATGTCATCGCTAAACAGATTCTTCGTTCTGGAACTTCTGTTGGCGCTAATTACAGAGAATCTCAGGGAGCAAAAAGTCGAGCAGATTTTATTCATAACTAATCAATTACTGCGAGCGTAGTTCTTCGTACTACTTCTAGTGTCACGCCATAGAGCAAATGTCCGGCAAATTCATTCCATGCGTAGTCCATGCGGACGTTGACTGGATACGGTTCCAGTCCCAGCATAGGAATCGTACTTCCATGTGTAACGGTCCAAAACCCAAGACTAAAAGGCAATCCCAAACCACTTGATATAGCAGGATTGTTAGCTGCCAAAGCGCCGTAAGCAGCACCGACGGAAGTGCCAAATGTCCAATGAATGGCATCGCTTACCAGACCTTTATTTTCATCCCGTACAGGATCTTTCCCCATTGATTTTTTAACTTTATTTGCCAAAACAACCGGAGGTGTTTCTGCCTCTTCGCTACGTACTGGATATTTAATTTCCCACCAACTTTTGGCGGCCGTGGCTACCAGGCCTCCCAATATGCCTGCGAAAAGTCCTTTTATTAATTGATCATTTTTCATAAATTATTTACTATATTTTCTCTTTCTAAACTTTTACTGTTTAGTAATTATTGAAAAAAGTCTATTCGGCAAAATATGCCAAACAGACTTTAGGGAATAAGTAAAAGTCTTTAGACAGACAGACTTCTAAGTCATAAGACGTTGGCGGATTGGTTATGCCACGTTTTCTCTTAGTTTCATTTCTTCGAGAGCAGCGATGATTTTATTACGCTGTTGGTCTACTACAATTCTAGCAGATGATCCGGCAGGTAGTGCATTGACAACCTCATTATAGTGTTCTAATGCGTGTTCTTCTCCCCGCACTACCTCTTCTAGAATAGCTTCGTCGCTACCACTCTCGCTCATTGTTTCTTTGATTGCGATCCAAGTTCGGTGTAAGCCGGCCGCTACTGAAGAGCCTTTTTCTACTTCACCACCCAGCTTCTTAATTTCGTTTTTTATGGCATGACCGAAATCATAACGCTGCTTTGCGTAATTAGAGAATCTTGTTTTCAATTCTGCGTGATCTGCTCTTTCAGCGACCTGCTTGTAACCAGCTTCAGCATCATAATTGGCAGTGATTAGTTCGTTTAATTTACTTACTTGATCTTGTGTACTCATTTTTTTTTAATGTTTTATGGTTATTTAATTCGTATTTTTCCTAAAACGAGTAAAGTGGTTGGATGTTCAATTCGGTTTTGTTTTTTATCAAATTTTTCTTTTAGATGTTCTAAACATTTTCTATAAAATTTATTTTTTGAGATTGGTTGAATACTCTGCGTATTGAATTCATGGTCTAATAAATAGTCGCTAATTTTTACTGCTTCTTTTGAAGTTACTACTTATTGAAAATGAACAACAACAATTTTATCACGCTTCCGCTTCAGGAAAATCAAATTCTAATTGTATATTGTCATCGGGGGTTTCGCGGGTGAGGTTGGAGACGGCAATGCCTAGGAGGCGAACGGAGCCGGCTTCGGTCCAGTATTGGGTAAGGAGTTCTTGGGAGATATTGGAGAAGGTGTCTCGGTCTCGAATTTCTCGTTGAAAAGTTTTGGAGCGCGTGTAGGTTTGGAAATCGGGGGTTTTCATTTTTAGATTGATGGTGCGGCCGTAGTTGTCATTCTTTTCCATATAATCAAATACTTTGTGGGCGATGGGTTCGAGGAGTTCCCACATGGATTCGAGATTGTTTTGATCTTCGGAGAAGGTGCGTTCTGCACCGATGGATTTGCGGCGGCGGTTGGGTTCAACGGGCCGATGGTCTTCGGCGCGGATAATCCGATAGTAGTGTCGTCCTGATTTACCAAATCTTTTAAACATTTCAATTTCGTCAAATTGCTTGAGGTCTAATCCAGTTCGGATACCCATCTTGTGCATGCGAGCTGCGGTGACCTTTCCAATACCGTGAAATTTTTCGACTGGGAGTTTTTCTAAAAAGGCTATCGCTTCTTTAGGACGGATGACTTTGATACCATTCGGTTTGTTGATGTCGGAAGCAATCTTAGCCAAAAACTTGTTAAAGGAAACACCCGCGGAGGCCGTGAGTTGGGTTTGGGCAAATATCTCAGCGCGAATGGCTTCGGCTACTGCGGTTGCGGAGGCCATTTGTTTTTTATTTTCGGTAACATCGAGATAGGCTTCGTCAAGAGACAATGGTTCGATAAGATCGGTGTACTCAGCGAAGATCGCGCGTATTTGGTTACTGACTTCTTTGTAAACTTCGAATCTCGGTTTGACAAATATTAGATCGGGACAAAGTCGACTGGCAGTCATACTCGGCATGGCAGATCGGACTCCATAGCGACGAGCTTCATAACTAGCTGCGGCGACGACTCCACGCTGACGACTCCCCCCTACTGCGACGGGACATCCGCGTAGATGAGGTTGGTCCCGCTGTTCTACCGAGGCGTAGAAGGCGTCCATGTCAATGTGTATTATTTTTTTTGGTGGTTGTTGGATGTTGATTTGTTGATTTGTTGATTTGTTGATTTGTTGATTTGTTGATTTGTTGATTTGTTGATTTGTTGATTTGTTGATTTGTTGATTTGTTGATTTGTTTAAGATAATTAATAATGCCTTCTGGCGTGTAAATCTTTTGTCATAGAGAGGTTGCAAAGGTTTTATTTTATAAAGATAGCCTATTCTAATTTTATTCTAAAATTATGCAAGCTTAGAGGTAATAGCTTATTAATTCAGGAGTAAATCATTGTTGAAATTTTGACTACTGGTTGACAGAAAAAATTTATTTATTAAAAAAAATTTGCATATGTGTAACTATTTTTTGTACCTTTATATTGAAACACTATCAAAATAGTTACGTTCGCGCGACTTTTTACCCTATAATGTCTGACATTATGAATGCAATATCATCCACGGAGCAGAATGCTTTTAATTTAAGAATGCTTGAAATTTTTAATTTCAATACTGGAAAAATTGAACAAGCAGATTCATGGTTAAATCAAGATGATGAGACCATTATCAAATTACGCTATGCGCTACGAGCCAATAAAAAAGCGTATGGCTGTCCCAATTGTAAAACGGGGGTAGAACTTAAAAGGGGGCACGACGGAGCGTTTTACTTTAGACATAACCAAAAAGAAGAAGGTGTCAAATGTGCGCTAATTGATAAGTTGAGCTATACCGAAAAACGGATTCAACTCTATAATGCGTCTAAAGAAGCCGAGGAGCATGAAAAATTAAAGCAATTTATTCATGACTATTTAAAGATGGATCCAAAAGTTATTGGTGATCCAGAAGTAGAACAAATTGTCAATGGAACAGAGGCTTTGACCAGTTGGAAGCGTCCAGATGTAAAATGTAATTATAGCCATCAGGAGATGGTCTTCGAAATTCAAAATTCGAATACGTGGTTAAGTGATATTGTGGCTAGAGATAGTTTTTACAAAAAAGAAAAAGTGGCGATCGTTTGGGTATTCAATGAATTTGATCCTTTATCGGACGTTAAGTTGACCCAAGCTGATATCATTTATAATAATCCTGAAGTCAATGCTTTCGTTTTAGACGAAGCTGCCATGAACGCCTCTAAAGCAGCCAATCGGCTGATGCTTACCTGTCATTATCGAGTTCCTTTAATTAATTTTGATAAGATGAAGATTGAGATTTCTTGGAAAAGCAGTTTAGTTGCTTTAGAAGATCTTCATATTGATGCAGAGACTTTCAAGCCGTATGTTTTCCCCTTTTATAGAAAGTTAAACGAAGCCAAACAAGAGTTGGCAGCGCAAATACAATTCGCAGAGAAAAGGCTCGAAAAAGAAAAAGTCTACGGAAGAATCATTAAAGTCGAACGATTCGAAGAAGCGCGGAAAGCAAGATTATTGGAAGAGAAAAGAAAAAAAGAAGCGGCAGAAAAACAACGTCAAAAAATAGCTACACAGCGCGCCAAAGCAGAAAAACAAGACAAAAAGATAAAGCAGGAATGGATGGAGAAAGCGGCAGAAAATCGACTCGCTAAAATAGCGCGTCAAAGAGAAGCCGATAAGATTGAAAACAAATATCCAAAGAATTTTCAGGACCTAACCACGGCCCAATGTGTGGAGCTTATTTTTAAGAATAAATATAGTCGAGACCTCTTAAACCTCAATCGCAGACTGGCTGAATTAAAACAGTTAGGCTTTAATTTTCCCGATGATATTCTAAATATTTTAGTCAAACGCCAATCTATTGCTAAAATGGAAGGGACATTTTCGCAGACACAATTTCAGAGAGCGAGTGGGTATTAGTTTTTTATGAATATGAACCAGGAAGATCAATGATGTCTCGATTGAAATATTAGATCTTGATTTGACCTTAGAAATACGCCTTCATTCCTCGCAGTCCCATATCTACCACCGGCTCTGAATTGCTGGGATTTTCTGCATCCAAATCCCATTCATTATTTCCGTTCAAGTCTTTCCATTCAAAACTTTTATTGGTAGAAAATGAAATGGTAATGTTGATATCTTCCGTCTCTGATCCAGTAATGGTGAGCGGCGCATCAAAGCTACCAGAGACAACACAAGAGCCTTGCGGAATAGGAGACTGTGGAAATGAATTGACGACCGTAGTGGCGTTAGCTGGAGCGCTCCCGGTAAGCACTTGATTATACGCAGTGAATGGTGCTGCAAACTGCGTTTCAAAAGCCCAATATCCTTGAAGCTTGGTATCGTTCACCTCTATCTCTTCTGAAAATATTTTCAATTTATTGATTTGCGTGTTATAGCCCACAAATGAACTGATCGTTCCCGACTCGTCTTTTAAATCACCGACGATGGGAATATTATTGAGATTATATCTTACCTCATAATTTTGATAAGCCACAGACACCCGCAGATGATTATACACGCCTGTTTGAATATCCTTGATGGGGACCTCCAAAAAAGGCGTATTTTCATTTCCAAGAATCGCCTTGTCAAAATCAATAGCGGTAGTGAAATTATTAGTATTACTAGCAGGAACTTCCGCTCCTTTATAAACAAAAGCGCCCGCTTGATAAGGCGTCAATTCAGTTGGTACCAACTCAATAAAATGAGCACTTAGATTAGAAAAAGCTGGACTCAACCCCGCATTGTCAGATGGCATACTAGCAGGTTGCCCAAAACTATCTAGCCGTTCTTGATTGTCATCAAACTTAAAAGTAAAGGTAACCTTGGTATCGTTAAGATCGTCCTGTGTGTCTTTTTTACAACTAAAAAATAAAACGGAGCAGGTAAGAAAGAACCAAAAAACACTTTTCATGGTGGATAATTTGAAGATATCTATTTACTAATAAGTAAGATGACGTAAGAACGCCAAGAAGAAGTGATAAATTATATCCATCAAAAAGTAAAAATTCGCTCAAGTTGTTGGAATGAAGTTTTAAAAATAAACCGCTACTAAAAATTAAGTCTAAAATCCCTATATTTGACCACCAAATTTTTTAAACATGCTAAAAGGAATACTAGACTTTTTCAAAAACCTATTCTCGGGGTTGTTTGGCAGTAAAAAACAGCCAGTTCCTCCACCCCGCGAAACAACCAATCCTCCTGTTTTTGAAGAAGAAAAAGAGTCGGAGTGGGTACCGGAGGATCCCGTTATTCCTGAAGTCGACTTGGAGACCCCTGATACAGATTTGCCAGATGGGGAGCCAATAGATAGTGAAGAAGAAATACTAGCCCCGCAAGATGGCTCGGATATTCCACCAGATTCTACGGAAGTCGTCATTATCAATGAAACAGACCCTGTAATTATTACAGAGGAAGATCCCGTCACGATTGACCTACCCGAGATTCCAGATTTACCAGGAACGGTAGTCGGTGATCTGCCAGCGGACGAAGAACCCACTGAAAATAGTCGACCACATACTCAACGTTATCTTTGGTGTTTGGACAACGGTCATGGCAGTAAGACCGCCGGAAAACGGTCACCTAAATTAGAAGACGGTCGTCAACTCTTAGAATATCGTTTTAACCGAGATATCGTCCGTCGGATAGAGATTCTTTTGCAGCAAATTGGAGTCGCTTATTTTATTGTCGTCCCGGAGATCCATACAGATAATTTTTTGGAAGGTCGCGTAAAACGAGCCAACCAAAAAGCTTCTAATTTACCCAAATTGTTTGTTTCAGTACATGCCAATGCCGCTCCTGCTCCTCATGGCAAATGGTCAAACCCATCGATCAGTGGCATTGAGACTTGGTTTTATCACAATAGTCGTCGCGGTAAAAAAATGGCTGCCGTCTTTCAAAAACATTTGGTAGAGAAAACTGGTTTTAAAAATAGACATATCAAGTCTCGTCCAGGCAATCAATTTTTTGTACTTCGTAAAACAGGAATGACCGCCGTACTCACAGAGAATGGATTTTACAATAATAAAGCAGAATGCAAACAATTGTTGAGAGATGAGGTACGTCAAAAAATTGCACAGGCACACGTAGATGCGATTATGGAGATTGAAACATGGGGAGTGTAGATTTAATGAATATTCAATATTGAATATTCAACATCCAATATTCATTAGAAACATGAACTACTTTGAGTTTTACGAAATACCCGTCAGTTTTGGAGTAGATGCGGAAGGATTGCGGAAGCAGTTTTATAAGTTGAGCAAGCAGTATCATCCGGATTTTTATACTTTAGAATCGGAAGAAAAGCAAGCAGAAATTTTGCAGCTATCGACTTTAAATAATGAAGCCTACGAGACGTTACGCAACGAAGATCGACGGATGAAATATGTGCTTACCCTAACAGGAGTACTAGGAGAAGAAGGATCCAATAAATTACCCCCCGACTTTTTGATGGAGATGATGGAATTGAACGAACATCTGATGGAATTAGAATTTGATCCAAACCCAACCGCCGTCGGCCATATCCGAAAACAACTAGAAGAAAAGGAAGCAGCACTATTAAACGAAGTAACTCCCCTACTCACCCGTTTTGATGCAGATCCAACGACCAAAGACGGACTAGATCTAGTAGTCAATTATTATTTGAAAAAGCGGTATTTGTTGCGGATTAGGGAAAATTTGGGTAAATTTGCGGAGTAATAGTACCACCATGCCCTTGTGGCGGAATTGGTAGACGCGCTGGATTCAAAATCCAGTTCCTTCGGGAGTGAGGGTTCGATTCCCTCCGGGGGTACTAGGAAAAAGCTTGATCGTGAGGTCAGGCTTTTTTTGTTTTTGGATGCTTCGTAATGCCTTTATTATAAAGGATTTATACGCTACTTAAAAACAAGTATTGAAAACGTTTTAGTTTGGTTTTTTCTTTTCAAGGTGTTTTAATTAACCTTTCGTTTTCTTTAAAATTTAGGCTTATCTTGAAAAGTGACAAACAATTATGACAAACATGTAACGCTAATCATAACGATTTAGTTTATTGTCAAGTTCTATTTTCGGGTATTAAAAAATAAATTATTCTTAGAAAAGTTTATTCTATATTTTTAGGAATTAATACCGATAGCATCTTTTGTGTCCTATGTCAATTTACAAATTAGTGCTGAGGTATAGAAAAGTCAAATGAAGAGTACAACCTGTATTCTCCATTTGACGTATTTGAACATTTCTTGGACCAAGAATTTAACTAGTTTATCAAAATATCAACAATAGTCTCTGATTTACAAAACCAATTTACCAAAACATTACCTTTTGGATCACCATTTACATCCCAAGTATAAATTTTAATAACTGGATCAAATATTTGCAGTCTGCCAACTCCGCCGATATTAGTATTTTGAATATCGTTTTTTACAACCTTATTTGTTGTAATTACGGGTTCACTTAACTTAGCTGAACTTGTGATAATTGGCAGATTGCCAGTAAAATAATACACCGACTGATCGTCATTAAACAAGCCTTCACTCGCAAAGCCTCCTCCCGTGTTGAACACAAAATTGTAGGAACGAATAAATTCCAATAATGAAAATTCCGCCACTCCATTTTTAGAAGTTCTGATTTCTCCTCCTATTAGTAATGATTTAATTTGTGTCTTGTGTTTGTAATCAATTCCGGGTTCTTCTCCTGGAAGACTCAATAACCATTGTTTTTTTGTAATCTCAATAGATGGATCACCTTTTGAGACCATTACTCTTGAAGTTTTATGTAAAAAACTTAGATCAATATTTTCAATCTCTGGAAATTCAATTCTTGGATTAGAAGAAAAATATTCTTCTGGTAGGTTATCTACTAACTTAATGAATTTTTCCTTTCTTGTTTGCTTTTTTATCTTTGTAACAATTTATAAGATTAATTAAAATTTTTATAAATCCGGATACCATATAATATTGCAGCTATTGCGGATCGGCGACAGCCTATGATCTTCATCGTCGCTTGTTATATTTGTTATCTTTTTTGGTATCTGGCTCTTGTTATAGTTTTCTGTTCTGTGATAACATCAACTACATGATCAGAATTTCCTGAAATATTTAAATGTTTTTCAGCATCCGCCCATGCTTCATTTATATCGCTCCGCCAATATCTACATTTCCAATTATCGTCTTCACAATAAGCTCTATGTCTTATCGTAACTTGAATTCTTTGTGATGATAGTTTAAATTCAGCCATATCTAATTTTTTATATTGATTGGAAATGAAAAATTAATCCCAATTGAACTTCTACTTAGTAAGTCCAATTCTGATTCATTGTTGTTTTTAATATCGATTAGATTAATAAATAGTTCTGAGTTCACAATATTCTTTTTGTCAGATTTATCTTTAAAGAAAAGCGAAATCCCAAAACCCAAGTTAGTTTGAGCTTTGCTGTTTTTCCTTATTTGATACACAGGAAAAAAATGTATAGCTGCTGCATTATTTTTAAAGAGAAACCAATAAATATTACTAAATAGATTTAATGTACTTAAGTCTTCTTTAAAGTCGCCTTCATAAGCAATTATATCTTTTTTTATGTTTCTTACCGTTGTAGAGTCTTGAATTGTAGTTTGCTCAGAAATTGATATTTTACTCAAACTTCCAAAATTACTCGTTAATCCAATCTTAGCACCGATATTCCAGTAGTAACTAGAATTTCGAAATGCGCTAAAATTATACGAAGAGTATTGAGCAAAAAGTTCATAAGTACTAAATGTTGTCTTTGCAAATTGGGCACCAAAGGAATTCATACGCAAAAACCTGTTGAAAGCATTGTGATTGAAATTAAATCCAATCGAAACCCAATTTATGTTAAATCCTTTTTTTGTGATTAATGAGTCTGCTGTTGTTGTTTCTAGGGCTTTTAATTTATTGTTTCTATTCTTTCTAAGTTTTGTTAATTTGGAATTCTTCGTTAATGATTTAGACTTTATTAGTTCTTTTCTCTTCTCATTTATTTCTTGATGTTTTACAATTAGTAAAAATTCTAAACTATCTAACTCTATCTTTGACTTATCAACTTTGGAGTGGATAATCTTCTTCTTATTCTCAGTTGTAAGTATTTCGTGATTCAGGCTATCAATTCTGTTTTGATTAATAGGGTTGACTTTTTGTAACTTCACAATGAAAGTCCGAAACTTTTTTATTTCATTGTCAATTTCATCTAATTCTAGCATATTCAGTTTCCTAAAGAGATCATTTGATACAAATTTATTCAGTTCATCAATTTGGGTTTCTATCTTGAAGCTATCTAATTTAAGGATTTCTATTTCCTTCTCCAATTTGGAATTGTGCATATCGTTTTTAATAGCTATTGAGTCTTGATAATATTTATCATTTATCTTAGTTTTCAATCGATTGAAATTGTATAAATCATCAATATCAAATTGAAGTGATTTATCAGAATCAAGAAAGTTTAAACTTGTTCCTATTCCAATGTTTGTATTTAATTCATTGTTACTGAACAATGATAGAGTACCATCTGTTATTCCACCGTTTGCGGAAATAGCCCATATTGTTCCATCTTTGAATTGGATGTTTGAATTATATTTCACCTTCGCATCTGCGATGTCCACTTCAGCGAAATTCCCAATATTATTATTCGAATTTGAGCCAATAATGTTTGCGAACTGAGCATTTATGAGATGATTGAAACTTGTTTCATTTAATTTTATTGAGCTTTGTGATTGCATGATTGTAACATGTATCGTGCAAATAACTACTAGTAAACAACTTTTCATATATTCCATTTTATTATAACAACTCAAATACCTGCAGTAGCTGGCAGAAAGATCATCTTGTCTTTTTACAAAAAACTCCTTCTTGCCAGCTATTGCCAGATAAATTTCGTGATGCTTTTTTAATCATTTGGAATGATACATTTATTAAATTTTCTTGACTTGATATAGTCGAAATCTAGCGAAATAAAGCATCCTTATAAAATCAATGATTAACTACCTCAAGACTACATTCTCAGAAAATGAGAGATTCTTTTTCCTATCCAATACACTTATTTGGATAACTTTGAGATCATTACCAAATTCTTTCTTAGATAGATTTTTAAAAAAATAACCTCGTAAATCTGAATAATTCAAAGTAAGAGTTGTCCGCTTACCATTCTTCATTTTGAGCTGAGCTTTTACCAGAATGCCATCCTTAGCAGTATATTCTTTGGCTTTATCATCATATACTTTTACACCAAGAATATCATATCTCCATCGTTTGTTTCTTCTAAGGAAAGACTTAACAAGAAACCTAGGCTTTGAGCCTCTTTTCGTTTGCGAACTAACTGGTATTATTTTGACAAAAGAATCAGTTCCAAATTTGCCCTTCGCTTTAACTTCTAGTCTTAACTCTCCTACCCCACTAAAATTTAATTTCTTTAGATTAAGGCTACCGCTCACTGCACCATTCTTTAATCGGAACTCTATCTTTTCTTCTTTCATGGTAATAATAGATTTCCCTTTATTGGCATAGCGTGCAGCAAGGATATTCAATTTTGCAAGTGGCATATTGTCTCTCGCACCTTTCAATAATTTCTTATTAATTTTAATTCGCTTCAACTCATCTTGATATTTAATCAATAATTCATCTGTCGACATTGCTGGAAAGCGTAGAATTGCGGTTGCGTTAAGATTAGCGATTTTCTTACCACCGAAAATGGCTTCCAAAACAAATTTTAAATTCGAACCTTTGATGAAATTTTTGAAACTAAATTTGACATCTGTTTCAGATATAACGCCTAAGGTCATTTTTTTTATTAAACCTGCTGACCTTCCCTTCATTTTCACTTTCCATCTACCCGACTCTGGTAGCGGGATTCTAAAATTGTGATAGGTATCTCCTTTTGAAAATAAATTTATCGCCTTGTTAGATGAATATTTTTTACCTGAAGGTGACTCTAAAATAGTTGATACTTTTTTGACACCTGCTTCCCAAGAAACCATAAAACTTACTTCTTTAGCAGTCTTTGCAATCACTACATGGTCTGTCCGTTCACTGTTACTAAATACTGTTTCAGAATTTAAGTGAATAACTGATCCGCAATCTACATCGCCTAAAATGTCATAGTAAATTTCATGCAGTTTATACAACTCAGAAGGTGAGTCGACTAGATGTACACCGCCTGTGCCTGTCCGATTTGCAATATTATCCAATACAGGAATGTCGCTGGCTGAGCCAAGTGCGATCGTATATACACGAATATTTTGTGCCGCGATGCCATCTAAAAATACATTATCTATAGGGGCAGAAGTCACTGTGTGTTCTCCATCACTAATAAAAATAATCGATCGTGGTCTTCCTGTATCTGGACCTAACGTTGCTATCCCATCTACCAAAGCTTCTCGTAAGTCTGTCATTCCGCTCGAACTAATCGTAGAGATTGTAGTTTTAATAGCATTCTTATCCAATTGTGAATTAACTGGTGTTAAGGGTGTAGGTACACCTGGTGAAGACGAACTTGCAAAGCTAACCACGCCTGTACTATCATTGATTTTAAGAATATCTACCAACTCAGAAGCTCTTTGTTTAGCAGGTTCCATATACCCATAAAATCCCATACTACCAGATCGATCTATCACCTGCACGATATCTGAAGGATTACATGAAAAACCTACAGCATTTGCAACCACCAAAGCAAAGTCTTGTTTTAACTCACCTGGAAATTCTGGAATACCTTGAGTTATATTAATGGCCTCTACCTCAATCTCATATGTCCCGGCGCTTGGACTTGGAATGATTACTTTCTGCACATTGTTAAGTACTGGTGTTTCTTCAGTTTCAAAAGTAAATTCTGAACCCGAAGATACGTGTCGTAGTCTTAGAAAAAGTTGATTTTGAATAGTAGCAGCAGCCGGATCTCTCCATACAAGAGTTACAACAAGTGGATTCGATGAGTCAGGGACGTGAACGGTATAGGTTCGGATATCTCCAGTCTCTACTGAATTGTCTAGACTGTCATCAAACTGAATGCGTTGTGTGCCTGTTGGCGCAATGGCATTTTCTAAGTCAACTCTTCCCCATCCTTCAAAATTTTGACCTACGCCCATGAGATTTGCGCCATTTACAACTATGGCTTTAATTAAAGCTGCTGATGGCAGATGGTTCCTCTGTTCCATTAAATATTGCCTAATCAAACCACACGAGCCTGCCACTATAGGTGTGGCCATACTTGTTCCACTTAGATACATATAATCGGTAGCAGCTCCCGCGCCAGATCCAGGAGGAAGTGCTGGTGTATTTTGATCACCAGCTCTAAAGACTGGTTGACCTGGAAGTCCTAATCCAACGGCCTCTGCATGCGTTGGCACTCCATCTTCATCTCCAGTGCCATTGGGGTCACCCCCTACTTCATTGGGGCCCAAGCCGTCTGGACCACTATCATAAACATTTACTCTTGATCTAGCTGACAAAATCCAGGTTCCGGGAGCCACTACATCTGGTTTGATTCTATTATTAACTGCTGGTCCAATACTACTGAATCCCGCAATATCATTAATGTCATCAGAATTTTGGTCAAAATTATTAACTGCCACTCCAGTAGGAAACCTTGGGCTTGAAGGAAAGGATACTGTTGCTGGAACTGCTCGATCGTTTTCACTAGCACCAATCGTAAATACGTTTTTTGCCGTTCCTGGAGAACCAATACCATTTGGCGCATCGTTACCAGCTGAGAATAAAATTAAAAAATCACGATTTTGAAAGGCAAATTGGTCTGCTTGATTAGACCTAAAAGTATAAGCGTTATCATTATCAGCACCCCAAGAATTAGTATGAATTCTGGCTCCATCATCTCTTGCTACATCAAATAAGCCAACCCCTAAATTCGCAGGTATCCCACCTAGTCCACCTGTAGCATCTTCTAATGACTGAAAAACTAAACTTGCTGCTGGTGCAAGTCCTCTTACATTATTATTTGAGTTATCTCCACTTCCCAAAACTGACCCAGCTACATGCGTACCGTGGCCATCTAAATCACTAGCATCACCTGGTCTACCTAGTGCATAGATACTTATTATCCTATTTCGAAAGTCAGGCGACATAGTCGCATCATTCACCCCTCTATCCAAACCTGTATCTGCTACAGCAATTATTTGGTTTGAACCATCCAATGAGAAATTATTTTGTATCGTGTCTCCTTCAATGATCGTCTCAGCCATATTGTTATGAAGAACAATGCGACCATATGGATTAACTGCTTTTATTTCCGAAAGTGATGCCAGTTGAATAAGTTGACTTCCATTAGATTGCACTATAATACAATCTTTGTTGTTTTCTATAACTTTGATTCCTAATGCTTTGATTTCCTTTTCAAGTTTAATAGCATTCTTTTTGTCAAATAAAACAAGTTCAATTTGACGTTCTTTAGGTTTTTCGTTCTTCCTTACTGTTGCAAGTGTTTCCTTTTTAACCTTTCTACTTTTTGAGGAGATGTTTATTTTTTTGAGATTATTTAATTTTGATAATTCGGTTTGTTCTTTTTTGCTGAGTAAGGCCGAGCTAATTTTCATTTCAGGGTAGTAAGGCGAAAGTGATTCAACAAATTTCAGTTTTTTTACCTTAGAAATAAGATTATTATCCATCGTTACTAAAAGATCATCAGTCAATGCTTGTTCGTGGATGCGCACACCCATTGATTTCAATTTGTCCATCCAGTCTTTGTGCAAGGGACCTATTGGTCTAAGAAGATGATGTGCTTCCCCTGATTTTCCAGTAATACCCAGAGCATTGCTTTTAGTAGATTGAAATTTTGCTTTACTTGGATTAAAGCTAAAGCCATTAATTTGCAGTTCTTTTTGTCCAGAGATTAACCTGGAACGAATACCGCTCTTTTGGAGCTTGGTGAGCTTTCGCTTATTGTGACCAGCAACTAAAATGGCATTTTTATATTCTACCAGTAATTCTAATTTTTCCTCCTTAATAATTTGTTTGAGTTCGTCCATGGCGTATTGGCCACGGAACAACATTGCTTTTGCTTTCATGTTGGATTTTTTTTGTGATATAATTAGTCAAAAACCTATAATTTATAATTTGGTTAATAATAAGATTCTACTTTATTTAATATTGAGTCCTGAATGGTATATCTATTGAAGCATAATGATCGTATAGTCGCAGTAACTGACCGAGCGTTTAGACTTGATTTTTTATTTTTTACTACTATCTGGTAGTTGAATGCTACCTGAAACATTGATAGTCGGCTTGTCTTCTTTTTTATTTTTATTTTTTACTAATGGCCAATTTGCTCTTTTGTAGTTTCCTTCTTCTAAATTAAAAGAAATTGGATTATTCGCGACATCATTATTTTTAATATCTAAAACTTTAGTAAATGTATAAACATACCCTTTTTCTTCTGTTATCAGCTTATAAGATATTTTTCCTTTGAATGTGTTTTCATTAAATGTAGATAACCGACTAAGCTTTTGTTGATCTGATAAGCTCAAAGCTTTCATTGCATTAATTTGTTCCACTAATTTTTCTGTTGAATTTTCATTTTCTATTTTTGCAATCTTCACAGTTGAAATAGGTGTCGCTAGACTTGCAACTACAGTTGCTAATTCATCTAATTGACTATCTGTACTTCCAGTGGCTTAAGCAAGAGTTCCGTTTGCAGCTAATTTTTGGGATAAACTAGATGTGCCAATCCACGACATTCTTGAATTCAGATAATATTTGTCAGAATAATCAACTACTGTTTTTACGATCCAACAGTTTTCTATTATATTCTTAGATGTGATTTGATCCGACTCTAAAGGAGCATTATCCATTTTTTTTATTTCTTTAATTATTGTTTGAACATTCTCAGTAGTAGCTTTATCCTTATTTAATGAAGATAATTTAGACTCAACTGCGCTTAAATCTTGCCCCTTTATAATTCGTGTTTTATGTATTAGAGTAGAAGTTTGTTTACCGTTGATTGTTTCTTCTTTCAGTAAACTGATTTCAACCCAATCATATAAATATTTTGTTTTTTGTTGAATTACTGCCTTTTGAGAATAGAATGGTATACCAGCAACTTTTTTGTTTTTATGGCTTACCTTTAGAGTGCTAGCGCATGAAGAAAAATAAAGGAATGCTAAAAATAAAAGTAATGTTTTCATTGATTTCATCATTTAAAATTCCAGTTAAAATTGATTTTATTTTGAACTTGTAGATTGCTTCTAACGTTGTGGGTCGTAGGTCGTAGGATTGCAGAACAAAAACCATCTATCCGCAACTTTCTGCTCTTAAATTTCATATCTCTATCAAATAATTATTGCTCAGATATCAGACGTAATTATGACATAGAATTTTTAGTATTATTTGTTGTATTTTCTTCATCAAGCATTACCAAATAATCTACAAAAGCATCAGTGATTCTTAGGTTGCTTTTTTCTTCAATAAACTTCCATTGTCCCGAAGTATTTATCTCGAGAAATATGTACTCCTTCTCATCTGTAAGTCTAAAATCCAAAGCCCCATATTTCAAGCCAAGTGTTGACATAAAATCCAATATTTGAGAAGAAATACGCTTAGGCAGTTGATGTTCTTGTATAATAGAGTCTGTTAACTGAACTCTATAATCATACTCATAAGTAGTTTTCTGTGCTATTACCTCTGCGCAAAATATTTTATCTCCTATTACGGTAACTCTTAAATCTGATTTTGCTTTTATATATTCTTGAAAAATAACAGGGGCATACTTTAGGTCAATAATTTTTTCTAAATCTTTGTCTTGCAAAACTCGCGTTTCACGCCATGAATTTTGTGTTGCAGAAAAAGCTTTATAAATTAATTCCCCATCAATTTTCTTTCTAAAACGAGATAGTTCTGTTACCGAATTGGTAATAAGTGTTTTCGGAATTTTAAAACCAATTTCTTTTGCTAATTTTAATTGGTAAACTTTTTTTGAAGCAACATCATCAAAAGAAGGATTATTAACCCATGCACATTCTAAAGAATTCCACAATCCTGATATGGCAAGATAACTTTCATTAAATGCAAATTGTATATCTTCATTATTCTGAATTTCTTTGTGAATAGTAATGCCATTGGGACGTCTCCACCAAGCAACTTTCGTTTCATTCAGCTCTATAAATTTATTTTTAATTTTCATTGAAAATCTATTGACGTCCAAATAAGAGCAACTTAACTCACTATTAATCGGAAAATCTGCTAAGTCTAGCAAATGAAAATTTTGCTTTCTCTGTTTAAGCTTTTCCATAACTGAAACAGCATGGTCATCATCATTATGAGAAATAATTAAAATCATATTCATTGGTTTAATCAATAAAATCAAATTGGCTGAATAACTATTTAACCAACCCTATACCTGATTTTATTTAAGGCTTTGGTATTTTTTGGTTAATTCATCATAATAGCATTTACAATCTTCATATTCTTGATTAAATGCAGCAAGACTTTTCTCCAATTCAGAAATCATTGCTTCTATATGGATTATTTCATTTTCTAAAGCATCTTTTCGATATCTGTCAACTTGGTGGGGAGTTGATAGAATAAATGGCCTGTTTCTATCTCCTCGAAAATTAGTATTAATTCCCAAACTAGGACGTGGGAAATTATCAAAACCTTTTGGATTGATTGGATCATCATGAAACTTAAATTTTGGATCATCTTTTATTTTTTTAAACCCACCTCCAGGATCGTCTTGTATTTTCAGCTTAGGATCGTCTGTAAATTTTATTTTTGGATCATCTGTAAATTTTAACTTAGGATCATCTTTTATTTTCTTAAATCCACCAGGAGGATCATCTTGAAATTTCATTTTAACAGGGTCATCAAAAAATTTCATTTTTGGATCATCTACAAATTTCAACTTAGGAGGATATAAATTATTGGCTCCATCAATATCATCTTGCGTTAGATCACGCTTTATAAAATTTGAACTTACAGTAGGATTCATAACTGCACCAGCGACATTTGAATGTGCTAATCCGATTATATGACCTATTTCATGTAAAGCTATTGTTTCCACATCAAATCCTCCTGCTTGAGTTCCAATAACCCAAGTATGTTCTGTATCATCGAAATGTATTGGTTTCGGAATTGTATTCGTTACCACTCCACATCCCAAGGGAAAATCAGCATGTGCCAGCACTCCTCCTATCATACTATGATCTGGATCATTATTAGGTCTCCATCCGATTAAGATATGTGGATTATCGTTTACGGTTACTTCTGCAAATGATAAATTCGTAGCATTTTGCCATGTTTGAAAAGCACTTCTTATCGCTTGGAAGCCATCAGGATTAGGTAAATCATTGGTATGAATATCAAAGGCATAAGTAAGATTATTTGTATTCCATGCACATACAGTATTAAAGGTAATACCGCTTTTCAGGTCTTTATGACCACATCTTGATTCGACCATTTTATCTTTAGTAGTCTTATCAAAATCACCTGTTTTGCTCAAACCGAAAAAGTCTTGGTATTTAATTAATGCAGTGATTGTATTAGGACATACTTCTCCCTTTTTACAAGAGTTCAAATTTAAATATCCATACCGCTCTAGATGTTCTTGGACAATATGAAATTTTTCATTGGACTCTCCTTTTTTAGTTAGGTTAACTTTTTTGATTGGATTATGTTGTTTTTTCATTTGTAAAAATTTATGGTGGTAAAATTGATCTTAAATACAAAGCACGGTTTTTAAGAAGAAAACATGTTTAATAAAAGCATCGAATCAAAAAGAGATTCACCAAGTAAAATCATAGAAATCTAATACCTATTCAAACCTCCTTACCTACATATTCATAACTCAAGCAAAAGGTTACCAAAAAAATTATTTATCTTGTGAAAAAATTAATTTAAACAAAAATTACAGCCTTTATTCCCCAAGAGTGATCGCCATAATAATAGAGACAATGAATCATCAGGAGTTATTTACTCAATTTTGCAGTGGTACTAATAAATCAGTTGAGCAAGTTTATAAATCAAGTTTTTCTACGGTCGAAAAACTGATTTTAAAAAACAGTGGAACTAAAAAAGATGCAGAAGATATATTTCAAGAGGCGTTAATTGCTCTTTTAGGATATTGTAAAAAAGATTTTACCTTAACAATTCCGCTACCTGGGTTCGTTTATTCAATTTCTAGAAATCTTTGGTTAAGAAACCTTAAGAAAAATAAGCCATCAGGGATAACTTTTATTGATATTGAGGAATATACTGTTATAGAGTCTCCATTTAATGAAAAAGACGATTCAAGGAAGTTTATCAAAATATTTAAACACATCAATCGACTCCCTGAGAAAGGACGACAAATAATTAAAGACTTTTATATTGAGGGTAAATCGCTGGATCAAATCGCTGAGGAATTGGGTTACGCAAATAAAGAATCCTTAAAAGTTCAAAAATCTAAACATCTTAGTACTCTAAGAAAATTTTTGAAATCTGATGAAAAATAGATCTCTCAAAACCAAGAAATAAAAAATGATGGAGCAGTTTACCGACGATACATATATTTTAATTGAAGATTATCTAAATAACACTCTTTCTTCTGATGAGACTGCTAAAGTCGAACAAAGGATAAAGGAAGATACCTCATTCAGAGAAGAAGTAGACTGGATGAGGGATTTCATGGAAACAATGAAAGATAAGAAAAAGGCAGAAGTCCTCGAGGCATTTAATAAAGTGCATACGCAAGCTACGATTCAAAAAGAGACAGAAACAAAAAGATTAAAACAGTTTATTGGTGCATTAATTTTGTTAACGCTAATTTTTTCTATTCTATATTATATGGGATTAATCGGTTCGTCAAGATCAAATATCAATTCAACACCTACCCCTTCCGAAGCTAATAAAGTCCTTCCGACTTCTCCTGTAGCAATAAATCCTCCAGCAGTCTTACCCTCTACTTGGCAAGATTTCATAGTCTTTAAAAAGGGAATGCAACTACTTGGTGGCGCTGGAGACAAAGCACTAGAACAAGGGCTTATCTTATATGACGATAATAAAATGGAGGAAGCACTACCCTATTTAGAAACCTACTTAGCCGGCTTGTCTCCTGATGATGACGATTATAAAATTAGAATAGAGGCAGGAAAAATACACTTGATTTATAGCAAAAATTATACTAAAGCTAAAGAATTATTCAATTTGGTTATTGAAAGTGATGCTACTTCTAAATATAAATTAGCTGCAAAATTCTACCTCGCCATCAGTCAGTTAGCGTCTGGAAACAAAGAGCTTGCAAAGAAAATTTCTCAAGAACTTATCCTTCAAAATAAAGAACCTTGGAAATCAAAATCCAGTCAATTATTAGAATTCATTAACCGTTGATATTCCGCCCATAATCACAAAACCTGCCCAGTAAAAAGGCTCTTCTTCTTTTTGAGAGGAATTGATTGCTTCAATCTGAACTTCTTGCAAAGCCTCAGGAAGTGGCATTTTTTCATCACCAAGGTGATGCTTTACTAAACTAGTTAAAATGGATGATGTTGATCCTCCGTTTACATTCCAAAGCGTCATTATTATATTTGGCACATTCTGATAAGCAAACCCACGAGCAAGGCTGTGAACACCTTCTCCCCTTATATGCTGTCCCAATCCCGTTTCACAGGCCCCAAGCAATACTAAATTGGTTGAAATAGGAGTTGCATATATTTCACTTAAATATAGCGTATCATCTGAAAGCTGAATATAAGGTTGATCAATAGCACCTGAAGCGTGTGTGAAGAAAAATACATTTTGAAAACCCTCACTCAACAAATTCTGTAACGCTTTTTTTGAAATTGCTCTTTCAATTTGAATATCATCATTAAAAATTATTTCTAACAGATTTAGGTCACTCGGAAGTTTGCTATTATTTGGAAATTCTTTTGGAGCAATCACTAATAAGGGTTTTGATTTTTCTTTCTTTTTTTTCTTATTTAAATATTGTTGATATAAAACAGAAGCAGAAAAATTATTTTTTATAACATGTTCTTCTACTAAATATGTTAATTCTGATAATTCACTTTTATAATCATTGTTAATTGGCAAAGCTGCAAAAGGTAGAAAATTCAATGGCCCATCTGGAACGATTATTAATTTTTCTGTTTTTATTGCTAAGTTTTTAAGTAGCTTTTCGTAAAGTTTATATCCAATCTCATTGAACTGTTTGACTTCTTTTGTATCATCTAAGTTTGTCTGAATACCAGCAAAACTAATAAACTGCTCTAAATGCTCCTTAAATTCATTTGTTAATCGAAAAGAATTCAGACTTGTTTCTGATTTCGATATGGAGAAAACATATACTAATTCTTCACCAAAAAAATATTCTACAAAGGTTTCATCTACTTCTAATATCCTTTTCACCTCTGCTATCTTTACTGGCGAAACATCATACTTAAGTTCATAATATTCGGGGAATTTTTGTTTTATACTTTCAATTAATTTTTCTCGTTTTGCTCTGAAATCAAATAAGTTGTCGTATTGAATTTTTGTCTTTGGTTTTGATTCCTTAATTTTCGTTATCTTTTGCTCTTCTCTTGCTATTTTAAAATTAATCTGGTCTACTTCAGCTAATATTTTTTTTGGTAATCCAAAGGATTTTTTCGCCTTCGTGTCTTTAAGCTTTTCTAATAAAGAAAGTGACTTACTAGTTTCCATGATTGAAAAAACAATCTCTAAATATTTTTCATCCTGCGTTTTTTCAATCAAAAAAAATGCAATTTTTAATGCACTTTCAAAAACCGAAAAAGATTGTTCCGAAAGATATTCCTTAACTTCATCATCTTGATAACCTGCTCGAAGAATTTTAATTAACTCAATTGTAAGCATAAATGATTCGAGCGCCTCTTTCATAAATTCTGATTTCGAATCTAAATTTTGTTGGGCATAGCTTTCCAATATATTTGATTTAAGAATTAACGACTTCAATAAATCTAATTTGGTATTAGATGCTTTCAAAGCAGTACTCCCTACTATTTTTTTTTCATTAACCTTAAAACCTAAATGTTGAATGCCCGAATTTATTGAATCAATGGCAGCTTCAAAACGACCTTGAGCTGCTAAAGACCTAGCTAGCGACTCTAATATTCGTCCTCTCCAATAAAAATTTCCAGTTTTCACTTTAGCGGAACATTCAAGTGCTAAATTCCCATGCTCCACAGATTTCTCCAAGCTATTTAAAGCGTAATAAATCTTTGAAAATTGATAATCAATTAAGAATATACTTCTATCGGTAATTTCGCTATTATGATCTACCCCTTTCAATAACATCAAGGCTTCTTCGTTTCTCGATTGCTCTAATAATAAATCCGTTAAATTGAGATAGGTTTCGTAATAATGATTTGGTCGTTTATCTTCTTTAATTTGAGCATAGGATGCCAACGCTTTTTTGTATTCTTCTTCGGCCTGCACTTTATTTTTCAACATTTCATTTACACGACCTTTGAGATTATAAAGAATTCCTAAGTATAGATTATCTTCTCGAAGAACATTGAGTTCCGCTTTTCTCAACCAATCTAACGCCTTCACATAGTTACCTATTTCAACATTCACCCAGGCAATTGAAACAGGAATTACATATTGGAATTTTTTTAAAATTGCATCATCATGATGAGATGGCAAACTTTCCCATACCTGTTTATAGCAATCAATAGCTTCTTCTAAATCTCCTTGTGAATCAGTAATTCGACATCGCTCAAATTTGATGGCAATGGTAGTTCTTAAAATTAAAGAATCACTTAGATAATTTTTATATTCATCATAGGCTTTTTCTCCTCTATTTAAAAAGTAGGACCATTTTTTATATTCTGAATTTTTCATAGAAGCCATGGCATTGGCTGCTACGATAAAATCTGCGAATTGATAGGGATATTTTCTTGCTAGAGAATCTAAGATTTGACATTGGGATACTTGGTCTTTCGTACTTCCCCTTTCTTTTTTGATGCCCTCCCACGTATGATGTATCGTCTCTTCTAATTCTTGGGAGGGATAAGCAATTTTTTGATTTTCAGAAGTACAGCCAATAAAAGTGGAAAGGGCAGCAAAAAAGAGGATTTCTACTACCAAGGAAAGGATATTTGATAAATTCAGCTTAAAATCTGAACGAAAAAATAGCATAAAGCATCTCATATTTTTGCATGCGGCAAAAAGAGTTACTTAATCCTCTATTTTAACCACATACAAAAATACAAAATCCAAACACTATTTTAGTATAAAAAATAATTAGTCTTTTATTTCAAAAATAATGGAGTCGTTCCGAACTTCATACTCTTCTGAGATGAGATCAGATTTAGCCTTATTAACAGGCCATACCATCTGCCTAACTCGTAAAATAAATAGCTGTCTTGAAATGTCCATCGGTTCAGCCTTCCATCTTAAAATTTTTGCTTGAAGAAGTTCATCGGGATTATCTCCAGAATCACCTGTCAAAGTTATTGGCAAATAAGCATAGTCATCTTCATTAGCGTTAATAGACAATCCATCAAGATTAACAGAATTATCAGAATTAAGAGGATTAGGCTCGTTTCCAAGATCGTCAGGTTGTATATAAATTCCAGTAGCAGTTTTTTTTGCTAGTACCTCAGTCCCATCCCAAGAGATAAATTCTACATTGGCAGAAACCTGAAATCCTTTTTTAAGGGGTATAAAAAATTTAAAACCTAAAACATCATCATCTTCTAGAAGTACTGTTTCAATTTTCTTTTCATAGGACACATTTTCTCGGACAGGTACCGTCCCTACCTTAACTGGATTTCCTTTATCATCAACTACTGCTAATTCTCGAACAGAATAATCAGCTCCATAACTCGAAATGGTGCCATCATAACCTGCTTTAACATCACTATAATGTTTTATAGCATTTAAAAAGCCTCGTTCATTTGATCCAAAAAGGTTGAAAATTTCAGTATTTGCCATTTTTATAAAATTTTAATGGGTGATAAATTTTTTATTCAATAAATATTTAAACAGTAACTCCATTGAGGTGAAGAGTTTGAAAAAAATGGATACTCGGCATGTATAAATTTATACCCTCTTTCAAATCGACCAATCCAGCCATTCCTTTGTAAGCAACTGATCCTTCCGTTTTATGTGGAAAAGTATGAGTAGACAATGGATCTGAACCATATATATAACCAAGAATCGGATCTACCCCATTCTTTTTGTCCCTACATCTACGTAACACTTTTTGGAAGTTGTCGATATTATTCACAAATGAAAAAAACAATAAACCTACCTCTTCCTTAGGTACGCTCTTTTCATCTAATTCGTATCCACCCACACTTGTCTCAATTTCATCTCTTTCACCGTAAGTTATGCCTCTTCGGATCATTTTAATTTTTTCCTTTTCATCACGAGGATTTGCTTTTCGAATATGAGCAAAGAACGGACACTTTCCTGTATCATATTTAAAATCATTGTATGCTTTTTCTAATACATTCGGGTCTTCAACAGGAGTCCCATTTTTTATTCGTCCAAATACAAAAGATCCAATTTCGTCTTTCGGATAACCTCCTGTTTTCGTAGACAGCGTTTTCATCGTATCGTCAAACTCTTTTACGTTCTGTTCAAATTTTCTATACACTAAATAACTTCCAAAATGAGGATCATCTATAGAAGGTTCGGGAATTATAAAATCATGAACAGATGCGGTAAGATCCCAATGAGTCTTTGATTTCGGGGTACCATCTTTTAATTTCGCATCATTTCCTATTATCCAAGGATTACTCAATCCATCTGCGTAACCAAAATGTTCTACTACACTACCTCTTTGTTGGTTAGGGATTTTTTTTCTTCTATATGTTATTCCGTTTTCTTTTTCTACTATAATGGCACCATACTTATTAGAAAAACGATTTTTTAAGCTTTCAGATCTTGAAATCAACTCTGTCTTATTTTCATGGGCCAGCAATATTACTGCATGAACATTCATTTGTTCTAGTTGATTATGCCGACTTTCATCAAAAAGTAAATCTTCTTTTTTTGATCTTAGATTATTTATTATCTCTTCCCAACCTTCTTTAAAACCGAAATATTCAAGCCCATCAGCTGTCAAATAAATATTAATAAATACATGTTTGTTAGAATTATTTTCTTGAAAAGAAACAATCCGAAGTTTTTTTTCACCATCTCCTAGAATTTTAAGAAAATTGATGGTCTTTTCTTTGTTTGCTAAAACATCACTGAATTTTAAAAATAAGTATGATGCATATCTCTTCCTATGTGGTGAAAAGATATGCGCTTGAATGTCTTTTCCATGATCTTCTAAAAAATCTTCGTTGTCTTTTAAAATCCTTATACTATTGTCCATTCTTTTGTTTTTTTCATTTATTAAATTATTCTCTACATTTTTTTTAATTTTCATTTTAAAAGTAACTACATTATAATATTACATAATTCCTAAGAAGGTTACTCAAAAAATGATATTTTACTTTCTTTTCTGCAAATACTATTGTTTATTTTCCTCAAATATCCTTGAAATCCCCCAAGTATTAATTAGCAAAAAAGCCGAGTCTTGCGACTTGGCTTTTTTGTTTTGTATAATAAGAATCTAACTATCAATTTGAAAATTTTCACCCCACCACCTACTCCGGCAACGCCTCCCCTTCTACCCAAGGACCGCCAGCCTTGACCAAATCTTTCGCTAAACTAGACAATTCCTTCCGCGAATTTTCCAATGCTACTCTAACCGTTTTTAATTTTTTATTAATAATCACTAACCCATTTTTTTGCGTAGAAGTGGGCCCGTAAGTAGAATGGTCAATACCAATTTGTAGGGAGAATAAACGATCTCCGATAATGGGATCATTTTTTTCACCAGGTTCATTTCTTGTTTGCTCGCCGTTGAGCGACTGTTCAATTTTTAATAATGAATTCCGAATTTCATGTAATCTATTGTCAAATTCACCAGATGGCGTGGGAGAATTTTGCAAAGCTACTTTCATTCTTTTTGCTTTGGCCAGGGCATTCCGCAAAGCCATTTGGGTCGCAGAATGTGCGCGGACAGCATCTTCGTATTTTCGCCAGAAGCTAGCCACTTCGGAATGTGGTGCACCTTCTAGGGCGCCATCTCGTAGCGGCACCACATCAAACTCAATGGGTTTGGATAGTTCTTTGACGACCCCGTCTACTTGCTGAAAGAGCGTAGCCGTATATTTACCCGGCACAACCATTAATCCTGCGGGTGGACCGCCAAACATGGCGGCAGGTGGTGGCTTGAGGGAAAGCGCATTAGGGGCTGGATATTTTAAATCCCAAGCCACTCGATGAAATCCTTTCTTTGTGGAAGCTTCGACGCGACGAATAAAATTGCCTTGTTGATCCTTGATCGCAATCCAAACCTTGGGTGGATTTTCCATTCGCTCCGCTTCTAATGCGGTCCATCCGGGAAAAGGAATATCGCCTTTTTCGTTTTTTTCTTTGGCTTGCCGAATGGCTTTTTTTGATTTTAAATCTTCTTTTAAATAATAGGTTAGCACGGCACCAAAGGGAGGATTATCGGCAACAAAATGATCCGCTCCTTGACTACCACGAGGTCCATCAAATCCTAAATGCGGACGAGGAACATACCACCAAGCTTTTCGGGTTGAAAATAAAGTGGCTTCGTCCGCGAGCGTTTCGTCGCTTATTTCTCGTAAGACACTGATGTCATCAAACACATAAAAACTTCGTCCAAAAGATGCACCGACTAGATCATTTTCTCTGCGTTGAATAGCGAGGTCTCGAAAAGAAATGGTGGGTACACCTCCTTTGAGTTTGATCCATTTATCGCCACCATTGGGAGAAAAATAAATTCCAAATTCGGTCCCAATAAAGAGCAAATCTTTTTTAACATGATCTTGTACCAATCGCCAAACTAAGTTGGGTTCCGGTAAATTATTTTGAATCGCTTTCCAGGTTTTACCACGATCATTACTTTTTAATAAATAAGGTTTATAATCTCCATATTTGTGATTATCCATCGCTACATAGACGACGTTGGCATCATGTAAATCTGCTTTGATATCATTGATATAAGGAACCGCTGGCATCCCCGTAATATTTCCTACTTGAATTTTTCGCCAAGTTTTTCCATAATCTTCGGAGATTTGCAGGAGGCCATCATCCGTTCCGATATAAAGTAAATTCTCCTCTTTTGGTGATTGCGCGATCGAAGTGATCGTACTATAATTAGACATGGCATAAAGATCCCAAGGATTGTCCCAACTTTGCTTTTTACCCATAATGGGCAATTCCAAGCGTTTTTGATCGGTGGTTAAGTCGTCTGAAAGTGTTCGCCAATCATCACCTCGATTATCCGAAACCCACAGTCGTTGAGAACCAAAAAATATTCTTTGCGGGGAATGAGGACTGACTAAAATTGGAGCATCCCAATTGAAGCGTTCGTAGGTTTCCCCTTCTGCTGGTTTAGGTTGAATATCCATTACTTCGCCTGTGACGAGATCGATTCGAGACAACGTTCCTTGCTGACGTTGACCATACATAATATTGGGATTGCCTGGCTCCGTAGCCGGCTGGTGACCATCCCAATTTAAGACCACTTTCCAATCCGAGTTTTGGATCCCATGTACATTATCCGTGCGCGAAGGTCCTCCCTCGGTAGAATTATCTTGGGTTCCACCATAAATATTATAAAAGGGTTGGGTATCATCGACGGCTACTTTATAAAACTGTGTCAAAGGAAGATTCCCCATGTATCGCCAATTTTCCGCTAGGTCAAAACTTTCATAAATACCACCATCCGTTCCCATCAATAAATAATCTGGATCATCCATTCTAAAAGCCAAAGCATGATTATCCGAATGTTTATATTCTTCTTTCATTCGACGGAACGTCTTACCACCATTATCAGAAATTTGTACCCGCACATCCATCAGATAAATCCGATCAAAATGATGTGGACAAGCAATTAATTCTTGGTAATAATGTGGACCGGTGGCGCCCGACACCGCATCGGACATTTTTGTCCAACTAGATCCTCGATCACTAGAGCGATACACCCCACCCTTTCTTCGATCCAATTCAATGGCCGCATATAAAATATCTGGTTGTTGCGGAGAAATGGTCAATCCTATTTTTCCCATATTAGAAGTAGGTAACCCGACGGTCAATTTTTCCCACGTCTCTCCCCCATCCATACTGCGATGCAATCCGGACCCAGGACCACCGCCCATGTAGGCAGCCACTGTTCGATGTCGATCCCAAGTCGCTGCGTACAGCTGGTCTGGATTTCGAGGGTCGATCACGACTTCCGTCACCCCCGTCCATTCGTCATTTCCTAAGACCCGTTTCCAATTTTTTCCACCATCCACGGATTTATAAAGTCCTCGTTCTCCGCCCTTACTCCAGAGCGGTCCTTGGGAAGCCACCCAAATAATATTAGAATTTTCAGGATGGATGACGATTTTAGAAATATGCTCAGAAGTTTTTAAACCCATATTTTTCCAGGTACCGCCGCCATCATCACTGCGATAGATGCCATCTCCAAAAGAAAGATGTCGTCCACCTACATTCTCCCCCGTTCCCACCCAAATCGTATGCGGATTATTGGGATCAATCGTCACACAACCCGTAGCAAAAGTACTTTGCTGATCAAAGATGGGTTTCCAAGTCACGCCCGCATTGGTGGTTTTCCAAACCCCACCCGACGCCACGGCCGTATACCAGATATTATCATCCTGCGGATGAATGGCGATATCAGAGATTCGTCCCGACATAAAAGCAGGCCCAATACTTCGGAGCTTTAAACCCGCAAAATTATCATCAGACCAAGGTTCCGTTTTTTTGTCTTGCGCAAAGATGATTAAGGTTGAAAATAGGCATAGAAAGGTAAGGAGGTTTCTCATGGTTTGGTTGTTTTGATTTAAGTGGAAAACAAGGTAAGGGAAAATAGTTGGGGAACCAAGTTGATGGTTGGTTTTTAGGGAGGAGGGCTTTGGTAGGGCTTTTTTCGATGGTATTTTTGATGGCTAATGAGTGGGTGAATTTGGAATGGATTTGTTGGGGAGGACTTGATGGGAGAAGGAAGGTTTTCCTCACTAGAACTAACTTAAAGCCGAGCGTTCGTTTTCACCTCATGGTGAAGATACAAAAGCGCTGGGGCTTGGTTTAGTTTTAGGAGGGGTTTTGTATGAGTTTTCGTTTCTACACCTGAGGTGTAAACGAACGAGTTAAGTGGTAGTGGCACTGCGGGTAGGTATATTTCTGACTTTGAGTAGATTTTAAATAATTTTATGGGATTGATCACCTTCATAAAATTTCATTAAAAATGTGATAATTTTTTAGGACTGAACAAGTAGCTGTCTTTCCATGAAAGCAACAGGGTTCAAGAGTAACAGAAATATCATTTTTTCCTGTATAATTACTAATAGCAAGAAATGACTACGTAAGTATAAATCATTGTTTTTCAAGTGATTATATATACTATTTCCGTTTTATTGAATTTGATAATTATTCAAAATATTTTTTTTTAAGCTGTCTTTTTTATTTCAAAGGTAAACCATTACCTTTGAAATAGTAGCGTAATATAATCAGTGGTGTTCATAAAATTGAACACCACTAGCTAAAATTCACAATAACTAAGTAAAAGTATTAGCTTTATAAACAACAAACCCGCTCTCGGTCGGCAAAGACTTCAAGTAGGTTTATTTTCTAACTATTCAGCGAAGAACTCCCCTCTCAATTCAAAGTGAAAATATTCTTTTGGATAAGGTTATTCTTCTGCTGAAACAAAACTCTTTCAACATGAAAGACGGTAAAAAGTCCTTTCAATTGCTAAAAAATCCTGTTAACTGTTCTAAAACTTATTGAGCTATTTTTCAAAATTCATGCTCAACAGAGCTTGATTATCAAAGTATCATGAGTTGTACTATTAATTTTAATCTATAGAATAGAGTTAATGCATATTATAACAGATGCAGTGGATTAACTCCAGTGGTCTTGCTGCGGCTATGTGGGCACATGCCTATCTACCGATGCAACATCTCAACGCAGAAAACGACGAACGAATTAAGCAAGAATATCTGTGTCCTAGTATCGAAGATAAAAAGATTGGCTGTCTTTGTATTTCTGAACCCTTTGCAGGCTGTGATATCCCTAGTATGAGAACTACGGCGGTAAAAGAAGGAGATGAGTGGGTATTAAATGGTTCCAAGACTTTTATTACCAACGGTGTCTAAAGTAATTAGCTCCATCTTTCACCCATATTATTATTTATTAGAATCGACTCACTAAATATTATTTGAGAATATTGTATTCTATGGACATGAAAATGGTAATTTAAAATTATGAATCAAGCTTGCATTGATTGCAAATAAAAAAACATCCTACTTTTTTTCATTCAACTTGAGTCAACAAGAATATTTTGCTTTAATTTAACATTAAACATATATTCAAATAATTGAATATCAGATATTTACAATAAATGAAAACAAAAAGTTTCCATTTTGAATTATGAACTAAACACAATTTGTTTTATATTGTTTAAAATAAATTTATTATGAAAGCAAGAAAAAAAATTGACGCTAAGTTTATAAAAGCGCGACAAGAATTAATTGATAAAGGAATCGTAAAGAATAAAACAGACTTTGCCGCCAAGATTGGATCTTACCCAACTGTTATTGCCCAGATAGAAAAAGGCGTGAAATCTGCGAGTATTAGTATGCTAATTCGATTAGCTACATTATTTCGCGAAGACCTTGATGACCCAGTTTTTTTATCTGGATACGACTTTAGTCAGAATAATATTTTATTCGTTTCCGAAGCATCAGCAGGACCATCAATATCTGTAGAGTTAAAAAAGGGGTTAGATAGATTTAAGCTCCCAGAGTTAGAAGGAGATGAATTATTCGCCTTTAAGATTAAAGGGGATTCTATGTATCCAACAATAGAGGATGGAGATACTTTGGTATGCGAACATGTCCTAAATATCTCAAATTTAATTAATAGTCAGATTTATGTGATCATCTCTTCAGATGGAATAAACGTAAAGAGACTAAAAATTCGTAAAGAAAAAAATAAAATCGTAGGCTTGACTTTAATTTCAGATAATAGTGAAACTAATGAGCCTTTTGAAGTCGATTTTTCTTTAGGATTACATTCCTCACCCTCTATAAGTTTTTATAAACCTCTAAAAAGAATTACTGAAAAAGGATTAAAATAGTTAAGCAAGGAAAGGATGCTAACTTTTAAATCTCCATTGTGACTTTCTTTAGGACTTAAATTTTCTAATAAAATGCCTGAATCAAAATCTACAAAATTTGGTGTGATGAAAAAAGATCTGGATGATAAGTCAGGTAAAATTTGGGGATTCCTTTCATCTAAAGCATTAAATAAAGTAAAAGAATTAACATTTTCTATATACAATATGTTATTAAATGCAATTTTTCTTGCTTCATGGGCAGCAATCCAATATGCCATTCAAATTACTATTTTATATTTCAATGTCTTTGAAACGATCAATACTATTTGGTTAAGTGCTTTTAGGTTTACTTTTGCAATTTCTACATTCATTCCTGTAGTAGTGAGGATATTTAGGGACTTAGTTATTATTTTTTACGAAACTAGAAGAGCAATTCATAAAGAAAGAGAGAACCTCCCCTTCAAAGCATAAAGTAGATTTCCTAATAAATCGTCAAGTAGAAAGAAAACAAATAACGTCTTCTTATACATTTTTTCATTTTCAATAGGAAGCTTTCATACCCCTTACTGTTATTCCACACTAATCAGTTCAATCCCCTACTCGTTTTGCCCCACTACGACTAATTTAAATCCGAGCGCTCGTTTTCATATTTACATCTAGAGGTGTAAACGAGCGAGTTAAGTTGTGGTGACATAGCAGGAAATTTAGAACAGTCCCTTTTTTGTTTTGACTTCAATCTACATCAACACCCCATTCTTAGCCGCCACCGCAGGAGGCAATTCTGTCTCTCCCAACATCTCCCGCAAATCAATCTCAATGACTCGGCATAAAGACAACATCGGTATATCGTTTGCCATTCCCTGAAAAGGATTTTCCGTATAGTCGCCAACAATCTCCATCATTACATAGACCCATCCAATTAAAGCGGTAATCGGAATGGATAACCAAAATAAACCGCCACTTGCCGTCATTAATTCCGGTATCATGCTAAACGGAAGTAGCATAATAAAAATAGCGACAAAATAACGACTGATATTAGCATACTGGCGAGGTAGTGGAAATTTTTTAATCCGTTCATTTTTACCTTGTAGGGTATAAAAAGTTTTAAGCAGCTTTGCTAATTCCATGTGTCGAAAATCTTCGATCAATCCTTGTTCTCGTAAGGCACGTAAGTCTCTCGATTGTTCATTAATGATTTGGGTGGCGGTATTTTTATAGTTAATTAATCTTTCGTACTCGTCTTTTGGTAAAAATAAATCAAGCTCTGTTCTAGTGACTTCATCACCAAGTAAACCAACACCAAATTTTTCTTGATAGTATTTTGCTGTTCGTCCTGTGTGTCCGTCTTGGCTGGCATGTTCCCAAGGCGTTGGAATTAATAACTGACTTCGGTGCGCATATAACCAAGCAATATGACGATAGATTAATCGCTGTTTAATGGAATGAAGTTCACTATTGGAAGCTTTGTCTTTCGCAAAAAGATTGGTAATAAAACCATCTACCATCATTCCCCAAGAGCGACTATCATTAATAATTCCACCCCAGATTTTTCTAGCTTCCCACATACGGTCATAGGCTTGGTTGTTTTTAAAACCCACATAAAAAGCGACGGCCGTACCAATAACAGAAACAGGTAGCCAAGGAATTTTAAAGCTAATAATTTGATAATGATACAGTAAGGTGATACCAGTCATTAATAAGGTCAACCAAATAATATGAGGAGCGGTCCATTTTAATAGTTTACCTAAACTTATTCCTTTTGTTATCAACATAGTTTTAAAATTATTTTACTTGAAAAATTGCCACGTTGTCAATGACTTGTCCGCAGCCATTGTGCTTCATTTTTAAACAACTTCTATACAGCTCTTCTGAAAAAGAAACAACACTGAATTCTTGTATCGACAATCATCCTGAATTTGATAATCATACCAACCTTTCGACTAGCTCTTTAAAAACAATTCAGCGTCACCTTCAAAGGTAATCTCTTTTATGCTTTTTTTACTATTGTATAATTACAATTTTATCGGACTCGTCCAATTGGTTTTGATAGAAAGTGTGTGTTTGACCATTTACGACCATCCAACCTTACTCTACGCCCTCCAACAATCGATCAACCACATCATACCCAGACAGAATAGCTCCCGGCACCCCCAATTGTCGATGCACATCATAAATCTCTCCTGCGAAATACACCTTTTTTTGCAGCGATTGATTTAAAGCCTTAAGACTGAATCGTTCATTTAAAGAAGCATTGGTCCATGTCCCTAAAGTAAATTCATGTTTTCCCCAGTTTTCTAAAATATATTCGCCGGTATAAAATTTCGAGGCTTTTCCATCCAAGATTTGGTCTAATTCTTTTAAGGCAGCGGAAACGATTTTTTCCTCAGCACCTAATTGATAATAATCTTTCGCCAAACTTCCAGCGACTAGCAAACCAAAAATATGGCTTTTAGCTGCTTTTTTAAAGGCAAGATCGTAATAGGTCTTTTCTCCTTTTTTTACTTTGCAATCGATGGCATCAGGATAGAATTTTTCGGAGAATTTCATGATCAATTTAAAGCCTGGAAAAAAGTCAACCCTGTTAATTGCCTTCTTCTTTTTATTACCTAAGTCAGGTATAAATTTAATAGCTTCGGATTTTAAAATACCGATAGAAACCGTTACCAATACTTTGTCTGCTATGTGGATTTTTCCATCTTTTGTGGTGACGATTACTTTATCGTCGGAATAATTTATGGAGGTGACGGGCGCATTAAATATGATTTTATGCTTTACTTCTTTTGCGAGATTTTTATTCACAAAATCATACCAAGTACTGTTTTTGAATTTAGATTCTGGAAAAAAATCAAAATTGGAATCGAGTTTCTTTTTGGAAACTTCTTTATAATTTTTTCCGTCCCAATTGTAAGCTTTCTCTAAACGATAAGGAATAAGTTCTTCCTCAACTTCGTCGCCTTTTTTTCCTTTCAGTCTATTTAATATTGGTGGCAAATTATGTATCCATTCTGCACCGATATCAATCGGAAAATCCGCCAATATGGTATTCTTTTTTAGCCGACCTCCATACCGATCGGTGGCTTCTATGATTTGATAATCTACCTTGTTGCGTTCCAAGATTTTTGCAGCAGCGAGTCCCGAAGCACCGGCACCGATGATGATTACTTTGCCATCATAATGATAAGTTTTGTCAAGCGCCGTTTCTTTTGGATATCTATCAAAAGCCCTTGCGCCCCATTTGAAGCAACTAGAAAGCGTCAAGCAGATGACGCATAAAACGATGAGCAATGAAATACTAATGATTTTCATGATGAGCTTTTGATTGATTTAAAATTGTGTTTTTCATTTTTACACAAGCGTGTGACAAAAGTACATGAAAACTCCAAACCTATATCTCCTCTGGTTTTCAGAGGACTAAAACCTCGCAAATATCAAAAAAGGCAAAAAAGACATCATCTTATTCACCTTTTTACTTAGTCATAAGTAACAACCAACTCAATTGCTATTTCTATATCTTGCTGAATTTATTTTTTATAAAAAAATTTACAACCGCTTCGCCACCTCAAACTTTGGTACAAAATAATTTAGATATAGGATCATTCCGATGTAGGTTAAAATAAGCGTTGGAATACTTGAGTTGAATCCCAAATCAAATTCAGGAATCCCAAACAATTCTCTAAAAGAAGTCGTTGCTATGGTTAACATAAAGACAATACCAAACACAAACAATCCTATAATAGAATTTTTGTTTTTCGAAGTTCGTTGAATCCCATGTTTAGTTTCTTGTCCGAAATAATACCAAAGAACGGCAAGCGTAAAAATAGCCTCAATTGCTATGGCAAGAAATGTGTTGGACGCATACAGCCCCAAGGCTATATTGGGTGATTCTACTCCAAAAACATGGTGTGGATGGCCGGAAAATAAATCTAACACAAAATGACCAACCACCAAAGCCGCACCTAACAATCCAATTTTAGTATTTTTAAATAGCAATTTTCCCATTAAAAAAATAATACCCACCCAGATAATTTGAGGAACTAAATCATGACTATAAAGCATATCAACCGTCATATTTTTCAACGTAGTATTGAAGACATCACTTGGTCCAGTCACTTCTAAGCCTAACAAATGAAATACAAACCATAGCAAATCTTGTAGCTGAGAAGCTATTAAGAAATATAATAAAGTTCCTTTTGGAAATTTTTGATGCGCCAATAATGCGGTGGCGTAATGTCCTACTAACATATTTTTTTGTTTAATTGGTTTTCGTAATTTTACTTCTAATTTAAAAGCAAAGATATAAATTACTTTCAAAATAGAAGTAAAAATGAAAAAAGAATTTCGCTCTTTATGCCCGATCGCATCTACCTTGGATATCTTAGGTGATAAATGGTCATTGGTTTTAATTCGAGATATGTTGGTGAGAAAAAAGAAAACATTCAAAGCGTTCTCTGCTTCGGAAGAGGGAATTGCGACGGGAATTTTGGCTTCGAGGCTAAAACTATTGGAGTCTTTTGGTTTGATAACAAAAAGAAAATTGCCTGATAATAAAAAAGAAAACATCTACCTACTCACTGAAAAAGGCATCGATCTAGCTCCTGTAATAGTTGAAGTTACTTTATGGGGAGATAAATATATGAGAGTATATAATCCTAAACTAAAAGCTTATGAAAATCTAAAAACAGATAAGGCCTCAATTATAAATACCTTGCAGGAAAATTATCGTCAAATGGTCGCTAGCGTTATTGCTTAGTTTGAAATATATTCGCTCTATTCTAGCACTTAAATAAAAAAAGGCTGTCTCATAAGATTACAATCCGAGACAGCCTTTTCTATTTTTTCCTTAAAATTGAGTATGATGTTTAACCGGAAATTGTTTAGGAATATCCTCTTTATCTTCCCCTAGGTTTTGACGTAAATCGATTTCGATTCCTCTTGCTATGGTAGAGATAGGGACATCATTCGCTGTACCTTCAAATGGGTTTTCTCCAGTTCTACCAATTCTTTCCATAGTATGAAAAATCCAAGCCACAATCACATAGAATGGAATGCTAAACCAAACAAAAAGATCGCTGATGACAGGTTGAGCTTTAGTGAATTCTCTTCCTATTTCAGCAAATTGAGGAACAATGGCCAAGGGTAGTAAAAGCACAAAAATCCACATAAAAAAATGATTAAGGGTCGCAAATTGTCTAGGGTAAGGAAAATTTTTGATCCGTTCACTTTTGCCTTGTAGTGTAAAGAGTTCTTCGAGGATACCCTCCAATTCTAAGAATGAAAACTCCCAAATGATACCTTGTTCTTTGAGTTTTCTTAAATGGTGAGATTGTAAATATAATAAAGCAGTCTGTTTGTTATTTTTATTTGTTAGGTACTCAAAATCGTCTCTAGAAATATACGGTTTTAAATCTTCTACTAGAGAAGAATCTTTTTCTGGAGGTCTGGTATCCCATTCTTGGTTGGTCTTGTGATTAACAGTGGTCTCCCATGGTTTTGCTACTCTCATCGCATGTCGCAATGCGGTCATCCATGCAATATGCCGGTAGGTTAAGATCTTTACTTCCGCTTGAATTTCCGCATCTGATAATGCATCTTTTGCATGTTCATTGGTCAGCATATCTTGTAGAAACATTCCAAAAGTTCTGGAAGTGTTGACAATCCCTCCCCAGATTTTTCGTGCTTCCCATATCCTTCCATAAGCTGCATTATTTTGAAAACCTATTACAAAGGCTACTGCTGTACCGATCAATGCTAAAGGAGTCCAAGGAATTTTTAACCAATCTAATTTTAGAAAATAATACAGCGAAACCCAAATTAGAATAATTACAAAAAATAGGAGCGTTTCAAATCGAGTCCACCATGCCATCTCTAAGGCGGTGTATGTTTTCTTTATATGCATAGTTATGAATTGATTGATTCTATTTGACGAAGTTAATTGATTTTAAGCAATTTCTGTTATCAAGTCATCTTTATCTTTTCTAACCTTTTTAAGGTTAACCAACCAGTCTTTATCCGCTGCTCTATAGCCTAAAGTAAGTACCACACAACTTCTCAATCCTTTCTCTCTTAAACCTAATATTTCATCCAATGCGGTTGGATTAAAACCTTCCATCGGTGTAGTGTCAACTCCTTCATTCGCAGCAGCGATGGTGGCATATCCAAAAGCAATATAGGCTTGTTTGGCAGCATGGTTAAAGTTCACTTCTGCATCTCTTTGCGGATAATTGCTTAACAAATTCTGGCGGTAGTTTTCCCATCCCTCATTCTTAAATCCTCTAACCGTATTCACTAAGTCAAACATTTTATTAATTCGATCAGCAGTATACGTATCCCAAGCTGCAAATACCAATAAATGCGAACAATCCGTGATTACTGATTGGTTGTAAGCAATCGGTTTGATCTTTTCTTTGATCGCTTGATTGGTAATGACAAACACTTCGAAAGGTTGCAGCCCACTGGAAGTTGGAGCAAGTGATATTGCTTCTAAAATATTGTCAATTTTTGCTTGAGGTACTTTTTCGCCATTCATGGCCTTGGTAGCGTAACGCCAATTTAAGTTATCGAGTAATTCCATTATTATAATTTTTTTGTTTAAATATTTTTAATCCTGTTTTTTAAACAGCTTCAATGTCCAATTAAAACCAAAGAGTACAATATCATTATAATTAGACAAAGTTTCTAAATGTACTTTTTCAAAACGATAATCATAAACAACAAAAAAGGATAGGCCTTTTAAAAATTTAAAACTTATCCGAGGGGTTAACCAAATATCATAATCTGCACTTTCTTTAAGGGATTGAAAATAAAATAACTGATAAGAAATATTGATTTTCTTTTTAGCAATCGTATATCCATTATTTAATTTGAACAAAAATAATCCATTGTTCCGATTCGGAAAATCTCGATCACTATTTACAAATTCAGCACCGTTAAAGGTTGAATGCTCATTGGCTATTGCTGCTAAAAGAGATAATTTTATGGCACCCTTCTCTAATTCAGAACCCAATCCTATACCATATTGATGCCTGCTTTTTACCCTAAACATTAAATTATTATCAAAATGATAAAACACGCCCGGGTAGAGTTTCTTTTTTCCTTTCGGATAATATTTGAGGGTAGCTAAATCATACCAATTATCTTCGATTACTATTGTATTTGTTTTGTTAAACCTATAAGTAGTTTTATTCTCTAGGTGCCAATTATTGTATAATAAATCTATATTAAATCCTCCGCCAACTACCACTTGACTGAAAGTTCCCGAAATCCTTCTTCCTGAAGCATTCAAATCTATTTTATAGACTAAGCTATCTTTTTGGTTTTGGCCATAAGATGAAAAACTCGTTATAAGCAATCCTACTAAAAAAAAGGAAGCATATATTTAGCTTTTATCATAGAAGTTGTTTAAGAATAGCTCACTTTTTAGGTAGAAAAAAAATAGCGACTTGAAGTTTAATTCAAAGCGCTATTTTTTTACAATTGTTTGATTTGGATTATTTATTCACCGCTTTAAGTAGTTCGTTAGCAGCTAATTTTCCAAATTCATTAGCAGCTTGAGGGCTCGCTCCCGAAATTAATTTTCGATCCATATGAACGGTATTATCAGCTGCTTCGTTGATAATCGTAACACCTAGTTTATTTAATTTCGCACCATAAATCCAAGGTAGCTCACCCGGTGTATAGCCGATCATGGGGCCTTGCTCATCAACAGCATCTGGGAAGGAAGCAATTTTGTAACCATTATAAATAAAAGATTCTTTATTGCCATCCATACCTGCAGCTAATAATGCTGCTGGACCATGACAAATAGCCAACATATGCATATCATTATCATGCGACCAATGGATTACTTTATTCATATCCTTACTCTCAGGTAAGCCAAGCATGGCTCCATGTCCGCCGGGAATAAAAACGGCTACATAATCTGTACTGTCCGTCATTGAATTCTGAACGAAATCGGATAGACTTCCAGGATTTTCAAATTTCTTTTTGAATTCTGAGTAGATTTTTTTTATGTTTTCATCTTCTTCAGGCATGGCCCACATTTCAATTTTGGCGGATTTTCCCGTTGGCGTTACAACGTCTACCTCAAAGCCTGCATTTTTTAAGTGTAAGATTGGTAGCATCATTTCGACCGGGTGGTTTCCCGTGGAAAATTTTTTACCATTAGCCATCGTCATATATCTTTCTTCCGTACACACCATCAGGACCTTTTTATTACCTGTATGTGGATTTTCATAAACCGTATTATCAAAATCAGTGGTAGGAGAGGTGGCCAGTTTTAAGGCAAATGGAGATGGAATATATGCACCATCTTTCGTAGCGGTTGGTTTGGATGCAAAGTAGAACGCGATAATGGCTAGCAAAAGAAAAATTGCTAAACCTTTTAATATTTTTTTAATCATCGTTAATAAGTTCTTTTGTATTAGAAGTTGAAGTTGTTTTCAAAAATGCAAAAGTAGATCTTATCAATAAGAAAAAAATTGATGTATGGTAAGAAATTATTTTTTGTTTTTTTCAACTCTAATTCGACTCAAGCTTTCTTGCGTGATTCCTAAATAAGAAGCAATGTGATAATTTCGAGTAAAGGGTTCAATATCTGGATATTGCTTTAAAAATAAATCATACCGCTCTGCAGCCGTTAATTGCAATTGATTTAAAATCCGTTGATGCAAACTAACGACATGTCGTTCTAAAAGATTTCTTTGAAAGGGTTCGAATTCTGGGAATGGTTTAAATATGTTATTTAGTTCTTTAGCATTAAATTCAATGACAGTAGATTCTTTGAGACATTCTATGGTTAGGGTCGCAGACTCTTTATTGTGAATGGCGATATAATCACTTATCCACCA
>CALFWZ010000202.1 GCA_937928405.1 uncultured Saprospiraceae bacterium
CCGTAAAGAAAGTAATTTTAATTTTATCAAGCATTTAGCATTTATGGCCGCTAGAGCAGCTTAAATGGCTAAAGTCGAGTTAAATGGCATGAACAATAAGTTCTTTATCAAGAATAGTTTAAAAGCTTTATCTAATATATCAATAAAAGTAGGAAATAAGAAATGGTAACCGTTTTTCTACGATTACCATTTTATATATCTGATGAATGATTCTTTGAACCAATAAAATTAATCGATTAGCAGGCACCTTGTATTTACTTCGCAGTATAGGAATTACCCTCTCTTAATTGTCTTTCCAATCCATTTTTTGTTTTAAAGGTTGTGGGTACCGTATAGACAATATTTTTTCCTGGCTGATTTACTTCAAAATGTAGGTGAGGACCACTTGACCAGCCCGTGTTTCCGCTATATCCAATTACATCTCCTGCTGCTACTTTGTCGCCTACCTTTACTTTACTGCCGTTGTGTTTAAGATGAATATATCTAGCGGATGTTCCGTCTTCATGGTAAATTACAATATAGTTGGCTTTTCCTTGACAGCGAGCACTTTTACAACCTGTATCAGAATCTTCCTTAACTCGAATGACTGTTCCCGCTCTAGCCGCACAAACCTTTGAACCTACGTCCATATTAAAGTCTAAGCAATTCATATTTTGATGAGAAAAACGCCCACCATATCCTTGTCCAACAACATAAGATTTATTGGAGGCAAATGGGAGCAAATACTCATAAGAGTCATCGTGCTTGGCATTCAAAATATCTCCAACATTATAATTGAAGCTGTAACGATAAGACATACTACCACTTTTCAACGTTTTTGATTGGGAAATAGTCAGCAATTTAAACTTTTCTGATCGAGTCGGAACGACCGCCGTGAATGGTAAAGAAACATCTGTTTCCATATTGGTTAAATCTGGAAATTGAATATCTACTGTTAATGGACAATAAGCGATATTTTTAGCAAAAATCACGATATCGCCATTAGGCTGGTCCTCCTCAATAATAAAGAGTAACTGATCTGCTGATTGGAAATCATAGCCATGATGGTGGTTGTGATGATCTTCTGTAATGATAGGTGGTTCACCATTTCTATGAAAAGAAGGCAAGATCAGACTTAGACCAATAGATAAGGCAAATACCACAGATAAGGCTTTTATTAATCTCATATTGCAGGCTTTTTTTAGGTGAATTATCATACAAATATCTAACGATAATTAAGGCAAATCTAGTGCCATACGCAATAGATAAGCTGGTTAAAAATCTGTTAAGTGAGCCTGTTAATTGGTCAATTAACCGAACGAATCACCATTTCATCGAATTCATTTTCACCTTGTTTTAGCCTTTTAGCTTTTTTATTGGGGTAAAAATTTCATAGAAATTGAGTTTACACAATGTCTTGTATTCTTTTCTGTAAATCGCTCACCTTCAAAGACATGTCCTAGATGGCCTTCACAATTAGAACATACAATTTCGACCCTTCTTCCATCTGCATCTTTTACTCTTTTGACTGCGCCAGGTATTTCATCATCGAAACTTGGCCAACCGCAATTAGAATTAAATTTATCCTCCGAACGATATAAATGACTTTCACATTGTCGGCATATATAGATTCCTGGTAATTTGTTATCCGTATATTCGCCAGTAAATGGACGTTCTGTACCCTTATCTAGAATAACACGCGCCTCTTCGGGCGTTAATTTATTGTATGACATATTACATATTTTTTAATATTTTAGAAACAAAATTAGTTTTTTTGGAGTATTATTTTAGTATAGAACGAATCAGATTCAATTTAGATCAAAATTTACCATTTTTTCACAAATAATGGTTCCTATGATCCGATATACCTTTTTTTTATATCTCTTTTTATTCCTAATCTCTTTTTTAGGAACGACCCCGCTTTCCGCAGATAATACTTTGTTTACCGATTCAATTCCTCCTGCTCCTACTTTAAATGCAGGTAGTCTTACTGTTGGTGGACCATTCACCGTTGGAGTTGGTTTTTCCGAAAAAGTATTTGGTCTAACGATTGAAGACTTTTTTATCGAAAATGGAGAAGTCCTAGAAGTTCTTGGAACCGAAATGAATTATACCGTATTAATCGACCCTTTGGCAGTTGGCATGGTTCGTTTTAAGATTCCAGCTGGAGTGGTAGTGGATGAAGCAGGTAATGGCAATATTCCTTCAGGAACCTTATCTGTTACCTTTATGGACGAAGAAGAACCCACCGTTATGCTTACCACGCCACAAAACACGGTAGATACTGTTTTTCCCGTTAGTGTAGAATTTAACGAACCTGTTTCAGGATTAGAAATAAGCGATTTCAATATTAGCAATGGGGCTGGCGTTGAGTTGAATGGTGATGATATGAGTTTCGTATTAATGGTTAATCCAGGTGCAGTCGGCGCCGTATCGATATTTTTACCAGCGGATGTGGTTGTCGACACAGCAGGAAATCCAAATCTGGTTTCCAATTTTTTACAAGTTAATTTTGGTACAATCGATAATACGCCTCCAGAGGTTACTTTAACAACCATGTCAACTGACGTGTCGGAGGCTTTCATTGTTGAAATAAGATCTTCTGAAGCAATTATTGGATTAGAAATGGAAGACTTTTTAGTAAGTAATGGGGTATTGTCAAATCTTGCAGGGAATGATAATGTATATACCCTTTTGGTAACACCATTGCAAGAAGGAGAAATTAGGCTTCAGTTAAATGCTGAAACAATTGTTGATCTCTTTGATAATCCAAATGAAAGTTCTAACGAACTAGTTGTAAATTATTTAGTGCCTTTGGCGCCGGATACCATTCGTCCTTCCATCATCCTTGAGGAATTGTCTACTGGGATAAATGGGGAATATGAAATTACGATTGAATTTAGTGAGACGGTAACGGATCTAACAGCGAATGATTTGATGCTCAACAATGCAATGGTAACTTCTTTTGAAGAAAATAATTCTTTCTATAATGTTGAAATAATTGCCCTTGATTATGGAGCCGTGAGTTTTTCCGTTCCAGAAAATTTGGTCACAGACGAATCTGGCAATGGGAATTTTGCCTCAATGGTCCTGTCATGGGAATATACAGATAATACAATTATTGCTCCTGACCCAATTCTTGATATTTCGCTTAATCGAATGGAGGATGGCATTCAAATAGATTGGTTTACAAACACAGATGCTGACAATGCTTTTTTTGAAGTTTGGCACAGTGGAGATGGAATAAATTTTAATCAGTTAGCTGAAATTAGTAGTTCTAATAATTCATCTGGATTGATTCCTTATGCTTATTTTCATGATACGCCTGTTTTTGGAGTCAATCATTATTACGTTCGTCAATATGACCTGAATGGAGATTACGTAGATTCGGAAATTGCGATTTTAGCGTTTCTTTATTTGGGCCCGAGTGCCTTAATCTATCCAAATCCTGCTACCGATCATATCAACTTCAATACCGTTGAATTTGCTGGTTTACGTTGTGAGATTATGGTATATAATTCGTTGGGTCAAATATTTTTATTGGATACTTATGAGGCTTTACCACAAGCACCTATTACGGTGGATATTAGTGATTTTCAAGGCGGTGTATATGGGGTCCAATTTTGGATAAAAGAGACAGCGAAAATAGAATCTTCTTTTGTCATTATGCGATAAGATTATTCGAAATTCTTGGACATAAACATGAGTCATCCCGAATTTTAAAAGAACCCATTTTTTGCTTGTTAGCCAGTTGGCTTTTAGCTAGTTGGCCCTCTTTTTACCTAAAAAGAGGGCCAACAGGCCAACTAGCTAACGAGTGTCGGCTGACTTAGAGTTCTAGCCAAAAAGTGACATAAAGTTGTATACACCTTTGGCCTTTGTTTTTTAATCTGTTACTATAAATTGCTTCAAAAGAAAGCTCCAGAGGAGCGATA
>CALFWZ010000203.1 GCA_937928405.1 uncultured Saprospiraceae bacterium
TTCTTGCGCAAGAAAAGACACTTCATTTATTGAAAGTTAAGATCTATCTATTGTTTAATCATCTTTTGAGTAGCCATATTCGTGGCTGTTTCTAATTGGTAATATAACAAACCAACCGTTGATAATTCAGACCCATCAATAACTACTTGATGATAACCTTTTGTATAGCTATTAGTAATTTGTTTAACAATACGACCTGTAACGTCATAAATTTTCAAAGTAGCATTGCCAGACTCTGGTAAACTAAAACCAATCATCGTTTCCGACTTAAAAGGATTAGGTTGATTTTGGTACAACTTAAATTCTACGTTGTTGCGACTTAGATCATCAATGGATAATGCTAAATTCATTGTTTCAAGATCCTTAGCGTAAGCTTCTGCCTTAGTCTGACTTGAGTTGATCCTAATAGTATTTTCAAGTAGAACATTTTGATTGGCCTTAAATTTAATTCTAAATAAAACTGCATCATCAGGTAGCGATCTAGGGATTTCAGCATTCCAACTACTTGTAATGGTTGCTTGGTTTTCATGAATTCCAAAATTATCCGCACTAAGACTTGGTAACGCTCCTTTTTCAATATCAATAAACTCAAGTTTATTTGGATCAAATTCAAGGGTGAATTGGTAACCAAATATATTCTTGAAATCACTAGCTTTAAAGTCTACAGAATAGGTTTCTCCAGCCATAAATTGCTGGTTGTCAACTTTAAAGTTTAGGGTTTTTCGATGTCGGGTGTCTCCTGTGGCTGCTAAAGTATTCACTTGCGCAGAGCCATTTAAATCTCCAACCTTGATAGCAATAAAATTAGCCACTTCTGCTTGCGATAAATTATTGATATTACGGATTTCTGGGAAGGTAGAAGCAAATGGATTTGCTGGATTAGGGAAAACATAATCTGCGTCCACAAAACGCCATGAAGTATTATTGGTGTAATCTTCTGCGATTAATAAAATCAACCTTCGTAGTTCGATCATATCTAGTGATGTGATACTACCAGACCGATTTATATCCGCAGCGATCAATTTATACGGAGAATCCAATGTTTGTATTTCAAGTAAATGTTGTCCCATTAGAATTAAATCGATGGTAGTAATTCCATTTAGAATATCACCGTTCCGGCTAGGAGTAATATTGTAGTTTTGCTCTAATTCAGCAATGAATTCGTATACGCCATCTTCTTCTGTTATCTGAATTTCGCTACTTCCTGCACCATTCATTTCAAGAGCGATTTCTACAGCTTCGACCAGTTCATCTTCTTCGGTCGAAATTAATCCTGAGATAGTAGTGGTAAATGAAGAGGGAACTTCTTTCAACCTAAACGTGGCGGTAACCGTGGAGGTGTTTCCACAATTATCGGTCGCCATAAAGTTGACAATAGTTGTTGCAAATGGTCCAACAAAGGTAGTATTCGGAACGGCGGGGGTGTAACTCCAACTTATTGGATTTGGACTGAATCCATTACAGTCGTCTTCTGCCACAAAATTCGCAATATTATTATTCGCCCACGCTTCGTAAGAGGCTTGTGCGTTGGCATCAAACAATCGAATGGCATCCGTTGGTGTAGAGCTAATTACCGGTCCTTCTGAATCTTTTATGACGACTAGTGCCGTGCAAGTTCCAGTTCTTCCACATTGATCGGAAGCAGTGAACGTCACAATTTGCCATGCTACGGCATTGGCGACCGCTACAGGACCATTGTTACAATTTTGTAAATTAAATCCGTTTGGACTAAAGTTATTAGTAATGGTAGGCGTACCATTACAGGAAACGTTAACCGTAGCGAGATCGGCGTAATTATCAAAAGTATTTTGGATCATATCTGTATCAGCAGGGCATTCAATTATGCAGATGTCCACCGGACAAACAAATGCCGGCCCTTCATTTAATAGGGTGTAAGTTTGAACATGACTGGCTGATCTTCCACAAATATCCGTGACCGTATAGGTGTAAGAAATGGTAGATCCAGCGCAACCAGTTGTACCGGTTGTAATTGGTCCACTGATAGTCGTAGTTGCACCCAATCCACAATCAATATCATATTGGAAAAGATGTGGTTGTGGGAAAGCATTGACGGCACAATCTACGGTTTGGTCAAGCGGTATATTCGTGATAATCGGTCCAACCATACTCTGTAAGTAAGTAAAGGTTTGTGTACAGGCACTCGTATTTCCGCATATATCCGTTACTGTATAAGTTCGCGTCAATGTTCTGTCTGCTGGATTGGATGAACAGAAATTGAGCATGGATTGATTCGGAGGACTATCCACATAACGCACGCTTATTTCTGATAAACTACTACAGTTATCAGCAATAGTGCCACCAATCGATAAAAATGCTCCTACTGATTGAGCATCAGGTATTGGGTCTGTATTACAAACCAAATCATTGACACTTGGAGGGCAGGTGATAGTTGGTCCTTGCGTATCTGCCACGATAATTCGTTGGACACAATTGGTCGCATTCCCACAATTATCAGTAGCGGTCCAAGTACGATTAATACTATAATTATACTGACCACAGCCCGTTAAAGTTTGCGTCGATATATCTGAGAAGTTTATCATAATATCCGTAGTAGCAGAACAGTTATCAGTAGCCGTTGCCATTCCGGTATTTGCAGGAGTGGTATCCTCGTCACATTCAATAGAAATAACAGGAGGGCAAATAATCACCGGTGGCGTGTTATCCACTACGGTAATGATTTGCACACAAGTAGCCGTATTACCACATGGATCAGAAGCGGTCCAAGTTCGAGAAATGGTATAGTTCATATTACCACAACCATTGGCAGTTTGGGTAGAAGTATCAGAAAAGGAAACGACTAGCTGGGCATCTGAGCTGCAATTGTCTCCAGAACCTACCGCAACACCAGTTGCATTTGGATCAGATGATTGATCGCATTCAATTGTCACATCCGCTGGGCAGTCAATGGAAGGAGCGGTATTGTCTTCTACGGTGATCGTCTGAACACAGGTTGTAATTCTGTTGCAATTATCAGTAGCAGCCCAAGTTCGTGTAATAATATATTCAAATTCACTGCATCCCATACCTTGCGTACTAACGTCCGAGAAGGTAATATTTACACTAAAGTCCATGCAAGCGGCAGTACCTGTTGCCATTCCTGTACCAGAAGGACTACTATCTGCTTCACAAGAAATGGTCAGATCTGCTGGGCAGTTAATACTTGGTGGTTGTGTACTTTCAATAGTGAAAATTTGAGAACATGTTTCCATATTTCCATCCTCGTCTTGAATGGAATAGGTTCTTGAAATGCTAACAGGATTACCAGGACAACCACTATTGGGTGGTAATGGATCAGTAAAGGAAGTGATATTTGGATCACCACAAGCTTCGGTGACGATCACCAAACTATTATCTACTGCCGGAATCTCAGATAGGCAATCTAGATTTTGGTCGGTAATAGCCGAACAGTCAACTATTAGTTCGCAACAAATTGGATCGACGAAAATAGTTCCGCTAGCCATTCCAGTACAGCTATTGATATCTGTAAAAGAATAGGTTATTTGTGCATTTCCTCCTGCTGGAGCAGCGGCAGTTGGGTCAAATGAAAATGTTATTCCGTTTCCATCATCCGTTACCCCAATACCAGTATAAACACCACCAATTGGTGTACCGCCGCCTAATCCAGTAACCACCATATCTTCAATACATACCTCTGGAGCTGGAGCCATAAAACCAACGACTGGAATGTCCCTGACTTCTACCTCTGCTGTAGTATTGTTTGTACAGCCATTCTGATCTGTGAAGGTATAAGTGATGGTATGTATACCAATTCCCACAATAGAAGGATTAAAACTATAAGTCATTCCATTACCATTATCTGTAACTCCTAAACCACTATATACACCTCCTATCGGAGTACCACCAGTGAGTGCAGTTTGAACACCGCTATTGATACACAAATCAAGAGGATCAGTAAAAGATACAATTGGTAATTCGAAAACCTCTATATCATCTGCCGTATTATTGGAACAATTATTTGCATCTGTAAAACTGTAAGTAATGGTATGAATTCCAACACTCGCAACAGTAGGATCGAAACTATAAGTCATTCCATTCCCATCATCGGTTACGCCCAGACCACTGTAAGTTCCACCAGTTGGTGTTCCACTTCCTAATCCATTTTGAATCCCAGCATCAATACATAAGTCAGCAGGTGCGGTGAATGTAAGGATGGGAAGTGCCAAGACTTCAATATTATCATCAGCAGCATTAGAACAACCATTTGCATCTGTAAAAGCGTAGGTAATGGTATGGATTCCCACACCAGCAGTATTTGGATTAAAACTATAAGTCATCCCATTGCCGTCGTCTGTCACCCCTGGTCCTGAATAAATACCACCGTTAGGAGTACCTCCTCCAAGACCAGTCTGGATACCTGCATCAATACATACATTCGCAGGAGCGGTGAAGGAAACCAGTGGCAGAGCAAAGACTTCGATGTCGTCAGAGGCAGCATTAGTACACCCATTTGCGTCGGTAAAAGCGTAGGTAATGGTATGAGTACCGACGCCAGCCGCAGCAGGATCGAAATCAAAGGTCATTCCATTGCCGTCATTAGTCACGCCAGGACCGCTATAGATTCCACCAATTGGATTACCGCCACCTAAATTATTTTGAACGCCAGCATCGAGACATAAATCCGCTGGAGCGGTAAATGAAACAGTTGGAAGTGCAAAGACTTCAATATTATCAGAGGCGGAGTTCGTGCATCCGTTTGCATCTATAAAAGTGTAAATAATAGTGTGCGTTCCAATACCGGCAACACTGGGGTTAAAAGTGAAATTGACTCCATCCGCAAAATCAATAACTCCAGGTCCAGAAAAAGTTCCACCAGATCCACTAGGTGAACCCAATAGACTATATAAACTAGTTGGTTCTGA
>CALFWZ010000204.1 GCA_937928405.1 uncultured Saprospiraceae bacterium
TTCTCAGCCCTTCGGACTGAATAGTTACTAAAAATGGGTGTAATTTTCACCAATAGGTGGCTCATCTAAAAGCACTAGGATACTAAAATCTCCGGTTGGATCAGGTCCGATTGGTGGATCAATATCAATAACAGTGAGATATGAATCTAATAACATATTATTGGTTGGATCACAATCGTAATTGGCACTAAAACCTAAAAGATACTGATTGTTGGGAGATGGTGGATTTACATAATCAGTTATAACTATTTCATAGCTCCAATCAAAATTAGTAGTGTAATTTTTTACTTCAAAATAAAGACTATTATCTCCTTCCGAAGTAGGGCTAACAGGTCTGAGATTGATTTTTGATTCAAAACTGTTAGAAAAATAAACCTCCTCCTCATTTTCGTCATAGAGACATTCAAAATCTTCGGCCGTTCGTTGTATCACCCGCATATTGTTGGTGTTGGCAGGAGTATTCGTAATGTCAATTTCTCCAAGTGCTTCGTCAATACCCATGGTGGCATTCTGATCAAAACCAAAAGTTACTGAATCTCGTTGGCCTGTAATATGGTCATATCCAAAGAATTTTATGCTCTGACTATTAATTTTATTAAGACAGAATAGTGATATTAATAGAAAGAAGATGCCTTTAAATTTTTTCATGATGATTAGATTTTAAAGTAATTCTAAAAATATAGAAATTGTTAATGTGTTATATTAGGAAAAAATCAAGTAATTAACTTTTTGGAGGTTACTAGGAATATCAAAAGATGCTATCTCAAGATAGATTTGTTGATATGCGATGAGATTTTTCCATGTAATTCATGAAAATACCACCAATCATCAACTTTTTAAGTTGATCTAAGTTTTAATTAATTCGATGAAACTTTAAAGATGAATATCTTTTAACGTGTTATTTTTTCTTTTTTACGACAACTGCTAAAAACAGGACACTAGTTGTCAAAAGAAAGGAAGGTATTTTTTTTAATCTAAATGATTAGGCCCTTAATTTATTATAAATATAGAAAATTAAAATCATATTCTATAAAAAAATAAACTTTATTCCTAGGAGACGATGGTGTTTCTTAAGCCTATTTTTTTAATTCATTGGTCAATAAATACTAATTAGGTTCCGAATAGTCGACTGACCATTACTCGACAAGATGTTGACTACGTATAATCCGGCTGATAAGTTGGCAGTCATGATCTTAGTTTGGGTAGTGGATAAATCACCTTGTTTGACAAGTTGTCCTTGAATATTGTATAATTCATAAGCGGTACTTTCGGGATCATAGCCTTCCAGATGAATAAATTCATCTGCCGGGTTTGGATAGATCTTGTAGGATACTAGGGGTGACTCTGTAGTATTGGTGGTGATGTCTCGTTCTAGTTTAAAATAAAAATGGGTATACCAATCATCATTACTATTAGGTGGCTTAGGTAGGACTACAATATTTGCAAGCGTAATGGGTACACCATCAAATAAATTATTATCTAGATTGATATTATTAGTTGAATTACAAATAAAAGAAGCTTTAAATCCAAGAAAATATTGTTCAATGGGAATTAGTGGATCAGTTACATAATTAGTTAAAATTATATCATAACCCCCATCAAAATTGTTAGAGTAATTAATTACTTCAAAATAAAGACTGTTATCACCATTTGAATCAGGAACGATAGGTCTTAGATTGATTTTTGACTCAAAACTGGAAGAAAAGTAAACTGGTTCGGCATTTTCATTAAACAAACATTCAAAATCTTCGGCAGTACGTTGTACCACTCGTAGATCAAAACTATCTATTGGGCTGCTTGTAATATCAATTTCTCCTAGTCCATCATCAATACCTATGGTAGCATTGTTAGCAAAACCAAAGGTTACGGTATCAACTGGAATCATTTGATCTGAAGTATAACCTAAAAAAGTAATAGTTTGACAGTAAACATTGTTATAGAACAATAGTGAAAATAGAAAAGAGAAGGTTACTCTATATTTTTTCATATTATGTTATTTTGAATAGGAAACAATACTTTGGTGATGGGAATAAAATATTTCCCATCACCAAAGTATTGTTACTGACATGCGATAAGTTCACCACACCCATATTCGGCATATCCTTCATCAGTACTACAAACAATTAAATCACCATTTGCTGCAGTGTATCCTTTTTCAACTCTAAATCTATATAAACCTCGCTGAATTCCTCCTGCAGGCCACCATATTCCTGATCCATAATCAAAAGTAGGATTACAAACAGCGTCAAAAAATGTTCCATAACTTGGTCTATAACCATCAAATTCATGCCTTTCAAAATTTAGACCGCTGTCTACTTCATCCACATCCCAGTGAACCCATTGCTCATAATCATCTTCTTCAATACCAAGATCAAGTGTAGTTATAAGAAACTCCTCTTCCCACCAATTATGCTGAGAGTAACCTAAAAATTCTATACTACAGCACTCAGGTGTAGAGCTTACCGATAATTCATTAAAAGCATATCCAAAAGATTGAGGACCGTCACTTCGAAGACCTGCTTCAGTTTGTTGAATGTTTCCCTCATATAAGTGAAAATGTCGAACATCGACTTTATTGGTAGATCCAGTTTTGATTAATTCTTTAAAAGCTTGTAGTCGAATGTCTTCTCCAAAATCATTTTTTGTTACTTTTTCCTCTTTGCTACAGCTGCTAAAGAGCATTATTGAAGAGATTAAGAGGAACGAAGGAAAGAGGGAAAATTTCATAATTATTTAAATTTAAAGTGATTGAGAGAAAACAAATATAACAATTTAAAATCATTTTTTATTGAAACAAAATGGAATTCTTGTAACTTGTTTCATTGGTATATAGCGGTAGGGATGGGATTTGTACAATCACAACTATTATTTGACAATCAAATAAGCTCTTAGTTCAATTAAATTAGATCTAAAACCTTTTCGTCTATAATTTCCGACATTTTGACGATTAACCTACCGTAATTTATCAATATCCTTCTATCTTTGTGAAAAAAATTACATCAATTATGAAATTAAACCATCTGTTATTTACCGTATTAATGGGTCTGGGGACGCTGGTTTCCGCTCAAAACAAGATCGAGTACACCTCATACGATCTTGACAATGGATTACACGTTATTTTACATGAAGACAAGTCTACGCCAATAGTGGCAGTGAGCATCATGTATCATGTTGGCTCCAAAAATGAAGAGCCTAATCGTACTGGATTCGCACACTTTTTTGAGCATCTACTTTTTGAAGGCTCCGAAAATGTAAAGCGAGGGTCTTTTGACGAGTACCTTGCTCGTGCTGGTGCCACGAATAATGCAAACACCACTTATGATCGTACTTTTTACTACGAAATTCTTCCTTCTAATCATCTAGAAATGGGACTATGGTTAGAAAGCGAGCGACTTCTACACGCTAAGGTAGAAACCGTTGGTATCGAAACTCAACGACAGGTTGTAAAAGAAGAACGTCGTCAGCGGATTGATAACCAACCTTACGGAAGCGTATTGGAAGAATCTATGAAGCGTGCTTTTACAAAACACCCTTATCATCATTCAGTGATTGGAAGTATGGATGATTTAGATGCGGCGCAAGAAGAAGATTACAAAAATTTCTATGCTACCTACTATGTACCTGAAAATGCAGTGCTATCCATCGCCGGAGATATTGACATTGCTAAAACCAAAGTATTGATTGAAAAATATTTTGGTTCTATTCCTAGAGGGAAAGGAACTATCAAGCGACCTAGCATCGTAGAACCACCGCTTACCGCAGAAAAAAGAGATACCATTTATGATAATATTCAGTTGCCTGCGGTAGTTCAAACTTATCGGATTCCAGCACAAGGTACGCCGGATTATTATGCAGTAGAAATGTTATCCACCCTATTATCTAGTGGAGAAAGTTCAAGGCTATATCGTGGTTTAGTTGATGACCAACAAAAAGCGTTATTTGTTGGGAATTTCCCACTTGGGCTAGAAGATCCTGGGGCTGCCTTGGTATTCGGCATTGCCAATATGGGCGTAGCTACGGATGATTTGGAAACAGCTATCGACGCAGAAATAAACCGAGCGGCAACAGAATTAATTACTGAAAAAGAATTTCAAAAATTAAGGAATCAGATCGAAAGTGATTTTGTTACGGCCAATGCTTCTGTGGTAGGACGTGCCGAAAGTTTGGCTAACTATCACATGTATTTTGGTGATTCTAACTTGATCAACACCGAAATCGATCGCTATATGAAGGTAACTCGTGAAGATATTATGCGAGTAGCAAAAAAATATTTCAATAAAAACAATCGAGTTTCTTTACACTATTTACCCAAACCAGTAAATCCGTAAAATGTTGAATTGTTGACTTGTTGAGTTGTTGAATCGTTTAAAGAAATTGCAACCTTCAATTGTTAAATATTAGCTGACTTTTGTAAAATAAATCAAGTGTGTTGTAAAGTAATCTATTACTAAGGTTTTCTGGTTGTTTGCTTTTTGCTTCTCTTTAGCGTGATGATAGAAGCAAGTAGCCAAAAGCAAATAGCAGAAAATCTGACATCCACACAAAATATTCAATAATTAACAACCTGTATCAACAGGTAAGATTAAATTTTAATCAAAATGAAAAATATATCATATATCGCATTTTTAATGCTATTTGTTTTTGGATGTACTCCTAAAACAACGGAGACGACCACGGCGACAGACCAGATGTCTGATAAGACAGAGATGGCTAAAAAAGAAGTGGAAAAAACCATGAAAAATCCAGCAGAGGCTTGGCGAAGTGCTCCTCCAACACCTGGACCGGCTCCCAAAATTCAAATTGGTAAATCGGAAGAGTTTGTTATGCGAAATGGACTAAAAGTAATCGTGGTAGAAAATAACAAATTGCCTCGTGTTTCTTATCAATTATTTGTGGATGCTCCTGATATTATTCAGGGAGCTGATGCTGGATACATTGATTTTGCTGGACAATTACTCAATAAAGGAACCACCTCTAAAACCAAGGCGGAGATTGACGAAGCGGTGGATTTTATGGGAGCTAGTATGAGTACGAGTGCAAGTGGTGTATTTGCAAGCTCTCTTTCTCGACATAGCGAAAATTTGATGAAAATATTATCGGATGTTGTAAAGAATCCTACTTTTCCTCAGGCAGAATTTGATAAGATTAAAAAACAGACACTTTCTGGTCTAGCTCAAAATAAAGAGACGCCCGAAGCGATTGCTTCTAACGTATCCGACGTTTTAAGATATGGAAAGAAACATCCTTATGGCGAATTGGTTACGGAAGAAACCGTAGAAAAAATTACGTTGGCAAAGACTAAGGAATATTATGAGAAATATTTTAAGCCGAATTATAGTTACCTAGTAGTAGTAGGGGATACAGACATGGCAAAGACCAAAGCGTTGGTTATGAAGTATCTTGCTGATTGGAAAAAAACGGATAAGGTAGAACAATACGATTATCCAGTACCGCAGGCACCGGATGCAACCACGGTTGACTTCGTTAACAAGAGTGGGGCGGTTCAGTCTATTATTAATATCACATATCCAGTAAACTTAAAGCCAGGAGCGGACGATTTAATCAAAGCTTCTGTTGCGAATACTATCTTAGGTGGATTCTTTCAGAGTCGTCTAAATGATAACCTTCGAGAAACCAAAGCTTATACTTACGGTGCGCGAAGTCGATTGAGCTACGACAAAAATGTAGGCTATTTTCTTGCTTCTGCCAGTGTTCGTAACGAAGTGACGGATAGTAGTTTAGTAGAATTTATGAAAGAGCTAAATACCTTACGTGATATCAAAGCTCCGCTTGAAGAAGTGGAGTTGGCTAAATCTGTTATGGCTGGAAATTTTGCTCGATCATTGGAGCGTCCTGAAACAGTGGCACGTTTTGCCTTAAATACGGCGAGGTATAACTTACCAAAAGATTATTATGCTACTTATCTCGAAAAACTTAGTAACGTAACTCCAGAAGATGTGCAAGAAATGTCGCAAAAATATTTTTTGACTAAAAATGCTCATATTGTCGTGGTAGGAAATCAAGATGAAGTAGCTGAGAAATTGGGTGGTTTTTCTACGGATGGAAAAGTGCGTTATTATGATGTGTATGGTAATAAAGTAGAGGTAAACAAAAATATGGTTCCAGATGGTTTGACAGCGCAGACCGTATTAGATAATTATATCAAAGCAGTAGGAGGAAAAGATAAATTGCTGAAAGTCACAGATATGTATAGTATGGCTTCTGCTTCTATGCAGGGGATGACTTTATCTATGGAAAATTACCAGATGGGCAATGAAAAATTTGCCAATAAAGTAACCATGATGGGGAATGTGGTACAATCTGTTACTTTCGATGGTGCCAAAGGAAAGATGGGTGGTATGCAAGGTGAGAAGATGGTGGAAGGAGAAGAAGCAAATGCTATGAAAGGGAACGCGTTGATCTTTCCTGAATTACATTACGATCGATTGGATTATGATGTGAAATTAGCTGGCACTGAAAACGTGGATGGAAAAGAAGCTTATAAGCTTATCATTGCCAGTCCATATGGTAAGAAAACGACGGAGTTTTTTGATGCAACAACTAATCTAAAGGTGAAGACGATTAGTGAAGAAGGAGACGTTACTTATTCGGATTATCAAGCGATCGATGGTATTATGTTCCCTTTCAAGATGAAAGCATCTGGCGGTGGAATGCCAGTACCATTAGAAATGAAAGTAGAAAAAATAGAAGTAAATAAGGGAATAGACGCAACATTGTTTAAATTGGATTAAATAAGGGAGTTAGCAATTAATAAGATACGCAAGATGATGGGATTATTTTTTCTTTAGATAAGGCGAAAAACACAGACGATGCCTAAGCATCGGCGAGTATTTTAAACGCAGTATGAAGGAAAAAGAAACCATCAGGTGCGTAGGTTATTATTTTCTAATTTCCTAAATCAAATTCAATAATTAATTACTAGCTTTGCTCCCTAGATGAAAGAGGCCGATGAATTCAAAAGCATCGGCCTTTTTCTATGATTTGATTTGCAAAGCAGCGATTGACATCTTGGGAAATTATTTCATGGTTATGGAATTGGGCGCACAATTACAATAACGGACATTATTAATTTTTCATTATCACATTATTAATTATTATATGATACAAGTATTTGTTACCGGAGGAACTTTTGATAAGGAGTATAATTTTATTACAGGTGAACTCTATTTCAAGGATACCCATTTAAAGGAAATGTTTGCTCGAGGACGATGTACCTTAGATATTGATTTGAAAACCCTTATGATGATTGATAGTCTGGAAATGACACAAGAAGACAGAGATATTTTGATTCATAATTGTCGAAAATCAAAACACAAACATATCCTTATTACGCATGGTACGGATCGAATGGTTATGACTGCCAAAGAATTGGCCGAAGCGGCGATCCCGGACAAAACCATTGTACTTACTGGTGCTATGATTCCGTATGCCTTTGGTACTTCCTCCGATGGGTTTTTCAATCTTGGTAGTGCCCTGGCCTTTTCACAGACGTTAGATCCCGGCGTGTATGTAGTGATGAATGGCCGATACTTTGATTGGTCTAATGTTCGGAAAAATCGGCAAACGGGTAATTTTGAAGAACTTCCCGAAAAACAATCTATCAACTAAGGTGTTTATTCTCTGATGAATCGGGTAAAGAATTTTACCTTCCTCGACCGCAAATGGTAGGGTTATAATAAATACACTGTGTACTTAATCTCTATTTCTAATCAACTTCAATAAGTAAAATCATCTAAAAACAGTTTCCTATGTTATCAAAAAAAATGCAAAAGACCTTAAATACACAAATTAAAATAGAAGCAGAATCTTCTCAAGTATATTTAGCCATGGCCTCTTGGGCTGAAATCCAGCCAGGTATAGATAATGTGACCTCCTTTTTTTACCAACATAGCGAAGAGGAAAGGCAACACATGCTTAAACTCATTCATTTTGTCAATGAACGAGGTGGATTTGCTACTGTGCCTGCTTTAGCACAACCACAACTCACTTTTCCTTCGATCAAGCACGCATTTGCGGCGCTTTTGAAGCACGAAGTCTTCGTATCTCAAAGTATCAATAAATGTATTGAGGTAGCCTTGGAAGAAAAAGACTATGCCACTCATAATTTCTTACAATGGTACGTAGCCGAACAAATAGAAGAAGAAGCACTCGCTCGTACGATGAATGATAAATTAGAACTAATTGGAGATGACAAAAGTGGTATGTATTTATTCGACAAGGATATCTTGACGATCAGTATGGATATCGAAGGTAAATAAAGACTATGTCCAAGAGTTGCTGCAAGAAAAAATGTTGTAAAAAGTATAAAAAAAAGAAAAAGAAACATTGCAAAAAATGCCCTAAAACGTGCATTAACTGCAAGTTGAACGACTTCATTGAATAATTTTAACGTATGGAATATCTAGGTCTAATCTTCGAATTTATCTTTTTAGCAATCGGTGTTTACTTATATTTGTTTGTACGAGGCTTTATTACCCAAAAAGACCCTGCAAAACAGGTTAAAATGGATGAATTTCGGAAGGAAAATGGCTGGTGGCTCCGTTTGGCCGCAATTGCCTTGATTTCGGTAATGACCATAAATATCGCCCTACATATCCAGCAATTATTATCCTAATACTAGCATAATACCCCATTTTATACCTATTCTCTGCACGAAATTGCTTATTATTGCGGATAGGGTTGGGTCCTTTCTGACGAACCCGACTATGAGATATTTTCTTTGGCAAATAGAAAAAACACAGAAAATATCAATTTCGAATCATCGAACGTATTTTGCTCTTATGAAAAAAATCTTACTCCCGGCCTTGATGGTATTCCTACTATCGGGTCTTTCTTTCGCCCAGCAGACTGCTTCGGCCGAAAAGGATTTCTTTAGTACCGATCAGGTGCATGCGCTAAAGCTTACCTTCAATCAGCAGGACTGGCCCTACCTTTTGGATAGTTTACGCATTCAAGGTGACGGCTATTTACTGGCGAACATTGAAATCGACGGTCAGCTATACGAAAACGTAGGAATCCGTTACCGTGGTTCTAAGTCTTTTCGGACGGGAAGCAAACGCAACGCCTTCAATATCAAGTTGAATTATATCAACAAAAATCAGAACCACCAAGGTTACAAAAAAATTAAGCTCTCTAATGCGCTTCGCGATCCCAGTCTACTGCGGGAAGTGATGGGGTATGAGGTGGTAGGAAATTATTTGCCTACTCCCAAAGCTGGTTATACGAACCTCTCCATCAACAATGATAACTATGGATTATTTATCGCCATCGAACCGGTCGATAAAGTGTTTCTAAAAAAACACTATGGTGAAGCAAAAGGAACGTTGATTAAGGCTGCTTCCACTTTACCGGATAAAATGTCCAAGAACTGTAAGAACAAAATCTACGCTGCACTGGAATATGAAAAAGATATTACTTGCTATATGGGTAATTTTGAAATGAATTCAGAAGCAGGATGGGATGACTTGATCGAATTGACGGATGTACTTAATAATCGTCCGGCAGATATCGAAAAAGTACTCAACGTAGATCGTACACTTTGGATGCTGGCTTTTAATAATGCCATTGCTAACTTAAGTAGTTATACTGGACAAAACAGCCAGAATTTTTATCTATACAAAGATCAGTACGGACAGTTTAATCCCATCGTTTGGGACTTAAATTTGGCTTTTGGTAGTTTTAAAAATACGGGGATTGGATCAGATTTAGATTTGAAAAAACTACAAACGATGGATCCACTTTTACATATGGATAATCCCACCAAACCACTTATTAGCCAGTTGTTGAAAAAGGCAGAATACAAGAAGATTTACCTTGATCATATTCGAACCATTATTTATGATCATTTTGTTAATGGAGAATATGAAGCGAGAGCGCAGGAATTGCAGACGATGATTCGCAACAGTTTCATTAATGATCCAAATAAATTTTATACAACAGCAGAGTTTGATGGTAGCCTTTCTCAAACTACCGGCAAAAGAAGTAAGATTCCTGGTATCGTAGAATTGATGTCTAAACGAGCTCGATTCCTAAAGAAACATGCTGAACTAGCGATTTTTCCACCCGAAGTAGACGAGGTGAGACTTACACAAAGAGAAAAATTTTCTACCAAAGAAATAAAAGATTTTCAATTTGTCGTAACGGTAAAAAATCGAGCAAACCGCGTTAAATTATTTTATCGCCATAACTCAGCGCTACCTTACCAGTCTGTATATTTAGCAGATGATGGAAAGCATAATGATCAAGCCGCAGGTGATAAAGTTTTTGGTATTACCGTTAAACCGACTGACGGTCACGACACCCTCGAATATTATTTCCAAACAGAGAATGCAAAGGCTTCCGGATTTTATCCACGCAATTATATGTATGAACCTGGTATGACCTCTCTAAAAGAATTAAATAAATAAAATTATAAACCCCAAATACGTATTTTGTATTTGGTCACCGAGAACACCTTTGCCAAACATATTTCATATATTGTTTTACCAAACAACACTTAGTTGACACATGGCGAAGTATATCTATTGGTTCCTTTTTCTTTGCTTATCCTACCTCTCGTACGGTCAGGACTTGTACGACCCTAACCAGGTCGTAGATATTTATATTGAATTTTCTGATCCGCTCTGGGAGGCCAGACTTGATTCTCTAAAACAGGTTGGAAATGATGACCGATTGATCGGAAAAGTGAAAATCAAAGGGATTACTTATGATAGTGTAGGTATTCGCTACAAAGGAAATAGTTCTTATTATAATGTTCGGAAAACCAAATCCAGCAAACTTCCTTTTAATATAAAAGCAAATACGATCAAGAAAGGGCAACGCTTTCTTGGTGATGTGAAAACCATCAAACTTTCTAATGTTTTTCGAGATCCTAGCTATTTGCGGGAAGTACTCTCATATCAGATTGCTGGAATGTATCTACCGGCACCAAAAGCCAATTTTGCTAGGGTATATGTTAACAATAAGCTGATTGGATTTTATAATAATACCTCTTCTGTTGATAAGGATTTTTTAAAAGAATATTTTGGCAGTAAGGATGGAACCCTCGTTAAATGTGATCCTAGTTGGAATGCACAGCCTGGTAATAAATGCAGTAAAGGCGAAAAAGCTTCTTTGATGTATCAAGGAAAAGATACAAGTTGTTACTATGCTAATTATGAAATGAAATCGGACCAGGGTTGGAATGCTTTAGCGGGGCTTACTTATGTGCTGAATAAGGACCCTAAGCAGTTAGAAAACATACTTAATATTGACCGGACTTTGTGGATGCACGCATTTAATAACATCCTTGTGAACCTAGATAGTTACGCAGGACGTCTTTGCCACAACTATTATTTATACCAAGATAGTTTTGGGATCTTTCAACCTATTCCTTGGGATATGAATCTTTCTTTTGGTGGTTTTCGTTACGCAGATGAAAAGAAAGCACTTGATAATGAAGGTCTTCAAAAACTAAGTCCTTTTACTCATTATAAAAGCCCCAATCGTCCTTTAATTAGTAAGGTGTTGGCAACGCCACTTTACCGTAAGGTGTATGTTGCTCACCTGAAAACGATTTTGGAGGAATTTTTTATTTCAGGAAAATATCAGTCAATAGGTAATCAAATTCAATCACAGATCGATCGCTACGTACGAGAAGATCCTAATAAATTATATCCCTACGAAACCTTTCGGCAAAACCTAAATACCACAAGTGATGCAGAAGGGGCCAAAATTATTGGCGTTACAGAACTAATGAAAGAACGAATTGCTTACCTACGGGCACATCCTTTGTTGAAAAAAACAGCTCCCATAATTACGGAGGTAAAACATGAAGTTAGAGATTCACAAGTAGTCATTACCGCTAAGGTAACGGATGCGGAATCTGCTTACCTTTGTTACCGTACTGGAAAATTTGCTCCCTTCAAACGAGTGACAATGAAAGATGATGGAGCGCATTTTGACCAAGCCGCAGACGATCAACGTTATGGTTGGACAATTCCGTATAATAAAGGAATTACCTACTATCTGATCGGTGAAGCAGAAAAAACCGCTTCTACTTCTCCCGCTCGTGCAGCTATGAAGTATTATGAAATACCGTAAATTTTTGAGCAACCCGAGACTAAAATAAACGTATAAATTGAATCAGTACTCATCTTCTTGATGAGATACTCTTGCTTGTAAATACATAACACGATTACCAAAAACATGATTAGAACTATCCTTTGCTGTCTGGTATTTTTTTTAAGTATCCATCTAGCGTTTACTCAAACTCCTGATCGTCCCAATGCTTTCACTGGAAAAAGACTGTGGAGCGATCATCAAACTACTAATGGAGGATCTTTTTCCAATTTTGGAGATTACGGAAGTGGTTTTGAACTAGCTTATCTTCGCAATTTAGGACAGAAATTTAATTTTGGTGTTCCTGTTCAATTGATGGTTATCGATCTTCCAGATGAGCTGGATAATTTGACAACCTTTGGAATTGATGCGATTGGTCAATTTCAATTATACCGTCCAGGCGCCAGGTTGATTCCTTATTTTTCTACTGGAGTAGGTGGCGTTTTGGAATCTTGGGAAGATTTGAGTTTTCAATTACCAATTAATGTTGGAGTCAATATTCGGTTTGGCGATCATGCTTTTATTAATACCCAAGCGGGTTTTAGAAAATCACTGGATGGTAATCGCGATCATTTTCAATACGGTATTGGACTTGGATTCTATCTAGGAAAAGTAGATGAAACGCAGAAAGAACCTAAATCAAGAGATAAAGATCGGGATGGTATCGAGGATTTCGATGATGATTGCCCAGAGATTCCAGGTGTGGCAGCTTTTAAAGGCTGTCCTGATACCGATGCTGATGGGATCGAAGATCGTAATGATATTTGCCCAGAAGTCCCTGGTACCAAAGAAACAAATGGTTGTCCAGATGCCGATAAGGATACTTTTGCAGATGATGTCGACGATTGTCCCAATATTCCTGGCACGCTAAACGGATGTCCCGATGATGATCAGGATGGCGTGGCGAATCAAGATGATAAATGCCCTAAGGTAGCAGGACCTGCCTCCAACCAAGGATGTCCGGTGACCGTAGCAGATAATGATGGAGATGGTATACCTGATGCAGAAGACAAATGTCCTGATGCAGCTGGCCCATTGAATGGTTGTCCAGATAGTGACAATGATGGCTTTGCAGATAATGTTGATCGTTGTCCTAATGCAGCGGCTCCGCTGAGTAAAGATGGTTGTCCAGAAATTAAAAAAGAAGATAAAGAGGTACTGGATTATGCAGTACAAGCCGTACAGTTTGAATTTTCTAGTGCTAATTTAAAATCCGTTTCTTATCCTGTACTGGATCAAGTTAAAGCGGTGTTGGATAAGTATCCGGGGTATCAATTGCAGATTACGGGGCATACAGATAGTGTAGGAGATACAGCTGCCAACGAAGCATTGTCCATTAAGCGAGCTAATGCTTGTTATCTCTACTTGGTTTCAAAAGGGGTAGATGCCAATCGGTTAATTGTTACGGGGCTTGGCGAATCACAACCCATTGCTGATAATAATACAGAAGAGGGACGCTCTCTAAATCGACGAGTTGAATTTACCGTGATTCCTAGATAGCAGTACTATTATTGGATTGTTGAACTTATGAATTGTTGATGAAACAATTCATAAGTCCAACAATCCAACGATTCAACATCTCACATGCGTTACGAAAGAAAATATAGAATTGAAGATCAGTCATTGGCTTTTGTCGAGCAAATGATTCGTCATCATCCTTGGGGCTTTAGAACCCTATTTCCAGATCGACAGGTCAATAATATTTATTTTGATACGCCAGGGTTGACTTGCTATAAAGAAAATGTAGCTGGTATTGCGGAGCGCAAAAAATATCGAATCCGTTGGTATGGCGATTTGGCGTCCACACAAGGAGCAAAGAATCAGCTGGAAGTTAAAATAAAAAATAATGCATTGGGAGCAAAAGAGCGATATGATTTCCCCGCATTTCTGTTGTCCGATTGGCGTAAGCTTGGAACCGTTGTCAAAAATGCCTTACCTCGTCCTGTTAGTTTGATTCCTACTTTATTAAATGCTTACCAACGCTCTTATTATGGATTGGCCACCGAAAAATTCCGGATTACGATTGATCGAAAGCTAGGATATTGTCCGTTAATTCAGGAGAATCAACAACCAGAGATTCGTTTTTTGGATGAAGGAATTATTGTAGAAATAAAGTATGATGAATCCTTAGAAGCAGAAGCCAATCAGGTATTACAGTATATACCGTTTCGGGCCACGAAGAATTCTAAGTATGTAACAGGAATTGAAACGGTGCGCTAAAACTTAGGACAAAGAATACTTTCATTATCAAAATCTCCTAAATATAGGATAGAAAATTCAAAGGATTGCTGTCCTTGTTGGTGGACCGTTAGATCATCAAGATTGACATCGTAGCTCAGCCCAAATAATACACCTTTCCATTCTATTCCAACCATAGCAATAACGGCATCTAAACTAAAAGAATCATCTTCATTGCTGACGGGACGAGCCCAAAAACCAAATTGGATGGCATTACCAGAATAAGTATCTATGGGCACTCTAAGGTTGGAGCCAGCGGTCAATTCCATATGTGGACCTTGCTTGGAAAATAAGGCACGAGGAATTAAAGACATTCGTTCTCCAACTGGAAATTGCAAACTTATTTGACCTCCATAACGAGCGAATAATTTATTGTCGCCTCCAGCAATAGGACCAGCGGGAGTTTCTATTGTTGGATAGAAGGAAATATTTGGCTGTAGTACATGATGCATAGAAGCACCAACGTTCAATACGGTCTTTTTCCCAAGCTGAATTAAATAGTTTAATCCAACATTTAAATCTGAAAAGGAAATAACATTAGGAGGAAGGTCTTCATTGGTACCAAGGGTGAATCCATCAATACTGTTAAACTCGTCATCAAAATCCAATCGGTCGTAAATAACTCCACGTTTGGTTAGTCCTAGCTGAACTCCGCCAGAAAGCGTCTGCGATCCTTCATATCCGAGCGCTTTATGGAATGATCCACTGAGTGCTACTTGATTGGTTTCAAAATCAATTCCACCCACTTCATCATTAAAGAACATCAATCCGATCCCGACGGCATCTCGATATCGACTATTACCAGCCACATCGAAACGTACATCTACGGCAGCAGAAAAGGTTTGATAGGGTTGATCGAAAACACCTCGCCATTGGTCACGATAAATCATTCCGACTCGGTACCGACCAGCGAAATTACCCGTCATCGCTGGATTGAGCGTGAGGGGAGAGGCGTAAAATTGCGTGAAATGTTGATCTTGTGCGTTAGCAGAAAAGGCCAAGGTGCAGACCAAAAATAGCAGTATTATTTTCTTCATGTTCAGATAATCGGTTGTACGAGACAGCAAAGTTAAGCTTTACTAGGCTAATCTACCTTCATTTTGAGGTAATTAATAGACTTTATTCTGAAATTTTTTGTAAAGAACCCAAATAGAGATTTTTGGTCAGGTTGAGCCTCTTTTTAGAGTGCATAGCCTTAGCTATGGACGAGAAAAAAGGTGAAAAACTGGACAAAAAGATCATTTGGGAGCATATAAATTATTTTGGAATAAAGTCTAATACAGTTGATATTCCCAAAGTTTTGAAATTCGAGCTAAAAAAGACCAGAATAATCAAATAACTTCATTGAAAACGCAGTTCGGTCTAGATATATTATATTATAAAAATCGTGCCTTTGTGTCTTATACTGTCCGATTTTCTGACCTACTTATACGATTGAACTAGATTACTCAATAATTAGATATGTATATTGATCTCGATTTTAAATATTTTTGCTACTTTTAAGACTGAATAGCGTGTAACATAAACGCTATTATAATTATATTTACGAAACCTCTATGATTTACGCCGTTTGTCCTTTAAGTGTGGTACCGATTCGAAGTAATGCTTCGGACAAAAGTGAAATGGTTTCCCAACTCTTGTTTGGTGAAACAGTGGAGGTGATGGAACAAAGAGGTAGTTGGGCAAAAGTCCGATGTCTTTGGGATAATTATATTGGTTGGACGGATCGCAAACAACTCAAAATACTACCAGCAGAAGAGATTCAATTGTATCAAAAAAAATATGCACTAAGTCTTGAGTTGTTTCAAGGAGCGATGGCAGAAGGATATTCTTTACCAATTACCATTGGTGCTACCTTACCTCGCTTCGATGGATTAAAATTTCATTTGAATGGTAGCAGCTTCACTTTTAGTGGGCAGGCCATTGAACCTGCCAAAATAATGCAAGATAGCAGTATCCTTTTAAAAATTGCTAGACGATATTTATACGCGCCTTATCTCTGGGGCGGTCGTTCTCCATTGGGCATTGATTGTTCTGGCTTTACGCAAATGGTCTATAAGATGATTGGTATTTCTATTCCAAGAGATGCTTCCCAACAAGTTGAAAAAGGACGATTGATAGATTTTGTCGAACAAGTGCAACCCGGTGATCTGGCCTTTTTTGAAAACACAAAAAAGAAAATTGTCCACGTAGGCATCATCATGCCAGAACGAAAAATTATTCACGCTTCCGGTCAGGTTCGTATTGATCAGATTGATCATTTTGGAATCTACAACGCCGAAAAAGATAAGTATACCCACAAACTACGGGTCTTTAAACGATTGCTGGCGGATGAGTCACTAGACGCTCATGCCGAAGACGAAGAAGTACTTGATAATCCTAATCAGGTGGCGTTGTTTTAGAGGGGGTTATGTTCCTTTCGTTTTCCTTAGACTATTAACAGTCATTAGCAAAAAATCTAAGCCCTTTTTATATGCTAATGTTTCATAATCGAGCCCAATGGCTCTAATATTATCATAATACTTTGGTTTGTTTGTGTAATAGTTTTTTTCCAATTCGATGGCTATCGCTTTGTCTCCAATTTTTTCTCTTAAAAACCACTTTTCTATTAATCTAGCTGTTCTCCCATTTCCATCTTGTAGGGGATGTATCTTTAAAAAAACTAAATGGATAAAGGAGGCATAGTAAAATACTTCTATGGTTGATAAATCGGACTTTCTAAGTTTCTTTATATCATTAAATAAGTTATTCCATGCTGATTTTACTTTTTTTGGCTCGCAGGCTACATATTCAATTCTATCCGCTTCGTTTAAAACAAACATAGGGTTCATTCTTAAGATACCTCTTTGATTAGCGGACAATAAATTTTGACTTAATATTTTATGAGCCTTTAGGACATTTTTTTTGCTCAATTTTTTATGTTGCGAAAACACATAAGCTGCAAAAAGGTCATCGGCCTTTTTTGTATAATCTGGTTCATATTTTACCTTTAGAAATTTATGCTTGAGATAACTATCCGCTTCGATCTGCTCTCCTTCAATTTTTGAAGAATAAACGGAAGAGACAGAAGTATAAAAACTGAAATAATCAAAAGGTATTTTTTCTTTTGATTTTATCGTCAGATTTTCTAGTGGTTTAAAGTCAATTTGATCTTTAAATTCCTTGAGTAAATCATTGGATATTATTTCTAGGTTTTTAACCATAGGTTATTATCTTGATTTGATTCGGATTTGTATTATTAGTGCTTGACCTTTAATAGATTTTTACTTGTCCTCTTTTATCATTTTTGCTAATTGTACAAATCAACAAATCCGGACATCAACAAATCCGCACATCAACAAATTACACCGCCTGCAAAATATCATACTGCGTCAAAATATGCAGCCCACCCGCTTTGTCCTTCGCAATCACCGCCGGAATCGTTTTATTGATAAAACCCGTTAATTGTCGGTAGGGTAGGTCTTCGTTGACGATGGGAAAAGCCTCGCCCATGATCTCTTTGATCGGTTGATCCGTTTTGTTGTCTGAATTTGAAAGTAAGAAATTCAACACGGAAGATTCTGTAATTGAACCGATAATGTTATTTTCTTCGTCTACAATCGGCATTTGAGAAATATCATTATCCTTCATCTGATCGAGTGCCTTTTGAATCGGATCATTGATCTGCAAGGTCATAAAATGTTTATCAGACTTACGAGCGATCAAATCACTTACTTTTAGTTCTGTATCCAAAAATCCACGATCACGCATCCAGTCATCATTGTAAATTTTGCCGATATAACGGCTCCCGTGATCGTGCACCAAGACCACAACCACATCGTCAGGTTTGAGGTGGTCTTTTAGCTGGCGGACCCCACAAAAAGCAGATCCAGCTGAATATCCGAATAACATACCTTCTTCTTTTGCTAGACGACGCGCCATGACGGCACCATCTTTATCGGTTACTTTTTCGAATCTATCAATCAGCTCAAAGTCTACATTTTTAGGTAAAATATCTTCTCCGATTCCTTCGGTGATGTAGGAATAAATTTCTTTTTCATCAAATACACCTGTTTCGTGGTATTTTTTAAAAACAGAACCATAGGTGTCAATTCCCCAGATTTTAATATTTGGATTTTTTTCTTTTAGAAATTTAGCACAACCGGATATCGTACCGCCCGTTCCAACGCCCACTACAAAGTGGGTGATTTTGCCATCCGTTTGTTCCCAAATTTCTGGACCAGTAGATTGGTAGTGTGCTGCACGATTGGCAAGATTATCATATTGATTAAACCAGAAAGAGTTAGGAATCTCCTTACTTAACCGCTCTGCTACAGAATAATAAGAACGCGGATCATCTGGGGTTACATTGGTGGGACAAACGATTACTTCGGAACCCATCGCGCGCAACAAATCAAGTTTTTCTTTAGACTGTTTGTCGCTAGTGGTAAAAATAGTTTTATATCCTTTCACACAAGCCGCTAATGCCAATCCCATTCCTGTATTACCACTGGTACATTCTATTATGGTACCGCCAGGTTTAATTTTTCCATCTTTTTCAGCCGCTTCTAGCATATTAAGTGCCATTCGGTCTTTGGTAGAATGTCCTGGGTTGAAAGTTTCTACTTTACAAAGAACGAGTGCAGGGATATCACTGGTAATTTTATTGATTTTTACCATGGGTGTATTACCGATGGTTTCTAGGATGTTATTATAATACATATTCAATAATTTAATTTGGGTATTTAGCTTTAGTCTAATGACCAGCTTTTTTAACGAAGCTAGTAGGCAAAAGATGCAGGTGCAAAGGTACGAACTTTAGGATGGCGAAAAAAATGAAGGGAAAGGGATAAACCTTATGATTTTAAGGAGTATTTGAAATATTTTAGAGGAGACTAAGCATATTGAATTTCTAGGATTGAATTAAAACATAGTATTCCAACTCTATAAACAGTAGTTTTAATGAAATAAATCTATCAGCTATCAAAATTATTCGATATTGATTGATTGGATACCTTGCCTGCGGCAGGCAGGTTCATCATTGAATATTCTGCTATTTTTTAACCCAAACATAAAAACGACTGTCCTTCCCACCTAAAGCGCGAGCAGTCTGACGGGAGACCACGACTATTACGTCCTTGGTATGTACTGATTTTGGAATCCGGCCCAATACTTTGGCGCGTACGGTTTTCCCATTCATAGGGTTCTTGATCGTAATGTAAGAGCGTAGTTTGGCAGTACGGTGTAAGACGGAGTGGCCGGCACGGTCTTTTAGTTCTTTTTTACAATAGGCTGCTCCCGCTTCGTTGAATCCTTTGCGGTCACCAGTTCCTTTTTTGTAGGCCATTTCTTTGAGCCGTTCCTCCGTCCATTCGGGATTGGTTTTGAAATTATGATGACTTGCAGGAATTCCAGTCTTTTTTAGATAGCCCACATGTAAAATTTGACCGATGTCTAGATTGTGTGTAATAATAGAATTTCGTTCCAGCAGCGTATCGACTGGCATCTTAAAACGAGTACGGGCAATATTAAAAGCAGTATCTCCCTTGCGAACTTTATAACAAAGGGCATAATAAGCGTCTCGATTGACGCCTTTTGATTGGAAACGTAGGATGGATTTTTTAGGAAGTGGAATATTTAATTGCTGACCAGGGGCAATCAGATTGCTAACAATTTGTGGATTGAAAAAGTATAAATCTCCCATAGAGAGCCCATAATGTTGTGAAATACTATAGAGGGTTTCACTCTTTTTGATCGTATGCTCAAAACTAAAGTTGTTATTATCAGTAACATTGATAAAAACAGTATCTTGTGGAATAAGACTGGGAATAGTATCGGTTGTAGTAGCACTGGAAAATCCAGTTACTAGCAAGCCAATGAAGATTAGCAGTTTTTCTAAGTTTTGCATAATGTTTCAGTATGTTCTGGTAAATTGTCAATTCTAAAGTTCCCTTTGACAAACTTATTTACCTTGTAAGAATAGATAAAATTAAGGTTTTTTCAATAAAAATGTAAAAAAGATATGCAAACGATCGGAATAATACCGGCACGTTATGATTCGGTTCGCTTTCCTGGTAAACCTTTAGTAGATATTCGGGGCAAAACCATGATTCAGCGGGTATATGAGCGAGCGAGTGCGGCGCAGGAGCTAGATTTGGTGGTCGTAGCGACAGATGACCCTCGTATCGAGGAGGCAGTACAGGCATTTGGTGGCAGGGTAGAGAGGACGCGACGGGACCACCTCAGTGGAACAGACCGAGTAGCGGAGGCTGCTTTAGCGTTTCCGGAAGCAGATATAATCATCAATATTCAAGGGGACGAACCTTTTATTTTTTCCGAACAGATCAATCAGTTGGTGCGCTTTATTCGAGAAAGACCTAGTTTGGAAATTGCCACGATGGCAAAACGAATTACCGAGCGTAATCTAATTGAAAATCCCAATGTAGTGAAGGTGGTGACCAATGTGAATGCTCAAGCCCTCTATTTTAGTCGGGCACCCATTCCTTTTCAGCGGGGAGGGGAGAAGGATTCCCACTTTTGGAAGCATATTGGCTTATATATTTTTCGGGCGGAGGCTTTGCAGCGCATCACCGCACTGCCACCTCATCCGTTAGAGCAGACTGAAAAGCTGGAACAACTTCGTTGGTTGGCTAATGGGCTCAAAATTGGTGTGGCTGAAACGGAACTCGAATCCATTGCTATTGATCACCCAGAAGATTTAATTCGCCTAGAAAAATTTATGGACCAATTATGAAATTTTGTAGCAACTGCGGACATAGCGTTTATTTAAAGGATATTCCGGATGATACCTATCCGCGTTTTTTTTGTGATCAATGTGAAAGAATTCATTATCAAAATCCCAACGTAGTGGTGGGATGTTTACCGATTTGGAAAGATCAGATCATGTTGTGTAAAAGAGCGATTGAACCTCGCAAAGGTTTTTGGAATCTCCCAGGCGGTTATCTGGAAAATGGGGAGACCGTGGAGGAGGGCGCTATGCGAGAAGTTTGGGAAGAAGCAGGCATTCGCGTAACCGTTACTGGTTTGCATACTGTTTTTAGTATTCCTAAAATTAATCAGGTGTATATGCACTTTTTGGCAGCAATGCCTGATCTTAATTATGTGCCTGGAGTAGAAAGCCTAGAGGTGAAAATGTTTGTAGAAGCAGACATACCTTGGAAAGAATTGGCATTTAGTTCTTCTACTTTTAGTTTGAAAAAATATTTTGAAGATCAGAAAAATGGGCAAAAGCAAGTTCATTTGGGCCAATATACGTACCCAATTGAATAATTTTGCTTCTTTACAAGATTTAATGATTCTATCAGTTGGGTGATAATCGGTCAATTTAGAGGGATAAAAAATAGACAATATTTTTTTTAAATAAATTTATATTGTTTTAATGTTAAGGAAATATTTTTTTATTTAAGGAATTAATTTTTTCTAAATTTATTTTTAAAGCTTTCTTAAAACTCATTTAGCCTGACTTTGACCTAAATCAGTGAGTAATTATATTGTTAGGTAGCGTAAATAACTGATTTTCAAATGCATCCTTTTTTTGCTTATTTTGAGACATTTATCATTAGGAAAATTACATCAATTAATTATTTACTAATGATAAAAAAAATTATGTGAGGAAGTCTATTATTTCATTTTTTATTTCGAACTAATTTTACCACTTTTGTAGTCCTCAAAAAAAGAAGGGTATTTAATTTCCTCCATCTTTGAGAATGGTTGACTTAGCTACACACTACTCTGGTCACCAACTACTTCTCCTACTATGAATACTTGAGAAACGAAACTACACAGATCTAATTTATTGTTTTATACCCCCTTTTCGGGTTTAAAGAATCTGAAGAATGATTAAAGATTGTGCTACAGTGTGGGATAGCTGTCTGCGAACGATTCGTAAAAACGTGAATTCGCAAAGCTTTAAAACTTGGTTTGAACCTATCCGTCCGGTGAGGCTGGAAGAGGGGGCTCTGACTATTCAGGTACCTAATAAGTTTTTCTACGAATGGTTAGAAGAACACTACGTGGCTTTGTTAAAAAGAACCATCCGACAAGAACTAGGAGACATGGGGCGGTTGGAATACCAAATTCTAATGTCTAAAGCGACTCAGGTTCCTGCAGCAATTGCGGCTACGGATAAAAGCGACGCTAACACACCCGGTTCGGTGGATACCGGAAACATAAAAAATCCCTTTGTAATTCCTGGCATTCGAAAGCTGAAAATCGATCCGCAATTGAATGCTTCTTATATTTTCGAAAATTTTATTGAAGGTGATTGTAACCGATTAGCTCGCTCAGCAGGTATGGCGGTAGCAGCCAAACCGGGAGGAACCGCTTTCAACCCGCTGGTGCTTTTTGGCGATGTTGGACTTGGAAAAACGCATCTAGCACAGGCCATCGGAAATCAAGTGCTCAATGAGCAACAAGGAAAAACTGTCCTCTACGTCTCTTCAGAGAAATTTACCAACCAAATCATCGATTCTATTCGTAATAATGCGGTGAATGATTTTGTTAATTTCTACCAATTGATTGACGTACTAATTGTTGATGATATTCAGTTTTTAGCCAATAAGCAAAAAACACAAGAAATCTTCTTCCATATCTTTAACCAGCTACATCAAAACGGTAAGCAAATCATTATGACTTCGGATCGACCGCCGAAAGATTTGGATGGTATGGAAGAACGATTGATTTCCCGTTTTAAATGGGGATTGTCGGCTGATTTAGGAACGCCCGACCTTGAGACTAGAATGGCAATTTTAGCCTCTAAAATGGACCAAGAAGGCTTGGACATCCCGCACGACGTAACTGAGTTTATTTGCTATAATATCAAAAATAATATCCGAGAACTGGAAGGCGTACTGATTAGTCTAGTGGCGCAGTCTTCGCTGAATCGCCGAGAGATTGACTTAGAACTGGCCAAAGAGGTAATCAAGAATTTTGTTAACCAGATGTCTAAAGAGATTACGGTTGAATTTATTCAAAATTTGGTAGCGGATCACTTTGATGTACCAGTCGAAAAGCTCAAAGGACAAACCCGAAAGCGCGGAATCGTCATTGCTCGACAATTGTCCATGTATTTAGCAAAAAACCTTACCAATAAGTCGCTGAAAGCCATTGGTGAGAATTTTGGAGGGCGAGATCATTCTACGGTTATCTATTCTTGCAAAGCTGTTCAAGATCTTTTGGATACCGATATGATCTTTAAAGATACCGTTACTGACCTACAAAAGAAGATAAAACTCAACTTAAACGAGAAATAATAGGCGTTACTTTAACCAAAAACAAAAAAAAATAAAAAAAACCTGGTTCTTCACGAACCAGGTTTTTTTTTTCTTGTTACATACAGGGGTTTAACATTTCATCTCATTTGAACCCACTATTATTCGATTTTTTCACTCAATTATCTATTTATGACTATTCAAGAAGTAATTGGCCGGCTGGAAGCAGGCAACAAAAACTTTGTTAATGACAAACTAGACGGAAAACTACAGAATAGCTCCCGTCGCAGTAGTTTAACCGCAGGACAAGAACCTTATGCGATTATTCTAAGTTGTGCAGACAGTAGAGTAGTACCAGAACTAGCTTTCGACGCTGGTCTAGGTGAGTTATTCGTCATTCGAGTAGCTGGAAACGTCGCCAATAATTCATCTATTGCAAGTATCGAATATGCAGTAGCTCACCTTGGAACTACGGTAATTGTTGTTCTAGGACATGAAAGTTGTGGAGCGGTTACTGCGGCTATGGGCGGTGGTGATAACGGACATAATCTCAACCATTTATTATCTCATATTACGCCAGCGTTAGCCGCTAGTGCCGACGGTGCTCCTGTCAATGATGTGGTTAAGAAAAATGCGGAATTGACGGGTCAGGAATTAAAAAATCGTTCAGCTATTATCCGAGATGCCGTAGAAAGTGGAAAAGTAAAAATTGTTCCAGCTTATTATAATCTGGGAAGTGGAGCGGTAGATTGGTTATAGAGATAGCTTTACATACAGAATCGAGACCGAATGAGCTTGCTTATGTATGTAATTATTTTTATATCCAAGGATTAGAATAAATATTTCAAATTAAATGCACTTTAGTAAAGCTGTGTATTAAACTTAATGCTTATGTTATTTGCCACAGATTGTATTTTTGATGAAGGTAGTGAGTTAATAGGGGACTTTGATTTCAATGAAAATGAGTATCCAGTAATGCTGATAGCTTCAGCTGATACAATAAATATTGATGAGCCTTTCACCGTAGAAGTAAATCTACCGATACTAATGAAAGACAATAGTGGCGTCGAGCACGCAATATTAGATGCTCCTAATCTTACGATCGGATTTAAATACTTAGAAAAGGTTGAGCCGCTAGAGAAAACCAATATGGTTATGAGCGAAAACTTATACAAGAAAATTGACCAGTATTTAAGCCAAGATGTGAAAATAGGAAGCTCAGATGGTGAATTACCTTTGAGATATGAGACAGCATTAATTGATAATAAATATCAACTTAAAATTGAATTTACCGTCAAACAAAAAGGGATCTATCTTGTAGAAATAGAACATAATGAAAACAAGATAATGGTAGAAGATATTCTTGGTTTTGACGGTATAGATTTCAAACAACCAAAATTTTGCTGGAAGGAAAATCCAATCAATCAGGTAGTAGAATACTACAGTGACGAGTTTGATCAATCCAATAAGTTTATATTTGAAGTAAATTAATCAGTAGATTAGATACTAAATTACTGCTAGGTAATAAGTTTTGATTAAAAATACATGAGTCATGCGAATCACTAGTAAAAATTAGAATCAATAATAAGAGTCATAAAAGCCACTGCAATTTTTGCAAAAATATGAACAAGTAATCCTTTAGAAGATCTAACCTTAGACGCTCGTTGTACATCTGTTTTTTCAATAATCCAGTTGAAAAGAGATTCAATTGGCTGACGAATAGAAGAGACCATTAGCGAGTATAAATCATCAGCTGCCTGATCACGTTGACGATGAAAGCGTTGCAAATCAGATTGGTAAACGACAGGAGTGAGTAATTCTCCTCCATTTCGTTTTATTGCTTGGTCGAGTTCTTTAGCTCTAAATGCTTTGTCTCGAATAACAATTCTCAGTTTAAACTCACTTAGTATTTCCTGCTGGGCACTCAAATCATGTACAGAGGCTGGTGTGATTTGCAAATATTCAACATGTGGCAAAGTACCAGGATTAGAAAACCCAATTGCATGTAACTTGACGCCGTAAAAATGTCTTTTCTTTACTGAATTATAACCTTTATTACATAAATCTAAAGCTACTTTAGCCTTGCGTCGATTACTACAAGTCATAATGGGCATCGAATCGGTTAGGCTTATATGCCCTAAAGCCGGAGTGTCAAAAGATAATATTTCCAAAAGTCGATGGATCAATACAGGAAATGTTCCTGCAAGCCGACTTAAGCGTTTGTTATACCGCTGATAGTTTGGCATATCTGGAAACCACTAGCCAATGATTGAATATATAGCGATGAACTTGCTTTACTTGAAATCTTTGTTCAAAACCTACTGAAAATAAATAGGTGGTTAGTAACTCACAATCCGTAAACTTTGGTTGAAAACCATTATTTGAAAACCGTTCGCTGTGTCATTTAAGTTCTTCTTCGTATAATTGACACACGAAGAAGTATAATTTGATAAGTTTGAGTTGTTGCATTCACAAACTTAACTTATTGTACTTCTTTTTTTTACTAGCGATTCCAAGAAATTTATTATCGGTAATCATAAAAATTCAATTAGTGATTCGTATGACTCATGTTTTTGTGTAGTATATAGGAGGTGAAATTCCTCTATATGCTTTATTGTGTGGAGCATTAAACTAAGCAGAAAATTGAATGGACTAATTTCCATTATTACGTTGACTAAAATTCGTTTCATCCGTAATTTGGTTGATCGAAACTCTATTTAACTTATTGCGTAATTTGATGTAATTATTTTAATTAACCATTATCTATATGAGAATTGTTAAAAATATGACCAATATTTATATTTATTTCAATGTCGTTTTGTAACTTATTGAATATCAATTATTTAATTTACTTCGTTCTGTGGTTTTAAGCTTCGCCTGTATGTGTTTCTCTTTTATATTTATAAGGTATTGAGTTTTAGTTAATAGAAATTCAGACAAGCTTTTAATATTGGAAATTCGTACTTTAACAAAAATTTATACATATCCAGAGATAAAACTTATACATAGAATTCCAGATGACTAAACGATTACTTTTTATTACGCTGTTTTTTTTCTCCCTTACTATTAGTGCACAACAGGAGGTTGTTGATAGTTTACAACTAGCAATTAAAGATACCAATGTAGATTCTGCCAAGGTTAAGCTGCTATTAAATTTATCTATTGCTTCCCGTAAGCTAAATATCGACCAATCTATTATTCATGGACAGCGGGCTTTAGATTTAGCTAGGTCTGCAAATTATACAATTGGAATTATAAATGGATTATCTATAAGTGCCTACAATTTACACTTACAAGGTGAAAATGATTTAGCGATCGAATACTTGCAGGAAGCAATAGTTCTGACCGAGAGGACTAATTATAAAAAAGAGCTCCCTAAAATATTTAACTCTTTGGGAGGCATTCATACAGACTTGGGAAATTTTGATAAAGCATTAGAATATTTTAACCGTATTTTAGAATTGCTCGACAAAGAGAAACAAAAAGGTGCTATTGCTGCCATTTTAACCAATATTGCCTCAATTCATACCGATCAAAAAGATTATGAAAGAGCTATTCAATATTATGAGCTCGCTTTAACAACTGCTCAGGATTCAGAAAATAGGAGAATAACCGCTCAGATCCTAAACGCAATAGGTAGCTTATATCTGGAACAAGAGGAATTTGATAAAGCGTTACCTTATTTAAATAAATATCTTGATCTTGGCAAAGTAGAAAATGATGATATTTTTATTTCTACGGCTCTGCTCAATATCGGTCATGTACATCTTCTAAAGAAAGAGAGTCAAATAGCTGAAAATTATCTTTTAAAAGCACTGAAAATAAAGGAAGAAATTGGAGATGAAAGGGGGGAGGCTTATGTCTTAATTTCACTTGGTGAACTGTATCAAGCAAAGGGGAAATATATTGACTCGAATCGATATTACTTAGAAAGTCTTAAGTATTTTCATGATTCAAAAATAAAGGTAAAGGAGCAAGCTATATACAAACAACTTAGTCAGAATTATGCAAAGATGGGTGATTTTCAGAATGCTTTTCGTGCTCAGGAAGCTTCTACTACGCTCAGTGACAGCCTCTTTACTATTGAAAAAAATAAACAAGTACTAGAACTAGCTACTAAGTATGAAATAAAGCAAAAAGAAACAGAAAATAAATTATTAAAAGAAGAGCAGGCTAAAAGTAAAGCCATTATCGAAAGGAGAACTACTTTGGGAATCGCAATTGGATTATTTTTTACATTAGGTTCTATTTTTGCTTTTATTTTATACCAACAAAAGAAAAAAAATAATCAACAGTTAAATAGACAAGTTCAATTACTCAATAAAAATTTGGAAAGTAAAAAAATTATTGAATCTCAGTCCGAAAAATTACGATTAGCTGAACAACAAAGAAATAAAATATTTACAAATATTACGCATGAGTTTCAAACGCCATTAACTATTATTCAAGGGCTTAGTAAACAACTCTTCAAAACAGAACAGTTGTCCGATTCAGGCACAAAAGCCCTTAAGTTCATACTTAAGAGCAGTCAGTCTTTGTCAGAAGCAACCAATCAAATATTAAAAGGTAATAATCTTGCTCAAGAAGCAAATTCAGTTGATTTAGTATTGTTTTCTTTCCTTGATCTGATTAAATATCTTTTGCCTGAATTTACTTTTTTGGCTAAGAAGAAAAAAATAAGAATTCAGCCCCCTGAATTTAATCATCATCAGGCGATTATTTATTCTGATGTCAGCAAGCTGGAAACAGTACTTAAAAACCTAATCTCCAATGCCATCAAATACACGGATGAAGGAGGGATCATTACCATTGATTACTCAATGATTGAAAATGGATACCATCAGTTAAGGATAATGGATAGTGGACGAGGGATTCATGAAGAGGAATTACCTTATCTCTTTGATAGATATTACCAATCTGCTCGTACTGATCCTGAAGGAGGATTTGGTTTAGGATTAGCGATTTGCAAAGAAAATATGACCATCTTGGGAGGAAGTATCGACGTTGATAGTAAAGTGGGAAAAGGAAGTTCTTTTACTATTTGCCTGCCAAAAACTCCATGTGAGAAAATTCCAGGCAACATAGAGTTATACGAATTCCCTAAGAATGAAATTCCTTCACTTTCTGAAAACAGTCAAGAGTTAGTAAGCTCAAATACTGAAACAGATTTATTAATTGTGGAAGACAACAAGGATTTTTGTAAATATCTTGAAATTTTATTAAAAGAAGATTACCATTTGCACTTTACCCATAATGGACAACAGGCGCTTTCGTTCTTAGTAGAAAATAATCCAACCCTTATCATAACAGATTGGATGATGCCAGGAACCGACGGTATTTCTTTTGTTGAACAATTGAAAGCGTCAAAAAAACATAGGAATATTCCCGTGTTAATGTTGACTGCAAGAAGCTTAACATCTGACAAAATTAAAGCACTAAGAATCGGCGTTGATGATTATTTAATCAAACCTTTTGAAGAAGAAGTATTAAAAGTACGAATTAGACACTTAATAGATTTTAAAGACCGAGTGGAGGAATATGAAAAAAAGTCACATTTCAGTTCTGTTCTTATTGATGGTCAGGAACTATCCATCGAAGATCAGAATTGGCTGATTAATCTTGAAGAAATCGTTATGCCCTCAATAGGTGATTTTGACTTGAATTTAGATAAAATAGTACAATTGTTAGGCACAAATGTCAAAGTTCTAAATCGTCGAATTAAAAATATTACCGGTCTCACTTCAAAAAAGTATATTCAAGAATTACGCTATTGGGAGGCAAGAAGAATGTTAGAAACAAGAGCGTATGATTCAGTTAAGGCTGTTTGCATCTCCGTTGGTTTTAAAGATCAAAAGAATTTTTCACGGAAGTTTAAAGGAAGATTTGGTGTTTATCCTAGTTCTTTTCTACAAATTTCAAAGTCTTAAAACTTGCTTTCCTCTCAAGCTAATGATTCGGTTTGACTGGCGTCTATTGGAAGACAGCCCGGCGGGATCTTGACAGCCAAGTACTTATTTTCGCCTTTTGCTAACATTCCTGATTCCTTCCTCGATCCAAATTTATACAGATTTGCAACCAACGGAGATCAGATAAACTATTATTTATGTAAATAATAAATAATGTATTTTCTACCTTTTTAAGGGTATGAAAGACTGATTTTCAATAGGGTGGGCTCTTTTATTCTACCTAGTAGGCCTTTTTATCTCCCCTAAAAAGCTAAAATTTTCACTAAACTTACCTTAGATTTGTATCATCGATAATCTAACTACTTCGTCCTTTTGAGGCTACTGCATTTCTTCTTTTTTTTGTTAAAAAAATATCAACTTGTGTACATCCACATGAAAATTTTATATTCCAAAAATCGACATAACAATCATTTTATTTTCCCCTATTAATTATTGATGATTGTAAAAGAGTCAAAAATCCTAAATCCTAAATCCTTATTTTTTAATTTTTAACTCCATAGTTACTTCTATGGTGTAGTTGATTTTTATGAGAAAATATTGCAAACATATTTTTCTAATAGTACCCTTATTCTATTTGGTTTGTAATATAGGATTTGCCCAAGATTTGAATTCATCTAATAAGAATGTAGTTCAAAAAGCACATGATAAGTCTTTTTTTAAAGAAGATTTTACATTATCCGATAATGGGCGATTCTATGTAAAGTTATTTTCAGTAGATACTCCAAAGACTAATAAACTACATCATTGGTTTCTTCAAATTTTTAATAAAAATGAAGAGGCTGTCAATTTTGGTAAAGTAGAATTAACAGGATTCCATGCGGTTGAAAAATCAAAAAAATTTAATTACATCAATCAAGTAAATAATTTATGTAGCCAAGGAAAATATGTTATTGGTTTTATAAAACTTCAAAAATCAGGTACCTGGGTATTAGATTTGAAAATTGAAGAATTTGGGAAAAAAGATACTGTCACCCTAAAAATGGAGGTAGTTGAGTAATTGCTAGAAAATAAGATTTGAGAGCTTGAATATAGTATTTTTTAAGGTAAAACCCGAAACCATTGAAGAATAGCAAAATAATTATCATTATCGGAGTCTCTAAACTTGTTTCCACAAGTCTGAGATTCTCTAAAAAACAAACTATGAGATTTAATTACACATTGAGTATCATTTTAATGGTACTATTTTCCTCTCACTTACTTGCACAAAATTCAACCAAGGGAAATTGGGAGGGACCTTATTCAACTGACATTGTACCTACTGCTATTGCGAATCTACCGAATGGTAATATTTTAATGTGGTCATCAGAATCCAAATTAACATTTACAGGCTTAGAGGGGCGAACTTATACATCGATATTTAATCCCTCGACAAAAACTTATACCACAACCTTAGTTACTAATACCGGACATGACATGTTTTGTCCAGGAACTACAAATTTACCTGATGGAAGGATAATGGTAACTGGAGGTTCCAATAGTCAAAAAGCAAGTATATACAATCCATTCACCAATCAATGGACTTCGACCCAAGACATGAATGTTCCAAGAGGATATCACTCTCAGGTAACTATGAATAGTGGGGCAACCTTTACTCTTGGTGGGTCATGGAGTGGAGGTCTAGGTGGTAAAAATGCAGAAATTTGGACTCCAGAAACAGGATGGTATGCTCTAACCGGAGTTACATCAGACGCTACTGTTAGAGATGGTGCTCCTGACCCCCAGGGAGTATATAGAGATGATAATCACGCCTGGTTTTTTGCTGCTCCAAATGGGAAAATTTTTCATGCTGGTCCTGCTAACAAAATGCATTGGATAGATACTAAAGGTATTGGCGAAGTGAAAAGTGCTGGTACAAGAGGAAATGATAATTATGCTATGAATGGTAGAGCTGTGATGTATAATAAAGGAAAAATTTTAACAGCAGGAGGAGCACAAAGTTATGATACGGGGCTTCCTGCTTCAAAAAGAAGTTACGTGATTGATATTAGCGACCCAAATTCTGATAATGTGACGGTCACTCGAACTGGAGATATGAATTTTGCTCGTTGTATGCATCATATGGTTCCACTACCCAATGGGGAGGTACTCGTCTTTGGTGGGCTTACAACAAGTAAGACATTTTCCGATGATGGAGCTATTCTTCCTGCCGAAATTTGGAATCCAAATACTAATCAATGGAGAGTCGTTGATGCAATGCAGGTGCCACGTACCTACCATAGTTCGGGTATTTTAATGCCAAATGGGGCGGTTTTCTCAGGGGGAGGGGGACTATGTGGAGGATGTGATGTTAATCACCCAGATGTAGAGTTATATAATCCACCATATCTTTTTAATTCCAATAATACTCTTGCATCTAGGCCGACAATCAACAGTTCGCCTTCTACAGCTTCTTATAACGCTAATATTTCAGTTTCTACTAACAGCTCGATTAGTGCTTTTTCTCTTATACGATTTGGTTCTGACACACATAGTGTGAACAATGAACAAAGAAGAGTACCTCTTTCATTTACAAGCCTAGGCGGGAATAATTACCGCGTAAAGATGCCGGATAGAAAATATGCGCCTCCTGGATATTATATGATGTTTGCAATGAATGGAGCAGGTGTTCCAAGTGTAGCAAAAGTTATAAGAATTGGTTCTGCTCAAACACCTGACCAAGCAATTAGAGACCTTTTGGCCATTGAAGGATATGGTATATTAGGCTCATCTATTGTCAATGGGAGAGGTGGTTCTGGTTGGAGTGGCAATTGGCAAAGAATCAATAGTAATGGTCCTTTTGGTGTAGTTGATGAGAACTTAAGTTATGTTGGTTATCCTTCTGGAGGTTATGCTATAAAAATTGACCCAATTAGTAATATCTCTATGGTTGGACAACGGTTCATTCAAAATCCTGTTAATTCAGGTACTGTATGGATGTCCTATTTAGTTTCGGCAGATAAGATAGGGGTGGGGCATGTTTTTGTAAGTCCTAATGGAAATTTTGATGCTGCAGTTGGAAAAAGATGGGGAAATCAATTTGCTATAAATAATAATTCAAGTTCAAAAAGACTAACACAAACCAATCGTACTTATTTAGTAGTAGCAAAATACCAATTAAATCCTAATGGAACAGATGCTGTATACATGTGGGTTGACCCAGATTTAAGCTCTGAACCTAGTAATTCTAGTGCAGATATTTCAGCTGTTGCAAATATTAGTTCAATTGATAGAATATACCTCAATGTTTCAGGATGGGGACAAGGAACTTATCTACTAGATGAAATTAGATTAGGGCGAACATGGAATTCTATTATTCAAAAAGGTGGAAGTTCAGCCAATACCTCATGTAGCTTCAGTATGAGCGAAAATTTTAACTTTCCTTCAGGAAGTGCAATAAATCCATCTGGTGGAGGAACTGGGTGGTCAACGAACTGGATAAATGGACAAGGATATGAGCAAACTAGATTTGAAAATGGCTCACTTAACTTTCCTGGGGTATCAAGTTCTGGTAATAAACTTCGATTTGATATGAATAATTCGAGTATTGCTGAGATGTCGAGATTCAATTCGAAAGAGTTGACAGAAAATGGCACAATGTGGGTAAGTATGCTACTAAAGTCAAATGATGTAGAGTATGGAGGTATCTGGTTAAGACCAAACAATAGACAAGATATAGCAATAGGTAAAAGATGGGTGAACACCTTCGGAATAGATAATAATTCTGGTAATATGCCTTCTTTGGTGAATGGACAAACATACAGATTAATCGCTAGATATCAATTTAATAGTAATAATACAGAAATAAAACTCTGGGTTTTACCCCCTTCAAGTTCTTTCAATATTAATAGCCCTAATGCGACTAAAACAGTCGGTGCTATTAATACCTTGTCGT
>CALFWZ010000205.1 GCA_937928405.1 uncultured Saprospiraceae bacterium
AATTCAACAATTCAACAATTCAACAATTCAACAATTCAACAATTCAACAATTCAACAATTCAACAATTCAACAATTCAACAATTCAACAATTCAACAATGAGCTTACTCTAAAAACTAAGAAAACAAATTTTTCAAAAATCATGAAACAAAATTAATATATGTATTTGCTTTGCGATAAAAGATATACACGTTAAAAATTCTCTGCGTTCTCTGTGTCTCTGCGAGAAAAACACTTTTTATAGAGTAAATTCAAGAATTCAATACTGCTCCTTCTCATTAGGAAAATCACCCGACTTCACATCCTTAATATATGCTTCGGTGGCCGTCTTCATGGTATCAAATAATTCTAAATAACGGCGTAAAAATCTAGGTTTAAAATCTTTGGTAATACCCATGATATCGTGGGTGACAAGCACCTGTCCATCTACGTTTGGTCCAGCCCCAATACCAATCACGGGAATGTTGAGTGCTTTGGTTACCTCCGCAGCTAATTGTGCCGGAATTTTTTCAAGTACAATAGCAAAACAACCCAATGCTTCTAGATGTTTGGCGTCCCGTAATAGTTTTTGAGCTTCCTCTTCTTCCTTGGCTCTTACCGTGTAAGTACCAAATTTATAAATAGATTGTGGCGTTAATCCTAAATGGCCCATGACCGGTACTCCAGCGGACAACACCCGCTTGATAGAATCTTCGATTTCAATGCCTCCTTCCATTTTTACCGCATGTCCTCCAGACTCCTTCATGATTTTGATGGTAGAGGATAAGGCCTTGGTAGAATTACCTTGATAGCTACCAAATGGTAAATCCACGACAACCAAACACTTTTTTACTGCCCGAATCACACTAGAGGCATGGTAGATCATTTGATCCAACGTAATCGGAAGGGTCGTCTCGTGACCAGCCATCACATTAGAAGCGGAATCTCCTACCAATAGGATATCAATACCCGCTGCATCCAGAATTCTGGCCATAGAGTAGTCATAGGCAGTAAGCATGGATATTTTTTCACCGTTGTCTTTCATGGACTGTAAGACGTGGGTGGTAATTCTTTTAACTTCTTTTGAAACAGACATATTTATTATTTTTAGGATCGCAAGATATTGAAGTTGTTCATCAATTCCAAAAGGAAAAAAAGACGAGCTAGTTATATATTTTTATCAATTCTCAGCCAATTTGGACGTTTCTAAAGAACCTCATACTTCGTTTTGTCTTAGATAGATCTAAAATTTAACGAAATACTACCTTTAATTTTCAGGATAAAGGTCTATTTTTGCATTATGAAAAGAATATTTTATCTCTTACTACCCATCCTCATTATTGTCGGATTTTCTAATTGTTCCAATGATTTTGAATTGACGACGGGCGATATCAATAAGCCAGTGATATATGGTTTCCTTTCTCCACAAGACACCGCTACCTATATTAGAGTTGAAAAGGCCTTTGTCAGTGAAAATACCAGTGCGTTGGAACTATCACAGCGACCAGAAGAGCTTTATTATGAAAATATTGGCGTCACCTTGAGTTCTGGTGGAAATACCTATCCCATGATCCGGGTGGATGGTGCCGCAGAAGGTTACCCAAGAGATGCTGGTGTCTTTTTAGACGCTCCTAATTTTTTATATAAATTGAATTTACCTGCTGGAGAAACCTATGATGGTGGTGAAGATTATCGATTAAGTGTTACCGACCTTGGCAGTGATACCTTGATTACAGAAGTAACGACGGCTATTGTACATGCACCGATCATCCAATTTCCCGACCAAGATGATGAATTTGAGTGGAGGTCTAGTATCGAAGGCCAAAATGATATTCGTACACAGTGGAGATTAAATAATACCACGGCAGCGGTCTTTGATATTCGTATTCAATTGAATTACCAGGAAGCTATCAACGGTGACCTTAATAATCGGGTTAATAAATCTGTTGATTTTACGGTATTGAAAAATATCCAGCCAGAAGATGAAAATGATACCGGCATTTCCGTGGAAGTGCTCGCTACCGACATTCTTTCGGGTATTAGTGGTGCGGTAGATGCTACAGGCCCTGGACCACGCTTTTTTACAAGTTTGGAAGTGATTGTAGATGCTGGCTCCAATGATTTATTGGATTTTATCAATGTTGGACAAGCAAATACCGGATTAACTGGTGCTTCGGTCCCTCCAATTTTTAGCAATATACCAGGTGGATTTGGGTTGTTTTCCTCACGGAATAGTGCTTCCGTGGGTGGACTACAGTTAGTCGGAGAGGCAAGAGATAGTTTAATAGACGGACGATTTACCAAAGATCTGAACTTCCAGTAGCTCGGTCAGGGTAGCTACTAAAATGTTTTATTTAAAATAAAAATAAACAAAAAGTTGTAAAAAGTAAGATTTTGTCTTACCTTTACCAGTAATCTGATTTATTCCACCTAAATCTACTGGTATGTCTTACACACTTTACAATATCAAATTTCTTTCTCAAAACTCAGGACGATACATTCGCCCAGACAAAAAATCACTTTTCGCTATTCTTAAACCTGGGAATTACGCTCAGCTGATGTTGCGTACAACTAATAATAAACCGGGGTTTATAGGGATTGAAAAAGTATGGGTCGTCATTGACAGATTTGAAAAAAGCCAATACTTTGGTCGGTTAATTACTATTCCGCAAGTGATAAAAAGTTTGAAAATGGGAGATACCATTCCTTTTGCTTATGACTATGTTTTGGGAGCAAGACCGGGAGCAGCCATGACCAATCGTCTCGACATGGGAAACAAAGATATGCGGTGCTTGGTAAGTGAAAAAGTGCTAAACTTCGATTGCTCTATCGGTGCTGGAATGCGGGAAATGCCCACCCTTTATAAGGATTCCGGTTGGCGATTTTTTTATGACGAAGCCGAGATTGCGGAATTTCCCAAAGATATGCACAGTGTACCTATTGGGTTGCTTAGTTTTACTAGGGAGGACTTAGATATTCCCTTGGGGAGCAAAATGGACTTTTCTAATCAAACCATTAAAGCGGATATTTCTAAGCTTTGGACCCCACGATCTTCTAGGGCTTGATTAGAGATAATGCCTACATCGCCTCACAATATGGTGGAATGTTGTAGATGTCTTTTTTGCTTTTTTTTGAATTTTTTTTACTTTTTATTAAAAAAAAGCTAAGCAATTTTGCATTAGAGCCATGAAATCTCTATGTTTGTTATAATCAGAAGAAACTCATGCTATAATTTTTAGCTAGTTCCTTAACCAAAAAAATAGTGCCTCGTGCCAATATCAACTTATTTTAACTATGCATTTTATTTCTTTTACGATCACTCGTAAACTGGGACCTTGTATAGTTAATTAAAAATAAAGAGTTCCATGTGAGCTCTTTTTTTTTTGGCCAATGGGAAAAAACGTTGGGTGTTTTGACAAAAAAAATAGCAATAAATATGATTATCAATACTGCCGCCAGAATTAATACGGTCGAAGAATATTATTTTTCGCGCAAGCTGAAAGAACTAGATCTGCTAAGAAAGAACGGGCAGGAAATTATCAATCTAGGCATTGGTAGTCCTGACCTACCTCCTGCACCTGCGGTGGTAACGGCCTTAGGAACGTATAGTGAATCGTCTAGTAATCACGGCTACCAATCCTACCGAGGCATTCCAGCATTGAGAGCAGCCTACGCAGCTTGGTACAAAAAATATTTTTCGGTAGATCTAAATCCTGAATCGGAAGTCTTACCGCTGATCGGATCTAAAGAAGGGATTATGCATCTATCAATGACTTTTTTAGAAGCAGGAGATGAAGTGTTAATTCCCAATCCGGGATATCCGGCCTACGCAGCTACCGCTCGTTTAGCAGGAGCGACCGTTCGATATTACGAACTTAATGAAGCACAAAATTGGTTGCCTAATCTAACTGAACTAGCCCAAACTGATTTGACGAAAGTCAAAATCATGTGGATCAATTACCCGCATATGCCCACTGGAACAGCAGCGAGTGCAGACCTTTTTGAAAAACTTGTACAATTTGCACAGATTCATAAGATACTGTTGGTTAATGATAATCCCTACAGCTTTATTCTCAATGAGCAGCAAAAAAGTATTCTATCTGTTCCAGGAGCGAAAACTGTAGCCTTGGAACTTAATTCACTTAGTAAGTCACATAATATGGCTGGCTGGCGAATGGGAATCTTAGCTGGAGATAGTGCTTATTTACAAGAGGTGATGAAATTTAAAAGTAACATGGATTCTGGAATGTTTCGTCCTGCTATGTTGGCTGCGGTGGAGGCACTTAAAAATCCACCTAGCTGGTACGAAAATCTCAATGCCGTTTATCGGGAACGTAGAGCGGTCGTTTATAAGATTATGGATGCGCTAAATTGTGCCTATCGAAAGGATCAAGTAGGATTGTTTGTTTGGGCGAAAATAAAAGACCCATCTATCAATGGATTTGAACTAGTAGATAAACTCTTAGTTGAAAAAGGTATTTTTGTAACGCCAGGTGGAATTTTTGGTAGTCAAGGAGATGACTATATTCGAATCTCTCTTTGTGCGAAAGAAACTGTATTGTCCAAAGCCTACGGATTAATTACGAGATAAGATGTGTACCCTGAAAAATAAAGAACTATGGTTGTAACAGTAATTGGTTTAGGGCTTATTGGAGGTTCATTGGCTATTAGTCTGAAAGAAAATGGATTTGCGAAAACCATTATCGGGATAGATCATAATCCTGAAAATGTAGATAAAGCATTACGGCGTAGATTAATAGATGAAACAATGGAGTTAGTCGAGGGAATTCGCCTAGCAGATTTGGTAATTGTAGCAATTCCTGTAGATAATATAATACCGTTGTTACCAAAAATTCTCGATCAAGTAACCCATCAGGTAGTAATTGACGTGGGATCAACTAAAGAAAGAATTCTAAAATCTGTGACTGATCATCCCCGTCGAAATCGTTTTATTGGTACCCATCCAATGGCTGGTACCGAGCATTCTGGACCAGAGGCTGCTATTCCAAATCTTTTTGATGGAAAAGCTTGTGTACTTTGTGAGGTTGAAAAAACAGATCCCTCAGCGGTAGAACTGGTCGAGAAAATGTACCGGACGATGGATATGAAAATACTACAAATGAATCCAGTAGAACATGATATTCATACCGCTTATGTTTCTCATATTTCGCATTTATCAGCCTTTGCATTGGCTTTGACAGTATTAGAAAAAGAAAAAAATGAAGCTAGAATATTTGAGTTGGCGAGCGGTGGATTCTCTTCAACGGTTCGATTGGCTAAAAGTACGCCGAACATGTGGGTTCCTATTTTTTCACAAAATCAGGAAAACCTACTCGACGTGCTGGACGAACATATTAATACATTGGCCAAATTTAGAACTTGTTTAATAAAAAAAGATTTTACACAAATTTACGAACTGATTGAAAAAGCAAACTCAATCCGAAAAATTTTGAAATAATGGAAATGAATTTTAAACCCCTATTGCCGCAAGAGCGCAAGCGACCTATTATTATTGCCGGACCTTGTAGCGCAGAAACAGAAATACAAGTCATGGAAACGGCTCGTCAATTAAAAGAAGCTGGACAAGAATTAGATTTCTTTCGGTCAGGTATTTGGAAACCACGGACTCGACCGAACTCTTTTGAAGGGGTAGGGAAAGAAGGATTGCAGTGGTTAAAAAAGGTCAAGTCTGAATTTGGTTTTAAAACGTGTACCGAGGTAGCCAATACAGCCCATGTTTTTCACGCACTAAAAAGTGATATCGATTTATTATGGTTGGGAGCTCGTACAACGGTGAATCCTTTTTCTGTTCAAGAAATTGCGGATGCCTTGGAAGGGGTGGATAAACCCATTCTAATCAAAAATCCTATTAATCCAGATTTAGGATTGTGGATCGGCGCTATTGAAAGAATTTATAAGGCTGGACTCCATCGTATTGGAGTGATTCATCGTGGATTTTCTTCTCATGGAGAAACCAAATTTCGGAATGTTCCTCGTTGGCAAATTGCGATCGAGCTTAAACGACGTTTTCCTGATTTGATAATGATCTGTGATAATAGCCATATTTGTGGACGTCGAGACATTTTGGGGGAGATTGCACAACAAGCAATGGATCTGAACTATGCGGGTATCATGACAGAAACCCACTGTACACCTGACGAGGCTTGGAGTGATGCAGCTCAGCAAATTACACCAGCGGTTTTTAAAGAACTAGTTGATAATCTAGTGATTCGAGAAGAAAACTCTAAAGATTTACAAGTCAATGAAAATATTAGTGGTTTAAGAAACCAAATTGACGAACTGGACGAAGAGATTATTAACCTTATTTCTAATCGAATGCAGTTGGCAGACGCTATTGGTGCTTATAAAAAACGTAACAATATCTCTATTTTACAGTCCAGTCGGTTTAATGATATTTTAGAACAAGCCATCATTCAGGGAGAGAAAAAAGGGCTAAGTCAAGGCTTTATTACCACCTTTTTACACGCTATTCATCAGGAATCTATTAATCACCAAAAGGAAGTTTATAAAAAGACAGAATCAGGAACAGATGTGACATAGCGTGTATAGAATTTAACTAAGGAAAAATTTTGAATAAAATATATTTCACATAATACTACTTATAAGTATTTAATTTTTAGTTATTTATACTCTTTAGATATATTGTATTTGTCTAAGATGTGAAATAGGTGGCATAGTTTTTTCTGACTAATTATTATTAATAGTCAAATTAAACTCCCGAACATGAATTATTCTATAAATACCTACAAATTATCAGCTTACGCTTGTCTAGTAGGTGCACTATCATTTTTTCTTTTATCATTTACACCTCCTGTTTCGGTTGTTTTTACTTCATTACTCAAAGGAGAAAAAACCACAGAAGGTAACAAATTGACTTGGACTACTTCTAGCGAGATTGATTGTTCTCTTTTTATGATTGAGAAATCTCGAGATGGGATTAACTATACTACTTTAGCAACTCTGCCAGCTACTAACTCTAACGAGAAGAGCCGAGAATATCATTATTTTGATAAGCAAGAAAAAGGGATGAGAGTATTCTATCGACTAGTTAACGTAGAAGACAATGGATCTGGTAGTTTTACGCACGAAGTCATACTTAGTAAAAAAGGAGAAAATGCAAAATTCTTTATGAATCAAGTAGATGCTTCTGCTACCCACGAAGACTATAAAGCAAAAGTGGATTGTAAAACAGCAGGTGCTTTTTCTTATCGGGTAATGACCAATATGGGAGACCTGATGCTCAAAGGAGAGACCGCAGTTGTAAAAGGTATCAATCAAATTGAAATTCCTACCAGCGAATTACCAGTTGGTACCTATCAATTAGCACTTAAATTAGAAAACGATATTGAAGTGTTCAAAATCAAAAAACTAAATTCTCCTGCCTTCCCAGAGACCAACTTTGTACAGAAGAATTAAGTACATAACGTACTAATCAAAAATAATATTAGTGGTTTTAAAAGTGTCAAAGTGCTTGATTAATTTCAAGCACTTTGACCTTTTTTTTTGAACAATATCTAACTATGACTTTCTTCCTCCCAAACCTTGGCAATCTCCACGATCATTTCGGCAGACTTTTCCATATCTTGAACAGAAGTATATTCTTCTTTGCCATGAAAGGCATATTCTCCCGCAAAAATATTTGGACAAGGCAATCCCATAAAAGACAATCTCGAACCATCTGTCCCTCCACGGATACTGGAAGGAATTGGCGTCAGACCAATCCGTTCGATGGCTTTAGCAGCGTTGGCTACGACCTGCGGATGCTGATCCAAAATTTCTTTCATATTTCGGTATTGTTCCGTTACCGTTAGTTTGGCAGTAGAGTTTGGATAATCAACCATCACTTCGTCGATGATTTGCTGAAGGAAGTCTGCGTGATTTTTCAAATTCGCCGTCACAAAATCTCTAATGATAAAAGTGACCGTCGCTTTTTCTAGCATACCATTGATAGAAGTTGGATGAATAAAACCTTCTTTATTGGCAGTTGTTTCTGGAGACAAACGATCTTTTGGCAAACGGTCAATAATGGCCGAAGCAATCTTGATAGCATGCTCCATTTTTCCTTTTGCAAAACCAGGGTGAATACTGACTCCTTCAATCTCGATTTTTGCTCCATCGGCACTAAAAGTTTCGTTTTCTAGAGAACCCACCGCTTCTCCATCTACGGTATAGCCAAAGTCTGCTCCTAGCTTTTTCATATCTACCTTTTGTACGCCTCGACCGATTTCTTCATCCGGTGTAAATAATAAACGGATTTTTCCATGCTTAATCTCTGGATGCGTCATCAAGTGATTGGCGGCGTCCATGATCGCAGCTAATCCCGATTTATTATCGGCACCAAGTAGCGTAGTGCCACTAGCAGTGATCAGATCTTTTCCGATCTGATCTTTTAGAGCAGGTCGCTTTTTTGTACTAATGACAATCTCTGGATCGTCCGGCAGCGCAATGTCTTGACCATCCCAATTTTCGTGAACAATAGGTCGGACGTTTGTTCCCGTACAATCAGGTGCAGTATCCATATGTGAGCAAAAGCAGAGTACAGGAATCCCTTCTTTTTCAGTAGTGGCAGGAATAGTGGCATATACGTATCCCCATTCGTCGAGGTGTGCGTCGGTGATACCCATTTCTTGTAATTCAGCTACTAGGACTTTTCCCAAGTTTTTTTGTTTGGGAGTAGAGGGTATGGTGTCCGAGCTAGCATCTGATTGGGTATCAATTTTTACGTACCGCAAAAAGCGATCTTTAACGGTGTGATGGAAAGAAGTCATAAATATATTTGAAACAGAAGTTTGTAAAACTTGCTGACATTAAAAAGACAGGCAGCAATCTCTACGAGAGATTGCTGCCCATTTGGATAGATAATATTTTTATTAAACGATAATTTTTTGTAGCAATCCTAAGAATCCATTTCGACCTTCATTGGCTGAACGAATGGCGTCTTGGTGTAGCATAAATAGTTCTTTTTCAGATTGTCCCATGCCTGCTTTGACAAAATTGATCGTATCGTGATCAAAATGAATTTGGGTATGCGCAATTAAATCAATTTCTCCTTCGGCAGTTCCTTTTATTTTCTTTAGAATATCTTCCGTTTTTAGAAATTTTTTGCTGCTTCCGTCCATGATGTGGCTTACTTTTCCTGTAAGCGTTGTCACTTCCAAGGTGGTAAAATCTAAGGCCGCATTTTTAAGCTTAGTGGCTAGATTTTTTTTAATCCCTTTTAATTGCACGTTTAGTTCGTCCGCCATATTATTTGGTTTAATTAGGTTGAAAAATAGAAATCTTAATTGGTTTTAACCAACATCATCGACTTCGATCCGAAAGATAAGATAATCATAGCTTAAATACAAAAATTATTACTTTTACGAATGAAAACTAATTACCTTCTGTTTCGTTGAAATAGGTAAGTATGTAATATTCACACAATCAATTTTTATGTCAGCTGCTAATATAAATATTCCAGATGCCCCGCAGCCCCGGGTGGTAATTGTTGGAGGTGGTTTTGCCGGCCTCAACTTAGCGGATAAGATGTCGAAGATGAATTATCAGGTGGTTTTGATTGATAAAAATAATTTCCACCAGTTCCAACCTTTATTTTATCAAGTCGCTATGGCAGGTTTGGAACCTTCTTCTATTTTATTTCCTTTGCGAAAGCTATTTCAAAAAAGAAAAAATGTTTTTATAAGGGTTACTACGGTCACCAAAGTAAATACCGCCCAAAAGCGGGTGCATACCTTATTAGGTGAACTGGAATACGACTTTCTCGTTTTAGCAATTGGTGCGGACACTAACTTTTTTGGTAATGAACAAATCGCTCGAAAGGCATTTCCCATGAAAACCGTAGGAGAGGCATTAACACTAAGAAACAAAATACTCTACGATTATGAGCGAGCGATTACGACCGTGGATTATGAAGAACGGCAAGGATTGATTGATATCGTCATTGTTGGTGGTGGACCGACAGGAGTAGAAGTGGCAGGTGCGTTGGCAGAAATGAAAAAATATATCCTACCTAAAGATTACACAGAATTAAATTGTGAAGAAATAGACATCTACCTCGTGCAAGGAGGCAATTGTTTACTGAAGGGAATGTCGGCAGAAGCTTCTCAAAAGGCAGAAGATTTTTTAAAAAAATTAGGAGTAATTATCAAATTAAATGCTCGAGTGGAGGACTTCGACGGAAAATTTGTCTATATCAAAGGAGGAGAGAAAATTCAGTCTAACAAAGTAATTTGGGCTGCGGGAATTAAAGGCAATACGGTTGAAGGACTGCCCGAAGAGAGCATCGTTTGGGGAGGAAGGATAAAGGTAGATCGCGATAATAAAGTAGTCGGGGTAGCAGATGTTTATGCTATCGGAGACATTGCTTATATGGAAGAACCTGATTTTCCCAAAGGACATCCGCAAGTAGCTCAAGTCGCTATTCAACAGGCGAAAAATTTAGCCAAAAATTTTAATCGAACCGCCAAAGGCAAACCTACTAAGCCTTTTGTTTATAACAACCTTGGTGCTATGGCCACCATTGGAAGAAACCGCGCAGTAGTAGATTTACCCCGATTTAAATTTCAAGGTTTTTTTGCTTGGATCGTCTGGCTATTTGTCCACTTATTCTCGTTGATTGGTATGAAAAACCGACTCTTCGTATTCATTAATTGGGTCTGGAATTATTTTACCTACGACCAATCTTTGAGACTCATTATTCGGCCTAAAAATAGACATCAAAAGGAAAAAATTCCAAAAGAGATATAAGAATCTTTAGAATGGGGATTTGCATAACCAATAAAAGGTCATTATCTTTGTTTAGATGCAATTAACTAGCATTACCAATAATCCGTTCATTCTACAGTTTTATACTGTGATATTTTTTCGAATCATTACTGCATAATTATACATTTTTGCCTAATCATATGATAGTTCAATGGTCAAAATTTGGCTTGAATAAGCTATTTTATCTCTAGTGTATTGTTAAGTAAAATCCGAAACATGAACATACTAATAAAAATCTCAGCTCTTTTGTTGTTTGCGGTAGGATCTCATTCTCCGTTGATGGCACAAAAAAAATTGGCGCTCGCTAACGAATGCTTTCAGGCTAAAGCTTATTATCTCGCCAGTCGATATTATCAAGAAGTTTTTGCTAATAAAACGAACAAATGCCATCCAGATAAAATCAAACTGGCTCAATCACTAGCCGCTACGCAACAGTTGGAGGCGGCTGGAATTGTTTTTGAACGCCATATGAGTTGTCAAAAATTCAACTCCAGAGATCATATGGTGTATGGAAAATTTTTGATGGATTTAAAGGCTTACGAAAAAGCCATTCCCTATTTTGAAAAGGCGATGGAAACAGAGCCAGACTTGGCCCGCCATTATATCCTTGCTTGTCAGATGGCATTGCCCAAGTCTGTAAAGTCTGAGCCCAGCGCTTCTGTTTTTGTCAATCAAACTACGGATACTGCCTTACCCAAAACAGAGGTAATCGACCAGGATGACGAAATCGTTAAAACTTTTCCTACCCATAAAGAAATTTTAAATAAAAATAGTCAAGGGCAAATAGACCAAACAACTGCAGCTATCAACGGAATAAATTTGTTTGAGGCTATGAAGTATACAGATGACATAACTTCGTCCTCTGAGGTGCAGGTTGCCAATACTAATATAGAAGGAGAGGGCACAGTGGTGATCAACGAGATGCCCGCTCGTACAGTAACCGTAACAAAGGAGAAAATTTCTCCGTACGGCGTTCGTCTCGGAACTTATAAAGATGCTATTATTCCTGACTTATCGGTAGTAGAACAATACGGTAGAATCACACAAAAAAAGTGGAAAGGAAAAACGATTGTTTTTTTAGTAGATTTTACTTCTAGAACAGCAGCAGAGGCAGCCTTAAAGGTAGCTCGAAAGGAAAAATTTCATACTGCTACATTAGTAGAAAAATTGGCAAGTGGTCGAATGAAAAGTATTCGGTAGGGGGCAATTAAAGATTGAATAAAAAAAAGCGTAAGAAGTTTTATAACTTCTTACGCTTTTTTTGGGTTAAGCCGGCTTAACCGCTCTCGTCATCTCTCTCTTACCTGGAGGACCTTCTAAAGTTTCAACTGTAAATCCGATCGCTTTTAGACTACGTTTTACAGTTCCTTTGGCACAATAGGTAACCATCATTCCGCCGGGAGCCATTAGGTCAAAAAGTTGTTGAAAAATAACATCAGTCCATAATTCGGGTTGCGCATTGGGCGCAAAAGCATCGAAGTATACTAGATCAAACTTTTTTTCTGTAGAAAATTCCTCTAAAGTAGTTTTGGATTTAGTGAAGGTAAACTTATCATTAATCGCAATTGGAGTTTCCCACGCTTCTTCATGAATTTTGAGGAAAACATTTCTGTGGTTATTTTCAGTTTCCTGATCAAATAAAACGGTTGGATAATTTAAAGATTGAGCCATATCCATCGAGATAGGGTAGGGTTCAATACCAATATAATCAATCGTCTTATTAAGATTTTGGTTTTCCAGAACGGATAACCAAGCGTTAAGGCCAGTTCCTAGGCCAATCTCTAGAATATGGAGGTTTTCTTTTGTTAATGCTTTTAAACCAGCATTGATAAATACGTGTAAACTTTCTTTAAGTGCACCATGTCGGGAATGATAGCTCTCTTTAAATTGTTCCGAAATAATGGAATGAGAACCGTCGTCCGTCAAGTACACCCCATTTGTCTGGGTGTTCATGTTTAAGCCTTTTATAATTGTACAGTGTAATTTAAGCCCTTTCATCCAAAGAAAGTTTAGTAATGGGGCAAAGTTAATTTCTTAAAATGTTTCTTTTGGTTGTTCAGGAATAAATCTTAGGTGTTTTACTCAAAAAGGAGTTGTGTGAGTATTTGCTGAGCGGGCATTTGCTGAGTGGAAAGCACTTCTATTGAATTACCGATAGAAAAAGTTGGGCAACCCATGCCTCTATTACAACTTGAAAAAGTAACCGTTGCTAGGGCAAAGATAACAAAAGGTAGAAGTTTTTTAGAATTTTTTAGAATTTTCATTGTAGATAGATTAACATGTTAGAACAAAAGTACGTAAAAGCCTTAAAAATATATCAAAATAACGTGATTAAATTCTTGGATATTATGCTAACTTGTCTTCTTCTGACAATATACTGGTCATCACTGATTAATAATTAGCCAAAATGAGGATTCATTTGATCGCCATCGGAGGGAGTGCCATGCACAATATCGCTCTAGCTTTATATTACAATCATCATACCGTTAGTGGTTCTGATGATGAAGTTTACAATCCTGCTCGAGATCGTCTGGATCTGCGAGGTTTACTGCCTGAAAAGATGGGGTGGGACCCAGATCGGATCACCAAAGACTTGGATTTGGTGATTCTTGGAATGCATGCTCGACCTGATAATCCTGAGTTATTAAGAGCTAAAGCACTTAATATTCCCATTTATAGCTATCCAGCTTATGTTTATGAGCAGTCTAAGGCACAAAAACGGGTCGTTATCGCTGGCAGTCATGGCAAAACTACAACCACTAGCATGGTCATGCACGTGCTTAAATCTCTCCAAAAAGACTTTGATTATCTGGTAGGAGCTCAATTAGATGGTTTTGAAACGATGGCCCGTTTTTCGGATGCTCCAGTTACGGTCATCGAAGGAGACGAATATCTGAGTTCTCCAATTGATCGACGACCGAAATTTTTACACTATTTGCCCGATTTGGCGGTCATCACGGGTATCGCCTGGGATCATATCAATGTTTTTCCTGATTTTGAAGACTATAAAAATCAATTCCTACTGCTAGCTCAGTCTATGCCTGCTTCGGGAAAACTTTTTTATTACCAAAAAGATCCACATCTACCCGAATTGCTGTCAGATTCATCCATTTCCTGTCAGGTCATTCCTTATCAAGGATTCGAGTTTGAGGTGAAAAATAACCAAACGGTGTTAAGGAATGAAGCCGGAAAGCAGATTCCACTCAAAATATTTGGCGCACACAATCTACAAAACCTACAGGCAGCATACTTTTTATGTGCTGAACTTGGCGTTTCATCTACGGATTTTTTTAAAACCATAAAATCTTTCAAAGGAGCTGCAAAACGACTTGATTTTTTATGTAAAACCAAAACTGCGGTCGCCTACAAAGACTTTGCGCACGCTCCGTCGAAGGTAAAAGCGACTACGGAAGCCATGCATGCTCAGTATCCTAAACGCCAATTGATCGCATGTGTTGAGTTGCATACGTTTAGTAGTTTGAATAAAAAATTTCTACCGCATTATAAAAATACGCTCGCAGCAGCAGATCGAGCCTTTGTTTACTACAGTGAACATACCTTGAAAATGAAAAAATTACCCAACATAAATCCATCGGACATCGAAAAGGCATTCGACCATCCCAATCTGACCGTGATCCAAAATGATTATGCTACCTTAGAAAAGGCACTCAACCGTTTCGGATGGAAAGAACAAAATCTACTCTTGATGACTTCAGGTACTTTTGGAGGATGGGAGATGAAAAAAGCAGCTAAAAGAATTTTAAAGAAAAATTAACCAAAATCTTGAAGACAAAAACCGTCTTTTTTTCGTTAGAAAGTTGAAGTTACTTAAAAACTAAAACTATGATTACAAAACAACCCCTCTTTGTTTGGTGGCTATTCTTATTGCTAAGCTATAACCTTTCTGCCCAAAATCCAGCAACTTTTACCATCAGTGGATATATTCAAGATTTTGATTCTGGAGAAAAATTAATCACTGCAAATGTCTATGACTATCTTTCTGGAAAAGGAGCCGTTTCTAATACCTATGGATTCTATAGTCTCACATTACCAAAAGACAGTGTACTACTCACCATTAGTTATATCGGTTATAAAGATCAAAACCTATCCTTGTATCTCGATAGAGATATTACCCTCAATATTGATCTAGTGGCCGAATTGGCTTTCGAAGAAATTGAAGTGGTGGCTAAAAAGAAAGATCGGATTGAAGAGCGGACTAGAATGAGTACCGTTGACGTGCCAGTAGCGCAGATCAAAAAAATTCCCGCTCTTTTTGGTGAGGTAGACGTCCTTAAAGCATTACAACTCTTGCCCGGTATTCAGTCGGGTGGGGAAGGACAAAATGGACTCTATGTTCGAGGAGGAAGTCCGGATCAAAATCTCATTCTCTTAGATGGAGTGCCCGTTTATAATGCTTCTCATCTTTTTGGTTTTTTCTCCGTTTTTAATGCGGATGCGATCAAAGATGTTACCCTTACTAAAGGTGGTTTTCCGGCCCGTTATGGAGGCCGACTATCTTCCGTTATCGAAATCAATATGAAAGAGGGAGATATGAATGATTGGCATGGAACGGGTACCATCGGATTGATTGCCTCTAAGCTGACGCTCGAAGGTCCCATCAAAAAAGACAAAACTTCTCTGATCATTTCAGGTCGTCGTACCTACATTGATTTGTTGGCTAGACCCTTTATCAAAAATAGCCTTGAATCAGATGGAGTTACCGGAGGACTCGGCTATTTCTTTCACGATATTAATGCTAAAATTAATCATAAAATTTCCGAAAAAGATCGACTCTTTTTTAGTGTTTATGCCGGAAAAGATAAATTCTTTTTTAGAGAAAATGATAAGGATGATTTCGGTGGTGAACAAAACGAATACACAACCGAAGCTGGTCTAAATTGGGGTAATGTCACCTCTGCTCTACGTTGGAATCACTTGTGGAGCAATAAATTATTCAGTAATGCTTCGCTCACTTATAGCCAGTATAATTTTGATACCAAAGCAGAAGAAGAGGATATTTATACTTTTAATGGTAATCGAGAAGTTTCTTCTTTTGCACTCAATTATAATTCTGGAATCAACGATTTATCCGGAAAAATAGATTTTGATTTTATTCCCAATCCAGAACATTATTTCCGATTTGGTGTCAGTGCTATTCATCATAAATTTAAGCCAGGAGCCTTTAATCTGGACATCTTTTTTGAAGATGATATTGATACTTTTACGCTGGATACCTTGCTTGGACAACCGGATGTAACTGCTTGGGAATTTGCGACTTACGTAGAAGATGATTTAAAAATTGGAGATAATTTCAAAATAAATGTGGGCGCGCATTTTTCCGGATTTAGTCTTCCTGAGAAAACGTATTTTTCTTTGCAACCTCGTATTGGTACGAGATATCTTCTGCCCGATGGTACGGCTATCAAAGCTTCTTATGCACAAATGCGTCAGTACGTCCAATTACTGACCAACGATGGGATTGGATTGCCAACTGATCTTTGGTTGCCAACGACTGCTCGGGTAAAACCTCAAGACAGCTGGCAGGTGGCTCTCGGTGCCGCCAAAACATTTAACAATAAATACGAAATTAGTATTGAAGGTTACTATAAAGAAATGTCCAACCTGGTTAGTTACAAAGAAGGGGCTAGTCTTTTTCAATTAAATGATTGGCAAGATCGGGTGACGCAAGGAGAAGGAAAATCTTACGGTGCAGAATTTTTTATTCAAAAGAAAACCGGTCGAATTACAGGTTGGATAGGCTATACTTGGTCTAAAACCAATCGTACTTTTCCTGAACTCAATTTTGGGAAAACCTTTGATTTTAAATACGATCGACGACATGATATCAGCGTGGTAGCTAGTTATCGACTTGCACCTCGTGTCCAGTTGAGTGGTACTTGGGTTTTTGGTACCGGTAATGCCGTCACTTTAGCCAACTCTAATTATCGGGTGAGTTATCCCAATGTAGGTCTTCCTTCTAGCATTCGAAATGTACTTGACGGTGGATCAAGAACCGTTGATTTTTATGAAGAACGCAATAATTTTAGAATGAAACCTTATCACCGAATGGATATCGGAATTGAGATTTCTAAACAGAAAAAGCGCTATAAAAGAACCTGGTCTCTTGGTGCCTATAATGTCTATAATAATAGAAATCCCTTCTTTATTTTTGTTGATTCTGACGCTATTAATGGAACTTCTCGAAATGTACTAAAGCAGGCAAGCCTCTTTCCGGTACTGCCTTATTTTGCTTGGAGGTTTGAATTTTAGAACTTGAAGTAGTAGGAAATTTTACATAAAAATTAAAATTAAAAATCATGAAAAATATATTGTTTTTTACCTTGATATTCATCTTATTTACTTCCTGTGAAGATTTTTTTAGTACGACCTTAAACGTGGACCCACCGCCTCATAAAGATCAGATTGTAACCAGTGCCTTTTTTTCTAATACAGATACCTCATTAGTTGCTTTGGTTAACCGAAGTACTGCGATTTTAGAAAATTCTAATTTTGATACTAGAAATTTAGAAAATTCCAATGTTCGACTCTTTACGGGAGATGAGTTACTGACGACACTTCCTTATGAAGCAGATCAATTCCAATTTAATCATCGGGAAGAAAATACGACAGTCGTTTTTAATCCAGGCCAAGAATACACCCTCAAAGTTGATCATCCGGATTATGAAGAAGCATCAGCCACTATCGTCGTACCCAAGGAAATCGTCCCTTTTCGATTTGAGCTAGAAGAAGATGCCGCAGTGGACGAATTTGGAGATCGGAGTGACCGAGTGACCGTTGAATTTACGGATCCTGCCGATGAAGAAAATTATTATGAAGTAGCAGTATATTCCATCCGTAATTTTAATAATGATGCTTATGCGGAAAGCCACTACATAACTTCCTTGGACTTTAATCTGGAAGAATCACTCTATGATGCTTCTATTCTCAGTGACCAAACTTTTAATGGTCAAGACTATAAATTGCAGATCACTATCGACCGCTTCCAAAATGAAGGCGAAGAGTTGCAGACTTTTCTAGTTTGGCGGTCAGTCACCAAAGATTATTATCAGTTTGCCCGCTCTCTCATTCTACAAAGAAATTCGGAAGATTTTGGCCCTTTTTCTGAGCCTGTGGCCATCAAGTCTAATTTCGAAAAAGGCTTGGGTCTATTTTCCATCAATTTTGAAAGGATTTATCCTTTGTAAGTGGTTAAATAGGAGTCCTCCCGAATGCTTTATTTAGAAAGGACTTGCCGGTTGGCGATAGCTTGTTTGCCAGTTAGCCCTCTTTTTACGCAAAAAAGAGGGCTAACTAGCTAAAAGACAACTAGCTAACCAGCAAAAAAACGCTATACGCATAGGCAACCCAAAAGATTAAATGATGATGGTCAAATTTGGGATGATCTCATATTTTTGTTTTTGATCCTGACTTTATTATTTTTGCAAAGGTTCAGATAACTTCTGGGTTGTCTTATTTTTTATAAAAAAAACTTAATCTTCAATGGGAAGAGCATTTGAATATCGAAAAGCCCGTAAAATGGCCCGTTGGTCGGCTATGGCTAAGGCTTTTACACGGATTGGGAAAGAAATTACGATTGCTGTTAAGGAAGGTGGCCCCGACCCAGATACCAATTCCCGTTTGCGGGCAGCTATTCAGAACGCCAAGGCGGCCAATATGCCCAAAGACAATGTGGAGCGGGCTATCAAAAATGCTTCGGATAAAGATACGTCTGATTACAAAGAAGCACTTTTTGAAGGATATGGTCCACATGGTATCGCCTTTCTAATAGAAACGGCAACGGATAATAATAATCGAACAGTCGCTAATGTAAGGAGCTATTTTAATAAATGTAATGGCAGTTTAGGAACTTCTGGTTCGGTTGCTTTTATGTTTGATCACCAATGTCAATTCGAGGTTAAAGGGGAAAACCTAGACGTAGAAGAATTGGAATTAGAGCTGATTGATTATGGAGCGGAAGAAGTATTTGAAGATGAAGATAGTATTATGATCTATTCTTCTTTCGAAAATTTCGGTTCTTTGCAAAAAGCGCTAGAAGGAAAAGAGGACCTGGAAATTGTCAGCTCAGGGTTTGAACGGATACCCAACGTCACAAAAAGCTTAGATACGCCCGAACAGATTGCCGATATCGAAAAACTAATTGAGAAAATTGAAGAAGATGATGATGTCCAACAAGTATATCATAATTGGAAATCAACAGAAGAATAAAGCGTTGGAATATTAATTAAGATAAATATCGCATTGATGAAGGACGAGTTACTGACGTCTTTTGTTTGCACTGAATTCATGGTGGTTTTATGATAAGATTTATTTAATATTTATTAGTAGATATTCCACATTCCATATTTCAAATTAGCTCTTAACTCTTATTTAGCATGTCTATTAAATTAGTATTTTCTTAAGAGCAATTCAACTCGCAATAAGAACAATCATTGCGAAAATGGGTTTAAAAGCTATACATGTTTTAACCACTAAGACAATATCTTTATGAAACCCCTTATGCTTCTATTTTCATTTTTATTGATAGCAGTTTTTTCTACTGCTCAAGATCTTCCTTCCGCACCTCCAGCTACGGACGGCCGCTTATACGACATTGCGAATGCACCTTCCGCAGATCGACTCGAAAAAGATATTCGAACCCTCGCTGGATTTGGTACCCGTCACACCTTATCAGATACCGTCAGCAATACCCGTGGAATTGGAGCCGCTCGCCGTTGGATCAAAGCAGAATTCGATAAAATATCCGCTGCTTGTGGCAATTGCCTAGAAGTTTTCTACCAACGCAGTCTCGTTCCTGCCGAAGGAAACGCTCGTTTCAATAAAGATACTTGGGTGGTCAATGTAGTCGCTATTCAACGGGGAAGTGAAAACCCCAATCGGTACATCATCATGTCCGGTGATATCGATTCCCGTATTTCTGATCCATTGGATGGTACCAATGATTCACCCGGTGCCAATGATAATGCCTCGGGAATGGCTGGTACCATCGAAGCCGCTCGTGTACTTACCAAGTATAAATTTCCCAATAGTATAATTTATGTCGGTTTGAGTGGTGAAGAACAAGGTTTGTTTGGAGGCAAACATATGGCTAAAGTGGCCCTAGAAGAAAAATGGGATATTATCGGTATCCTTAATAATGATATGATCGGAAATATTGAAGGAGTAGATGGTGTAATCCAAAACAATAGCTTCCGCGTTTTTAGTGAACCGACACCAGTCAATGATAACGAACAAAAAAGAACTTGGCGCCGCTTTTACGGAGGTGAGGTAGATGGACCCTCGCGTCAACTGGCCCGTTATGTAGCTCGATTGACAGATACCTATGTCACCAATATGAAAGCCACCATGATCTATCGCTTGGATCGGTTTGGACGCGGTGGTCATCATAAGCCTTTTAACGATGCAGGTTTTCCTGGTATTAGAATTATGGAAACACATGAAAATTACAACCGTCAACATCAAGATATTCGAGTCGAAAATGGTATCAAATACGGAGATGTAATCGAAGGGGTTAATTTTCCTTATTGTGCAAAATTGACGGGCGTAAATGCGATCTCCTTGGCTGCCTTGGCTTGGGCACCTTTGCCTCCAAAACAGGTGATGATTGGTGGTGCCGTCAAACCCTCTACTCGCTTGCGCTGGGAACCTTCTACTTCAAAAAATCTTGCAGGGTATAAAATTTACTGGCGAGATACCACCGCTCCGCAATGGCAATACAGTCGCTACGTTGGAATGAAAACGGATTTTACGTTAGAAAATATCGTGATTGATAATTACCTTTTTGGCGTAGCAGCAGTTGGTAAAGATGGAAGTGAAAGCCTAGTCGTCTATCCACAAACCTTAATTCCACGGAGATAATTTGATGGATGTTGAACTGTTGATTTTTTGAATCGCTGAAATTTTAACAATGAAATTTAAAAAAAAAAGTGTATTCAATTTCAAGTCAATGTAAAATGATTTGGTTGTTTAAAAAAAAGAAAGTAATTATTAATCAACAAATCAACAAATCAACAAATCAACAAATCAACAAATCAACAAATCAACAAATCAACAAATCAACAAATCAACAGCCCTAACTAACTGAAAAAATGCTTAATAAAAAACTCCCTATCTTATTTCTTATCATGATCTTTTTGGGGTCATCGTGTGCAAATTTTAATCTTCATTATGCGCCAGCATCAAAGCAATGGAAAGAGCGCAAAGCCCCTGTTGAACAACCTGAGCACGTTGTTTTTCTAATTGGTGATGTTGGAAAATCCCCCAAAAAAGGAGTCGCACCGGCATTGGAGATGTTGGAAAAACAGTTGAAAAAAGCATCTGAAAATAGTACACTTGTATTTTTAGGAGATAATATTTATCCGTCAGGGATGCCCTCTAAGGATGATCCTGAAAAAAGAGCAGAAGCGGAATTTCAGTTGAATGCACAATTGGAGGTGTTAAAAAAATATAAGGGTCGTCCATTGTTTATTCCTGGCAACCACGACTGGTATTCGCAAGGAATTCCTGGTGTTGAAAGACAAGAAAAGTATATTCAAAAAAAGCTAAACGAAGGGGTCGAAGATAAAGACCAATGGGAGAATTATTTTCTACCTAAACCTGGTTGTGCTGGCCCTGAAGTACTTAAACTGAATGATCAATTGGTAATGGTCGTTATTGACACGCAGTGGTGGTTAGAAGATTGGGATCATAGTCCGGAAATTAATAGTGATTGTGAAATAAAAAGTCGCAATACTTTCTTTCTTGTTTTTGAAGAAATTTTACGTAAAAACAGAAATAAAAATGTGATCATTGCCATGCACCATCCGCTGGAATCTGGCGGCCCACACGGAGGACACTATATCGCCAAGCATCATATTTTCCCATTGACCATGGCTCATGATAAGCTCTATGTTCCATTACCCGTAGTAGGATCTATTCCATTAGTTTTGCGTTCCACCATCGGTATCACCCAAGATATTGCGCACCCCAAATATCGTCGGATGAAAGCGGACTTGATGCGTGCGGCAAAAAAGAACGGAAACTTTATTTTTGTTTCTGGACACGAACATAGCCTCCAATATATTCAAAACGACAGACAGCATTTTGTGGTCAGTGGTAGCGGTTCTAAACAGAGTGGAACTAAATTGATTGAAGGTTCCGAGTTTGCTTACGGAGCAAGTGGATTTGGTCGTTTGGATATTTATAAAGATGGTACCACTTGGCTTTCTTTTTTTGCTTCTGACAAAGACCATCCTAAAGGACATGAAGTTTTTAGAAAAAAGATAAAAGATAAATTGCCCATTGCTGGTTATGATCTTCCGGCGGAATTTCCAGATTATGAAAATATGCCAGATTCTGTAGAAACACAGGTCGTCAAAACGAAGGTCACCAAAAAAGGATTGCTACATAATTTCCTTTTGGGAAGTCACTATCGAGATGTTTATATTCCAGAATATAAATTCCCCACCTTAGACCTTTCTACTTTTAAAGGAGGCGTGAAAGTAATAAAGCGGGGTGGTGGCAATCAAACCAATTCGCTGCGCTTGGCCGACCCAACGGGCAAAGAATGGGTGATGCGTGCCATGACCAAAGATGCTTCTCGTTTTATTCCGTATCCGTTCAATAAGATCACCGGAACCCAAGCGATTGTTGAAGATAATTTCTTATCTACACATCCTTTTGCTGCCGTGGTGGTTCCTGATTTAGCGGAAGCGGTAAACGTCTACCATACTAATCCGACGGTCTATTATATTCCTAAACAACCTACACTAGGACTAGACAACGAAGCTTTTGGAGGCGAACTTTATTTGGTAGAAGAACGGCCCGATGACGATTGGAGCGATGAACCTAGTTTTGGGAATTCTAAAGAAATTATCAGTACGCCTAAGCTAGTTGAAAAAATAGTAAAGAACGGTAAACATCAAATGGATGAACCTTGGTTATTACGAACCCGATTATTTGACATGGTCATTGGTGATTGGGACCGACACGACGATCAGTGGCGATGGGCTTCTTTTAAGGATAAAGAAAAAGATATTACGCTCTATCGACCTATTCCGCGAGATCGAGATCAGCCCTTTTCCAAATATAACGGGATGGCTCCTTTTATAGCTCGCTTGACTTTACCATTTTTAAAACAATTAAAACCCTATAAAGGAAAAATCAAAAATGTTAAATGGGACAATTACGGCGCCAGACAAATTGACCAATCTTTTTTAACAGAACTTGGATGGCCGGAATGGGAAAAGCAAATAAAAATTATCCAAGAGGGTTTGACGGACGAAGTGATCGAAAAAACTTTTCGGAAGGAATGGCCTGAACCAGCTTACAGTATGTCCGCTCCAGAAGTTATCAAATTCCTCAAGCAACGACGAGATGATTTAATGGAAATCGGAAGAGAGTTATACGAATTCAGAGCCAAAGAAGTAGATGTAGTCGGGAGTGATAAAGACGATTTATTTGAGGTGGTTAGGAAGAACGATAACGAAACGGTCGTGAAAGTCTACAGAATGCGAAAAGATGAAAACCAACTTACCTATCAACGGACTTTTTATACAGACGAAACTAACGAGATTCGACTTTTTGGATTGGACGATAAAGATGTTTTTAAAATTACGGGGGAAGTTAATCATGGTATAAAAGTTCGGGTCATCGGTGGATTGGGGGAAGATCAATTTATCAATAAAAGCACCGGAGGTAGTACCGTGATTTATGATGCCAAAGAGGAAGCATCCATTTTGGATATTACGCCACAAACCGTCAATAAAATTTCTAATCGTAGAGCTTTAAATATATACAATCGGAAAGATTTTCATTATGAATATGATTTTTTAATGCCTTTCCCATTATTAGGATTCAATCCAGATGATGGATTATTTATTGGAACTAATCTTACGATAACAGATTATAAATTCAAAAAAAGTCCTTTTGGGGTTTCTCATAATATCAAAGCTGCCTACGCTTTTGCGACCAATGCTTTTAATCTAGAATACGAAGGAGATTATTTAGAAGTATTTGGTAAATGGGATTTTTTATTGCGTTCCAATATTTCTACTCCACAGTACGTAGATAATTTTTTCGGGTTAGGAAATGAATCTATTAATTTACTAAAGGATGATTTACAAGAGATAGATTATTATAGAGTTCGAAGATTTAATTTGGCCTTCAATCCTAATTTCAAAAAACGCTTTGCATTTGATGCCGGAACGATTCGCTTTGGTCCCATTCTGGAGGCCAGTAAAGTAGAACGTACGGATGGTCGTTTGATTGCAAGTGATGCGATTGGTCTAAATCCAGAAGTCTTTAACACGCAGTGGTTTGGAGGAGCAGAATTTGAATTGGCGTTTAATAATGCCGACGATCAACAAATGCCTACCACCGGAATTCGTTTTTTTGCGGGAGCCGATTGGAAAGCCAACCTAAAAACCATAGATCGCAATTTCTTAAAATATTATGCAGATTTAACCTACTATCTATCTATTAATAACAAGCAAAGCCTAATCTTGGCTACCCGACTTGGATTTGAACACCTAAGAGGTGATTTCGAATTTTTTCAAGGAGCTATTCTTGATGGAAATACCAATTTTAGAGGCTTCCGACGCGATCGTTTTTATGGCAATTCCAGCTTTTATCACCAAACAGATCTACGACTCAGAATTGCTTCCGTATCAAATGGCGCTTTGTTTCCTTTCTCCTTTGGAATCACCGCTGGATTTGATCATGGCAGGGTTTGGTTGCGCAGTGAAGATTCCGACGTTTGGCATTATAGCTACGGCGGCAGTCTTTGGATTGCTCCCGTTGATTTTATTGTGATTAATACCGCCCTTTTTCGATCAGCAGAAGGAAACTTGTTGAGGGTTTCGTTGGGGTATAATTTTTAGGGAGGTGTTGAAGTGTTGATTTGATCGTGTTATAGTGGTCATTGCTAATTGAAATAATAAACTAAGACCAATATCAAATACCCGTTTTCAAAATTAAAAGGAGGTTTAATGTTGTCTATTTTTAAACAAGCCCCAAGAAAACCCAAATCACCCAATACTTTTCCCTAAACCCTTACTCATTATTAAGAATTAATACTATTTTTGAATATCAAAACCCTAACACCTTGACAAAAAAACGCTTGTTGGCCTAAAAGCCAAATCAATCATGAACGGAATAATCACGATAAAAGATATACACGAAAGAAGGCCTTCCTAAACGAGTTCGGAACAGGTACTGCGCTTCTGGACCCTCCTAAAATAAGTTGGGAACAGGTGCCGCGAGAAAAACTCTTTTTAAAGCACCTTAACAAATTCAACGATTCAACGATTCAACGATTCAACGATTCAACGATTCAACGATTCAACCATTCAACCATTCAACAAAAAAATGAAGGAACTCTCCCCACAAATCAACACGGACATCGACCGACAAGTGGGGTTCAACACCTTTCCCTATACCTCACTCCTCAGTTTTGCGCCCCTCATTAAATTTTGGAAGACCAAAACCAATAGTCAAGATCGAGGCACCTCACTATTAGCCCGTGAGATTATTCAACGACTCGACGCTTCCTTAGATCTACTCACGCCCGTTCGCGATGCTGATTTATTGACCAAACATAAACCCTTTATTGATCTATTGATGAGTGGCCTTTTTGCGTTTGCACAGCAAGACCAGCAGATGGCACAGGCGGTCCGTCCTTTTAGTCTAGAAGGTTTTTATCGCACGAATAGGTTTACCAATTTTTTGAAAAATAATCGACTGAGTATCATCAATAACAAAGACGTTCGGAGCATTCGACAAGATGCCATCGTTCGAGCTGGATGTATGATTCTCAATACCTTTTATGGTCAGAAATTTCCATTAAAAGATCCTTATATTTTTACAGCTAGAGCAGATGATACTTTCGTAGAAACGCATTACAAGGCTGCCCTGAATCTTGACTTTTTAGAAATAAAAAAGAAACGAGCTTTACCTGCCTTGAGCGAAGAAGAAATATTTGAACTCATCAATAATTTTGATAACCCGGAGCTTTGGCTAGAAAAAATTCCTCCTACCCATTTTGAGTTTCATGGCTTGGTCGCCGTTTATTTGGTGGATGTCACAGAGGAGGAAGCCATGTCTCGGATTCGTCAGTATTTATTACAACGGGATGCGGTACTAGAAGAACATACCATTGCCCAAATGGAAGATTTATTGTCTTCTTATTTTAACGTGCCTGGATTGCGACTCGGATTGACGGAATACAAACCTTCCAAAGAATCAGGTAGTACGGACAATTTTGCGGTTCGACAACATTTACTAAAAAAAGAATTTCCACAACTAAAAATAAAAGAGTACGAAGAGTCGATTTATTACCAAGCTGTGCGAGGTAGTCATGCAAATATTTTTCAGAATATTACCAAACTCAACCATAAGACACCACTAGAAGAGCAATTAATTAAGGAAGGAATTCAAAGTATTTATATTACTCCTCTAGAACGGAGTTCAGGTAAAATTTTTGGTGTTTTAGAATTAGGTGCTCCTGGACCTTATGCCATGAATAGTTTTACTAGAATAAAAATTAATGAAATCCAACCATTATTTCGTTCGGCACTATCTCGTAAAGTAGACGAAATAAATAACGCCATCGGTGCCATCATTCGAAAAAAATACACGAATATTCATCCCAGTGTGGAATGGCGGTTTTTAATGGAGGCCAATCGGTTGCTTTCCGGTGAAATGGTCGAACCCGAACCCATTGTTTTTGAAAATGTATATCCGCTCTATGGACAGGCCGATGTGGTGAGTTCCACCATGCAACGCAACCGAGCGATTCAAGTGGATATGATGGAAAATTGGCAGGAACTATTGATTCTATTACGACTGGCAAAAAAATATGGCGCTACTGAAAAAAATGATGCGCTGATTCGACTCATAGAAGAAATTCAGTTGAGTCAAGAAACAATGTTTACGGCTGATGAAGAGCTGGAAAGCCGCGAACTAATAAAATCTGTTGTTCACCCGCATCTTCTAACCGTTAAAGATATACATGCCAAGGTTTTGCAACATTGGGAGGAATATCAACTGCTAATCGATCCTAAGTTGGGTATTATTACCACCCGCAGGAAAAATTTTGAAGATAGTATGCTAATGATCAATCAAACGATTGTAGCATTCTTAGATGAAGAGGAAGCAGCAATGCAACGGGTCTTACCACATTATTTTGAACGGTATCAGACGGATGGAATATCCTATGATTTGTTTTTGGGTAATGCACTCCTCAAAAATCCTAGTTTTGAAATTCAACAATTAGAAACATTTCGATTGTGGCAACTCAAATCAATGTGCGAACTGACCCGTAGAATTGCTAATTTACAATCTGATTTGTCACATCATATGACCACTGCTCAATTGATTCTTGTATATAGTCTACCAATGACGATTCGATTCCGGATGGATGAAAAGAAATTTGATGTGGATGGTAACGATAATGTTCGGTATGCCCTTCTAAAAAAGAGAATTGACAAAGCGCTTATTCGAGGAACTGCTAATCGACTCACCTTACCAGGAAAAGTGGCCATTGTCTATTCTCAAGACAAAGATCGTCAGGAATACCAAAAATATCTAAATTACTTAATCGAAAAAAAGATCATCGAACCTACGGTAGAAGATTTGGAACTGGCTCCTTTACAGGGAATTAAGGGTTTAAAAGCTATTAGAATAACGGTTTTGACTTAAGGGCGAAATTTTTTATTCAACCACAACAATCTACTCTTAAATTTGTCTATATTGTTGGGGTATTTTGCTTAGTTAACCTTATTTTTAGGCCCCCTTTGCAACGACCAATTAAGAAATACGTACGAGTATGTATATACCAAATTTTACCAAACTAAACGCCTAATAATGAAATATAGCTATTTTACGGAAGAGCACGAAATGTTCCGACAGGGACTGCGGGATTTTTTACAGAAAGAAGTGGTTCCACATCTAGAAAAGTGGGAGCAAACTGGAAAGATAGAACGATTTATCTGGGAAAAATTTGGAGAAATGGGATATTTTGGGATTGCATATCCTGAAACCTATGGAGGTATGGATCTAGACCTTTTCTATACCGTCATTTTTTTAGAAGAAATGCAGCGAATCAATTCCGGTGGTTTTGCCGCAGCCATGTGGGCCCACGCTTATCTCGCTATGCAACATCTCAACGCGGAAGGCGACGAACGTATTAAGCAAGAATATCTACGACCCAGTATCGAAGGAAAGAAAATAGGCTGTCTTTGTATCTCCGAACCCTTTGCGGGAAGCGATGTTGCTGGTATGAGAACGACCGCTGTTAAAGAAGGCAACGAATGGGTCATCAATGGCTCGAAGACTTTTATTACGAATGGAGTCTATAGTGATTATTTGGTTGTTTCAGCCAAAACCAATCCAGAAGCAAAAGGTCGAGGTATCAGTATGTTTCTCATCGATCGAGATACACCCGGCGTAAGTGCTAGTAAGCTGGATAAGCTTGGATGGCGTGCCTCCGATACCGGAGAAATTGCCTTTGATAATGTACGGATTCCTGCCAACAATTTGATGGGTCAGGAAAATAAGGGTTTCGCATACTTGATGCAACATCTGGCGCTCGAACGATTAATTATGGCCGTCAACGCTCATGCCAGAGCAGAATATGCCGTGGAATATACCATGGGGTATATGTCAGAGCGAACCGCTTTTGGAAAAACACTTGATCGCTTTCAAGTGCTCCGTCACCGAATTGCGCATATGGCCAGTGATGTAGAAATTCATAAGTGCTTTAATTATATGATTACTCATCAATTGGTAAACGGTGAATATCCTGTTAAAGAAGCGAGTATGGCAAAAATGAAAGCCACCAAAATGGCAGACGAGGTAATTTATGATTGCTTGCAATGTTTGGGTGGATATGGTTATATGGAAGAATATCCTTTAGCCCGCATGCTGCGAGATAGTCGTCTCGGACCTATCGGTGGTGGAACCTCCGAAATCCTTGCCGAAGTAATTGCAAAAATACTTATTGATAAAAAAGATTATAAGCCAGCAGTGAAATCTCCAAGCCATAGCTAGTAATTGCTCCTTGGTAACTATTTTAATGCAATAAACAATTCAATAAACGCGATAAAGGATAAACACGTTAGAAGGTCTCTGCGTCTTTGCGCGAAAAACACTTTTCAGAGTAAACTCAACAAATCAATAATTCAACACACAAATGAATAAAGTAGTAAAAAATGCAACCGCAGCCATCAAAGGTATCAGAAACAACATGACCCTGATGGTCGGTGGGTTTGGACTTTGTGGTATCCCCGAAAATTGTATTGCGGCGTTGGTGAAAAAAGGAACCACTGGTCTTACCTGTATTTCTAATAATGCTGGAGTAGATGATTTTGGTTTAGGGCTGTTATTACAAAAAAGACAAATCAAAAAAATGATGAGTTCTTACGTTGGTGAGAATGCGGAATTTGAACGACAAATGCTAAGCGGCGAACTCGAAGTAGATTTAATTCCACAAGGCTCCTTGGCTGCTCGTTGTCAAGCGGGTGGAGCGGGGGTTCCCGCATTCTTTACGCCGGCTGGCTATGGTACAGAAGTCGCTGAAGGAAAAGAAGTTCGTTACTTCAATGGAAAACCACATCTTTTGGAACACGCCTTGACGGCTGACTTTGCCTTAGTAAAAGCTTGGAAAGGAGACCGTTTCGGTAACTTGATTTTTAAAGGTACTGCTCGTAATTTCAATCCACTAATGGCAATGGCAGGAAAAATAACCGTGGCAGAAGTAGAAGAGTTAGTTGAGCCAGGAGAACTAGATCCAAACTTTATTCATACGCCTGGGATTTTTGTACAAAGAATTTTCCAAGGAAAAAATTACGAAAAACGCATCGAACAAAGAACGGTACGAACACGGTAATAAAATGTTGAATGGTTGAATGGATGAATGGTTGAAAAAATATACGATTTAACGTTTTCTATAATAACCTTTCAACGATTCAACAAATCAACGATTCAACGATTCAACAAATCAACAAATCAACATTTCAACAAATAATATGCTAGATCGAAATCAAATTGCACAGCGAATCTCTCAGGAACTACAAGACGGTTGGTACGTCAATCTCGGAATTGGAATTCCTACGTTGATTGCCAATTTTGTTCCCAAAGGAATGAACGTTGTTTTTCAATCCGAAAATGGTATTCTCGGTATGGGGCCTTTCCCTTTTGAAGGAGAAGAAGATGCTGATATGATTAATGCGGGTAAACAAACGATTACGCCTTTACCTGGCGCCTCCATCTTTGATTCGGCGACGAGCTTTGCGATGATTCGCGGACAGCATATCCAACTAACCGTTCTTGGTGCGATGGAAGTTTCTGAGCAGGGTGATATTGCCAATTGGAAAATTCCCGGAAAAATGGTCAAAGGAATGGGAGGAGCGATGGATCTGGTTGCTTCAGCTGATAATATCATCGTTGCCATGAGTCATACCAGTCGTAGTGGTAAATCTAAATTATTGAAATCTTGTACACTTCCATTGACGGGTGTTCGATGTATTAAAAAAATTGTTACCAATATGGCCGTCTTAGACGTTACACCTGATGGTTTTAAATTGCTAGAAAGAGCACCTGGCGTGAGTGTAAAAGAAATTGAAGCTGCAACAGAAGGGCGATTGATTGTAGAAGGAAGGATTCCGGTGATTAAGTTATAGATAAAATTCACGAATTTTATCCACCTAATCGGGAACAAAATCCGCAAATCCGCACATCAATCAATCCGCAAATCAATCAACATGCGAATTCTCTTACTCCTTACTTGTCTTTTAATTTTTCTTTTCCTTCTTTCTTGCAACTCAAAAGAATCAGAGACAAAGGAAGCACCTATTGCTAAAATTGCTAAAGAAGCAAAGTTTGCTACCTACAACGTGGCTATGTATCGAGACCGACCAGGGCAATTAAAAAGAGACTTATCATCGGGGAGAGATACGCAGATTCAAAACGTGGCGGCGGTCATTCAACGAGTACGTCCTGATGTGCTAGTGCTTTGCGAATTTGATTATGATCCTACTCAAAAATTATTGGGTTTATTTGAAGAAAATTATTTAGCAAAAGGACAGCATGGTGAGCAAGCGATTCGCTATCCTTTTCGAATGGCTTTTCCTTCAAATACGGGCGTGTTGAGTCCAGCAGATTTTGATGGAGATGGTGCGATAAAATTGCCCAACGATGCTTATGGATTTGGTCGTTACGAAGGACAATATGCCTTTGCCATTTTTTCGAAATATCCCATTGACGATAAAAATTTATTATCCTATCAAAACCAACTTTGGGCAGATATTCCAGAAGCTAAAATGCCAGTAAAAGAAAACGGTGAGCCATACTATGATAAAAAATCCAGGGAAGTATTCCGAGTTTCTTCTAAAAATCATGTGGTAATTCCCATTTCAATGCCACAAGGCAAAAAAATACATGCCTTAATTGCCCATCCTACCCCTCCTGTATTCGATGGACCAGAAGATAAAAACGGGTTGAGAAATTACGATGAAATCCGATTACTCAAAGATATTATCAACGATGCTCCTTATCTAAAAACCGATCAAGGAAAAAGGGGAGGACTGCACAAGGATGCTGCCTTTGTCGTATTGGGCGATCTCAACGCAGACCCAATTGATGGTGATAGTGCTCCCAGAGCCATTAGCCAATTATTAGACGACCCTAAAATAAATCAATTGGTTGCGAATGGCAATTTAATTCCCAAAAGTAAAGGCGGTAAAATATATAATCGCCGAAAAGGTGACGAGGCAGATCCTGCTTTTGATACTGCCTTCTTCGGGAGCCGCATTGATTATGTCTTACCTTCAAAAAATTTAACAGCGAAAGATAGTGGCGTCTTTTGGCCCGCTCAAGATGAAGACTTATACGATATTGTAAAAAATAAAAAAGCTAGCGACCATTTACTCGTGTGGGTGACCGTAGAATTATAAAGAGAATGTTGAAATGTTGACCTTACTCTAAAAACTAAGAAAACATATTCATAAAAGATATAAAATAAAATCAACATATTTATTTGCTTTGCGGTAAAAGATATACACGCCTGCCTGCCGGGGACAGGCAGGTTAAAAATTCTCTGCGTTCTCTGCGCGAAAAACACTTTTTAGAGTGGACTCAATGTTGATTTGTTGAATCGTTGATTTGATGCTAAATGTAAAATAATTTTATCTTCTTGAAACCTCTAATTAAAAGCCAAATACGAAACAAGTCTCTACTCCTCTTCTGTATTCTCTGCCCAAAAAAAAGCATTTACGATAAAAGAACTACACGAAAGAAGCTATACAGGCATGAAGCTCTATACAAGCAAGAAGGCCTCTGCGTTCTCTGCGTCTCTGCGCGAAAAAAATATTTACGAAAGAAGCTATACAGGCATGAAACTCTATACAAGCAAGAAGGCCTCTGCGTTCTCTGCGTCTCTGTGCGAAAAAAATATTTACGAAAGAAGCTATACAGGCATGAAGCTCTATACAAGCAAGAAGGCCTCTGCGTTCTCTGCGTCTTTGCGCGAAAAAAATATTTACGATAAAAGAGCTACACGCAAGAAGATATACAAGCAAGAAGGCCTCTGCGTTCTCT
>CALFWZ010000206.1 GCA_937928405.1 uncultured Saprospiraceae bacterium
CAGCAATTTTTGGTTTTAGACCAACGATAAATGCCGGAGCAGGTATGCAATACATCACCAAAATAACCAATGAACTAAAATCATTTACGCCACAACAATCAGATTTTAGTGCCGGAAAAGGAGCAATTGTTACTGACCAGAATAGTCTCCAACGTTGGAGTCCTACCATAACTACTGGTTTTGATCTTGAGAAAAAATTAGCTACAAATCTATCATTTGGATTGAATGTAAATTATTTGTTTAATTTAACTGCTTTGCAAGAAGTGGGTGATTTTAGTACGCGGATTAATCGTTTTAATGGAGGGGTTTATTTAAGACGGAGTTTTTAATTCATCGTGGTAGGTAATGAATTTTTGATTTACAATCACCATCCTAATCTTTCTAGTATACTATTTCTTAGTGGCGTATTTTATAGAAATAATTTCTGGAAAGACTAGATTGACCCAAAAAATTATTAAAGAATAAGGTTAAACTAAAAATTATCTAGCAATTAAATCCGATTCAGCCGTTTAAGAAATTCTTCCTTTTTTCTTCTAGAAACATCAACGTTTGATCCATCGACCATAACGACAAATCCGCCTTCTCCTTTATGATATTTTTTGATAAAGTTTAGGTTAATCATGTATTTTCGATGCACTCGAATGAAGGATGCATATTCTTCCAGCATGGTCTCAAAATCTTTTAATATTCGGGTACATAAAATTGGTTTTTGGTCAGTAAAAAAAATCGAGGTGTAAGGGCCTTCTGCTACCAGTCGTACTATTTGATTGACTGCCACAAATTCTAACCCAAATTGTGTAGGCAACCCGATTCTACGGGAGTTGGTAGAGGATGGGTTTAGATTACTAATTAGATTATCAATTTTCCGCTCAATACCATTTCCTTTTTTAGTTGGTTTTGCTTTTTTTACAGCGTCTACAATTTCTTGAATGGCGAAGGGTTTTAAAATATAGTCGAGACAACTAAATTTAATGGCATTGATGGCATATTTGTCATAGCCAGTAACAAAGACCACTTCAAAAGGAATGGGTTGAAATTTTTTGAGTAAATCAAAACCAGTTCCTCCAGGCATTTCGATATCTAAAAATAAAAGATCTGGCGCTTCCTTTTTAATAATACTATACGCTTCTGAGATAGAATTGGCCATTCCTATGATATTGGTCTCAGGACAATACTCCTCAATTACCTGTTCTAAGGCCAATTGACTATTTCGTTCGTCATCTACGATTAAAATTTTCATCTAATACAATTTAGTTATTTACGCTGTTATAATTTACTTATCTATTGGAACAAATATTTTTATTTTAGTCCCTTTGTCTCCTTCTGAATTTGGATATAAATCTGTGATTTCAACGGTAACCTTAAAATTGTCAACAATGTTTAATACATTTAATCGATCTTTAAGAATTTTCATCCCGTAAGAATTATGTTTTTTAAGTGTTTTGTTTTTAAGCATAAATGCTTTATCTCTTCCAACGCCATTATCTTCAATCAAATAGATAATTCCCTTATCCACACTTGAAATTTTCAGTTTTAGTAGACCACGTTCTTTTTTATGTGCCAAACCATGAAGAATAGCATTTTCGAAAAAAGGCTGTAAAAGCATGGATGGTAAGTCGATATCTAGATGAAGGCCTTCTTCTAAAGTTATTTGAAAATCAAATTTATTTTGAAATCGAAGTCTTTCAAGTTCAACATATAATTCCAACAACTTCAGCTCATCTTTCAAATTGATATATTTACTCCGAGAGGAGTCTAAAAATAGTCGCATTAATCGGGCAAATTTTGAAAGATAATTACTGGCCTCTACTTTATCTTCTCGCAGGATAAAATTTTGAATAGAATTAAGCACATTAAAAATAAAATGAGGATTCATTTGAGATTGTAATGCTTCTAATTCCAGTTGAGCGAAACGACGATCTAATTCTGATTTTTTGTTGGCCTTTTCCTGGATATGTTTACTCCAGAATTTCATAAAACCTGTCAGTATAATGCCAAAGAGGAGAACAACTACAAGAAAAAACCATCCTGTTTTCCAAAAAGGAGGTGTTATTTCAAAACGAATATTGGAAACCTTACTTTCTATTTTATTACTAGAAATGGCTTTTACTTTAAAATTATAGGAACCCGGTGAGAGATCTTGTAATCGAACATAACTTTTTTGTATGTCAATCCATTGATCATTTCTGCCTTCTAAAATATATTGATAACTTAATTTTTCATTAAAAGAAATACTTACGAAATCAATAAATATATTGTTTTCTGTGTTCTTTAATTTATAATGATCTTGAATGGAGGTATCTCTATTTTGGATTTGAATTTTCTGAAAAATTATATCATTTAGCTCCATTGGCTTCATTTTTTTCTCATCAAAAATGGATAGTCCTTTATTGGTGCCAACAAAAATTTTGCTTCCTTTTTTATAAATTGAGGTGACGTTGTTGGATAGCAAACCGTTGCCTATGGTGAAATTATTTATCACTTTAGATTTTTTATTAAAAACGCTTACCCCATTTCCTGTACCTACCCAAACATTATCGAATTCATCCGCAAACAGACAGTTTCCTGTATTGCTGATTAACCCATTTTCAGCATTAACAACCTTTAGGTTATCATCCTTGTCAATAAGAAATAGTCCATTGGTTTTGGTGAGTACCCACAGAAGAGAATCGGTTGTTTGTAGGATATCCGAAATCCCATCATTGATCATTTTTTTTGAAGCGGAAATGAATTTTTGAAAGGGTGGAGTTTCATACGATATGTATCCAGTGAGGGGGGTGTTTTTATTAGTTTCGATTCCTTTATCCTCCTTGAATATCAAGTTTATTTTTTTTGAACGGCTAGCTTTTTTTCTAATATCCTGGTAGTTGTCTTTCTGCTTAAAAGTTTGGTAAGGAATCGTATAATCATACTGGTAGAGACCTTTTATCGTCCCTACCCACATTTTATTATTGAATCCCTGATGCATCGCATAGGAACGGAATGGACTTATTTCTTCAATTAGATGATCGGTGCTTTTAAAAATTCCGAGATGGGAAGCGATCCAAAGATCCTCGTTAAAACGCGCCATTTCCTTAGGAGAATAAGAAAAAGTCCTTTTAAATTTTCCTAATTTTCCATCCTTATTTTTTTGTATCGTGAAAACACCATTGCATAATAATGCTACTTCTTTTTCATCGATTTGTAAATCGTAAAAATCAGCATTGGAGTCTGTTATTTTATAATTAATAAATTCGTTTTTCTTAAATTCACTTAACCATCCATTTTTTGTGGCAAGATAGATATGACCTTGCTTATCTCCAGATACTTTATGAACGAAACTAGAAGGTAGATTTGAGTTTTCTGCCGTGAAATTTTGAATCGATTCGTTTTGAAGCATGAAAATCCCTTCACCATTTGTACAAAACCAAATATTCCCATTTTGATCCTCCACAATATTATTCACGCGATTATTATTAACCTGGTCATTGTATTCTCCCAATAACTTGAATGACTTTGATATTTTAAAAACCCCTTTGTCAGTAGCAAACCAATAGGCACTGTCCGTTTTTAAAAGGTTTCGACTTTCTTTTAAATTAAAATCTTTAAATTTTTCTAATGGTAGTTCTAGTCGATTATTTCGAATAAAAAAAGGAGCAGTGTTTTGGCTATTGATCAGTCCCGTATTTAGATTTTTCTGAATTTCAATTTTTCCTGGTCTATTCTGACCTCCTATATGATTGAATTTATTTTGTTCTTCGTCAAATAGATAGATAATATGGGCAATTATACCAACCTTTCCAGAAGCATAAAGAAAGATTTTTTTTACTCCAGCCTTAAACCTATATTTTTCTGAGGTAAATTCTCCCTTTTCATTTTTCTCAATTTTATGTAAAATATTTTCACCAGATAGCCAATATCTATTTTGATTATCCACAAGGAAATCATGGATCTTTACATCGTTCAGAATTCCATCCGGATTAAAACGTTTGATTTCTTCGTTATCTAAATAGAACAATTGAAATAAAAGATTGATAAACCAAATTTTATCATCATATTCCCAAATTGCAATGATTTCACTGTCAGGCAAATCTTTACTGTAATAAGTTTTGAAATCTTCTCCGTCATATCGACAAAGCCCCTTATCCGTCGCAAACCACATATAACCTTTTTGGGACTGTAACCCTCGATAAACGGTCAATCCAGCTAGACCGTCCTCAGAATCAAGATGATGTATGATACCATTTTGGGCAGAAAGGGTGGTGGGATGATATGGGCATAAATCCCAAACCATAAAGATTAGAAAAAATAAGAATACGATCTTTTGCAAGTAACTATTGGGCATTGCTTAGCATAGAAAAAAATCAAGTAAATATTTAAATTTGGAATTGGATGAACCGACCTGAAAGCGTCATATAAATCCCAAATTAATAAGAAAAATAAAAAAACGTTCATCTTTCTTGGTAGATGAACGTTTTTTGTACAAACTCTGATTATTAGTTAGTAATAATCATTTTTTCAATTAAATTGCTTAGTCTCTTTATTTTGTATGACTATACACTACATGCTAGGAGCTAAGAGGTTCAGGTCAATTTTTTCAAGTGTTTGATCTACAAATTGAATTTAGGTAGAATTGTTTTGAAAATCCTAACCAATTTCTTGTTCTTCCAATTTTGATATACTTAGACTAAGGAGAAAGATAAAATAATACCTTGGTACTCTAAGGTAGTTCATTGCTTTATATTTGAGATGTTTTCTATAAAAAGATTTACTGCATTATTTTTATTTCTCCCACAAGATCGATAAATGATGGCTGATTTTTAAGAGAAAATTAATAGAAGGTATGGTAAAGCAAATAAGCGGTGGTGGATAAGAAATAAGCGGCATCTTTCAATAAATCTAATAAGGATTAGAAGGGGTTATTTGCTCAGTCAAGTCGAGGCGATAAAATGGGAATGACTTTCATTTCTCCCTTAAACAAAAACTGTCGAATGATCCTGGTTACATCTTGGTTATGAGCGTAAGGTTTGATAGCATCCCGAACTGTATCCACATCACGAATATTATCTTCGATAGATAAATAACCAAAGCCTTTATATTGACCTTCTTCCACGAGAATCACCGCTTTTTCATCTCTAGATCTTCCCTGATCGATCATTAAAAAATCTTCTGGAAAATCAATACGTAAATACTCTATGGCTTGACGTACTCGCTCGTTATAATCCTCGGCGGATTCCTTACCGGCACAAGCTCCTTTACATTTTTTAATATGATATTGAAAACAAGGTTTACTCGCCTGAATATGACAATAGTGATGACAGAGTTCATAGTTTTCTACAATTCTATTAAGTGCTCCTTTCGCACTACCTAATTTAGCATATTCGCCAAGCAGGGTCATTCCTTTTCGAAGTTTTTGTGATACTCGTGCGGTTTGCAAACAGATGTATCCATCTTCGCTGATGGTTTGATGAATGACAAATGGCGTCGATTTGGCTCTTTGAGCGCGGTTGATCGTGGGATGGAGATTTTTTATTTCGTGGGATTCGTAGAGTAGGGCGACGAGTTCGCTACCCGTTTCTTCGTAACTGATTTCGTGAACGGCTTGATAAAGTTTCCGTGCCTTTTCTGTTTGTTTTGCAAAATGGCTCATGATCCGTTTGCGGATATTTTTGCTTTTGCCAACATAAATAATTTTACCATGTTCGTCATGAAAATAATAGACCCCACAAGTGTCTGGTAGGGCGTGTAATTTTTCCAACGTAATATTGGCGGGGAGTTTAGCTTGTCGAACGCCGAGGTTCACCATGTCGAGAATTTGCTCCTCACTTTCATCGCGATGGAGAATGCGTTCGAATAGTTCGACGGTGGCTTGGGTATCGGCCATTGCTCGGTGACGATCCTTTACTTTTATTCCAAAATGTCTGATTAAATTACCAAGACTATAAGATCGTAAACCAGGAAAAGCTTTACGAGCAAGGCGAACTGTGCAGAGATTCTTGCGGGTATAAGTGTAGCCTAGTCTACTGAATTCTTCTTTTAAAAAACCATAATCAAAGCGCACATTATGGGCTACAAAAATGGCACCTTCTGTTATTTCAACGACCCGACGGGCGACCTCATGAAACTTAGGTGCCTCGGCGACCATTTTGTCATCGATGCCTGTAATTTGAGTGATATTATAAGGAATGGCTCTTTCTGGATTAACCAGTGATTCGAAACGATCCAACTCTTTTTCTCCATCATGAAGGATGATGGCAATTTCTGTAATTCGATCCCGTGCGGCACGTCCACCGGTCGTTTCGAGGTCAACAATAGCGTATGTTTTGGACAAAGGTTGGCTGTTTTTTTGGGATCAAAGCTACCAATAATAAAACAAAAAGTGGTGTTTTTAAGGACTTATTTTCAAAAATGACCTTATTTTTCCAATTAAAGTAGCATTTTTTCCACTGTTTTTGAGATTTTTAACAACAATTCGTTTATAAATCCTCTTTTATTCGTAAATTTACCATTCATTTAAATTCAATATTATGAAGATTCAGTTATTATCTTGTGATGCCGTACGACCAGACCGACGGGCGATCGCAAAAATGTTAGTAGAAACAGCAGACGGAGTGGACCAAATGTCAGCCACCGAGATGACCAACAATTTATTAGACGGTTCTGAAGTAGAAATTGAGGTAAGCTTTAATGAGAGTTCTGCCTATCGTGCTTTGCGGAAGTTGAATATTGATTATGAGATTGTGGAGTAGTTGGATGATTGGATTTTTTGATTGGTGGAAGATACCTTAGAGCCATATTAAGTCTATTTTATTTAGTGTATATTTATAGTTGATTTAAAAAAAAAAATAGATTAATGAGAATATTATCAGTTGTTTTTTTTCTGTGTGTTTTTGCTTTAACAAGAAGTGACAGCCAAATAGCAATAGGGGATAAATTACGTCGGACAGATGAAGCACCATTGGAAGCAGAAATTTTGAATAAGTTCAAATCTACTACCACTGTATTCGTTCTTAGAAAGGGAGACGACTTAAATTTTTTTCAAGAACAATTAAAAAAAGTCTGGACGATTACTCCACTAGAAATAATAAAACTAGAGGATCTGAATAAGTATCTAGGAAAAGAGGAATATTCGATCTTCGAAATCCAAGGCAATTCTTATTCTTTTACCAATAGTAATGGAAGGGACTTAAGCTGCTCCTATGTTTCCTTAAATTTGTATTTTAATAAAGTTGGAAAAGATGGAGGATTATATCAATATTTAGTAGCTAAGATGGAATTACATCCTGAAATAGCAACCATTCTTCAATTAGGAGGTAAAGACACTACTTTTACAGAAGATATTTACAATGGAGACACGATTTATAATTGGAATGAGGTCAATATACTAAATTTTGTAAAGCTGGTTGATGACCATTTTAGAAAGAAAAAAGGATTAGCTTTTTTTGAAAAATATTATACTGATAAGGAGCTCAAAAGGTTAAAAAAGAAAACTTTATATGTTCCTGAATATGTGCTAAGAAAATTTAATGCCGTTGATAAAACAGAGGATGAATTTCATAATGCAGAAGATTTATTTTCTGGATATTCCTATAAATATAAAGTAATTTCAGATCAAGAATTACTTGAATTATATTTAAATTCTGAGAAACCTTTTTATTACTTATTTACCGTAAAAAGTTGTAATAAGGTTCTAATTAATATCATTAATGGAACAACAGGAGAAGTTATTTACTCTGATTATCCCAGCCTATTTTCCTATAATATTAAGCCCAAAAATTTTAAGCAATTAAGAAAAAGAATTGATAAAGTTAAGTGATTATTCTTACTGCTAAACTGCCTGTAAACTGCAACTCCTGATTCATAGGTTCCATCCTAATTTAACCTCCCGCCAGGATTCATCCCTGAAGGTACAGAGGACGGAATAGTTTGATCAAAAGAATTATCATTCAATGCATTCAAAAAGCTGATAATTTCTTGAATATTTTGATTATTTAAATTTCCAAGATCTCTGAATTCTGGATCTAGATTATTGTTATTTCCTCCGTTACGATCATAATGTTGCATGACCTGTTGCAAGGAGTTAAAAGTCCCGTTGTGCATGTAAGGAGCAGTACTCCCCAAGTTACGGAGCGTAGGTGTTCGAAAACGATTGTTTCCGCCTCCATCATCATTCAACCCATCATCTGGTGCGCCGATATTGTGTAGATCATAATCTGAGAGCATGGGGCCAGAGTGGCAGTCTGCGCAACCCACTTCAATAAATTGCATCATTCCATTAATTTGCTGATTTGTTAAGGCATTTAAATCTCCCCGTTGGTATCGATCAAAAGGACTATCATTGGCAATTATACTGCGCTCGAATGCGGCGATGGCTCGACCGAGATTCACCTCATTGATTGGATTGGTTCCTCCAAATGAATTTTGAAAAAGCGTAGCGTATGCGGGTATATTTCTAAGACGATTTAATACGGTGTCAATGATCGCTTGCTCTGAAATATTCGGCCCACGCATTTCTTCCGCCGACAAAAGCGGTTGAATGGCTTGTAATTCTAAGCTACGGGTCCGGTTGTCCCAAAACATTTCTGCATTGGTAGGATCGTAGTTGCCTCCTTGATTGATCCCATTAAAGGCGGTATTTATTATGGTAGGAGAATTTCTTGCTACTTCTATACCTCCTCGTCTATTGGTACCTAGTCCAGTACCACCTGTACCCAAAGACCGTTCGATCCCATCGGCATATCCTTCGTTCGGATGATGACAGGTGGCGCAAGAAATATCTCCATTACCCGATAAAACTGGATCCCAAAAAAGGGCACGACCCAATTCTATTTTTTCAGTGGTACTTTGATTATTGGCTGGAGCTATGACATCGGTAGGTAAGGCGCTGATCACATCATTCGTTGGATTGATCCCTAAATCGAAATCATCTTCTTCATTGTCTGGCGCACAGGAATTTAAAAGGAATAAACTAGCAATAACAACAATACTTAAAACTAAGAACCTTTGCATCTTTTATGATTTTACGTTGAAAAGTTAAATTAAGTATTGACTTTCGTATAGGCAGATGCTTTTTTTATTCATTAAAATCATTATTTCATACTAAAGACAACTTAACTTTGCTAAGACCTACTTTTTTTATCAATAAAATTATTTTGTACTTGGATAAGACAAATCAATCGTTATAAAACTAAGAACAGTATGGAGGTGAAATCTATCGGAAAGAATTGCTATTTGTTGATTAGAATCTATTAGATAGGCGGGGTAGGAATGCGGATTAAGTGAATTTATTATACTTAATTTTATGAGTGGGATTTTCAAAACATATAACCAATCTTTACATCAAACAAGACTCCAGGTCTATTAAATTCTTTATTGCGTAGGTCAGCTCTACCACAAAACCAAATACAATCGTCAAGTAAACTCGCATTTTCAGGAAGATCTCCTTCGTTTATTTTTGTTTTAAGAAATAATTGACCCAAACCGAAAGAAAAACTGACTAAGATACGCCGAGAGAACTTAAGATCAACTCCTCCAATCAAATACCATCCATACGTCAGATCTTTGCCTTGATAAGTAATATTTTGGTTAAAGCTATCATCAATTATAAAATTATTATTCTCTTTAAAAGTGAGCTGTTGGTAGGAAATCATTAAGCCACCATACCATCGTCCTTCGTTTAATAAACTTTTTTTGTTCAAAAATTTGATTTGTGGGCGAATACGATATCCGACATATTCTTCAAAAGGCAACCGAAAGTTTAATAGGTTATCGCTTACCAATCCCAATTCCAATTGAAAATCTATCCCCGGTTTATATCTGTAATTAAATCCAAACTGTAGACTGGAACCGTTAAGATCAAGTATATTAGATAGGTTATAGAAGACAACGTGTTTTTTTATAGGTGGTTCTTGTATAGAATCCTGCTGACCAAAAGCCAAACATACGGAACCGATACATAACCCGAGAACTAAAAGTAGGCGTAGTGGCATTTATGCTTCGATTGGAATGTTACTGATTAACTGAATATTATTTAAATCCGTATAATCAAACTGATAAATATTGTCAGTGGCGACTACCAATAATAATCCATTGAGGGGAATGACATCAAAGGCGGTGAAACTATCAAATTGGATAATCATTTGGATATTTCTTGGATCGGCCACGTTGAAAATTTTGAGTCCTGCTTCATCATCACATAAGAACAAAATATCTCCGTCAATACCCACTCCTTTGGGACCAAACATTTCATACTCGGCGATTAATTCTGGTGCTTCAATCCGAGTCAAATCAAATATTTTTAGGACATTGATTTGTTCGGTAAAACTACGACCACATCCGCTGACATTTTCTAAAGTGTTTAATGTCACGTAGGCATATTGGGAATCGGCTACCACTGGATCACAGGGTGCAAAAGGTAATTCGTAATCGGCTTCTCCTAGGGATTGAGGAATTCCTTGCTCATCAATTTCATAAATATATAGCCCTGATCCCGATCCGATAAAGAGTCGTTTATCCAATCGAAATAAACTTTCGATCTCAGTGCCTACCTCTTTTACATCAATCTGAGCAGGCACCACTGGATCGGTAAGGTCAAAAGTTTTGATACGCTGATCGTCAATTACGTACAAAAAATCACCATTGATAATAAAGCGTGCATAAGATCCGCTTGCTCCGGTGTCACTTTCACTGGCAGAGGCAAGGTCATTGTCTCCAGCGCATTGACTCATCAAAATAGCGATACCACAAAAAAGGAAGAACTTGAATAATTTCATAAAGCGTGAATCTGAGAGGTTAGAAAAAAGTTCGATTATCGACGGCACTCGGGACGAGTTAGGGTAGCCATTTCCCAACCTCCGATCTGTCCTTTTGACGAATCAAAACATTCAAAATATCCACTAAAATTATTTGGATAAGTTAATGGAGCTGGGTATAAATTAGGAAGGCGATTAACCAGTTGGATATCATTGAAGTCGGAGATATCAATGGACAATAAGTCGGTATAGTTATCAGCATAAAGGATATTACCTTTGATGGCTACATCGTTACAACTCTTTAAATTTATAAAACGGATGGGTGTTGGATTGGCTGGATTGGTATTATCAATGATATGAATCCCTTTATTTTTCTCAATAACGAATATGTGTTGATCTTTATAATAGATTTTGCCCAACCGCTGCACAGGTTCAGGTCCAGAGACAGAAAAACTTTTCCATTCTTCTCCTTCGAAGTAAATAGGACGCATACCTTCTACCTCTTCTGGAATATCAACATTGCTCGGGGTTGGATCTTCTAGACATCCACTCATTAGGAAGAGTAAAAGACAAATACAGATCGGGCATATATATTTCATGGCTTATATTTTTAGGACGCGGTATATTTTGATAGCTAACGTTATTCGGCTACTTTAGGTAAACGAAATATTCCGTGGTTTTGCTGCCAATCCGATGGATCTAAATTATTATGACTGGATATTTCTAATAGCTGATACTTTCTAAAAAACCAATTCAACAAATCAACAAATCAAATCCGATCCGGATAATTCGAAAATATCCCATCCACACCCAGTTCTTTTACATACGCAATATCATCCAATTCATTCACCGTCCAAACCAATACTTTCAGTCCTCGTCGGTGCGCATCATCCACTAATGCTTGGCTAATAAACTCTCCACAAACATTTAAATAATCTGCCTGCACAGACTGAGCAATCGCCGCTAAATCTGACGGAATACAAGAAATTAAACATCCAATCGACGCTTCCGGAGCTAAGGCTTTAAAATGATTTAATTCAGGATGGTTGAAAGATGATATCACAAAGCGCTCCAGCGTATAGCGTCCTGCTTTAATAAATTTATCAACTATTTGGAAAACCGGATAAGCAGTACCTGGCCCTTTGAGTTCTATATTGATAGCTACTTGATTATCAATCAATTCTAAGACCTCTTCTAAAGTAGGAATTTGTTGACCTTGCCCAGCATCTAATTGACGGAGTTCTTCAAAAGATTTGTTCATGACAAGACCCGTACCGTCGGTACAACGCTCTAAACGATGATCATGAAAAACAATTACTTCACCCGTTTTACAGACGTATACATCCAATTCCACCATATCACAAAGTGGAATGGCTTTTTCAAAGGAAAGCAGCGTATTTTCTGGCGCATACCCCATGGCGCCTCGGTGTCCAATTTTAATCATATGGTTGTTTTTTTAGAAAATTTGCTGGAGATACCAGCCGTAATTAAGGCAAGTAATGCACCCGGAAAGATGATGCCTACCCCAAAGTTTAGCAGGGTAGTTTTCCAAGTGAACATCTCTGATAGGTTCTCCTCAAACTCCTCTATACTTTGAAAAATTTGATCCTCTGAAGCTCCCATTTTAGTTAACAAATCCTGGGTACTCGTTTTAGTGATTTCTAAAAAATTAGCCATTGCTGTAGGAGATGAATCCATGTAAATTTTAAACCCAATGACATAGATTAAATTAAAAACCGCATATACGGTTATACAGACTAAAAATCCTTCTCCAAAACGAATAAAACCATCTAAAGCGGCCTTTTCTTTTTGACAGGCAAACACCATAAATGCAATGACAACTAGGGAAGATATGGTAATCATAGGAATCGAACCATAAATTAAGTATGGGAAAAATTTTCCCCCAATAATTACCCAGATCAGGTAAAAGATCCCGGCAAGTGCTCCAAAAATAAGTCCGTTTTTCATATTTGTAAATTATCGTTGTGAGCGAATCCAAAAGGGAATACTTCGATTAAGAATTTTTATGGAATCTAATTTATTAGGGTTATAGTTAGTCCTTTCCCAACGTAGAATATGTTCTCCATCTGCTAGACTATCGGTTGGAAAATAACACTGAATGCCTCGTTCATTTAAATTTGGATGGGTAAAAAGCTTACAAGTCATCTTATCCTGATATGGAATATCATCAATGAAAATTTTGTTGGCATCCATAAGCGCATTCTTGATCGCCAAAATTTTTCCATTTACATAATTGTCACGGTAATTCGACCAGTACTTACGAACACTATCACGCTGAGCTTGATATTTATTAGTGGGGACTCTTTCCTTATTGCCATAACGTCCTCGTTTAAAACCTATATTAATACCATCTGATCGGTCCAGCTTTTTATTGGTTCTTTTTAAGGGAGGGATTTCTCCAGCTTTTCGAGCTGCTCTTTCTGCTTTACGAAGGGTTAGTAGGGCAGCACTTTCTTTTGCTTTACTTTTGACTAATAAACTATCTTCGATGACATAATCAAAGGAAACGTGCTGCAAACCGTGCTCGTTAAGTGGTGAAATTTTATACTTATATTTTAATAAATCCGGATCATTTTTATTGAATGGAAAAAAGATTTTCCCTAACGAATAATCCATCACAGATTCTGCTAAACTAAATTCTTTGATAACCGATTTTTTAATATCTTCTGGCTGATTATATTTTTGGTAACGGAGATCATCATAATAACTGGCTTTTATGATTTCCTCAGAAGAATCATAATAGTTCTTACCGATAGCATCTCTGGTAGGATAATATTCAGTCGTTTCTATATAAAAACCTGGAAGCAAAAACAAGACTAAGATTACATAGGGTACAGAAAACCAAAAAAGTCGTCGCGTATATTTATAATCGAAAAAATTGAATAGCAACGGTCGATAAAAAAAGGAAAGGGTTGTATAAGAGTAAAATTGATATACATATCCGTACACCTTTGCAAAAGCATCACTTCGGACTTTTTTTATACTTCCGATGGTCAGGAAATCAATTAAAACCACAAAGCCTAAAATAAGATAAACTACAATAAGGGTAAAGCCAAGACCACCCCAACCAAACTCAGAAAGGTAGCCTGTCAAAAGGCCTAATAAGATAAGGTGAATGAGCACCATGACACTAGAAAGGAAAATGAAAAACAATAAAAATGTATACGCGAAAATAACGCTACACACTTTTTCTAGTTTTTCAATATATGTATCAAAGCGACCTACTCGTCTTTTTAAATGTTCTTCAAATATTTTATTATATCCTAAAGTCTCATAATCAATTTCTCCAGAAACATACCTCAAGCCAATGGCGCCAATCCAAAGCCCTCGTAATACAACATGAATTAATAGATTAATAAAAAATATACTCCAAGCAGCTTTTAATAATAGTGAAAATCCTATAAAAAGAAATATGGTACTTATTTCTTCAGGTTGGTGGGATCCGAAATAGGCATCAAAATGTTTAAGAAAATTCCGGCTCTCCCAAATTCCAAATAAAGCAAATCCAGAGACAAGTAACTCTAGTTGCCAGCTCTCTTGTTGTAGTAGTTCAAGCCAGTCTGAAAAACTGGCTTTTTTCTTAGAATTTCCAGGTGTTTCCATCAGTAGTTTTTAACTTATCAAGCTTTTTTTGTTTCACTATCATATCGTTGATCCAAACTCCATAGTTCCGGAAATTTTGGATGAACATTGCGATAAAAATCATTAATTACTTTAAAATCTTCTGAGATATTTCCAGTTGGATATACAACTCCACCAACACCACATTTTTTTAGTTTAAAATCTAAATATCCAAAAGTAATTGGAACGCCTGCTCCTACTGCCGTATGATAAAAACCCATCTTCCATTCTGTGCGTAAGGACCGAGTTCCTTCAGGCGTCACAGCCACGGCAATCCGATCGTATTTTTTAAAAATATCAATCATACTCTCTACATAGCTTTTACGCGGTTGTCCTGGTTGCTTGGGTCTTCTATCTATTGGAATGGCACCTAGTGGCTTTGTAATCAGGCCAAACGGAAATTTGGTCCAGTTATCTTTAATGGTAAATCGGACAGGAACTTTAAGGGCCCAAAAAGCCAGCATCATAAAATAAAAATCCCAATTGGTGGTATGAGGCGCAGCAATCATTACGGAGCGATCAGACTCTTTAGGAATGACTGGGTCCAATGTCCAACCATGTAATTTTAATATAAATACGGCAATTCTGCTCATTTCATCCTGATATTTAAATGGTTAAGGTAGGAATTGTTTTTAAAATGGGCAACTATGGAGAGTAGTTGTCACTATTTGTTCAAGATAAATTCCAGTCTTTTGGGGAATATTGGTAAATTTACCGAGAAGTACCCATCTTTGGGAGCTCGAAAATAACCCCCAACAGTAGATTCTCTAAAATAAGCGCCTTTCAGAGAATTAAAAAATTCAATCTAAAAGCGTACTTATTTTTTATTTGACTAAACAATTACTGCCTAATTAACCAATTCTGATCCCTTGCGAGCACCATTAAGTAAATATTTTATCTTTTTTTTCCTCTTTGCAAATTTTTATGCTGCAAAAGCCACCCATATTGTTGGAGGTGAAATGACTTATACTTGTTTGGGTGATGGGAAATATGAGATCGTTCTTACCGTCTTTCGAGACTGCATTAATGGCAATCCCAACGCTTATTTTGACGATCCAGCTTCTATCGGGATCTTCGGCGTGGATAATGATCTAGTGACTTCCGTTGGAGATAATGGACAACTTTTGATTGAGTTGATGAACGATGATACCCTAAATCCTGTGCTTACCAATCCCTGTTTGGTTGTTCCACCCAACGTTTGTGTACACACTTCCACTTATCGTGCAGTGGTAGATTTGCCTTTTAGAGTTGGTGGCTACCAATTGGCGTATCAACGATGTTGTCGTAATCAAACGATTGTCAATATAATAGAGCCTTTAGCTTCAGGAGCTACTTACGGTGTGTCGATCACTGAAAATGCCTTATTGGAATGTAACTCTAGTGCCAAATTTAGGGACTGGCCACCATTATATATCTGTGTCAATGAACCCATTTTCTTCGATCAAAGTGCGGAAGATATTGATAATGATTCGATCGTTTACCGATTGTGTGCGCCACTCTTAGGGGCTAATCCCGATTTTCCGCTCCCGCAACCACCTAATCCGCCTCCTTACGACATAGTCAATTGGATTGCTCCACCTTATGGAGTTGATAATATGCTAAATGGCTTTAGTGGTGGTGCCGTGCTAGAAATTGATGCTGAAACGGGTTTATTAACAGGCTTACCTAATACTATCGGTCAGTTTGTGGTTGGTATCTGTTTGGAAGAATATCGTAATGGTGAAATCATTTCTACTACTCGTCGTGATTTTCAATATAATGTAGGAGTTTGTGGTGAAACGATCTCTTCCTTTTTTACGCCGGAGGTTGTTTGTAATGATCAACTAACTGTTTCCTTTGATAATCAAAGTGCTAACGCAGACCAGTTCATCTGGTACTTTAACGACCCGCTTAATCCTGATGCTACTTCGGTACTTTCAGATCCAATTTATACTTATGGAGATACGGGAATTTATCAAATTATGCTGATTGCAGAACCGGGTAATCCTTGTGTGGATACTTTTTTTCAAACGGTTTCTGTGCAATTGCCTTCTATAACGGCAGGCATCGATGTGGTGTATGGAGATTGTAATAATGGCCAAGAAATTCTAATTACGGACACCTCTGTTGATGAAATTGGGACAGTGGCTGCCTGGGAATGGATATTGAGTTTAAACAATGTTCCGTTAGACACCCTTTATGATGAAAATCCAGCGATTAGAATTACAAATAGTGGAATTTATCGCTTACGGCTGACGGCCGTTTCTTCGACTGGTTGTACTAGTTCTACTGAACGGACGTTGAATATTGTTGTGGTTGATGAGGAAATAGAAAATGAATTGTTACAATTGTGCCTAGGTACAGAAGTCAATCTGAATAGTACTTTTAATCCTGATTATACATATGAATGGACACCAGCGGAGACCTTGGATGATCCTACCATACCCAATCCACGAGCCAATCCAGCAGAGACGACGGTTTACCAAGCGGTAGTAAAAGATAGTATGGGCATTTGTTCAAAAAATCTTGAAGTAACGGTATTTGTTCCGCCTCCAATTTTACTAGATGTAATCAATGATACCGTGACTTGTTTAACGGATATTACCTTGACAGCAAATGCCACCCAGGCCAATCAATTTATCTGGAGCGATGATCCAGAATTTGATAATATTCTTGGAGAGGGAGCGGAAATTTTGGTGACACCTTTTGGTACGGAAACTTATCATCTTTTGGTTCGAGATAGTTTTGGATGTGCCTTGTTTGATAGTGTTCAGGTTACTGGCAATGGGATTAATGTTGAAGTGGATGGTCTCACTTTGTTATGTGAAGGAGAGATTACTAGATTGATGTCTGAAAATTTGGACTCTAATGATATCCTTTCTTATTATTGGTCTCCGGAAGAGTATATTTTATTAGATGGAAATACCAGTGAACCGGTCATTGCGCGATTGGATCCCGGTACTTATATTTTTCAAGTAGAAATAACCAACCAATTTAATTGTACCTTAATTGATAGTGTAGAAGTTGGTATTCTAGATACGGTTCCATCGCTCAGCGCCTTTTCGTATACGCAATGTTCGGGTTATACCGTCGACTTTTTTAATAGTAATGCCAATGGACCCTATTTTATTTGGGATTTTGGTGACCCCGCTCAACCCGGCTTGACTTCAGATGCCTTTGCTCCCAGCCATACCTATGCGGGACCGGGCGAATATATGGTGAGACTATATTATAATAATTTGATTCCTTGTTCGGATACCTTACTGCTACCAATTACAGTCACAGAACCTGGCATTAATTTAGGATTTACCCCTGAATTTCTTACTTGTACCGATAGTGCGATCGTAGAATTTCAAAATACTTCCGTTAATACGCAAGGAGTTATTCAGAGTTATCAATGGATGTTTGGTAATGGAGATTCCAGTAATGTAGAAAACCCTGTAATTACTTTTAATGAGGCAGGTACGTATACCGCTCAATTGGTGGTGAATTCGGATAATGGATGTACGGATACCTTAATTCAAGATTTTATTATTCCGCTGGTAGAAGAAAGCATTACCGACAGTCTTTTGTTATGTTTAGGCGATACGGTCTTTGCCAACCCTAATTTTAACCCTGAATATCAATACAGTTGGAGTCCTGCTAACGCAGTGTCTGATCCTACTGCTCCAAATCCCTTGATTGGACCAGTAGAGAATACGATCTATAATATTTCGGTCACTTCCTCCATAGAGGCGAGTTGCACCCGTTCGGAAACCTTAGTGGTCATAGTTCCACCAGCGCTCATGCTTAATGCTTCAGACGATCAGCAAATTTGTGGCGATACCGCCACCTTAACTGCTGCTACCAATTTACCTGCTGAATTTCTTTGGTCGCTTACGCCGAATTTTGGATTACCAGTTGGCACGGAACCGGAATTGCGGGTTCGTCCTGCTTTCTTGGGAACTTATTTTTTGATGGCCACTGATTCTGCTGGATGCACCCAATTAGATACCATTCAGGTTTTTAATAATTCCATTGATGCCAGCACGGTTGGACAAAGTATTTGCCGCAGTGATACGGTTCAATTGAATGTTGTCAATTTTCTACCAGGTATTCCTTTGTCTTATGAATGGAATCCAGTAGAAACGATTATTGGTTCAAGTATAGAGGATGCCGTTTGGGTAAGCCCTGTCAATACAACTACCTATTCTGTATTTCTTGAAAATGAATTTGGTTGTACAGCCACTCGAACGGCTACCGTTACGGTGATTGATAATAATCAATCAGTTGAAGTCTTTGCGGATCGGGATACCATCATAACTGGACAAACACTACAATTAGGAGCACTAGCCGCACTCCCTAGTACCTACTTGTGGACAGGCGATTCAACATTGAGTGCAATAGACGTTCTTGACCCTACGGCCCGTCCTACTTCCGATCAAACGTACTCCGTAATTGTGACCGATGAAAATGGCTGCACCGCCACAGCTTCTATACGTGTGACGGTCATAACGCCTGATTGTGATTTACCTTACGTGTTTTTTCCCAATGCCTTTAGTCCCAATGGAGATGGCGAAAATGAGGTCCTACAATTATACGGCGTTCCGATAGAATCGGCCTATTGGGCTATATTTAATCGATGGGGTGAAAAAGTTTTTGAGACCAATGATGTCAATGGTACCTGGGATGGTCGTTATAAAGGAGAATTACTCGCTCCGGATGTTTATGGATATTATTTAGAAGTAAATTGTCTAGGAGAAGGAAACCTTCAAACCCGAGGTAACGTTACATTGATAAGGTAAAAGGTAGTGATGAGTTATTGAGAGTTGGCCTCTAACCATCGAATAGACTTAAATCAATCACCCATAAAGTATTGTTACCTATTTGGGGCTAAGGCAAGAAGCAAATATTTATTAATTAAAACCACATAAATCTACGATAGAAGAGACCTGCCTTTGTCGGTAGGCTGGCATTATTAATTTTTCATTAACCAATTATTAATTATTACAGTAAAGTGCTAAACCCCTCCAACATAAAATTCACCCCGGCCAAGATGCTATTCAGTTTCTCACTAAAACTGACCATGATGACCTGTGTTTCAGCCTATTTTGATAATTCGGTTCCAGGTATGGCTTTCCTAGAAAAACTGACTTTAAAGCGCTTATGCGTAGCTGCTTTTTTTGCCATTCTATTGGTAGGCATTGAGTATTGGAGTTTGAAAAAAGTAAGCTTTTGGTGGGAGCATCGAGAGAAGACGAGTGAGGTGTAGGTTCGAATCATAGCATAAATCAGAGAAGCCCGATAATTCAAGTTGAATTATCGGGCTTTTTATCCAATTTAATCATGCATCTAATATTATTTTCAACTAAGGAAAATGCTGAATTTTTATACACACTGTATGGTAAGGTAACTAAATTTAAAATAGTATATACTATTGCTTTGTCTTCATTCTAGTCGAAATTCCTGCACGAACTATTTTAGTTGAAAGGATAAAAAATCCTATAATTTTTTAATCTACCAATCCGCACAGTCATCTATTCCTCCACAATCCCTCTAATATTCCAATTCACACTTTCATTGGTACGCTCGCGATAAGTTCTCCACTGAGAATCTAAATTAGACCATAACCAATCTCCATCATTTTCTGCTGGGCCAGCATCACAACCAAAAGATTGTTGATCAAAATCGTGAACTACTCCAACGGATATCCAAATCTCTTCTCCCGTAATATCAATTGGGGTAGCCAAACGATGGGTATTCCAGCTACCTGCGCGGATACTACCACCTACTTGCGCTCTGTAAAGTTCATCTCCAGGCTGATTATTTACGCCAGGGCCAAATACAAAAACATCCGTTCCAGCAGGAACATTAACCATATAAAATTCTATTTCCGTAAGCCGTAAGCCAGAAAATTCGGCAGTTTCTGCTGGCGTAAAGCGAACGGCAGCTTGCCAAGTAGCAGATTGTAGCAAGGGGGCATTGACATTGTCACCACCGTATTGTAGTCGATTTGCATTGTCATCGTCGTCTTTACAGGCGCTCATCATAAGGGCCAAGCAACAAAATAAAAAGGTGTACTTTTTCATCTTAAGGTGTTTTAATAAGTTATTGTTTTAGTTCTCATCATAATAACGAACAAGAAACAAAAATATGAAATACGGAGGGTTTAAAATATTGTTAAAATAAATCAATTCTTTCGGACGTTAATTCCTCAGCACCTTGGAAAAGCGGCAAATAGTCCTAAATCGAACATTTTTATGTTTTTTCCGTTCGAAAGATAGTCACATAAATTATATCTTTGAGCAATCTTACCACCTCCCAAAACCTCACTTAACTATTCTTTTACCATAATTTTAAAAAAAATTGAAGTTTTACTATCCTTGTTTTATATTATGTTTTTGTTTTTCAATATCTACCAATGCCCAAGTTGTGACAGACGTACCCATCGTTGATATAGACGTTGATATTGACAATATGGAAATAAAATCCTTTTGTCAGCCAGGGGTAAGAAATAAAAGTCGTTCCAAAGGCTTAGAAATAAAATATGGAAATCGAGGGTCTGGTCGATTGACCAACACAAAAGGAGAGGCTAGTAATCTCACCAATAAATTTAGTAAATGGGATTATCTAGAAGCAAAACTTAAAGCACCGTTGATAATTAAAGATGACTTTAAAGTATTATTTGGCTATCGATTTTATCAAGAACGGTTTGATTTTACAGAAATAGGGGCTACCCATCTCCCAGTACTTTCTAATCTAGATGCCAATAATCTAAAAAGCAGTTCCTTTAGCTTGGTGGTAAATAAGAGCCTCGACGAGCGCAGCTATTTTGCTGTGCAACTTAGATACATGGTCAGTGGGAATTTCGGTGGACTAGGTAAATTTAATGATAGATACGCTACTTATCGAGTGTTAGGTGTATATGGTGTAAAGCCGAATATAGATTTTGAGTGGGGTGTTGCTGTGAATGTATCCAAAAATTTTCGTAGATTTAATGTGATTCCTTTCTTTCTTCTATATAAAAACTTTTCTCCTAAATGGGGGCTCGAAGCACTCTTGCCTGGATTCGTTTATTTTCGACATAATATTTCACCTGGCAATATTCTACTTTCTGGACTAGAATTTGGTAATAAGAATTTTCGAATGGATATTCCACAAGATGGAATAGAAAACCTAGATTTCGCTTACAATCAGTCCCACATAAAAGCAGCAATAAAGTATCAGCGAAGAATTGTTCCATGGGTCTGGGTAAGTGCGCATATAGGTTATCAGTATAATCTTAATACGAGATTTGAGACCAAAAATAATAATTCGGTTGGCTTTAATCTACGGGCAAGCAACACTCCGTATTTTCAGCTGGGTCTTTTTCTCTCTCCACATAGTAAAGAGGATAAAATGCTCCAATCCATTAGGTGATTTTAAAAAATAGGCAGGTATAAACAGGCATTAAATACAAAATGACCGCAAAGATTACTTCGCGGTCATTTTGTTTATCTTAAAATTCGATTCAACCATTCAACAAAACACTACTTCTTCATTCCACCCATCATGCCTTGCATGCCTTTTCCTTTACTCATCTTGTGCATCATTTTTCTCATTTGATCAAACTGCTTGATAAACATATTGATCTCGTGAATATTATGACCACAGCCATTGGCAATACGGCGTTTCCGACTCATGTTAAGTAACTCTGGATTACCTCTTTCTTGCGGAGTCATAGATTGGATAATAGCCTCTACCTTACTAAAAGCTTTATCGTCGATGTCCAAATTTTTGGTCATCTTACTCATACCTGGAATCATGTTGATCAAACTTTTGAGGTCACCCATTTTTTTGATCTGATTCAATTGGCCAAGGAAATCATTGAAGTCGAACTTATTTTTCTTAATTTTTTTCTCAATCCTTGCTGCTTCTTTTTCGTCAAATTGTTCCTGTGCTTTTTCTACAAAAGAAACAATATCTCCCATTCCTAAAATACGCTGCGCCATTCGTTCTGGATGGAAAACATCAATAGTTTCCATGGTCTCACCGGTACTCACAAACTTGATTGGTTTACCTACGGTGTATTTTACCGATAAGGCGGCACCACCACGCGTATCACCATCTAGTTTGGTTAAAACAACACCATCATAATTGATCCGTTCGTTAAACGCTTTGGCGGTATTAACCGCATCTTGTCCAGTCATAGAATCCACGACAAAGAGCGTCTCAGAAGGCTCAATCCCGCTTTTAATGTTTTCAATTTCGCGCATCATATGATCGTCTACCGCTAATCGTCCCGCGGTATCTACAATAACTACATCAAAGCCGTGGGTCTTGGCATGTAAGATCGCATTTTGGGCAATCTCTACGGGATTTTTATTGTCTACATCTTTAAAGATGGGAACTTTAATCTGCTCACTAATGACGGTCAATTGATCGATGGCTGCTGGCCGATAAACATCACAAGCCACCAATAAGGGAGATTTCTTCTTCTTGGTTTTTAGGTAATTAGCGAGTTTACCCGAAAAAGTGGTTTTACCAGAACCTTGTAGACCAGAAATTAAGATAACGCCAGGTTTTCCGGAAGTATTGATTCCTACGGCTTGTCCACCCATCAATTCGACCATTTCATCCATGACGATCTTGACCATCATTTCTCCCGGCTTAACGGCATTGAGTACATTTCTGGTACCGAGGGCCTCATCCTTAATTTTATCGGTAAATTCTTTGGCGATTTTATAGTTTACATCGGCCGCAACGAGGGCACGACGAATCTCTTTAACGGACTGCGCAATATTGATTTCCGTCAATTTGCCGTCACCTTTCAGACCTTGAAAGGCCGATTCTAGTTTTTCACTAAGATTGTCAAACATAATTTAAGCTAATTTTGAACGACAAATATAAGAGAAAATAAGGGGTTTTCCACTTGTTTTCTGATAAGTATTCCTAGAAGCTTTGGTCATTTTTTCTTTACCTTAAATTGCTTTTTAGTACGGAATCTAGAATTCTAGGCCAGTCTTAATTAAAATTCGCTTGTCAGAATCAAAAAAGCGGTTAGCAATTTAACCTAATCTAACAACACTAGTTAAAATTCTATCCCAACCCGAAAGCTGGCTCGTTGCATAGTCCAACGTTGAGGATTTACGTCCCAAATTATTCCTCGATCGTATCGTTGAAACCGATATCCAAAATCTAATAGCCAAGCCAAATTGCCACGCGTATAAAATTTTAACCCAATAGAAGGGTGAACTAAAACGCCTCCATCGTACTCAACACTGTCATTGTTTTTTTGGTCCTTAGTTGGACTATCAAAACCATATCCCACCGATAGCTTATAGTATGGTGTAATCGGCGAATTAAAAATATCTCCTCTGAAATCTAGATATAATGGAATGATTGGGACATCGTTTACGTATGTATCATAACCGGTTCCAATGCCTAGTGAAAGTTTATCGTTCAATTGATAACCCACCGTTAAATTTATAGAGAAAGCACGATCATGTTCATATCGCCACCATTCACTTGGCTTTCCCTCATTTAGATTTCCGGCCATGAGCATTCCATAAAAACCCTTCGTTTTTTTGATTTTTCCATTTTTGATATGCTTGAAGTTTTCTTTATACGCCTTTATAAAACGAACCTGGTCTTTTAGGAAAGTGATTTGGGTACCATCAGCGAGTTGCCAAACGTAGACTTCATTTGATTTTCCAACCAAACTTCCCAATAAAAAACTGCCATCCTTTAAATGTAGTGTTTTGGGGATATCTACTTGTCCCACTAGTAGATTGGATAAACAAAGAAAGATAGTAAATGGGATGATTTTTTTTATAAAATCCATTGGTTGGTGTTTTATTTCGTAAAGAATCGTACATCAAGTTTAATCAGAAAAAGCGAAGTCTATGACTTTTCATAAACTCCGCTGGTAGATTGGTTGAAAAACTATTTTAGTTCTTGATTACTGGAATATGACTTATTTCTCTTGGTTGTAAAGGGTCACTAACGTCGAATTGATAAAATCCATCTGCTCCAATCAATAGAAGAATATCGGTTTGTCCTGGCAGATAAATAACATCATAAGCTTCGAAATTTTGATAATGAGAAAGTAAGTTTTCTCCTACATCTAATGGATTATTATTGTCAAATACCTTTAGTCCAAATGCTCCTTCACATAGATATAGGGCCTCTGGAGTTGCCGCCAAGCCGTGTGGGTTTTGCATATCAAATGATCTTTCCAGAATTGGGTTAAAAATATCTGAAATATCCAAAACGTCTAACTGATTTAATTCTCCTCGACAGGTATTTCCTTGGCGTATGGTTACAAATGCATAATCTCCGCTGATAGCAACTGGATCACATCCAATCATGTGTGAGTAACCGGATATATAGATGGGATTAGAAGGATTGCTGAGTTCAAAAATATTCATTCCAGTTGTTCCACCGATAAAAAGATGGTCTTTATAAACATAAGCAGTTTCGGAATTGGTCCTTGCATTTACAGAGCCACCTTCACTGGGAGCAGATGGATCACTTATTTCAAATACCCGGATGGTCCAATTTTGAGCAATATAAAGATAGTCGTCATACAAAGTAAATCGCGCAAAAGAGCCAGCTATTCCAGTAGATGGTGCCGATTGAGTTGGTGATGTAAGGTTTTGGAGGCCTGTTTCTGCGGAAAATGCTGCATTACTATCAAAGAATTGATTGCCAAAAAAGATACCTCCATTTCGACCGTCCCAATTACAATCTACGTCTTCTGTTACTTCCTCTTCCTCGTAACTAACGATTATGCCAGTCTCGTCTTGCTGAACAGCAAATACATCTTCTTGACGATTAGTGAGCCTTACCTGATTGAGATCTGAAATATCAATGGTTACCAAATCCGTATAATTATCTACAATTAACTGATTGTTTTTGATGGCCATATCAATGTTTCCTAAGATAGGAATAAAGCTGATCGGCGTTGGATTTTCAGTATCTGAATTGTCAATAATATGAATCCCTTGGAGATATTCATTGATGAAAATATGATCTTGGTAGAAATAAATTTTTCCGGGATTTTCTAATTCACGAGGTGCCTCAGAGCGAATATCCGCACGGATGTCTTCGTAGGTGGCATATACTGGGCTATACTTTGTGTAGGTTACCTCTTGACGGCACTTGTCTTTTGTGCAGCTTGTACCTAAAAACATCAAGGTAGTAAAGAGTAAAAGAACGTTTAAAATTTTCATAACTATTTTTTTATAGATAATGCGAATAAGGAGTTAAAATCCAATTTAAAATCAAAACTAGCCTTAAAAAATGCTATTTGCATTTCGCTATTGGTTTCCCTCGATCGCGCCTGCCGGCAGGCAGGATTAAAGAGGGCAAATAGCAAAAAAACGAAGTCAATTAGAATGATATAGTTAAATAATATGATCCCAATTAGTGTTTTAAACCCTGATTTACTAGATGATTAATAAAACCAATTGACGGGTATATCAGGTAAGACGGTAGGGAAGTAAGCGTTGGTTGGGTAAAGCTTAATATTTTTATTCAATGCTTATTCTAAAGACATTTTAAACTGTTAAATGCCAGAATTTTAAGTTAAAATAATGTTATTATAAAAAAATGCCATACTTGGCACGATCCTTTCACGTTTTACCAAAATAATTATAGAAAGGAAACCTCCTTCTTTATTTATTTTTCTAAAACTTTTTAAGCAATCCCCCTCAAGGGTTATTTCTTAATACAACACTTATTGCTATGTTAAAAACCATACAACCCCAACTATTTCTTCTTTTAACAACCCTATTTTTGATGACCGCTTGTGGTAAAGAAGAAATTCGCACCAATCCTAATCCAGGCACCTTTACCCGACTAGAGACCATCGGTATGAATGTCATTCCTAAAGATCGTGAGGTACAGATTCTATTTCGTGCGACCGATTTTGATCACCAAGGAGTTTCTGGACTTAAAGTGGAAGATCTTGATGTTTTTGAGAACGATGGCACTATAGACCGAGAAGGAGATCTGACCATTACTCGTGATGCGATTCCATTTAAATTGAAGACCGTTTTATTGCTTGACCTTACCCGTAGTGTAGAAGGCTTAGTACCTCAAATTAAGGCGGCTTGTATTGCCATGATTAACCAAAAATTACCAGAGCAAGAGATCGCAATTTATACTTTTGATGCCAATACCGATTTATTACAAAATTTTACGGCAGATAAAGTGGCACTTATCGCAGCGATCAATACCATTCCTGAAACAGACTTAGTTAATTCCACCAATTTATACGGTGCAATTGAAGAAATGGAAGGTTTATGGGATGATATCTACAATATTACAGGAATTGAGGATGGTAGTCTGATCATCTTTACGGATGGTAGGCATAATGCCACCCCAAATATTACCTTATCGGATGCCTTACGAGCAATTGATGGTAAGAAACGTTTTGTAGCAGCATTAGCCAGTCCGGATTTGGACGAGGCGTCATTAATTACGCTAGCGCAATCTGAAGATCGATACTTTAAAGCAGCGGATGTGAACGGCCTTCAGAATATGTTTTTGAGTATCCAGGAAGAAATTCAAAAATCTTCGAATAGTATCTACTACATGTATTACCAAAGCCCGATTACTGATCCTTCACCATTTCAGAATACACTACGGGTGGAAGTTAAAAACAATAGAAATACGCAAGCGGATGCTTTTATTGAAGAAACTTTTAACAGCGAAGGATTTGGACTTTAATGGTTGAACAACTTCCTTTTGAAATTTTTTTCAAAAAAAATCCCCTACGTAAAATTTACGCAGGGGATTTTTATTTAAAATGGTATCCTTGAAATTATTTGGTAATCATCAGTTTCTGAATATATACTTTATCATTCGATTGGATACGAAGTAAATACATTCCAGCATGTTGGTTCCCAAGTTCAAGGCGAGCTTGTTGATCCGCTACTTCAAAGTATTGTACGGTTTTGCCAGTTAAGTCGATGAGTTGCATTTCTACCAGCTCATTGAGCGCGGCAGGAAATGTTACATTGATTTCTGTACTGGCTGGATTAGGTGAAATCTTTATTCCGTTCGCCGCAGCATCCAAAATCTCGATTCCTACTAATGGGCCAAATTCCATATCATCCCAGTAATAAGTTTTTTCACCTGCCGTGGCACCGTCTGTACCAAAGTTGAAGAAGATAGACAGCTTATCGAAAGTGTAATCGAGGTTGAGTGCTGCCGTACCGGGAGCTTCATTGCTAAAATCAAATTCAAGCGTTTCCCAAGCCATTGCCGTAGTAGTCATTACTTCGGTTTCTACACTTTTGGTAGGATCAGTTTTGTCTTCCACCTTTAGACGAATTGGGGTGCCTGCATCTGGAGACCAAACTCTTACGGTCATCTTTGTATCAGTAGCAGTGAAAAGTATCTCATTTTCTAGACCTGCGTCTCCACCAATCGTTGTACCCGCCCAAGTTTCTGCTCCAGCAGTTTTGATGGCTTGTCCCACTAAATTATTAGGATCGGTAGGATCCACAACAATAGAACTGGCGTTGCCTCCAAAATCAGCTAAGGCATAATCCAAAGCAGTATCTTCAAAAGTAATTGGTAGATCAGGACGTGGAGCCGGCTCACCCATTTCTAGACGAATATCATCGACATAATAGGTGAAAGCCGCCGTACCATCTCCAACCGTACCGTTGTCAAAAATAAGTACAATCTTTTGGTATGCTTGAGCAGCGTCAATGGCAGAAAAATCAAAACTCAATTCCTCCCAAGCCATACTAGTAGTCATAGTAGCTGATTGTTCAAAAACGATTCCGGGATCAGCAAGGTTTTCTACTTTTAGTAAAACGGTAGTTCCTACCGCCGGACCCCAAACATTCATTTTAAAAATGGTATTTTCAGAAAAATCAATAGGTTCTTCTAAATCCATAAAGCTACCTGCAAAAGTTTCAGGACCATTTTTAATCATCCTAGCAACTTTGGCACTGGTGTTAATTCCAGAAGGATCTGGGTTGTCAATCAATTCTAATAAACCACCTCCGAAGTTTCCGAACGTGTAGTCAATAGTTGGAGATTCAAAATCTACGGGTAACACAATCCCTTCTACTTGTACCTCCACAAAAGTTACATCATCCCAGTAATAGGTTTTCTCACCAGCGGTTGCGCCATCGGTACCGAAGTTGAAGAAAATAGAAACTTTGTCATATGTATTAGTGAGGTCGATAGCGGCAGTTCCTGCGGCCTCGTTGGTAAAGTCAAATTCAAGTGTTTCCCAAGTCATTGCCATGGTGGTCATTACTTCGGTTTCCACACTTTTGGTAGGATCCGTATTGTCTTCAACCTTTAGACGAATAGGAGTTCCAGCGTCAGGCGACCAAACACGCACGGTCATTTTGGTGGCAGTTGCAGTGAAAGGAATAGCTTGGGCGAGACCGGCACTACCAGCGGTGGTACCAGCCCAGGTTTCGGCACCGGCTGTTTTGGTACTTTGGACTACGGTGTTGTTTGGATCGGTAGGATCTACCACTATAGCAGAAACATTTTCACCAAAATCTCCTAATGCGTAATCGATAGTCGTACTCTCAAAGTCGATCGGTAAACTAGGTAGAATATCGATAGGTTCGTCGACAAAGGTTACATCATCCCAGTAGTAGGTTTTCTCACCAGCGGTTGCGCCATCGGTACCGAAGTTGAAGAAAATAGAAACCTTATCATACGTATTAGCAAGGTCGATAGCGGCAGTTCCTGCGGCCTCGTTGGTAAAGTCAAATTCAAGTGTTTCCCAAGTCATTGCCATGGTGG